>JASHPK010000031.1 GCA_030038095.1 Thermoplasmata archaeon | reverse complement strand
GCGCGGAGAGCGGGCACCGTTAAGCGGCCCCGCCGGCTCGGGGCGGCGAGGGCCATGGGCGACGATTTCGACGCCATCGTGGTCGGGGCGGGCTTGGCCGGATGCGCGGCCGCGATCCGGCTCGCGAAGGGCGGGGCGAACGTGCTTCTCGTGGAGCGCGGGGCCGAGGCCGGAGCCAAGAACCTCTCGGGCGGCATCCTCTGGGGCCACGACCTCGAGCGGATCCTGCCGGGTTGGTGGCACGAGATGCCGATCGAGCGCCACATCGTCCGCAAGCGGTTCGGCTTTCTCACGCCCGAGAGCGCGACGTCGTTCGACTTCGAGGACGGCAGCTGGCGCAAGGAGCCGTACGTCGCCCACTCGGTGCTTCGCGCCCGGACGGACGCCTGGCTCGCGAAGCAGGCCGAGGCCGCCGGGGCGACGCTGGTCACCTCCGTGCCGGTCGAGCGGCTGAACTGGGAAGGCTCCCGCGTGCGGGGCATCGTCCAGGGCGGCGAGAAGATGACGGCCCCGGTCACGATCGTCGCGGACGGCACGAACTCCCGGATCACGCTCGGCACGCCGATCCGACCGGAGCACCGTCTCTCGGGCGAGGCCACGGAGCTCGGGATCAAGGAGGTCTACCGCCTCGACGCGGGGACCATCGAGGAGCGGTTCCATCTCGGGCCGGGCGAGGGCCACGCCGAGGAGTGGGTCACCGGGATCTTCCCGCCCGGGGTCATGGGGGGCGGCTTCTTCTACACGAACCGCGACACGCTCTCCCTCGGGCTCATCGTGAGCGTGCAGTCGCTCTTCGGCCGGGGCGTCTACTCCCACGACCTGATCGAGCGGTTCAAGCTCCACCCGGCGATCGCCGCCCGCGTCAAGGGCGCCGAACTCGTCGAGTACGGGGCCAAGCTGATCGCGTCGGGATGGGCGAGCCGGCCGGCCGCGTTCCACGGCGACGGGTGGATGGTCGCCGGGGACGCTGCCGGGTTCGTCTTCTCGAACGGGATCGTGATCCAGGGGATGAACTACGCCGTCCGCTCGGGGATCGAGGCGGCGGAGACCGCGCTCGCGGCGAAGGCGGCCGGCTCGTCCTCCGCGGCCCAGCTCGCGGAGTACGACCATCGCCTCGAGAGTTCGGGGATCCTCCCCGACTTCCGGGACTTCGCCCGTCTCGACCGGGTGAAGTGGAACCCGCGGATCTACACGGTCTACCCCCGCTTCGCGAGCGAGCTCCTTCATGCGATGATGACCGAGACCGGCGGTCGCAAGCGGTCGGTCCGGCACCTCCTGCGCGCCGCGCAGAAGGCGGCGGGCGTCTCGGCGACCTCGCTGATCCGCGACGGGATCGAGGTCGCCTTCGACCTCTAACGCCCCCACCGGGCTAACGGCCGCGGGCCCGCCGCACCTCGGCGGTGAGCGCCGGGACGATTTCGAACAGGTCGCCGACGATCCCGTAGTCCGCGACCTTGAAGATCGGCGCTCCCGCGTCGGAATTGATGGCAACGATCACCCGCGAAGAGACCATCCCCACGAGATGCTGGATCGCGCCCGAGATCCCGACCGCGATGTAGAGCTGCGGGGAGACCGCCTTGCCGGTCTGACCGACCTGGAACGAGGCGGGCCGCCACCCGGCGTCGGTCACCGCCCGGGACGCTCCGACGGCCGCGTCGAGGGAGGCGGCGAGGTCCTCCACGAGGTGGAACTCCGAGGGTCCGCGCAGCCCACGGCCGCCCGAGACGACGATCGCCGCGTCGGTGAGGCCCGGCCCCGCCCCCCGGTCGGGCGCCTTCACCTCGGTCCGATGCGGCGCCATGAGGGACGCCGGAAGATCGCCCGTCGCCACCCGCTCGATCGCGAGCGCCCCCGGTCGCTCGACGGGAGGGGGGAAGGCATGGGGCCGTATCGCGATCGCACTCCGTTCGCCTTCGAGCCGTCGGGTCTCGCTCGCCCGGCCTCCGAAGATGGCCCGGCGCACCCGCAGCGTCCCGTCCACCCGGGTCGCTTCGGTGACCCCGGTCGCCACCGCCGCCTCCCACCGCACGGCGAGGCGGCCCACGAGTTCGCGGCCGAAGGTCGTCCCGCCCGCGACGAGCAGCGAGCTCCCCGAGGACCGGGCCGCCGCGGTCACGGCATGGGCGATCGCCCCCACCGGAGCCGCGTCGAGCCGCGGGTCCTCCGCGACGAGCACCCGGCCGACCCCGAATCGGGCGAAGTCGGCCGCGGCCGCTTCTCCCCGGGAGCCCGCGACGAACCCGATCACCGGATCGGAGGGCCCGGCGAGTTCCCGCGCCACCGCGATCGCCTCCAGGCTCGCCGAGGCGACGCGGCCCTCGTGCACCTCGCCGAACACGAGCACCGGCGGCGTCACGGGAAGACCTTCGCCTCCTCCCGCAGGAGCTTCACGAGCTTCTCGGCGGCCTCTTGGGGGGTCTTGTACTCGATGAGCCTCGCCCCGAGGCGGGGGGGCGGCAGCTCGAACCTCTCGGGCCGGCTCGAAGGCGATGTCGGTCCCGCCGGGGGTGCGGCCCTCGCGATCGGTGCCTTCCGCGACTTCAGGATCGCGGGGAGCTTCGCGGTGCGCGGATCGTTCCACGCCTGCTGGAGACCGATGACGCAGGGGGTCGGCGCCTCCCACAGCTCGAGGCCGGACTCGCCCCAGCGCTGGAACTTGAGGAGCTTTCGGGCGGCGTCCCACCGGAGGTCGACGACGTAGCCGAAATCCGGTACGCCGAGCAGCTCCCCGAGCGCCGGGGCCACGAGGCCGGCCTCGTCGTCCCCCGCCTGCTTCCCACAAAGCACGAGGTCGTGGGGGACGGTCGCGAGCGCGCTCGCGAGGGCGCGGGCGATCGCGATCGGGTCGGCGGCCGAGTTCGCGCTCGAAAGGTCGACGCAGGTCGCGAGATCGCAGCCGAGGGCGACCGACGCCCGGAGCACCTCGTCCGTCCGGGGCGAGGGTCCGGCGGAGATGACGTGCACGCGGGACCCCGGGATCGCCTCCTTGAGCAGGAGGGCCTGTTCGACCGCGGACTCGTCGTACCCGGCGAGGACGAACTTCACGCCCTCCGCGTCGAAGGTCGTCCCGTCCGCCCCGACGCGCAGGCGGGTCTCGGCTTCGGGAATCGGCTTGACGCAGACGACGATCTCCACGGCGCGCCCCCCCCCGCCTACGCGTAGTCCCGGAGGAGTTCGCGGGCGATCACGGTCCGCTGGATCTCGTTCGCCCCCTCGTAGATCTGGGTCAGCTTCGCGTCGCGCAGGAGCTTCTCGACCGGGTACTCCTTCATGTAGCCGTACCCGCCGAACGTCTGGATCGCCTCGTCCGCGACGTGGAGCGCGGCGTCGGAGGCGAAGCACTTCGCGATCGACGACTCGAGCGTCCCCTTGTGGCCGGAGTCGATCGTCCACGCGGAGAACCAGGTGAGGAGGCGGGCCGCCCGGACCGACTGTGCCATGTTCGCGAGCTTGATCTGGATCGCCTGGTGCTCGGAGATCGGCTTGCCGAACGTTTCGCGTTTCAGGGAGTACCGGGCCGCGTGGTCGAGCGCGGCCTGGGCGATCCCCGTGGCGAGCGCACCGATCGGGGTGCGGGTCTGGTCGAGCGTGCGCATCGCGATCGAGAACCCATCGCCTTCCGCCCCGAGGCGATCGGAGGCGGGAACGCGGACTCCGTCGAAGCGCACGGTGCTCGTCGACGAGGCCCGGTGGCCCATCTTCTCCTCGTCCTTGCCGGGCGTGAGGCCCTCGGCCGAGCGCGGGACCATGAACGCCGAGATCCCCTTGTGTCGGAGATTCGGGTCCCCGGTCGCGAAGACCGTGTAGAGGGACGCGTGGGGCGCGTTCGTGATGAAGCACTTCTCCCCGGTGAGCACGTAGTGGTCGCCGTCGCGCCTCGCCCGGGTCCGAAGGTTTCCCGCATCGCTCCCCCCGGACGGCTCCGTGAGACAGAACGCGGCGAGCTGGTAGCTCGCACAGAACGGGCTCAAGACGCGCGTCCGCTGCTCGGGGGTCCCCGCGAGCAGGATCGGCTCGAGGGCGAGGCAGTTCGCGATGATCGAGGTCGTCATCCCCCCACAGCCGTAGGCGAGCTCCTCGACGATGAGGCACTGGTCGAACAGCGAGAGGCCGCTGCCGCCGTAGTCGCTCGGGACGTTGAGGTTCATGAGCCCGAGGTCGTACGCCTTGCGGTAGATCTCCTCGGGAAAGCGACCGGCCCGGTCGCACTCCGCGGCGTGGGGGGCCATCTCCGTGCGGGCGAACTTGCGGGCCATGTCCCGCAGGCTCTCCTGCTCGGAAGTGAGCGCAAAATCGGGCATGCTGCCGGAGTGCGCGTGCCACAGGAACCCGCTATATCACGGCTTGGGTCCGACCCTCCATGCGTCGGCGTTCCTCGAGCCGGCCGGTCCGTTCGGGCGCCCGCGAGCTGATCGTCGCGCACTACGCCCGACTGGATCGGGACCGGGCGCGCCGGGTCGGGGTTCCCGAGATCGTGCTCGGCGAGGGGAAGACGGTAGCCCACCTCTTGGGGATCCTGCGGGCGCTCCACGATCGCGGGATGGGGGCGCTCGTCTCTCGACCGACCCCGGCCCAGCTTCGTTCGGCCCGCGCCGCGGCGCAGCGTGGGCTACCGCTCACGGTGCTCGCCGGGGGACGGCTGCTGCGGCTCTCGGGTCCGCTCGGGGTCGGGTACCGGCGGGGCTCGGCCGCGATCGTCACGGCGGGGACCAGTGACGTCCCCCTCGCCGAGGAGGCCGCGGCGCTGCTCACGGCGCTCGGCATCCGGGTGGTGAAGGCGCACGACGTCGGGGTCGCCGGCCTGCACCGGCTGCTCCGGGCGGTCGAGCGCCTGGAGCGGCAGGAACCCGAGATCTACCTGGTCTTTGCCGGGCGAGAGGGGGCGCTCCCGACCGTCGTTGCTGGCCTCGTGCGGGCCCCCGTCGTGGGGGTTCCGACCGCCGTCGGCTACGGCCGGGGGGGCCGGGGCGAGGCGGCGCTCACCGCGATGCTCCAGTCCTGCGCCCCGATCGCGGTCGTCAACATCGACGCGGCGGTCCCGGCAGCCCTTTTTGCCGCGCAGCGGTTCGCTCTTCGCTCGCGGTCGCGCCGTCGGCCGACGGGCCCGGGCAGGAGCGCCGCACGTCGGACCCGAAGGACGTAACCTGGCCCTCCCTCGCGGAGCGACGGGCCGAGTCGGATCGCAAGTATCTGGCGAACCCGGGTCGGTTCGCGGGAGCTCCCTCCACATTCAGTCGGTGGGCCCTCGAGCGGATGGCGCGTCTCGGGAGTTCCCTGAAGGTCCTCGAGCTGGGCTGCGGCCCCGGTCGCGACTCCCGGGAGCTCGCGGACGCCGGGCACACGGTACGGTCGGTCGATCACTCCCCCGTCGCGATCGGGCGGGCGAGGGCCTCTACCTCCAACCCCCCGAACCTCACCTTCGAGCTGGGAGACGCCGAGACCGCGCTCCGCCGGACCGCGACCGGTTCGCTCGATGTCGTCTACGCCCACGCGCTCTACATGATGCTCTCGGGCCCCGAGATGGAACGGCTGTTGCTCGAAGTGCGCCGGGGGCTCCGGTCGGGCGGATTCCATCTGTTCGCGGTACGCGCCGTGACCGATCCCCACGCCGGCCAGGGCACGGAAATCGACCGGGACGTCTACGTCGGGGGACCGCACGTCACCCCCGTTCGCTACTACCGCGCGGAGACGGTCGACGCGATGGCCCAGCGGGGGTTCCAGCTGGTCGACGCCGAGTACGTCCCTGAGCTCCACCTCTATTTCGTCTGCCATCGTCGGCCGTGACCCCGCCGGGAGGCTCGCCGGGGCACCAGAAGCCCTTTTGACACCTGTGCATCCTCCGAAGGGCGTGCCGCCGCGCCCGGTGCTCTCCGACGAGGAGGAGCACAAGAACCGGGAGGATCGGGACCGGCTCCGGTCCATCGACTCGAAACTGACGGCCCTCCACCGCCACCGGCAGGAGCTGATCGGCGAGATGCGCCGCCTCTCCTCCGAGCAGAAGGCGCTGTACGACCGTCGCCAGGTCCCCCAGGCCGAGGTCGAGCAGCTCTACGCGCGCCACGCTGAGCTCGGGAGGGAACTCACCGAGCTGCGCAAGGCCCGGGACGCCGCGCGGACCGCGGCCGAGCAGGCCGTCGTCGCCTTCCGCGAGCTCCGGCTCACGATCGGCCCGGCCGAGCGCGTCCGTCCCGACCAGATCCGCAAGGAGATCCAGGAGCTCGAGCTGCGGCAGCAGACCCACGCCCTCTCCCTCGACGACGAGAACGCGTTGATCGCGCGGCTCCGCCAGCGCACGCACGATCTCAAGGACGCCGAGGCCCACGCCCAGGTGGCCCTCGAGCACGAGCGGCAGCGCAAGGAGGCCGAGGCCCGCGTCGCCGCCGCGCGCGCCGAGGTCGAGCGGATCAACGCGGAGTTCACCAAGGCGCGGGCGGAGCGCGACGCCATGATGGGGAACGTCCGCGCGAAGCTCGAGGCGGCCGGCGGGCTCATCGCCGATCTCCGGGCGAAGGGACGGGCCCGAGCGGACGTGATGGACCAGATCGACGCGGTGAGCCGTGAGATGCACGATCTCGAGCGCGAGGGCCGGGGGCTCCTCGCCGCCACGCGCGCGCGGCAGGAGGAGGCCCGGCGGATGGTCCGCGCCTACGCCCCGCGGCGGGGCCGCACGCCGGAGGAGGCGCTCGCCTCTGTGGCCGAGGCGCAGCTGAACGAGCTCTTGAAGCGGGGCAAGGTAACCCTCGGCGGCTAGCCGCCGCCCCCGGGGCGCCTAGTCGGGGAAGATCCCGACCACGGTCACCTGGAAAACGAGCGTTTGCCCCACGACCTCCTTGTTGTAGTCGCGGGTGTAGGTCCCGGTCGCGAGGTTGACCGCGGAGACGATGTATGTGCTCGTCCCGCAGACGGAGGCCGAGGACGTGCCGCTCACGAGCCCCGCCTGGGCCGGGCTGAGCTCGTTGACGACGGTGATCGAGGTCGAGTTGACCGCCGTGACCTCGACGTACCAGCCGCCCGACTTCGCGGTCCAACCGACCGACGGCTGGTTCAGGAGGACGACGCGGGTCGAATTCGCGCTCACGACGTAGACTGGCCAGCCGTACGTCGGGTCCGGAAACTGGGCCCCCTGCGACGCCGACTGCCCCGGATAGCTCGAGGAGAACTGGCTGAGCGACATCGTCAGGAGCACCGGTACGGTGAACGCGAGGCTCGCGTTCGTGTAGCATCCGGCCACCGGGGACCCGTACCCTAGGGCCGGGGGCACGACGATCGAGGTCGTCTGATTGCCCGGGATCCCGATGAGCCCCTGCCAGAACCCGGTGACGACCGAGATGAAGGAGACTCCGTTCAGCGAGTACCCGCCCGCGGGAGTGGACAAACCGATGTGGACCGCGAGGGGGGTATACGAGGACTCGTTCGGACGCATCGTAAACTCGAGGGACTTGAGATACGTCACGTTGTTCGTCGCGACCGAGTAGAACGACGTATCGAAGACCCGGCCCTGCTGCGGTCCGCTTCCGAAGAACCCGATGTAGTTGACGGTCGCGTTGTAGCCCAGCTGGATCGTCGTCTGGGGGCTCCCGGTCGAGCGGTGGTTGTAGTAGTCGAGGAGGCCCGCGCCGACCCCGGCGACCACGAGGACGACGATGACGAGGAGGATGGGCACGAGTCGGGATCGTTCCTTGGCGGCCATGGCTACCTCGCGTCGAGGGAGTTGGGGGTCAGCTCGTCGCTGGTCTCGTCACGGGATCGGAGAGACAGGTGTTCCTCATTCCCCCGCGCCTTCGAGCGCGGGGGCTATATATACGCTACCGGCGGACCCGGAAGCGTCCTGGGCGTCAGGTGGCCCGCCGAAGCTTCCCGACGATCGGCTCCTCGATGACGCCTTCCTCTTCGAGACGGTTCAGGACCGTCTCCGCGCGCTCGCTGACGAGCCCTCGCGAGGCGACGCGCGTGAGGACCTCCTTGAGGTCCGCGTAGCCGTCGACCGACACTTCTGCGACCTCGTCGAGCAGGTCCAGGAAGACGGACTCCTCGGCCCGCTCCTCGGCGGAGGGCGCCGGGGCGGGGGCCTTCGGGGGCGGGGCCCGCACGATGGTGACGGTCGGGGGCGACCCGGGGGCCGCCGGGGGACCGAGGTCACCCGCGACGCGACGCAGGACGGCGCGGAGATCCCGCCGGAACGCCGGACGGTCGACGTTCGGGTACCGCTGGAGCGCGTCCCGGGCGGCGCGGACCCACGCTGAGGGGATCCCGTCCCGCCGCCGTTCCTCCTCCGGGAGGGAGGCTCCCTTCTCGATCCGCTCGACGAGGTCGAGACGGTCGAGGGTCTGACGGACGACGTCGGCGAGGAGGGCCCGCTCCTCGTTCTCCGACAGCGCCCGCGCGCCTTCGGCCCGGATCGAGACGTACCCCACGCCGTCCCGGCCCCGGTAGAGATGGACCTTGCCCACCACGAGCGCCGGGCGGGGCGAGTGGACGGCCCGGAGCTGGGCCATCGCGCGGGGCTGGAAGCTCCCGGCGGTGACCGCGACCACCCCCGTCGGGTCACTCAGGCGGGCCCGCCAGAACGTCTGCGCCTCGTCGCGGCCGATCGCCTCGGCCGGAGAGAGGGTCCCGGCCACGAGCACCCGGTTCATCCGGGCGCCGAACGGGGAGAGGACGTAGCCCGCGGCGCGCTCGCCGGAGCCCCTCTCCTCCTCGAGCGAGGTCTCGAGCTCCCGCGCGGAGACCCGCCAGGCGGGTTCTCGCAGCGCCACTAGCTCCCTCCTCCGAGCCGGGCCGAGAGCTCGTCCGCGGCCGCGTCGAGATCCACGTCGACGCGCTCGATCGACTCCGGCACGACCGTCACCCCGAAGTCGTCCTTCGTGCCCGAGCCGCGCACGCGCAGCCGGCGACCGAACAGCGCCTCGAGCAGCTGCTCCTCGAGCAGGCCCGGGTCCGGCTGGTCCCGGAGGCGAGCGCGGCACTCTTCGAGCGTGACGCCCCAGAGCCGCTCCGTCGCGGCCCGGTCGGTGTTCACGGTGAGCGCGCCGGTCCCGTCGTCGAGCACGATCCGGGCCCGAAGATCGGGTTGTCCTTCGACCTGGCCATGGATCCGGCAGATGCCGCTCTTGACCGACCGGCGGCACTCCGGACAGCGGTAGACGAGGCCGCTCGGCGGGAGCAGACCGACGACGATCCCCTCGACCGTGACGACCGGCCCGCCGCCTTCGTCCTCCACGGCGGCGATGGAGCGCGGCGGCGCACCGAGCAGCGCGCCCGGGTCGGGAAGGCCCGCGCCGTCGATCCGGGCGACGATCGCGCGCTCGTCGAGCACGAGCTCGAGCCGGCCCCGGAAGCTGCGCACGTAGGCTCCCGAGATCCGCACCGCCTCCCCCGGCGCGAGGCCGAAGTCGCTCCAAGACGTGAGCCGCAGGAGGCCCGAGGCGTCGGCGACGATCCCCTCGTGCACCACCCGGCGCTCCTCGCCGACGGTCACGGGGCGGGGTGCCACCTTCGCGACGCGCACCTCGACCCGGAACCCTTCGTCGCCCGCGGCGAGTTCCCGGAGCGGCCGGATCGGGACCTCCTCGGCATCGACGCGCGGGAGTTCCGCGGGGCTCGCCGGTCCCACGCGGGTCCTCCAGGTGAAGGTGAGCTCGGGGCGCCCGCGGAACTCCCGGACCTCCGCGCCCGAGGCCCGGAGGACGAGGCCTCGTTCGACGCCCTCCCGGGGCGGGTCCCACCAGGTGAAGCGGACCGTCGCCGTTCCGTCGCTGAGGAGTCCGGAGAGGAGCGGCCGGCGGCTCCCGTCGGATTTTCGGGTCACTTCCCGCTGCTGGAGCGAGACGACCCGGGCGACGAACTCCACGGGAATGCCGTTCGGGCGGAGTTCCTTGAGGCGCACCTCGACCGGAGCGCCGGACGATTCTCGGGAGGCCATCGCAGCTCGCGAGCCCGGGGAACCGCGGCCCTCGATAAAACCCTCCCCGCCGCCCCGGGAGGTGAACGCCGCCCTTCGGCCGCCCGCGCTGGAAAACCCTTTTCTCCGCCCCCCGTTCCCTGCGGGCGGTGCCGGTGAAGTTCGTCCAGCGCGTCGATCGAGTCTTGAAGGCGCGAGACTCGCTGGTCTGCGTCGGGCTCGACCCCGATCCCGCGCTCATGCCGAAGGCGCTGCGGCGCCTTCCGCCCCGGCGGCAGCTCGATCGGTTCCTGGAGGGGATCGTCCGGGCGACCTTCCCGCACGCGGCCGCGTACAAGATGCAGCTCGGCGCCTATTTCGCCTACGGCGCCGACGGACTCGAGGCGCTCGGCCGCCTCCCCGCGAAGATCGGGGCGACCCGGTTGAGGATCCTCGACCTCAAGGCGAACGACATCCCCAACACGATGCGGTTGTTCCGCGACGGGGCGTTCCGCCGCCTGGGCTACGACGCCGTGACGATCACGCCCTGGCTCGGCTGGGAGACCCTCCAGCCGTTCCTCGACGATCCCGCGCACGGGATCTTCGTCGTGGCCCACTCCTCGAATCCGGGGGCGATCGACTTCCAGGAGATCCCGACGCCCCGGGGGCCCCTCTGGCTCGCGGTCGTCGGCGAGGCACGCCGCCTCGCCCACGCCCACGGCAACGTCGGCGTCGTGATTGGCGCGACGTTCTCGGACGCCTTCCGGGCCACCCGCGCGACGCTCGGGAACGGCATCCCGATCCTCGTGCCCGGCATCGGCGCGCAGGGCGGCACGCTCGCGACCGCCGTCCGGGAAGGGGTCGACGCGCACGGACGCGCGCTCCTCGTGAATGCCTCGCGCAGCATCCTCTACGCCTCGGCCGACTCCGACTGGAGGAAGGCCGCGGCGGCCGAGGCCCAGCGGCTCAAGGTCCAGATCAACCAGTTGCGTGCAGGCCTTCGTACAGGCGGATGAGCTGCTGGGCGACGGTCGATAGACCGTAGCGCTCCTCCGCGCGCTGTCGCCCCGCTGCGCCCATCGCCCGCGCGAGGGTCGGGTCGTCGATCAGCGTCTCGACCTTCTTCGCGAGATCGCCCGCGATCAGCGGCTCGGTGAGGAGGCCCTCCCGGCCCGGCTCGATCACCTCGCGGACACCGGGCATGTCGGCGGTGACGACGGGGAGGCCGGCCGCCATCGCCTCCGCGACCGCGAGGCCGAACCCCTCGAGCCGGTTCTGGCTCGGGAAGACGAAGACGTTCGCGAGCGCGAGGTACCTCGGGAGGTCCTCGTCGGAGACCCGCGCGCAGAATCGGACCCGGTCGCCTAAGCCGAGGCGCCGGGCCTGACCGACGAGGCTGGGGAGCCGCGGGCCCGCCCCGATCACGATCAGCACGACGTCCTTCGGGAGCTGGGTGAGCGCTTCGAGGATCACATCGACCCCCTTGTGGGGGACCAGCCGGCCCGTGAAGGCGAGGATCCGCTTTCCGTCGAGCCCGAGGTCGGTGCGCAGAGTGTGCGCGTCGAGGCCCGGCCGGAAACGCTCGAGGTCGACGACGGACGGGATCACGGAGAGCTCGCGGCCCCGCAGCATCACCGAGGTGCTCCCGTAGCTGCGGGTGTGCACGATGATCCGGTCGGCCCGGTCGAGGATGGAAGGGACGAACACGTGCTGGTAGAGGCTCGCGGTGACGCGGCCGAGGATTCCGTCGAGGAACAGGTCGCAGTGGTAGGTGAGGCAGATCGGCACGTCGCGGTGACGGCGCAGCGCTCGCGCGGTGAAGTACGCCGTGAGGGGAGGAGGGTAGTGCACGTGAACGACGTCCGGTCGCAGCGAGCGGATGGTCTTCGCCGTGCCGTAGTCGATGGGCGTGCGGAAGAGGACGCCGAGCGATCGGGTCCGGAGGATCCGGTATCCCTCCATCGACTCCTCGGCGGGGAGCTGGCGCGAGTAGCGGGAGGTGACGACCGTGACCTCGTGGCCTTCGGCGGCGAACTCGCGGGCAAGGCTCCGGACGTGGGACTCGACCCCGCCCGCGTGCGGCCAGTAGAACGGCGAGACCTGGACGATCCGCACGAGCGGCTTACCGACCGTTGGTTCTTACAACCTCCGCCCGAGGCGGTCCCGGGGGAGGGTGTCAGGCCTCCGTGGCCCCGCGGGGGTTGGCGCGGGCGCCGTCCGAGGATTCGCGAGTCTGGAGGAGGGACTCGGCCGGGATCGACGGGATCTCGATCCCCTTCATCGCCTCCCCGAGCCCGGTCGAGACGCGGGCGAGCACTTCCGGCTCGTCGTAGTGCAGCGACGCCTCGACGATCGCGCGGGCGACCTTCATCGGATGCTGGGACTTGAAGATCCCGCTGCCGACGAAGAGGCCGTCCACTCCGAGGAGCCGGCAGAGCGCGGCGTCGGCGGGCGTCGCGATTCCCCCGGCGGCGAAGTTGACGACGGGCAGCCGCTTCAGGGACCGGACCTCGCCGAGGATCGCCTCCGAGACGTGCTCGTGCTTCGCCCAGTCCGAGAGGTCCTTCTTCGGGAGCTTCACGACCTCGGCGATCTCGCTCGAGATCTGGCGGATGTGGCGGACCGCCTCGACGACATTGCCCGTGCCCGCCTCCCCCTTCGTCCGGATCATCGCCGCGCCCTCCTCGATGCGCCGGAGGGCCTCCCCGAGGTTGCGGGCGCCGCAGACGAACGGAACCTTGAACGCCTTCTTGTCGACGTGGCGGAACGGGTCCGCGGGGGTGAGGACCTCCGACTCGTCGATCATGTCCACCGCGAGCGCCTCGAGGATCCGGGCCTCCGCGGTGTGGCCGATCCGGCATTTCGCCATCACGGGGATCGAGACGCGCTCCTTGATCTCGCGGACCTTGGCGGGATCGGCCATCCGCGCGACGCCCCCCGCGGCCCGGATGTCGGCGGGAACTCGCTCGAGGGCCATCACCGCCACCGCGCCCGCTTCCTCCGCGATCGCGGCCTGCTCGGCCGTGGTGACGTCCATGATCACGCCGCCCTGCTGCATCCGGGCAAATCCGCGCTTGACGAGCTCCGTCCCGAAGCGGAGCTTCTCGATCGGGTCCGACATGGGCTGCCGCCTCAGTAAGGAGCGGGAGCCGTATAAGAGGGCGCGGCAGCGCCTGCATGAAGGTAAATCCCTTCCCGTCCTCTCCACCGGCGCAGGGGGAGCTGGGAACCGGCTGAGAGGACGAGGGGGACCTCGTCGACCCCACGAACCTGCACGGGATAATGCCCGCGAAGGGACTGCGATGCGGAACATAGGGCGACTCTCCGCCGGCCTGCGGAGGGGATGACCCGGGCCGACCCCGCCTCCTCCGGGTCCCGCCGGCTTCGCCGGCCCGGGCGCCTCGGCCGGGGGTTGATCGCGATCGCGATCGCCCTCGTGGTCGTCGTTGCCGGGTTCGGCGTCTACGAGTACTACGCGAGCGGCGCGGCTTCGAAGGGGACGACGCTCGTCGTTTACACCTACTCGAGCTTCTTCGGAGGCAACTGCGGGGCGGGCGCCGCGAACCTCTCCACGCTCCTCGGGCAGTTCGACGCCGCGCACGGGGTGCGCGTCGAGCTCGTCTGCCCTTCAGTGAACCTCGTCAGCGCGCTCGAGACACCGACGGCCTATGGCCTGCCGGCCGCGGACCTCGTGATCGGGCTCGACGAGATCACGACCCCACAAGCCGAGTCGCTCGGCCTCCTCCTCCCGTACGCGCCGCCCGAGCTCGCGTCGGTCCCGCCCTGGCTCGTCAGCGAGCTCAGCCCCGACCACGGCGCGGTACCGTACGAGTACGGCTTCCTCGCGATCGACTACACGAGCGCGTTCTCCAACGCCACGCTAGGGGCCGTGGCCGAGGCGACCCTGCCCGAGTTCGTCGAGAACGCGAGCTGGGCCCGGCAGCTCGTCACCGAGAACCCGGTCTACGACATCACGGGAGAGGAGTTCCTCGCCTGGGAGGTGGAGTACTACTCCACCGTCCTCCACGAGAACTGGCAGGGGTTCTGGCAGCAGTTCTTCTCCGAGCCCCATCCGAACCCGCAGCTCGACTGGGGCACGGCGTTCGGCGAGTTCGGGACGCCTCCGGGGTCGAACGAGCTCGTCGTGAGCTACTCGACGGACCCCTCGTACGCCGTGGCGAACGGCGAGGCCGGGGCGTTCAACTCGACCGTGTCGTGGTGGAACGGGACGGCCTACGGCTGGCGCACGATCTACGGCGTGGGGGTGGTGGCGGGCTCGCGCCACGTGGGCCTCGCCGAGGACCTCGAGGACTGGCTCTTGAGCGGGGAGGTCCAGGCGTACCTCCCGACCAATGAATGGGAGTACCCCGCGAACGCCTCGGTGGCGTTGCCCGCGGTCTTCGACGCGAACATCCCCCCGGCGTCGGTGGAGGCCCTGAACAACGCGACGACCCCCGCTGCGCTCGCGAGCGACCTCACCGGGCCGGGCGGTTGGCTCGACACCTGGCAGACCCTCGCCGGAGGGGGCGCTTGAGCGCGAAGAACGAGGGGACCGCCTTCCTCGTCCCGGTGGTGGCGTTCGTCGCCCTATTCGCGCTCGTCCCGGTCGCCCTGCTCTTCGCCGATGCGCTCGTGAAGTCGGGAGGGTATTCGGGATTCGTTTCGGTCGTCACCGCCACCCGCAATGCGCGGTCGCTCGACAACTCGCTCGAGCAAGGCGGGCTCTCCGCGGCGTTCGCGGTCGCGCTCGGATATCCCGCGGGCCTCTTCGTCGGGCGGTACGCCTGGCCCGGCCGGTCGGTCGTCCGTTCGGTCCTCCTGGTCCCGTTCCTCCTCCCGAGCCTGGTGGTCGTGCTCGGGGTCCTCGACCTGTTCGGGACCGGGGGGGTCGTCTCGGGGTGGCTCCCCGCGACCGCGTTCTTCGGGAGCGGAATCCCCGCGATCATCGCCGCGAACTTGTTCTTCAACGTCCCGATCGTGATCCTGCTCACCGCCACCGGCTGCGAGAGCGCCTCCGTCGAGCTCGAGGAGACGGTCGCGACCCTGGGCGGCTCGCCGTGGCGGGCCTATCGGGACGTCTGGGCCGGACCGACCGCGCTCGGGGCGGCGGCCGGGGGCCTGCTCACGTTCCTGTTCTCGGCGCTCTCCTTCGCGCCTCCGCTCCTGCTGTGCGGGGCCGGCGCGCGATGCTACACCCTCGAGGCCCAGGTCTACGCGCTCGACCAGACGTACCTCGAGCCGAACGCGGCGGCCCTCCTCGCCCTCGCGATGGTCCTGTTGCTCGTGCTCCCGACCGCGGTCTACCTCACCCTCGTGAGCCGCCTCAGGTCCAACCCCGGGCGTCGCGCGCCCACCCTCCGTCCGCTCTCCCGACGCTCGCCGATCGGCTGGGGCCTCGCGATCGAGACGGGCCTCGTGCTGGCGGCGGAGGCCGCACTGCTCGCCGCGGTCCTCGACCGCACGTTCGAGCCGTACGGAGGGCATGGGGCGGGCGCGGCCTGGACGGCCCTCTTCTCGCCGACGACGACCGCCCACCTCGGCGTCTCGGCGGTAGGCGCGCTCGGCAACACGATGTTCTTCGCCGTGGTCGCCTCGCTCATCGCGATCCTGCTCGGGGTCGCGAGCGGCTTCGCCATCGTGCGCCGGCCCGACCGGGCCGTCACCCTCGGGCTCCTGCTGTTCGTGCCCCTGCTCCTGTCCCCGGTCGTCCTTGCGTTCGCGCTCGCCTCGTTCTGGGAGCCGGTCCTCGGCGGGGTCTCGGGGGTCTGGTCGCTCGTGATCGCGAGTCAGGCGATCCTCGCGCTCCCCTTCGCGCTTCAGAGTCTCGAGATTCCGCTCGCCGGTCTCTCCCCCGCCGCCCGGGACGCCGCTCGCGCCCTCGGGGCGAGCGCCTTCGGCGCCTTCCTCGACGCCGACCTGCCGCGCGTGCGGGACGGTCTCATCACCGTGGGCCTCTTCGCCTTCGCCTTCGGCCTCGGGGAGTTCACGGCGACGAACTTCCTCGTTCCCCCCGCGCTGACGACCCTGCCGGTCGCGCTGTACGCGCTCACCTCCGTCCGCCTCTTCCCGGAGGCGGACGCCGCCGCGGGGCTCCTGCTCCTGCTCAGCCTCGCGGTCTTCGCGGCCATCTCGTTCGGGGGTCGACGTGTCGAGCTCTAGCGCCGTGCTCGAGGTCCGCGGGCTCTCCGCCGCGTGGGAAGGGATGCCGGTGCTCCACGAGATCTCGTTCTCGCTCCAGCGCGAGGAGATGCTCGTCCTCCTCGGGCCGAACGGCAGCGGCAAGACGACGCTCCTCCGATGCCTGGTCGGCCTCGAGCGGCCGGTCGCCGGATCGATCCGGCTGGAGGGTCGGGAGGTGGTGGGCGTCCCCCCGCACCGCCGGGGGATCGGGTTGATGTTCCAGGACCCGGCCCTCTTCCCCCACCGGACGGTCGTCGAGAACATCGCCTACGCCCCATTGCTCCAGCGGCGCCCGCGGCGCGAGACCGAGGAGGAGGTCGCGCGGCTCGTGCGCCTGCTGCACCTCGAAGGGTTCGAGGACCGGCGGCCGGATCAGCTCTCGGGCGGGGAGCGCCAGCGCGTCGCGCTCGCGCGGACCCTCGCCGCCGAGCCGAGGCTCATCCTCCTCGACGAGCCGTTCGCTTCGATTGACGTCGAGCTGAAGGCCGAGCTCCGATCGGAGTTCCGCGAGGTGCTCCGCTCCCTCGGGATCGCCGCGATCCACGTCACCCACGATCGGGAGGAAGGCCTCTTCCTCGGGGACCGGGTGGCCCTCCTGTTCGACGGCCGTCTCGAGGCGGTCGGCCCGCCCGGTGAGATCTTCCGGGCGCCCCGGACCGAGCGGGTCGCCCGTTTCCTGGGCTACAACGTGCTCGAGGCGGGGGGACACCTCGAGGCCGTCCGCCCCGAGGACCTCGAGATCGTCGGGACCGGGTCCGCCCGCGTCGAGGGGCTGGTGCTCGCGGAAGGGACGACCGGTCGCGAGCATCTCCTGGTGCTGCGGACCGATTCGGGGGAGCGGCTCGAGATCCGTTCGGCCTCGGCCTCGACCGGCCCTCCGCCGGGGGCCCGAGTGGGAGTGCGCTGGAACCGTTCGGTCCGGGTCTCTCTCGAACCGGCCGGATCGTCTGCGGACCGGGGCCGCGACTAGGCGAACGGAAGGGCCGCCGCGAGGAAGAGGATCCCGACGCTCCCCACGAGGGTCGCGGCCCCGAGGGCGGCGTTCCAGCCCCGCATATGGGTGAGCGCCGAGTCGGGATCGCCCGCCTCGATCCGGTGGCGAATGCGCGGGCCGACCACGAACGTGTGCAGCCCCCCGACCACCACAACGAACGCGACGAGGCCGGCCTTGGTCACGAGAAGCATCCCTTGGGGCGACGCGAGGAGCGGGACCCCGCTCGGGAGATACCAGCTCGCGTTGTAGAGTCCCGTGAGGATCGTGACGATGAGCGCCGGCCACATCAGGCGGGCCAGCGGGCGGGCGAGGCGCGCGATCGCGAGGGATCGGATCCGCGGGTCGTCGAAGGGGGCCCCCCGCAACGCCACGGTCATCGTGCCGAGGGCTACGACGCCGCCGACCCAGATCGCGGCCCCCGTGATGTGGATCCCAAGGATCAGCGCGTCGAGGTCGGCCGACACAGCGGGCCGGTGGACGGTCCGCGGGACTTAGCGTTGCCCGCCCTCGGCCCGGATCGGCCGCGGGTCCGATGCACAACGCCCAAGAGCGCGAGCGGGCTGGGCGGCGTATGAGTCCGAGCGACCCCCTTGGGGCGGCCGATACGTTACGCCTCGGGGACGAAACCCTCACGATCTTCCGCGTCGAACGCGTCCCCGGCATCGAGGCGGGTCGTCTCGCCCGTCGCCCGCGGACCGTCCGGGTCCTGCTCGAGAACATCGTCCGCCACTTCGATCCAGCGAAGACCGGGATCGAGGACGTCCGCGCCCTCGCGAACGGTACGCCGGTCGAGGAAGGAGCCGAATTGGCCTTCTATCCGGAGCGGGTGCTCCTTCAGGACTTCACGGGAATCCCCGTGGTGGTCGACCTGTCCACGCTGCGCGACGCCGGCGCGGCCCACGGGGTCGCCCCCGGGCGGATCAACCCAGTCGTTCCGGTGGACCTCATCGTCGACCATTCGGTGCAGGTCGACAGCTACGGCACCCCCCGATCGCTCGGGATCAACCTGGACCGGGAGTACGAGAGGAACGGGGAACGGTACCGCTTCCTCCGATGGGCGCGGGACGCCTATCAGAACGTGCGCATCGTGCCGCCGGGCAACGGCATCTGCCACCAGGTGAATCTCGAGCATCTCGCGAGCGTGGTGGCCGAGCGAGGGACGGACGGCGCTACGGTCGCGTTCCCGGACACGCTCATCGGGACCGACTCCCACACTACGATGGTCAACGGGGTGTCGGTCCTCGGCTGGGGGGTCGGGGGGATCGAGGCGGAGGCGGTGATGCTCGGCGAACCGTACTTCCTGCCCCGCCCCGAAGTGGTGGGGGTCGAACTCTCCGGCACGTTGCCGGCGGGCGCGACCGCGACGGACCTTGTGCTCACCGTGACCCGCCGCCTCCGCGAGAAGGGCGTCGTCGACAAGTTCGTGGAGTTCTTTGGACCGGGGGTCGCGCGACTCTCCGTGCCCGACCGGGCGACCGTCTCGAACATGTGTCCGGAGTACGGGGCGACGAGCGCTCTGTTCCCGATCGACGAGTCGACGATCGCCTACCTCCAAGGGACGGGGCGCGACTCGAAGCTCATCGCCCGCGTCGAAGCGTACGCCCGCGCGCAGGGATGGTGGGGGAGTCCCGCGCCGGGTTCGATCGACTACGACGACCTCCTCCCGATCGATCTCGGCTCGGTGGTCCCGACGGTCTCCGGCCCAAGGAATCCGGACGAGAGCGTCCCGCTCGAACAGGCCCCCACATCGTTCCGGCGCGCGCTCGCCGAGTATCGCAAAGGCCGCCCGGCGCCGGCAGTACCGGCCGGAGCGGCGGCCGACCGGTCGGCCTCCCCCGTGACCGATGGTTCCATCGTCATCGCGGCGATCACGAGCTGCACCAACACGTCGAACCCCTCCGTGATGGTCGGCGCCGGCCTCATCGCCCGTCGGGCCCGGGAGCTCGGCCTGCGCGTGCCGGGGCACGTGAAAACGTCGCTCGCGCCCGGGTCCAAGGTCGTCACCGCCTACCTCGAAAAGGCGGGCCTCCTCGACCCGCTCGACGCGCTCGGGTTCGAGCTGGTGGGCTACGGCTGCACCACCTGCATCGGGAACTCGGGCCCCCTCCCGCCCGAGGTGGCACTAGCCGTAGAGTCGAACGACCTCTACGTCGCCGCGGTGCTGAGCGGGAACCGCAACTTCGAGGCCCGGATCCACAACCAGGTGCGGGCAAACTACCTCGCGTCGCCGATGCTCGTGGTCGCCTACGCGCTCGCCGGCCGCATCGACATCGACCTGACGACCGAGCCGCTCGGCCACCGGGCCGACGGCGGACCCGTGTACCTGCGGGACCTCTGGCCGAAGCCCGAGGAGATCGCGGGCCTCGTGGGCTCGAGCCTCGACCCGGGCATGTTCCGGACTAAGTACAGCGCGATCGAGGTGGGGGACGCGCACTGGGAGTCGCTCGCGACGCCCCCCGGAGCGCGGTATCCGTGGGACGCGTCCTCCACGTATCTCGCCGAGGCCCCATACCTCGAGCTTCCGGCGCCGCTCCTCCCGAAATCCGGCGTCCTCGTCTCGGGCGCCCGGGCGCTGGTCGTGCTCGGCGACCGCGTCTCGACCGACCACATCTCCCCGGCGGGGGAGATCCCGGCGGACTCGGCGAGCGGACGGTATCTCATCGCGCACGGCGTGTCGGTCGCGGAGTTCAACACCTACGGTACCCGGCGGGGCCACCACGAGGTGATGATCCGGGGCACCTTCGCGAACGTCCGGCTGAAGAATGCGTTGGCCCGGGGCAAGGAGGGCGGGTTCACGGTCCACCAGCCGACCGGCGACCTCCTCACGGTCTTCGAGGCGTCGGAGCGCTACCGGGCGGAGGGGACTCCGCTCCTGGTCCTCGCCGGAAAGAACTACGGTCAGGGCTCTTCGCGCGACTGGGCGGCGAAGGGCCCTCGCCTGCTCGGGGTCGGCGCGGTCATCGCCGAAAGCTACGAACGCATCCACCGCACCAATCTGGTCGAGATGGGGGTGCTCCCGCTCCAGTTCCCGGCAGGGCAGGGGTGGAAGTCGCTCGGCCTCACCGGTGCGGAGGCCTATTCGCTCCGCGTCGCGGGCGGCAGAGACCTCGCGCCGGGCGCCCGCATCGAGGGGATGGCCACGCGCGACGACGGGACGACCTGCGAGTTCGCGGCGAGCTGCCGGCTGAACTCCGCGACCGAGCTCGACTACTATCGGGCGGGCGGCGTGCTCCCGTACGTGATGAGCCACCGGTTCGCCCGGTGATCGGAAGGAACTTCGTCGGGGGCGCGCTCAAGCCGCTAGAGGCTTTCCGCGCCGACCGTGTGCCCGATCGGCTCGAGCTCGCGGGCCACGACCTTCGCCTCCGCCCGTCGGAGGAGCTCCGCCGTCGCGGACCGGCTGATCGCGAGCGCCCGTCCGACGTCCGCGAGCCTCGCCCGACGCGGATAATCGTAGTAGCCCAGCCGGTGGGCGATCCCGATCGCCTCGTGCTGCCGGGGGGTCAGCGACTTGGCGGGGACGAAGCGACGCACCCGGACCTTCGGCTCGGGGCCCGCGGGCCCGCGGCCCCGTGCCGCCTCGATCACCTTCGGGGCGGCCGTCCGCCTCGGAACGACGATCCTCCAGGTGCGGGTCTTCGGGTCGGTGTCCTGGACCAGGAGTCGGCAGGAGAGGCAGAAGCCGCCCGAGCGGAACAGCTCGGTGCACTCGAGGGGCACCGGGCCGATCACCCGGAGGAAGAGGCGGGACGGCGCCGTGCGGACGACATGGACTCCCGAGACCTCGCGGAGCGAGCGGACGTACCGCTCGATGGCGTTCACGTCCTCGGGCTTCGCCTCGAGGTCGAGGATCTGGAGGACGCGGGAGTCGCTCGGAGCGACCGGTCGGCAGACCCGCAGGTGGACCCGGGTGGGCCAGCGCTCGGTGAGCTGCCGGAGCCAGTGGTCGTCCGCGATCTCGGGGAACTCGAGCTCGACCAGCGAGGTGTGTCGGTCCCCTGGCTCCCCGGGTCCGGGAGCGCCTGCCCGTGACAGCTCGGCCACGCCGTTCGTTTTCTTGCCCTGCATCTCCGACCTCCCCGTCGGTCACCTGACATGTAGGGGGAAATCGCTAAAGCGGTCTCGTCAGCCCGAGTTGACCCGCACGAGGAGCGGTGGCCCGGCCGGGACCGGGGCCCCCCCGCGCGCCGGGGCCGTCCGGCTAGCCGTTCGGGACCCGACCGGTGCGGCCGCGAACCGGCGCTTGCCGCTCACGAGCGCGAGTCGGATCACCTCGGCCGCCACGTGCTCGTCCGTCCCGCACTCCCGGGCCCATCCGATCGCCCGGGTCAGCACGCGATGCTCCTGCGCGGGGTCGTGCCCGGGGATTCCCGCGGCCTCCTTCCAGGCGAGCAGCCGGTGCTGGGCGCGCTCCCGGGCGCCGAGCAGGAGCACGATCGACCGGTCGATGGTCTCGATCTCAGAGCGGAGGCGCTGGATCGTCCGGGGCGAAGGAACGGCGCTCATGGTCCATCGACCCAGCTCCGGCGCACAAAAGCAGGTTTTCCCGCACCGGTGCGGGAGGAGCCTTAGAAGCGTCCATTCGACTCCGGCTACCATGGAGCTGGTCCTCGCCTCGAACTTTGACGATCGACTCGTCACGGCCACGGCCGACCTCCCGGTCGAGACGTACTTCGGCAACTTCCCCGTGACTTTCGTCGGGGGCGGTCGGCCCCCGAGCATCCTCCCGCCGGTCGATCCGGAACGTTTCCGCACCCACCTGCGGTCGATCCACCGGTCCGGCCGCCAGTTCTACGCGACGCTGAACAGCATCGACCTCGTCCTGAAGGAGTACGACGCGGGCTTCGAGGCGAAGTTCCTCGCGGAGGTCGCCCGCCTCCTCGACCTCGGGGTCGACGGCTTCGTGGTCGCCCTGCCGCTCCTCGTCGAGATCTTGAAGCGGGAGTACCCCTCCGTTCCGGTCTCCGTCTCGACCTTCGCCCGGATCCGCACGGTGACCCAGGCGGAGTACTTCCTCGACATGGGCGCCGACACGATCGTGCTGGAGGAGGCGAACCGGGACTTCGCGCTGATCCGCGGGATCGTTCGCTCGGGGGCCCGGGTCGAGGTCCTCGTGAACCAGACGTGCCTCCAGGGTTGCCCGTATCGGTCCCACCACCTCAACACGAGCTCGGCCTCGTCGCAGCCGGGAGCGCCCTGTCCCGCGCTCGAGTACCCGCTGCTCGAGTGCGGTCTCGAGCTCGTGCGGGACCCGGCGCGTCTCATCGCCTCGATCTTCGTGCGCCCCGAGGACCTCGAGGTCTACGAGGAGGTCGGGGTCCACCGCTTCAAGATCTCGGGCCGGAACAAGCCCACCGACTGGCTGATCCGGGCCGCCCGGGCCTACGCCGCGCGCGAATACTCCGGAAACCTCCTCGACATCCTGAGCTATGTGCAGGTGAAAGCGCCGCGCAGCTTCCTCCATGACTCGGCGGTGGAACCGCTCGATCACATCCTTCAGCTCGTGGAGGCGTTCGACCGGCTCTCCGACGTGACGATCGACAACCGCGCGTTCCCGAAGGGGTTCCTGCGCCGCATCTCGGTCACGGACTGCGAACACACTTCGTGCCGGACCTGTGGCTGGTGCGCGTCGGTCGCGGAGCGGGTGCTGCGGATCGGGGGCCGGCCCCCCTCCGAGTACGTGCCGCCGAAGGACCTCCCCTCGTCCACCTGGATCCTTCCCGAGATCGCCCGGGCCCAGTCGGACCGAGTGTCGATCCCTCTCGTGGTGGGGCGACGGGGCTGATCGCCGGGGCGAACCCCGGTCGCTGGAGAGGGATTCCGATCCCGGGATTCCCCGCCCGACGCGCGGTCACGACGGGGGCGCCGGGGGCGCGATGCCGAGCCGGTCCCGCCACGGGGGCGGGAAAAGGTTGAACGGCGCCTTCGGATGCATCGCGAGGGCGTGGGCTTGCGCCTCGGTCGCCCAGAAGTAGCGCAGGCCCGGCCGGCCCTCGAGGCGGTAGCTGACGAGGAGCCAGCCGCTCGAAGGCCGCGGGTCGGTGGGCCAGAGCTGGTCCCATCGAAGCCGTCGGCGACGGAGCCTCGACACGAGCTCGATCCCCTCGGACGTGAGCCCGATGCGCACTTCGCCGGCGGAGACGATCACCAGCAGCAGCAGGATCGGCACGGCGATCCCGAACCCCCACACCACACCGATCGCGGCCGCTCCGATCGATCCGGACGGAGCGAACTCGAGCGCGCGGACCATGCCCGCTCCCCCGACGGACCCCGCCACAACCCCGACCACGGCAAAGGCGACGACGATGAGCAGACCTCCGAATACGAGAACCCGCGGGGGAATTCCGCTCGAGCGGACCCACTGGACCTCCGTCGGCGTCACCATCTCGCGTCGACCGGAAATGGCGACTCGGCTAAATGGGATTCGACAGGACGAGCGACCCGGGTGGGCGGTTCCCTGCGGGCCGCGACCGGAGAGCGCGAGGCGTTCGACGGAGCGACCGGGTCTCGAGGTCCAAAGCCCTAGGGTGATCTCGGTCGCGACGTTCGACGCACTCGGAACGCTTCCGGGACCACCGGAACGAACGCCGGCACGAGCGGATACTTCGACAGGTCTCTACGACGGACCCACGCGAACCCGTCGTGTTCGGAAGGCGACAGGCGGACCGGCCCTCGAGATTTCGCCTCGCACAGGTACTCCACGGCGACCACCGTCACGCGGCCGCCCTCTGCCGCATCCGCCTCAAAGGTCGACGCGTGGAATGGGAGCCCGGTCCGAACTGAGAGTCCGGTCTCCTCGAGGATCTCTCGCGCGAGGGCCGCTCCCAGCGTCTCCCCCGATTCCACGGATCCCCCGGGCAACTCCCAGAGTCCGGGGAAGTCCGGAACCCTCCGGAGCAGGAGGACGGCCCCCTCATGGAAGATCGCGGCCCCTACGCAGACCCCGGCGCGCAGGTTGGGGGACATTTCCGGCGGGAGGGGCCCCCCGATTTGAAGGTTCCTCCATCGGGCCTTTCGAGACCCCATGGGACGGTCCGCGGCGCGTAGGATCGTCGACTCCGGGAGCAGATTTCCGAGACCTCGGGGCGGTGCGGTCAAGGTCACATCGCTCCCACCGGCTTCGCCCGTCCGGGTGGAGCCACGTTCACTCAAGGTATAATCGAGCCGGCGACGAGTTCGTCCCCGGGCGATGGCGTCGGAGTCCGAGCCCTGGATCGCGAGCCGCTCCGCCATTCGTTGGTTCGTCTCGTATCTCGTGATCGGCGTGATCCTGGCCTTCGCCTCGATCGTCACGTACGGCGCAACCCGGTCGCAGGGTTGCACCGCGATGGCGTGCGGGAGTACCGGATATCCCGTAGGAGCGGCGCCCGAGGTCACCGCGATGCTCGCGCTATCGATCGCGCTCTTGCTTCTCGGGCTCGCCGGCCGGATCACGGCATTCGTCGTCCGGCACCGAGGGTAGTCCGGGCAGACCCGTTCCCCGCGGTGGGGAGAGATCACGCGTCGGGAAGCCACGTCGCCCAGAGCGAACCGAGGCGGGCGCGATCCCCGCGTCGGTCCCGACGCGGTCGAGGTCGGAAGGTGTGAGAACCGGCGGAGGCGCGGGAGTGCCGCTCCTCCGGGGAGCTCGACCCGGGATGGGTCAATGCTTCTCGAACGAGCGCCCCGTGAGGATGAAATGATGGCAGGCGACGCACCACGGAGCCAGCCCTCGTTCCGCGGAAGCCGCCGGCCGATTCACTGCGAGCACGCTGCCGCCGGCGTTGCAGGCCTTGCACTTGCACTTTGGCTTGTCCGCCACGACCGCTTCCATGGACCGCTCACAGTCTTCGCACATCTCGCGGGGGATGTCGACCGTACTGAAAAATTTTCTGGACCATGCGTCGAGTCGCTCGCCGGTATCCTCGCGGGAGCACCGAATGACCCCTCAGTACTTGGGATGGGGCGCAAAGTCCGCGATCGAGGTGAGGCTGAGTCGGAACCAGACCAAGAGGTCAAGCCGGTCCCGAATCACGCCCGTGCTGGGATTCGAACCCAGGTCTGAGGCTCCGCAGGCCTCTAGGATAATCCAGTGCAGCGGAGCGGGGTGAGGGCCCCGGCCCCGTAGCTACCCCACACGGGCATCGGTGAGCGGTGGATTCCCGGCGCGCGGAGGAGGGCCCTCTATAAAAGAGCGGGGAGGCGCTCGGCCGCTTCCGCACGACCCTTATTAGCGCTCGACCCTCCCGGGCCGGACGCGGAGATCTCGTCGCGCCTGATGGGGGAGATGATGCACAGCGACCCATGGGAGGTCCTGCGATCGCTCCCGATGGGAGAGCGGGTCGAGATCACCGCCCCGTCGGGTCGTATCTGGACCGGCACGATCGTGCCCCGCCACGAACTCTCGGGAGCGCGGATCCTCGTCCTCAAGCTCGAGACCGGCTACAACATCGGAGTTCGGATCGAGCCCGAGGCGAGGTACCGCCGGCTCGGACCCCTTCACTCTCCGGCTCCCGGAAGCTCGAGCGGAGGGCCGGTCCCCGACGCCCCTCCCTCGGGAAGTTGGGTCGCGTTGCTCACGACCGGCGGGACGATAGCTTCGCGCGTCGATTACGAAACCGGTGGAGTGCGGCCGGTCAAGGAAGAGCGCGAAATCCTCGAGTTCTATCCCGAAATGGAGGCGACGGGTCCGGTCCATATCATCCCCGTCTTCGACCGTCTCAGCGAGGATCTCGTCCCCGACGATTGGGTCGTCCTCGGGGAGAAGATCGTGGACGCGTTCCGCGCCGGGGCTCGCGGCGCCGTGGTCGCACACGGCACCGACACGCTCGGGTTCACCGCGGCGGGACTGAGTTTCCTGCTCGCGGACCTTCCCGGTCCTGTCGTGCTCGTCGGCGCTCAACGGTCCCCCGATCGCCCCTCATCGGACGGGGCGCCGAATCTTCAAGCCGCGGTCGAGGTCGCGCGTCGGGCCGCCCTCGGGGAGGTGGTCGTCGTGATGCATGCGGGCCCGTCCGACGACCGCTTTGCGATCCATCGGGGAACGTGGGTCCGCAAGATGCATTCCAGCCGACGGGACGCCTTCCGCAGCCGAAACGGTCCGCCGCTCGGCTATCTCGAGGGCGGAGATCTCCGGCTCGATCTCGAGGTCCGACCGCCGTCGAAGGGGCCGGCCCGGGTCGACGGCCCCCTCGATGGCCGCGCGGGCCTCCTCTGGTTCTACCCGGGCCTGAGCCCCCAGAAGGCCGCCCAGTTCGCCCACGATCTTCGCGGCATCGTCCTCGCCGGAACGGGGCTCGGTCACGTGGCGTCCTCGCACGTGCCGTGGATCCGGGAAGCCGTGGGTCGAGGGGTCGTGGTGGCGATGACCACCCAGTGCCTCGAGGGCATGGCCGACCCGTACGTGTACGCGACCGGGCGGGAGCTTGCCCAGGCCGGGGTCGTCTACCTCGGCGACCTCCTGCCCGAAACCGCGTACGCGAAGCTCCTGTGGGCTCTCGGACGATCCTCGCATCGCGCCGAGGTCGAGCGGTTGCTCCTCACGGATCGCGCCCACGAATTCCAGCTCCGGCACCAGGACCGAGAGGCACCGTGAAGGCCGGGCTCGAGGTCCACCAGCAGCTCTCCACCGGTAAGCTGTTCTGCAGCTGCCCGAGCGAGCTTTCGGAGGAGGTCCGCGGTTCGTTCGCTCGAAAGCTCCGGGCCGCGAGCGGAGAGAGCCGGGCCGTCGACGCCGCGGCCGCCCTCGCCGCGTCGCGTCGGCTCGTCTACCGCTACGAGACCGGCCCGTACGACTGTCTCGTGGAGATGGACGAGGAGCCGCCGCATCCGATCAACCCCGACGCGCTCGACACGGCCCTCACGATCGCGCTCCTCCTCGGGGCCCATCCGCTCGACGAGATCGTCGTGATGCGGAAGATCGTGGTCGACGGTTCCAACACTTCCGGTTTCCAGCGGACCGCGCTCGTGGCGGTGGACGGTCACCTCGAGGTCCGGGGAAAGCGCTTCTCGATCCCGACGATCTGTCTCGAGGAGGACGCGGCGCGCCGGATCTCGGAGCGTCCCGGGGAGATCGTGTATCGACTCGACCGCCTCGGCATCCCGCTCATCGAGGTATCCACGGGACCCGAGATCTCGGAGGGACGGGAGGGACGCGAGGTCGCGGAGGAGATCGGGGCCCTGCTCCGGGCGACCCACGCGGTCCGTCGCGGCATCGGCACGATCCGCGAGGACGTGAACGTCTCGATCGAGGGCGGCCACCGGATCGAGATCAAGGGAGTCCAGGAGCTTCGGAAGATCCAGCAGTACATCGACTCCGAGGTCGAGCGGCAGCGCCTCCTCCTCTCGGTCCGCGACGCGCTCCGCGGCCAGGGCGCCCGGCCCCCCGACCACGCTCCGGTCGAGCTCTCGGATCTCTTCGAGACCGTGGCGACCGGTCCGCTGTCGGCCGGAGCCCGGAAGGGCGGGGTCGTGCTCGGCCTCGCCCTCCCGGGCTTCGCGGGGCGGCTCAAGTCCCCGGAGGGCACCGAGGAGCGCCTCGGCCGGGAGCTCGCGGACCAGGCCCGCTCCGTCGGGCTCCGGGGCCTGTTGCATTCCGACGAGCTTCCGGGCCACGGCGTGGAGGCCTCCCACGTCGCGAGGGTCCGTGAGACGCTCGAACTGGCTCCTCTCGACGCCTTCGTGCTGGTCACCGATCGGGACCGGGCCCGTCTAGAGCTCGCGCTCGGCCGAGTCGCGGTGCGGGCGGCCGCGGCGCTCGAAGGGATTCCGGGAGAGACCCGGGACCCGCTGCCGGACGGACGCACCCGGTTCTCGCGTCCCCTCCCCGGAGGGGACCGCATGTATCCCGAGACCGACATCCCGCCCATCGCGGTGACCCCGGAGCTCCTCGCGCGGCTCGCGGGTTCATTGCCCGAGCGACCGGGAGCGCTCCGCGCGCGCCTCGCCGCGGAGTACGGCCTCCCTCCCGAGGTCGCCGGCCAGATCGTCGGCGGGGCCCTCGCAGAGACGTTCGAGAGCCTCGCGAAGCGGGGACGACCGCCGGCGTTGGTCGCCCGCCTCCTCACCCAGGACCTTCCTTCGATCCCATCCCCGTCGGAGCGGAGTGAGCCGTTCGAGCCCTCGGTGGAGCTCCTCGATGCCCTCCTGCGAGGCCCGGAGGAAGGACGATTCGCGAAGGAAGGGATGCCCGCCGTGCTCGCGGCGCTCGCCGCGGGGGCGCCGTCGCTCGAGGCCGCGCTTGCCCGGGCAGGTCTCTCGGGCCTCTCGGACGCGGAGCTGGACGCGATCGTGCAACGGGTGGTGCGGGAGAACGCCGGGCTGATCGCCGAGCGCGGCGAGGCCGCCTTCTCCCCCCTGATGGGCGACGTGATGCACGAGGTGCGGGGCCGTCGGGACGGAAAGGTCATCGCGGAAGCGCTCCGCCGCGCGCTCGCCCCCGCCCAGCCGTCGGCGTGAGGGCCCGAGGAGGATCCACTCTGCCGTCTCGAAGGAGGCTGGCCCGGGGCTCGGTTCGTCCGACCCCCGGGCTCGGAAGATTCCGGTTGGTGGTGACCGACGTCGATGGCACGCTCACCGACGCGCAACGTCGACTCGACCCCCTCGCGATCCGATGGGTGCGAAGGCTCGAGGCGGCCGGAGTCCCGGTGGCGCTCGCGACCGGGAACGTGCTGCCGATCTCGCTAGCCCTCTACCGCTCTCTGGGCCTCTCAGGCCCGATCGTGGCGGAGAACGGGGGCATGCTGTACGAAAAAATGGAGGACGGGACGGAACGGGTCGAGCGGCTCGCCGACGTCCGCGTGGCCCGCTCCGCCTATCGAGCCCTTCGGCAAGCCGGGCTCCCGGTCCGCCGGCTCTTTACCGACCGCTGGCGGGAGAGCGAAGTGGCGCTCGAGCCGACCGTGTCGGTCGCCCGAATCCGCCGGGCGCTCGTCGGCCGCGCGGTCGATGTCGAGTCGACCGGGTTCGCGGTCCATCTGATGGAGCGCGGCACGGGAAAGCTCCCGGCCCTCGAGCGGGCCCTCACGCGTCGGGGCCTCTCCCCTCGCGACTGCGTGATCCTCGGGGACGGGGACAACGACGTCGCGATGCTGCGCGCGGCCGGGTTCGGTGTGAGCTTCGCCTCCGCCAGTCCGCGCGCGCGTCGGGCGGCCCGGTATGTCACGAAGGCCGCCTACGCGGCGGGATTTGACGAAGGTCTTAAGGCGAGCCATGTGCTCGACTGACCCGGTTCCTCTCGGGAGGGAACTGAAGTGCTGGTCGGACAGTGCGCGCGCTGCGGGGCGCCCGCGACCCTCGGCTGCACTGTGTGCGGCCGGACGTTCTGCCGCCATTGCCTCGACTCCGATGAGAGGACCTGCTCGGACTGCCTCGAGGTCCAGAAGCGGGTGAAGAACCCCGTGGAGAACCGGCCGCCGCCCTCGCGCCGGGTCCTCCGGCGGCCCTCGCAACCTGCCCGGGTTCAGTAGTCCGCGCCGGGGAGCACGAACGGCCCCTTCGGCGTCGCCCGGGCGAGAAGGAGCAGCCCAACACCGATCGCCCCCGTCACCACGCCGAGGCCCACGACGGCCCAAGCGTACGGGCCCAAGGTCGACGTGATCCGGATCCAGCCGACCGTCATGCCGCTCGGTCCCGCCATCGCGTGGAGGAGGAGATTGACGAGGACCCCGAGCCCCCACCCGAGGACGAGCAAGGTGCCGCCGGCCGCGAAGAACCCATAGCGGTCGTCCGCTCCCATGTCCGTGGGCGGCACCGCGGGTACTTCCTGGATATCGACCACGGGCGCGCGACCTCGGCCTCGGCTATAGACGTTGCGGGCGCGGGGCCCCGAACGCGCCGGCCCGGGACCCCGTCTCCCCGTCGCCGTCTCCTGGGCGGCTCGACGTGGAGGTTATGACCCTCGGATCCGGGAAGGCCGTCGTTCCTTGGAGGTCCCCGAGGAGAACCCGACCGCTCCCCGAGCCAATTAGTTATCTTCTTATAGAATAGCAAACATACTGTTCTTGCAAAATCCCCAGGTGGGAAGATGACGACCGAGATTCAGAAGGGAGAGAGCCGAGTCAATCCGTGGACCGACTTCGACCGCGCATTCGAGGAGATGCGGGAGGGCCTCCTTGGGTCGTTCGGGTGGGCGAGCCCGTTCACCGATCTTGCGAACGCCGTGGACGCCCCGGCGAGCCCCGGGCTTCGTCCGGCCCGCGCCGACGTGACGGACACGGGTCAGGGGTACCGGATCGTGGCCGAGATCCCCGGGATCCCGAAGGACCAGCTGGACGTGCGGGTTCGCGGGACCTCCGTCGAGATCCGGGGCGAGCAGGCGCGGGAGACCGAGGAGACGAAGAAGCAGTACGTGTACCGCGAGCGGACCGACTCCGGTTACTACCGGCACGTCGAGCTGCCCGAGCCCGTCGTGGCGTCGAAGGTCAGCGCGAAGCTCGAGAACGGCCTCCTCGAGCTCGACCTGCCGAAGCAGCACCCCGAGCCGACCGCGGCCGAGGTCAAGGTCGCCGTCCAGTAGACGGGCCGGCCCGAACCCCTTCCCCGGACCTTAGGGTCCGGGGCCTTCTCGAACCGCGCTCCGCGCGGTCGGGCTCGCTCAGCCGAACCCGGCGATGGCCTTCGGGTCCTTCGCGCCGGGGCGGAGCGGGGCCTTCCGCAGCTCCTTCGGCGTCTCCACGAGCCGCACGAGCGGCGCCGACTGGACCACGTAGACCGGCAGCCCGGTGTTGGGGTCGTTGCCGGCCCGCAGGATGTTCATGATCTCGAGCCGGATCTCGACAACGGAACCGTCCTTGAGCTTCAGGCGGACCTTGCCGTCGCCCTCGACGACCTGATAGTCGACGATCTCCGCGCTCGAAAGGTCCGGCGGGGGACCGCCCGGGCCGCCGATCATCGTCCGCCTCGGGCGGCGACGCGCTGCTGGAGCAGCTGGCGGGGGTCGGCGCCGCCGACCGTGAGTCCGAGGGAGGTGCACGTGCCGATCACCTGGTTCATCTTCTCCTCGATCGAGCGGCCGTGGAGGTCCTCGCCCTTCGCCTCGGCGATCCGCTTCACGGCGTCCAGCGAGACGTCCCCGATCACCTCGCCCTTCGGCTTGCCCGAGCCCTTCTCCTTCTTCGCCTCCTTGAGGAGGAGCGCGGCGACCGGTGGCCGGCCGACCTGGAGCGTGAAGGCGCGCGTCGCGGCGTCGACGCGCACGATGACGGGGACGCGCATGCCGGCGAACTGCTGGGTCTCCTCGTTGATCTTCGCGACGACCTGGCCCACGTTGACCCCGAGGGGCCCCAGCGCCGGCCCGAGCGGGGGGCCGGCCGAGGCCTTCCCGCCCTCGACGAGCACGCTCACCTCATCCGCCACTCTTCCCGCCTCCCTTCTCCAGCATCCGGACGTGGTCGCCGCGGACCGTCACCGGGATCGGGACGACCGCCTCGATCAGTTCGACCGTGATCTCCTCCTTGCCCTGGTCGATCTTCTTCACGCGGGCCTTCTCGCCCTTGAACGGCCCGCTGATCAGCTCGACGATCGCGCCCTCCACGAAGCCCTCGACCGTGATCTTCGGCACGAGGAGCGGCTCGACCTCCTTCAGGGTCGTCTCGCCCTCGACGAGGCCGCGCGCCTTGCGGATCCCCTTGAGCATCTCCCGGACGCCCTCCGCGCTCATCCCCTCCGCGAAGACGTAGCCGCGCAGCGCGCTCGGCACGAGGAGCGAGAAGACGACGTCGGGCTTCTCCTCGGCCCGGGCGAGGAGCGTGTCGGCGACCTCGCGCTCGTAGCCGCGCGACGTCTTGATTGCGAGCGTCGCCTGGCGGGCCACGCAGGCGAGCGTCAGGCGGACCGGGGTCCCGCCCTCCGCGCCGGTGGCCGCGAGCCGGACCTCGACGCGGTCGCCGTAGCGGACGCCGACGGGCGCGGTGATCTCGAAGGAGAGCGGCACGCCCGAGTTCGGCTCGAGGGCGACGGAGTGGGTCTCCTTCCTCGGGAACAGCTCGACCGGGTTGCGCTTGCCGGGCGGCGTCCAGCGGACGGGCCACTCGGCCCCCTCGCCCGGGTAGGTCGACGTGTAGCCGACCTCGACCGTGACGGTCGCCGTCGTCGATGCGGCGGCCCGGCTCGTGAGGACCGCGCTCAGCGTCGTGACGGTGTCCGCCGTGACGTTCCGGCTCGTGTCGTCGGCGGCCTTGAGCGTGAGGAGGGTCGGGACCTCGGGCTTCGGCGCCGCGGGAGGAGGGGCTGGGGCGGCGGGGGCTGCGGCTCCCGTGGCGGCCGGCTTCTTCCCCGCCTCCGCCGGCGCCCCGGCCAGGAGGCCAATGCCCTCGTCCTGGGAGTTGTCCGCCATACGGAGAGTCCTTCGGGGCGAGTCCTACAGGCCCGAGAGCCAGTTGCTCCAGATCCAGGGACCGGCCTGGGTGAAGAAGATGTAGAGGAGGAACCCGGTCGTCCCGATCAGGATCGCACCGAGCCAGGTGACCCCGAGAACCTTCACGTACTCCTCCGAGGTCGGGCGACGGGCCATCCGGAGGATCCGTCCGTAGCGGCCGTGGCCGAACGATCGGAGCTTCCCGTCGAAGTTGTCCTGGACGCGACGCGCCCGGTCGAGGAACGCCATAGCGGTACCCTAGTGCACCACGTCGAGGTCGGGGCCCGCCTTCCGAGCGGCCCCCGCCGTCTGTGGGACGCCCCCGAAAATCTGGGGGGATTTAACTCCGGTCACCACCAGCATCACCCGGATCGTGCTCTGCATCGTAGGATCGACGGCCGCACCCCAGATAATCCTCGCCGTCGGGCTCACCGCCTTCTGGACGACCTCGGCGGCCTTCTGGGCCTCGCTGACCGTCATGTCCGGGCCGCCGGTGACGTTGATGAGCGCGCCCGTCGCCCCGGCGATGTCGACGTGGAGGAGCGGAGAGTTGATCGCCTCGAGGACGGCGTCCTCGGCCCGGTTGTCGCTCTCGGACTCCCCGATCCCGATGAGGGCGACGCCGCCGCCCTTCATGATCGTGCGGAGATCGTTGAAGTCGAGGTTGACGAGCCCGGGCCGCGTGATGATCTCGGTGATCCCCCGGATCGCCCGGGCGAGGACGGAGTCGGCGACCTTGAACGCGGTCTGGATCGGGAGCCGGGGGACGAGCTCCAGGAGCCGGTCGTTTGGGATCGTGATCACGGTGTCGATCACGGAGCGCAGGCGCTCGAGGCCCCACATCGCGTTCTCCCCGCGCACGAGGCCCTCCGAGGCGAACGGGAGCGTGCACACCGCGATCGTGAGCGGGTTCCCCCCGTTCGCGTCCTTCGCGCACTGGGCGATGACGGGCGCGGAGCCGGTGCCGGTCCCGCCGCCGAGCCCGAGGGTGATGAAGACCATGTCCGAGTTCGCGAGCGACTTCTTGAGCTCGTCCTCGGCCTCGTGGGCGGCCTGCTCACCGACCTGGGGGAGCGCGCCCGCTCCGAGGCCCCGCGTGAGCCGTCGACCGAGCAGGATTTTCCGCGGGGCGTGGATCGCGAGGAGATGCTGGGCGTCGGTGTTGCAGGCGACCATCTCGGCCCCTTGGAGGCCCTCCTCCGCGAGCCGGTTGATCGTGTTGCACCCGCCGCCCCCGCAGCCGACGACCTTGATGTTGGTCTTCAGGGAGGCGAGCACCGCCTCGAGCTCCGCGTCGTCGTTCGTGGGCGGCGGCGGGGCCTCCGGCACGCGCTTCGAGTCTCCCGGAAGGTGGCTGAGGATCTCCTGGGCGAGCGGTCTCATCACGGAACGTCTCCGCCGGCGAGCAGCAGGGACTCTATTATAAAGGATTATCTTCGATTTTCGCCGGAGCGGTGGAGTACGTCGAGTGGGCTCCGCAGTACGAGCGGATCCGGGCAGAGTTCGGCTTCCCGTTCGATCGCGAGATCGCGGCGGCCGACCGTCTCGAGTCGCTGCTGCCCGAGTCGGCCCGGATCGACCCGCTGCCCCGGATCGAACAGCGCCTGCGCGGCCGCGACGTGATCGTCCTGGGCCTCGCGCCCGACTCCGGGCCCCCGCCCCTCTGGCGGCTCTCCCCGTCGACCCCCGCGCCCGCGCTCGTCGCCGCGGACGGCGCGACCGCGACGTGCCTCGAGGCCGGGCTGGTCCCGGCGGTCGTGGTCACCGACCTCGACGGACCGGTCCCCGCACTCCTCACCGCGAACCGGCGGGGGAGCCTCGTGGTGGTCCACGCGCACGGCGACAACCTCTCCGAGCTCGCCGAGTGGGTCCCGCAATTCCCCGGCGAGCTCGTCGGATCGTGGGCCGGACCCCCCCGTCCTGCGCTCATCGACGTCGGGGGGTTCACGGACGGAGACCGGGCGGCGTACCTCGCGGAGCACGTGGGAGCTCGTCGGATCCTCCTCTGGGGATTCGACTTCGACCGCGTGGAGGAGACCGAGCCGACCCTAGCCGCCCGCAAGCTCGCAAAGCTTCGCTGGGCGCGCACGCTGCTCGGGAACTTGGCCGCCGAGAGCCGGGTCCCGCTCCTCGTGTTCGCGCGGGACGGGACGCTCACGCCCTACCCGGGGGTCACGAGCGGACCGTCGACGAGGTAGACCGTCTGCGCGCCGCTCTCGTAGAGCGGTACGAACGGGGCCGTCTCGAACCATCCGATCGCCGCACTCGACAGTGGGACCGCCGCGGAAGAAGGATCGAGCGCCACGCCCGAGTACATCACGGAGTCGACCGCCACGAGATCGACCGCCCTCGGCTCCGAGGGATTCGGCGCCCCCACGCTCTGCAGCTCGGCGAATGCGGCGGATCGATTGTCGCCGGTGAAGAGCGCCGGCGTCGTGACCCACGTCGCGGGATTCCCGTCGAACCCGAAGACCATCGACGAGAGCCGGTGGTCGCTCGCGACGACCCAGGTCGGGGGCGTCGCGATCCCGATCCACATCCAAAGCGCGGCGTCGCCCGGGGTGAGCCCCTCCTGGAAACCCCCGAAGTCGTGCTGCGGAGGGTAGACGATCGCCGCGTTCGCCGCGAGCAGGAGGACGACGCCGACGCTCGCCGCGACGAACGCGCGGCGAGTCGGCCGGTCGCCCGCCCGCGCCACCAGACGCGCGATCCCGATCGCGAACAGGAGCCCGAGCGGGAGGAAGAGGTATTCCACGTGGCGGGAGGGAGAGATCGTCGCGGCGAGGCTCGCCGCCGCCTCGAGCCTCGGATCCGTGGAGGAGACCGTGGCGATCGCGAGGAACGCCGCGGCCGAGAACCCGAGCGCCCCGAGCCAGGTGAGGGCGAACGGGCCGAGCCGCGAGAAGGCCGGGGTCCGCCGGCTCCCCGCGGCGAACACTCCGAGGGCCAGGATCGGAGAGAACCACAGGATCGCGCCCCACGTCGTGGTCTGGCCGGTCCCCGGAATCGGGACGAGGACGATCACGGAGATCAGCCCGAAGACCACGAGCGTGATGACCGCCATGTCCCGCACGAGGCTCCGGTCGCTCGGGAGCCGGAGGCCGCGAGCCCTCGGGAGGTAGCGGGCCCGCCGCCACCGGATGAGCAGGGCGGTGACGAGGATCGCAGCGAGGCCGACAGCCTCGAATGCCCAGAACCCGACGTACGACGGGTACGGCAGGCCCGTCAGGATCACCTTGGAGACGAACGTGGTCGTGCCGTAGAACCAGTAGACGAACGTCGCCGAGATGAACCCGGCGAGGAAGAGGAGCTCCCGGACCGGGAAGCGTCGGCTCCACAGCCCGGGGCGCCAGAGCTCGAGGAAGAGGATCCCTCCGATCCCGCTTACGGCGAAGAAGTAGCTCGAAAGATGGTGCGTGACGATGAGGGCCCCGCCGGTCAGCGAGAGGGGCACGAACCAGCGGACATCCCGCCGGCTCTCGACCAGCATCCAGAGCGACGCGACGCACAGGAAGTCCCCGAGCGCAAGGGGGGCGGGATGGGCGATCGAAAAGAGGCGGGGCATCGCGACGGAGCTGAACGCGGCGGCGAGGAGCGCCACCGTGTCCTGCGGGTAGAGTCGCCGGAACAGGAGGAAGAGGGGGAACACGGAGAGGACCGCCACGACCGGGATGAGGATCGTGAGGGCGCTGAACGGGTCGATCCCGAGCGCCCCGGCACCGGCCCCGGCGAGCAGGAAGATGCCCGGAAAGTCGGGGTACGCACTCCCCCAGCCGCCGTAGGCCGCCCCGTGGGGCAGGTGGCCGGTCGACAGGAGGTTCGCCGTGAGGCGGTAGTACTCTCCCGAGTCCGACCCGAAGAGCGCGAAGGAGAGGTAGGGTTCGAGCGCGAGGAAGACGAGCAGGACCGCGAGTCCGACGAGGAAGAGGAACGTCTCGGGGCGCACGGGGAGGGCGAGGCGCGCCCGGTCCTCTGGGCCCGTGCTGCCGCCTGCCTCGGGGCCGCTCATCGAAGGAAGGCGAGAGTCCGGAACCGCCAAAAGACGTGTGGTGGAACGGTGTCGGTCACTTCCGTGGACTGCTCGCCTAGCGCACCGCTATATAGGGGACGTTGGTGCGCCCCGCTCGAGGCCCGAGGAATGCCCTCGACCCGCCGTCAGAAACCGAAGGGGAAGGCATCCCCGAAGGCTCCCACCAGGTCCTCCCGTCCAACGCCCAAGCGCCCGCGCTCGAGCCACCGCCCGGCCGCCCGTCCATCCGCGGCGAAGCCGGTGGTCAAGCCCGTCCCGAAGGCGGCCGCTCCGTCGCACGCAAGGAGCGCCGCGAAGCCGAAGGAGCCGCAGCCCGAGCTCGAGGTACCGCTCCCGGACGGGCGGAAGCACGTCCTCTCCCTCTCCTTCGTACGCGATGGAGACGAGTTCCTCGCCCGTCTCGAGACCGACGTGGGCCACATCACCGAGCTCAAGAACCGCTCGCTCGACCAGCTGCTCACGCTCGTCGCGAGCGAGCTCGAAGACCTGCTCGAATAGTTCCGTCGCCGCGGGGCCTAGCGGGCCCGACGCGCGATCGGGACAAGCCCGTCCTCGAGCAAGAACGTACCGAGGGGTGAGGGTCCGCCCGAGAGCTCGACCGAAACCACCGGGGCCGAGGAGAGGAGCCCTGCGGGGTACCGCCGGACCTCGCGCGCGTCGATCCGATCGAGGGGCGGGTAGGTGTGCCTCCGCCCCCACCGACCCACGACGACCGTCGCCTCGGCCGAGACCTCGACGGACCGCGGGGCGGGATGCAGGGAGAGCAGGCTACCTCCGACCGCGAGGATCGCGGCGAGCGCGGAGAACGTGTCGAGGCCGTTCCCGGCCGGCGAGCTGGATCCTCCCGGGACCGTTCGATCGATCAGCACGAATCCCGTGTAGAGTAGGGCGAGGCACGCGAGGTAAAGGACGGTCAACCGGACGGCCCGCTGGGTGCCGGCCCGGTTCGTCCGGCGCTCCGGGACGGGAACCCGCCCTTCATCCGAGGAGGCCCCGGATCGTGAGGGGTCCGGGCCCGGCTCGGAGGCTCCCGACGCCGGCCGGCGCGGGATGCGGATGGGACGGGGGGTGCTCACGGCGCCGCTCGAGAGGGATGGGGGGCCGGTCCACCTTAAAGGTGAGCGCGCAGGTCCGACGTCCATGCCGAGCCGCACCGACTATCTCGTGATGCACACGAAGCGCGCCCGGGAGTTCGTCAACATCACCGAGCGCGTGCGTGAGATCGTGCGATCGAGCGGGGTCCGGGAGGGCCTCGCGCTCGTCTCGTCGATGCACATCACCGCGGCGGTCTACGTGAACGACAACGAGTCGGGACTCCTCGGCGACATCGAGGCCTGGGCGGACCGGCTCGCGCCGCCGGGGGACTACCAGCATCACCGCACGGGCGAGACGAACGGGGACGCCCACCTCAAGAACCTCCTCCTCGGACACCAGGTCGTGCTCCCGGTCACCGGGGGCGACCTCGACCTCGGGCCGTGGGAGCAGGTCTTCTACGCCGAGTTTGACGGCCGGCGGCCGAAGCGCGTGATCGTGAAGGTCGTCGGCGACGCCGGACCCTAGCCCTCGAGCGGCCGGTCCTCCGCGCTCGCGGCGGCCGCGCCGGGCACGAGGAGCGGCTTCGAGAGGTCGACGATCGGAACCTTGCGGGCGATCTCTCGCGCCATCGCCGAGCAGCTCGAAGGCGGCACCGGGCGCTGCGTGTAGCCGGGGAGGGCGAGGTCGTAGGTGACGACCTTCTTCTCCGCGATCGTTTCCCACACCGCGTGGTAGATCCGGTCCGCCGCGTCCTTCTCTCCGAGGTGCCGGAGCAGCAGCTCGACGCAGAGGATCTCGGCGACCGGGTTCGCCTTGTCCTGGCCCGCGTACTTCGGCGCGGAGCCGTGGACCGGCTCGAAGACCGCGAGGTCGTCGCCGTAGAGCGCCCCCGGGGCGACGCCGAGTCCCCCCGCGAGCCCGGCGCACAGGTCGGAGAGGATGTCGCCGAACAGGTTCGTCGTCACGATCACATCGTACTCGGTCGGGCGCTTGACGAGCTGCATGCACATGTTGTCGATCAACCGCTCGTCCGCGTCGAGGTCCGGGTACTTCACCGCCATCTCGCGGAAGGCCGTCTGGAAGAGCCCTCCGGTCGTCTTCATGATGTTCGCCTTGTGGACGCCGGTCACGCGTCGGCGGTGCTCCCGGCGCGCGAGCTCGAAGGCGAACCGAAGCACGCGGTCCGACGCCCTCCGGGTGATCACCGCGATCGTCTCGGCCGCCGAGTGGTCCCGGTCGACCCAGTGCTCGACCCCCGAGTAGAGGCCCTCGGTCGCTTCCCGGACCACGACGAGGTCGGTCTCGGGGAACCGGGTCCCCTCGCCGGCGATCGCCCGCGCGGGCCGCACCGAGGCGAACAGGTCGAGCTCCTGGCGCAGCGCGACGTTGACGGAGCGGAAGCCGCTCCCGATCGGGGTCGTGATCGGTCCCTTGAGCGCGACGCGGTTCTTGCGCACGGAGGCGAGGACCTCGTCCGGGAGCGGGGTACCGCGGGCCCGGATCGCCTTCTCGCCTGCCTCCACGACCTCCCAGTCGATCGATACCCCGGTCGCCGCGGCGACGACCTTCGCGGCGTTCGTCACCTCCGGACCGATTCCGTCCCCCGGGATCAGCGTCACCCGATAGTCCATCGATGCCTCCGGACCGCCCGAGCCGCAGGCCGATTTAACGGCTGGCGCCGCCGGAGGGCGACGGAACGGGCGCCGCGTTCGGGTGGACCGCGAGGACCGCCCGCAGGACCCGGTCGCGGATCGCCGCCTCGTCGAGATTGAGGCCCCGCAGCGAGATCGCCGCGTCCCAGGTGGTCGCGGAGACGTCGACGACCTCGAGCTTGGGGGAGAGGGCGCGCTGCGCTTCCGCCGGGAGGCCCATCAGCTTCGGGAGCGCCGCCTCCACCGTCGCGACCGGGACGGTGAGCGGGAAGGTCATCCGGACCCGCACCGAGCGCTCGACCCCGGGGCGCGGCTCGAGGACGAGGGCCCCGAGGACGACGCTGTTCGGCACCTTCGCGAGGCCCCCGACGTCGAGGGTCAGCACGGTGTAGATGAGCCCGACGTCGAGGATGATCCCGGAGTAGCTCGGATACATCATCTCGTGCGGGTAGCTCGGCGCGAGCGCCCCGTAGCTCGACGAGACGAAGCTCACCCGATCGCCCGGACGGAACGGGTCGGCGAGGACGAGGAGGAGCCCGGCGAAGACGTTCGCGAGGACGGTCTGGGCCGCGAGGCCCAGCACGATCCCGGCGAAGGCACTGCCGAGGAAGATCGACTCGGCGGAGACGCCCGCGAGCTCGAACAGAGCGAGGACCGCGCCGACCGCGATCAGCAGGTTGAGGAAGATCCTCACCGTGTGGCCCCGGCGGAGCTGGCCCCGGCGGGCGAGGAGGGCGTTCGTCGCCGCGGTCAAGGATCGGGCGACCAGCCAGGCGACGAGGACCACCGCCCCCGCCTCCAGGAGGAGGATCTCGGGTTCGGAGAGCCCGTGGAGGAAGCGCTGGTTGAAGACCGTGAAGAAGGCGTAGAGGGCGACCGCCAGCGCTGTGGTGAGGACGAGGTCCCGCACGAGGATACGGACCGGGCGGGGGTCGGAGCCGGCAGGAGGAGCGCGGCTCGAAGACGTCGCCATGGTCCCCTCGCGAGCCCGGGAGCCCATTACAGTTTTCACTCACCGACTTGGGCGGTATAAGGATTCTTATAACACAAAGGAAATCAGCAATCCATGCTGACCACGCCCCATCCCGAGGTCCTCGCGCACGACTGGGTCCCCCCCGTGGCCATCGGCCGATCTCGCGAGGTCGCGGAGCTCGTCCGGCGCCTCGATCCCCCGTACCCCCGGTCACCGCCGCCGTGGATCGTGGCGGTGGCGGGGCCCGCGGGATCCGGGACCTCGACGGTAGCGCGGACCGCGGCGCGCGAGGTCACCGACCGGGTCCGAGGGGTGCTCGAAGGGCGGCCGCCCCGTGTCCTTTCGGTCCGAACGGCGGCCTGCCGGGGAGCCCACGGGGTTGCCTCGAGCCTCCTCCGCCGTCTCGACGAAGGGTTCGACGGACGCGGGTTCCCGGTCGCGGAGATTCTCGCGGGCCTTCTGAGGCGGATCCGTCGCGAGGGCCGTCCCGTCGTGCTCGTCCTCGACGACGTGGGGATCGGAGGTCCCGACCTCGTCCCCATCGTCCGGGCCTTCGGCGACCCGGACCGTTTCCTTCCCGAGGGCGAGACCGGCCTTCCACCGACGTGGGTGATCCTGGCCGGCTCGCCCGAGGCGCTCGGGTCCGTCGAGCGCTCCCTCGCGGGTCGGATCTCCCTCGGCCCCCTCCTCGATCTCGCCCCCTACTCGGACCGGGAGCTCGACTCGATCGTCCGGGACCGGGCGTCGCGGGCCGTCGGATCCGGAGCCTCGGAGGAGATCGTGCGCGAGGTGGTCCATCGGACCGTGGCCGACGGGGGCGGATCGTCGCGGGCCCTCGATCTGCTGCGCCGCCGCCTTCTCGGCGTTCCGTTCCGCTCGACCCTCCGCTTCGGCGAACCGAGAGCCTTCGGGATCGCGATCGAGCCGAGGGTGCTCCGGGCGCTGGACGTCGCCACGCACGACCGCGCGGCGCCCGTGGGCGAGGTCCGGCGCGTCGAGGCGGAGCTCGCGCGCGCTCGCGGAGACCGCCCGCTCGCCACGACCACGCTCTGGCGGAGGATCATCCAGCTCGAGCGGGCGGGCTATCTCCGCCGGGAGATCCGGACCGGAGGCACGGGAGGTACCCGATCGATCGTGCGACTCCTCGCTCCGGTCGACGAGTGGGTCACGATTCCGAATCGTCCGGGTAGTCTTCGAGGCGACGGGGCCCCCGGCCCGGACGGGGCGGCGGCGCCGCGGGCGGAGGATCTCGGGCTCGCGCGGGCGGGCCCGCTCGGGCCGGCTCCCGACGACCTAGCTGACTGACGACCATCTCGGCGAGCCGACGGGATCGGAGCGCCTGCTCGATCCGGTCGAGCGGGGCCTGGCGCAGGGCCTCGCGGTCGGCGTAGCCGGCCCGGTAGAGCATGCGGGCCCGGACCCGTCCGATGCCGCGCAGGCGGACGAGATCGAGGAGCTCCTCGCGGACCCCGTACCGGACTCGGAGCGAGAGGTCGTCGATCGGGCGGCCGACCCGACGGTTGAAGGCGGTCGCGAGCCGGCCCGCCGCGAAGAGGAGCCAGTCGGCGTCCTCGACCTTCGAGCGGAGGTCCCCCGCGCCGATCGTGAACCGCTCGCTGATCTCGAGGATGGGGGTCTCGCCGATCCAGGCTTCGAGGACCGAGGCGGTCTTGAGCGTCGAGAGGAACGTGTCGAGGCCGAGCTCGAGCGGAGGCTCCGCCGGCTTCACGAGAAGCTCCTCCGCTTCGTCCGTGTACCGGGTGAGGAGATCCGGCTCCTCGCCGCGCCGCAGGAACAGCGGCGGAAGATCCGGCGTCGCGGCGACCGCCGCGAGCAGCGGGAAGGGCCGCACCCCGAGCGGCGCCCGCTCGAGCACCCCCCGGAGGACGATCGCGCTCAGGGGATCGAGATAGAGCTCGCTCGTGAGCGTCCCGAAGCGGGTCGCCCGCAGGGTCGTGCCCGGTGCGAGCAGTTCGTGCTCTTCGAGGAACCGACGCACCGCCGCGACCTGGCCGTGGAGCTCCGCGAGCGGGAGGGTCCGGCCGTAGAACGTGGCGGCGAGGAACGACGCGAGCTCCTCCTCGGTCGCGACCGCCCCGCTCGCGACGAGCGCGAGGAGGTGCATGCGGAGCGCGGGCTCGGAGGCGAGCCGGCTCTCCACCGGTTCCGGTTCCGCGGCAAGGTAACGGTCGAAGAGCCGGTCGAGGTCGTCCTCGGCGCGGGCGACCAGCAGCGCCTCGCCGACCGGGTCGAAGCGGGGACGACCGGCGCGACCGAGCATCTGATGAATCTCGAGGGCCGGGATCGGCGCCTGCAGGCCGAGGCGGTCGTCATACCGGCTCGTGTCCCGGACGATCACCCGCCGGGCGGGCAGGTTGATCCCTGCGGCGAGGGTCGGGGTCGCGACCAGGACCTTCAACCCCCGGTCCCGGAACGCGTGCTCGACGACCCTCCGCTCGGGGTTCGTGAGGGAGGCGTTGTGGAAGGCGACGCCGTGGGGCAGAAGCCCGCTGAGCCGTCGGATCCCCTCCGTCTCCTCATCCGAGATCGTCGTCAGCTCGGCGGCCGCGGCCTGCGCCCGAGCCCGCTCCTCGGGCGCGAGGAGGCCCCGCACGGTACCCGTGAGCGACTCGGCGAGCTGCTCGCTCGCCCGGCGGCTGTTGACGAAGACGAGCGCCTGCCCGCCCTCCTCGACGACCGAGCGGACGAGGCGGGGGACGGCTTCGCCGGGCGGCGGTATCTCGCGCTCCGAGAGGTCGGTGAACGTGATCCGACCTCCGAAGTAGACCCCTCGCTTCAGCGGCACGGGCCGGAAGTCGCTCGCCACGTGGCGGGCCGAGAGCCATTCCGCGAGCTCCTCGGAGTTCCGGATCGTCGCCGAGAGCGCCACGATCTGGAGGTCGGGGTACCCGCGCCGCAACCGGGTCAGGCTCACCTCGAGCGTCGGACCCCGCTCGGGGTCGCGCATCAGGTGGATCTCGTCGGCGACCACGACCCCGAGGCGGTCGAGCCACGGGCTCCCGCGCCGCAGAAGGGCGTCGGCCTTCTCGCTCGTGGCGACGAGGATGTCCAGCTTCTCGAGCCGTTCGGGCGGGAGGTCGAAGTCGCCGATCGAGATGCCGACCTTGACGCCGAGCTCACCGAACTTCTCGAGCTCCTCGGCCTTCTCGTGGGCCAGCGCCCGGAGCGGGACGAGGTAGAGGCCCGTCCGCTTCTCGCGGGCGGCCCGGAGCAAGGCCAGGTACGCGACGAGCGACTTGCCGCTGGCCGTGGGACAGGCGAGCAGGACGCTCTCGCCGGCCAGCACGGGCCCGAGCGCCTCCGCCTGCGGCGGGTACAGCGCGGTGATGCCGTCCAGCTCGAGGAGACGCCGCCACTCGGGATCGATCGGGGTCGAGGCGAGCGGGACGCTCGCGGAGCGGCCGCCGACCTCACCGGAAGGTCGGGCACGGAGGGGCCGGGGAGCGGGCATGGAAGCGGCGCACCGAGGCGACTCAGATATTAGGGAACCGCGCCGGATCGAGCAGGTGACGGCCGAGGATCAGCTCCTGGATCTCGGTCGTTCCCTCGACGATCGGGAAGACCCGCGCGTCCCGGAGCAGCCTCGCCGCGACGGCGTGGCTCCGCACGCCTTCCGCGCCGGCGACGTCGATCCCGCTCGACGCGATCGACACCGCGGCGCGCGACGCCACGAGCTTGGCGGCCGACGCCTCGGTAGCGGACGGCGCGCCCGCGTCCCGGCGCTCGGCCGCCGTCGCAACGAGGGCGCGAGCCGAGGCGAGGTCGGTGAACGCCCGGGCCACGAGGGTACGCTTCCACGGCTCGTCGTTCGCTCGCACCGATCGCAGCATCTCCTCGAACGCGGCCTCGGCGACGCCGAGCGCGCAGCTCGCGATCCCGATCCGGCCCCCGGCGAGTGCCGAGAGGGCCACCTTCAGTCCCGCGCCCTCCGGGCCCAGGAGTGCGTCGGGCGGGACCGGGACGTTCTCGAGGACGAGCTCGGTCGTCTCGCTCCCGCGCAGGCCGAGCTTGTCGAGCCGCTGCGAGACGGAGAATCCGGGGGTCCCGGGAGGGACGATGAACGCGGAGATCCCCCCGTGACCGAGCGCGGGGTCCCGGGTCGCGAAGACGAGGATCGCACCGGCGCTCACCCCGTTCGAGGTGAACATCTTCGTGCCGCGCAGACGGAAGCCGCTCGCCTCCCGGGCGTAGCGGGTCGCGAGGCTCGCCGCATCCGACCCGGCGTTGGGCTCGGTGAGCCCGAACGCCCCGATCCCCCCTCCCCGGGCGAGCGGGCGGAGGTACTTCTCGCGTTGAGCGTCCGTTCCCCATTCGAGGATGGGGGACGCGCAGACGGACAGGTGGACGGCCAGGAGGACGGCGACCGCGGCGCTCCCGCGGGCGAGCTCCTCGAGCACCGCCGCGATCGATCGCGCGTCGCCCCCGGAGCCGTCCCACGCCCGGGGAATGCCGAGACCGAAGAGACCTCCCTCCCGAAGTGCCGAAACCACCCGCTCGGGTACGCGATCCTCGCGGTCGATGGCCGCGGCGAGCGGAACGACCTCGCGGACCGCGATCTCCCGAGCCTTGGACCGCCACGCGGAGGCGCCGTTCGGGAGTTCGGCCGGCACGATTCGTGTCATCGCCCCGCACTCTTAAGGCGTGGCGGCCGGTCGTAGGGCCGACCGGGAGGGTCGCATGCCGGGAGCTCCGTCGCCCAAGGACCGGTTCACCTCCCTCGATACCCTCGCCGTCGTCCGGGAGCTCCGGCTCCTGGATCGGGCGCGCGTCGACAAGGCCTACGACGTCGCCGGCGGAGGCTGGTCCCTGAGCCTGAGAGTACCGCGGGAAGGACGGCGGGAGCTTCTCCTCGTGCCGGGGCGGTACGCGGCGCTGGTCGGCGCCGGCCCCGAACGGTCCGAGGAGCTCTCTCCGATGGCCCGAGAGCTTCGCCGGCTCCTGACCGGCGCCGTGCTTCGGGGGGCGACCGAGCCGAGGGGAGAGCGGTACCTCGAGCTCCAGTTCGGTCGGTCCGACCATCCGGAGCCGCTCGTCGTGGGGCTGGAGATGTTCGGCGCGGGCAACCTCACGGTCGCCGAAGGGGGCAAGATCCTCGTGGTGGCCTCGCCCCGGCGCTGGGCCCACCGCACGGTCCGCGTCGGCGCCGAGTACGTGCGGCCGCCCGAGCGGACGGACCCGTGGACGCTCGGTCCGGCGGAGATCGCGTCGGAGCTCGAGCGCTCGCGCCGCGACCTTGCGAGCACCCTGGCGGCGCGGCTCGGGCTCGGGGGACCCCTCGCCGAGGAGCTCATCGCCCGCATCGATGGCGACGGGGCCTCGCCGGCGAGCTCGGAGGCGCCCGACACGGCGCGGCGCCTCCTCGCGGCGATCTCGGCGCTGCTTTCCGAGGTCGGTGAGCGACCGCGCGGCTTCCTCTACCTCAAGGAGGGGACTCCGATCGATGCCACCGCCTACCCGTCGCGGCGGTGGGAGGCCCTCCCCGAGGTCACCTCCACGGAGGTCCCGACCTTCTCGGAGGCGGCCTTCCAGTACTTCCGATCCCTCGTTCCATCGAGCCCGAGCGCCGAGGAGACCCGGGCCGCGAACGAGCGCAAGGAGCTCGAGCGCCTCGCCGAGCAGCAGCGCCGGGCGATCGTCGATCTCGGGCACACGGTCGGCGAGCTCCGGGCCTCGGCCGAAGCGATCCTGACCCACTTCCCCGAAGCGGAGACGGCGATGGCTCAGGCCCGGACCGCCGCCGGGGACGGAGAGTCGGTCGACGTGCCGCTCGGAGATCGAACCGTCCAGCTCCGCCTCGATCGGAGCCCCCGCGCCACCGCGCAGGAGTTCTTCGAGGAGTCGAAGCGGGTCGCTGCGAAGCTCCGCGGGGCCGAGGCCGCGCTCATCGCGACCCAGGCGAAGCTCGCCAGCCCTTCCCTGCGCCCCACCGGCGCGTCCGGGGCGACCGCGGCCCTCCCGGCCACGCCCCGGAAGAGCCGGTGGTTCGAGAAGTACCGCTGGTTCGTCAGCTCGGAGGGGGCGATCGTGATCGCCGGTCGCGACGCCGCCTCGAATGACCTCGTCGTCCGGCGCCACTTGAAGCCGGGCGATGCGTACCTGCACGCCGACCTCCACGGCGCCTCGAGCGTGGTGGTGAAGAAGCGGGAATCTGGCGCTCCGTTCTCGGAGGTCACGCTCCGCGAGGCCGGTCAGTGGGCGGTGGCCTTCTCGAAGGCCTGGCGCGCCGGCCTCGCGTCGGCGACCGCCTTCTGGGTCGCCCCGGACCAGGTGTCGAAGGCCGGGGCCTCGGGCGAGTTCGTGCCCCGCGGTGGGTGGGTGATCCACGGGACGAAGAACTACCTACGGGATCTGCCGCTCGAGCTCGCCCTCGGGCCGATCGACTACGAGGGCGAGCCCCGGTGGACGTGCGCCCCGCCGAGCGCCCTCCGGGTCCGGGGGACCGTGCGGGTCCTGCTCGTCCCGGGGGAGGAGCGGGACCGGGCGCGGATCGAGGTCGAGCTCGCCGACGGCCTCGGCCTTCCGCGGTCCCTCGTCCAGTCTCTGCTGCCGGCCGGTGGGCTCTCGGTCCGGCGCCCGTAGAGCCGCTGCACCTCGCGGGCCGCGAACCGGTCCCCGGGTCGTCGCCAGGTCCGGCCGCGGGCCCGCAGCGCCACGATCTCGATCCGCACGCCCTCGACGCTGAGCCGGTCCCCCACCTCGACCGGGGTGTCCGCCGGGGTCACGAGCCGGGCCGTCCTCGTGGTCCGGCCCTCGACGATCGACACGTGGACGACCGCCCCCACGTCCCGCGTGACCCAGACCGTCGCGATCTCCTCCGAACGGGCGACCGCCCGTGGGGCTCCGTCGCGTCCATCGATACGCCGGACCTCGAACGGCTCGGGGCCCCCGGGGAGTCGGGACCCCACCCGCACCGGCTCACCCGTAGGGAGCGAGATCCGGGATCGCTCCGATTGATTCCCCACGGAAAGGATCTGGGTCACCTCGACGGACGCCGGCACCGCCGCGTCGAACGGATGGGTCCATCGGCACTCTCGGCACCGAGCGATCCCCCGGACCCGTCCTCCCGCCCGGGCCGCGACCGGGTCGATGCGGAGGACCCGGTGGGCCGTGGATCGGCCGCAGGTGTCGCAGAACAGCTCGGCCGAGAGCATCCGGGCCACCCGGCCCGGCTCGGACGCATCGATCGGAACGCTCGGTTCGGACATCCAACGCGGGGGCACGCTCCGCCGAGCGCTTGAGGATTCCGGACCCGGCCCTTGGGCCTAGCCCTTCGGCGACTCCCGACGCCGACTCGCAGCGGCGAGCGCTCGGACGCCTTCCGCGTCCGCGTCCTCCGAAGTGAGGAAGCCCAGATCGTCCCGGGTGGCCGCGCCCACGAGGTACGCCCAGCTCCCGACCAGGAGCCCCGCCGCAAAGCGGGCCCGGGAGCGGCCCGTCAGGCGAAGGAAGCGCACGTACTCGGGGTACCGGAACCCGAGGACCCGGAATTTCCGGGCCGCCCGGTACGAATGGTTCGACCGCTGCCAGGGACCGACGCTCGGCGCCTCGCGGGGCCGCCGGGGCTTGAGGTCGTCGGCGACCCGGGAGACCAAGAGGCGCCCCACCCGAAGGCCGGCCCGGAACGCCTTCAGGAGCGTCCCGAGATCCTCCATGAACTGGGTCTCGGCGTACCCCCCGATCCGATCGAAGGCGTCGCGTCTCCAGGCGTAGAACCGGCTGACCGACGGGTCCCGGTCGCCGACTCCGATCGCCATCAGCACGTCGAGATCGCGCCGGGCGAGCAGGTTCTTCGCAACGGCGCGCAGCACCCCGTCCGCGTAGAGGTTGTCCCCATCGACGTGGGTGAGGACGACCGGCGCGTGAGAGGCCCGAACGGCGAGGTTCCGGCCCTCGCCCCGGTTCGAAGGGATGGAGGCCACGTGGACGTTCCTCCGTCCTCCCGAGATCCGAGCGAGGATCTCGACCGTCCCGTCGGTGGAGCCCCCGTCGACGATCGACAGCTCGCCTTCCTCCCCGAGCTGGGGGAGGATCGTGAGGAGCGATCGCTCGATCGATTCGGCGTTGTTGCGGACCGTCATCGAGATGGCGAACGTCCGGCCCGGCGACGGGGCCGATGAGGCGTCGGCCGACGATCCGCTCATGGGGTCACCCGCTCCGACGCGTGGAACGGATCTCGGACCCACCGGGCGGGAACCCGGTCCGGGGGACGTTCACCTCGACCGTGGCGGTACGCCGCCGCAGGACCCCGATCGGCGGATCGAGCTGCTCCGCCCGGGGGTGCTCCCCTCGCCGCACGGGCCCCGCTCACCCCGGCTCGGAATAAGCTTCTCCCCCGACCCGACGGTCCCGGTCACGACCGAGGGGGCTTCGAGCCGGGTCGACGGACGCCCCGGTGACGTCGGACGAGGAGGACCCCCACGGCCAGGCCCGCCGCGACCCCCGCGATCGCGCCGAGGACGAGGCCCAACGGCGTGAGGGTGTACCAGCTGGTGCTCGAGGAGTGCGAAGGGGCCGGTACGCTCAGGTTGATGGCGAAGACCGCGGTCGTGATCCCGGCGCCGCTCACGCTGAGCTCCGCCGTCGGAAGGTCGACCTCGGCCGAGGCGATGGACACGGCCCCGGCGGTGTCCCACGACTCAAAGACGTAGCCGGAACACGAGGGCGCCTCGATCAGGTAGGTGCCGTTGGCGAGAAGGGCGACCCCGCTCGTCCCGACCTGCCCGTTGACCCCGACGCGCACCGATCCGCACGAGGTCGGAACCACGACGAAATCGATCGAGTAGAGCGGAGCGAAGACGGCCGTGATCGCCCCGGGGCCCCGGACCAGCACGGGAGCGCTGCTCTCATACGTCGCCCCCGCGGAAACGCCCACGAGCCCCGTCGTCGCCCAGTAGGCGAAGGAGTACCCGATACAGACCGGGGCGGTGACGAGGTACGTGCCGTTCGCGAGCGCCACCGAACCCCCGGAGACGATGCCCGAGGGGGTGGCGATCGAATCGAGCCCACAGGAGCTCGGGCTGGTGGCGAACAGGACCGTATAGAGCGGCTCGTACACCGCGGTGAGAGTGCCGGGACCCGAGACGTTGAGGGTCGCGCCGGACACGTTGGCGAGCGGCCGGGGGACCGCTAAGGCACCCGAGGTCGCCCATGCCGTGAACAGGAACCCTGCGCACTCCGGAGCCGTGATGAGATAGGAACCGTTCTCAAGGTCGAGCGAGCTGCCGTTCGGCTCGTCGAGCGCGGGCGCCACCTCGATCGGCCCGCACCCGGGCGGACGGATGAGGAACTCGACCGCGTGGAGGGGGACGTACACCGCCCCAAGCTCGCCGGAGCCGATCACCTGGATCAACGAGGAGGAGTCGTTCGGATGCCCCTTATACAGGACCAGTTGGCCTGAAACGGTCCAGACCTCGAACTGGTACCCCACGCAAGCGGGGGCCCCGATCTGATGCACGCCGGTCGTGAGATACACGGTCTGCCCGTTCAGGGCGTACCCCACCGGGTTCACAGTGATCGGACTGCACGCTGCGGGAGTCACCGAGATAGTCACAGGGTAGTCGGGCAGGTAGGTGAGCGTCAGGTTCCCGGTCCCGGTGACCGTGAGGTTCGCGGTCGCGGACGTGACCTCATCTGCAGGGATCGATAGGGCCCCCGAGACGGACCAGCCGCTCACGAGATAGCCGGTGCAAGGGGCAGCGGCGATCGTATACGACCCCAGGTCGAGGAGGAACTGCGCGCCGTTCGAGACGCTGCGGCCAGGGAGGATGGTGATCGGCCCGCAGCTCGACGGAGAGACTTCGGCTTGGAGATACTCGGGTCCGGGAGTGCCCGTGAGCTCCCAGGTCGAGTTCGAACTGACGCCCGACGCGACGCTCCCTCCGGCGAGGACCAGCGTCCCGGCGATTGGGTCGAAGTCCATCCCGGCGAACGCCGCCGGTCCGGGATTGTACCAGGTCGTTGGCGCCCACTCCGTCCAGGTCCCGTTCGCGAATCCCCAGGTGTCGGAGAAGATCGCGCTGGCGCCTTCGCCGCCGTACAGGACCATGGATCCGGCGGCGGGGTCGTACGCCATCTCGGCCCCTGCGCGCGGGGCCGGCGCGGTCGGCGTGGAGAGTGCCGTCCAGTTCCCGAACTCGAACGCCCAGGAGTCGTTGAGCGGACCGGTCGTTCCCTCCCCGCCGAAGAGGAGGTCATACGAGGCGCCCGCGTCATAGGCGAGACCCTCCCCCGCGCGCCCCGGTGGGCTCACGCTGCCGGTCCGGTTGCTCCACGTGCCGTTCGCGAAGGTCCAGGTGTCGTTCAGCAGGGACGAGCAGTTCGCGTCGGCGCAACCCCCGAAGAGCAGGGCGTCGGCGGAGTAGTTGTCCCAGGTCATGGCTCCCTGGAATCGAGCCGGAGGGCTGGATGAAGGCGAGAGCTCGGTCCAGGCGCCCGATTGGAAGGACCAGGTGTCGTTGAACAGTTCGGTTCCGTTCGTTCCTCCACGGCCGCCAAACAGGATCATCCCGCCCGAATCCGGGTCGTAAGCCATCGAACCGTCGCTGCGGGCCGGTGGAGCGGTCGTGAGGTTCACGGTGAGGTTGGTCCAAGTATCGTTCGCGAAGATCCAGGTGTCGCCGAGCACCGACCATCCGCCGTCGGACGTCGGATTTCCTCCGCCGAAGAGCAGCATCGCGCCTTCGGCCGGGTCGAAAGCCATCATCGCCTCGGTGCGCGGCGGCGGGGCGCTCGGAGTCACGACCGGGGTCCAGAGCTCGTACGAGGTCGAGGCCGCCGAGCGTTCTCCACCTCCGGCACTTCGGGGGACTCCGTGGCCCGGGAGGATCGCTGGCTCGCCCGGGGCGCGGTTCGCCGTGCCGGTCAGGCCGGGCGGGCCCGTCGGGAAAGCGAGGGATGGGAGCGGGAGGGCGGCGAGGGGTCCGCTCATGAAGAACAGCGCGACCACTCCCACGGACAGGGACACGAGCGTGCACCGCCCACGCCCTCCGGACGCTCGGGAACGGATCCGTCGCATGCGCCCGCCAAGCCGGACGAACCCCGTCCGGGGAATATACTTTGAGTACTCGCGTCGGTGGGGGAAACGCTCGCTCCACGGCCGCGCCCGGCGCCTTATGAGGACGAGCCCGTAATCCGCCCGTGGCCGACCGCGGAGGGCCGTCCAGAGCAAGCGGCTCTTCCTCGGATGTGGCGATTTCCGTCGTGATCCCCGCCTACCAGCGTCGCGAGTTCCTCCACGAGGCTTGGAGTTCGGTCGAAGGCTCCGGTGGACCCGGCCTGCGAGAGATCGTGGTGATCAAGGACTTCGAAGACCCCGCCCTCGACAGCCACGCCTCCGACCGGCTGACCTCGATCGCCTACGGATCGCGGAACTATGGAGGGACGATCGCGCGAGCGGTCCGGGCCTGTCGGGGGAACGTCGTGGCCTTCCTCGAGGACGACGACCGGTTTGGCCCGACGAAGATCGCCCGGCTCTCCGCGGTCTTTGCGGCGGATTCCCACGTGGCATTCTACCACAATGACTACCGGGAGATCGATCGGTCCGGCGCGCCGCTGGCCGCCTCATCGCAACGGCGCGCGATCGACCGACGGATGTCGGGTCGAGCCCTCGAGCGGTACGAGCGGGAGGAGAAGGTATCGCGCTTCGATCGCCTCTGCGATTCCGTACCCAGCGCCCATCTGAGCTGCGTTGCGTTCGGCCGACGATCGCTCGAGCCCGTGCTTCCGTATCTCGAGCGGGTGCCGATCGGCGTCGACTTCTTTCTGTTCTTCGCCGGCCTCGCGAGCGACGGGACGCTCATCATCGACCCGGAGCAGCTGACCGACTATCGTCGGCACTCCGGCAACTCGTCCCGAGCCCTCTCGTTCAATCCGGCCTGGTATCGGGAGCTCGTGACCGGCAGCCGGGCGATGGCGGATGCGACTCGAGCGATGCTCGTCGAGCTGGGTCGAAGGGACCTACTACCGCGCCTCGAAGCGGAGCTGGCGGCGCACGCAGTCTATGTGGCCACCGCGGCTCCGGCACCCGAGCGCAGGGACGTTGCTCGAGCGTTGGCCGGGATGCTGCGGGAGCCGATCTCGTTCCGCGGTATCGAGCGTCGTGCCCTCTTCCTCCGCGCAGGCCTGTTCGTCGCGGAGCCGAGTTGGGCCGCTCGAATCGTCCGTCCCCGACCGACCCCGCTTCCGGGTCCTCCCCCACGGTCAGTCTAAGCTTTCCCCGAGTCTCCCCGAGGCGCCGTGGGCGGACCTGGCGGACCTAGACGCTCGTCTCGTCCCAGACCGGGGGCGGCGGGGGCACGACCGCCGGCGGGCTCGGCGGGGGGTTCCGACGCCAGATCGCGATCGTCAGGGCGATCGCGAAGACGAACAGCCCCGCCAGCGCGAGGCCGAGGAGCCAGGCCGCGACCGTAGCCGGTGGCGACGACCCCGAGGACGGGGTGGGGTGAGTGGCGGCGGCCGGCACCGCCCGGAACGCCACGACCTCGGTCACGGCGGTGCCGCGGACCTCGAAGGAACCGAAACCGGGATCGGGCACGTAGACCGTTCCGTTGGGGTCGATGAACGAGGTCTCGATGGAGAACGTGTAGGTGCCGTTCGGCTCGTTGAAGGTCAGGTTCGCGCCTCCCGTCGTGGAGACGAGGCCGTTCGTCGTGACGGACCATTGGGCGCCCGAGGGGAGCCCGGACTCGGAGTACAGGACCGGGAAGGTGACCGACGGCCCGAACTCGGCGGTCTCGGTGATCGGACCCAGCATCGAGATCTCCGCCGGATTCGCGCTGCCCGAGTAGGCGCCGGCCCCCGTGCCGTTCCAGGCGAGGAAGGCCTCCCCCGGCGCCGCGAGAGCGCTCAGGTTGAAGCTCGATCCCGCCGCGAACCAACCGCCCGCCGGGTTGACGGAGCCGGCGCCGGCGACCGAGGGGGCGGCATCGAGTTCGAATTCACCGCCGAACTCGATCGAAGGGCTGGTGCCGTTTCCCGAGAGGAGGAACGAACCGTCGACCGGAGTCGCGGAGTATTCAGTGCCGGGCGCGACCCCGAGCGGGCTCTGCACCACGAACGAGTAGGAACCGTTCGGTTCATTGAACCCGATCACCGGTCCGGAGGAGCCGTTCGAGATGCCATCGACGGTGGCGGTCCAGTTCGTCCCGGCGGGTAGCCCCTGCTCCGTGAAGATCACGGGGTAGGTGGCGGCGACCCAGAACTCCGCGGTCTCGTTGATCGGAGCGGTGATCGTCAGGTTCGCCGGGTTCCCCCCACCCGAGTACGAGCCGAAGCCGTCGCCGTCCCACGCCTCGAACCGGAAGCCCGGGCTCGCGAGCGCGCTCAGCGATACGGTCGCACCGGCGTAGAACCAGTCGGTGGTCGGGAAGACCGTGCCGGCGCCGCTCGGGCTCGCCGCCGCAGCGAGCTCGTACTGGACCGCGTAGGTCAGCTCGATCTCGGTCGGGGTCGCGTTGACCGCGAACGTCCCCGAGGAGGGATCGGGCAAGTAGCGGACCCCCGCCGAGCCGTTGATGGGCGACTGGACCAGGAAGGTGTACGAGCCGTTCGGCTCATCCACGACGATCGACGGAGCGGTCGAGGTGACCACCGCCCCGTTCACGGTGACGGACCAGGAGGTCCCGTTCGGCAGATCCGACTCGGTGAACATTACGGGGAACGTGCGCAGGGCGGTCACGGGGTTGATCCACGTCCTCCAGGCTACCGTGGTGTAGTTGCGGCCCGCGAACTCACCTACGGTGTAGAAATGGCCGGACGTGAGCGGGTCGAACGCGATCGAGAAGTCGCTCCCGAACGCGCAGAGGTCGTTCGGACAGCCAGAGCCCGGATCGATCGGACCGAGCGCTTCGTGGAGGAGGAGGGGACTGCTGAGGGTCTCGTTGGGGCCGGTGATTGATTGTCCGGCCACGAGGACCGAGGGATCGAGGGTCGTCGAGGTCTCCCCGAAGACGACCACCAAGTCCCCTCGGGACGAAGTAGAGACGCCGGGGGTGAAGTCGTAGGTGCCGGCTCCGGTGCTCCAGAAGAAGTCCTGCTCGACCGAGATCGGGGCGGTCGAGAGCTGCCAGAGGTGGAGGCACGACCGCTCCTGCGAGTCGCCCGCGGGCGTACATCCCTCGGTGGAGGCCGCCCAGATCGTGCCGGATCGTTCGACCGCGCTCTGGACCCCGGCATCGCCCGTACCGAGGAGGAGCGAAGCTCCGGGCTCCGTGGCATTCGGCGGAAGAGTGACCGGGGTCGAGAGGTTCACCGGTCCCGTGAGCGACGGGAAGTCCGGCGGGGCGCCGGTCTCGGCGTAGACCTGAAGAAGGTTCGCGCCGGGAACATCGTCGACCAGGTACAGCACGGCGGTGTCGCTGAGCGGCGTCGCGGGAACGATCGCGGTGGTCGCCGCGTTCGGCGCCCCCACGAGAGCGACGGGGACCGCTCCCCCCGCGAGGAGATCGGTCTTGTTGGCAGCCCAGATCTCGGCTCCCTGGTACGCGCCCGAGGGGGAGAACGCGTCCACCGTGACCACGACCGCGAATCGATCGACCGCGAGTCGGTCATCGCGCGGCAGTCCTCCTCCCCCGAGGGTGAAGCGATCGACCTGCCAGGGTCCGATGGGGTCGCTCGAGCTGCTGGCCCCGAACAGCACATCGTTCGTCCGGAGATCGTCGGCCGAGATGAACCAGCGGAGCGTCGCGGCATCGAACTCGATCGCCGGGCTCTCCAGGGGATCGGAGCCGGTCCCGAACAAGGCGTCGAGGGTCGCGTTCGCCACCTCGGTCTGGTTGGTGAGGAAGACTCGCTCCGAGCCGTTCGTCAGCTCGACGAGGTACCCGGAACCCACGGCGATCTCGGGATCGGGGGGAACGCAGCTCGGGCACGCACTTCGATAATCGATGCCGGCGAACCCGGCCTCGGCCGTGATCTCCGCGGGCCAAGGAGTGGGCGCGACGGCCGCCGAAGCGGGTGCGTCATCACTCCGGGCCGGCGTCGGTCCGAGCTCGTGGTTCCCGAGGAAGTCGGTCCCCGAGGATCGAACGGCGGGCGCCGTTGCGCTCGACGCCAGCGCCGTGGCCCCAATAGCGCTTACGAGAACCAAGCCGACCGCCAGCAGCGCCGGTGGGACCCTCCATCCTCGGGTAGCCCTGAAGGGCGCTCCGCCGGTCACAACATCCACCCACCGCGAACGGTGAGAGCCGAGATCGAGGGTACTTGGGGGCTCTCACTATTTCAAGATGCGCATAAGTGCGGATTGCCGGGCCCGGTGCGAGCCCGTCAGAGAATCCGCGGAGCGCGTCGTCGGGGAGACGACCCATGGGCGGAGCTCTCAAGCGGGTCGGCCCCAGGCGGCCCGTCGCCGACCGACCGCCAAGTTGATTTTGGCGGGTGGACCAGAGCCGCACGATGCCGGAGGCGGTCGAGGTCTCGTTCTGCGCGACGAACCTGAACACCCGGGACCGCCTCGGAGCCTCCCTCGACTCGATCTTCCACCTGGGAGCGACCATCGGGCGGCTCTTCGAGGTCGTGGTGGCGGACGGACCGAGCACCGATGGCGCCCGAGCGCTGCTCGACTCCCGAGCCGCCGCGGACGCCCGACTGCGGGTCGTGCCCCACGCCCAGCGCAACCGGGGGTACGGGCGGCGAATGGCCTTCGAAGCGAGTCACGGGAGCGTCATCGTCCCGTTCGATACGAGCCTGAGCTATGCCCCCCAGTATGGAGAGCTGCTCGCTCGGTACATCGCGCTCGACATCGACGCGATGCTCTTCTCGGAGATCTGCGCGCTCCGCCGCTCGGCGATTCAGGCGGTAGGGGGCTGGCGCGACCTGGTCGGCGGCGAGGACATCGACCTCTACGCGCGGGTAATCGAACGGTTTGGAGTGATCGCGTACCCGACCGCCGGGCGGGAGTCGCAGTCCCGCAACATCGGCTCCTTCGAGCGCCAGATGCGCTACGTCCCGGGCTCCCCGTTCGCGCGAGGTCGCCGTATCCTGACCGTGGTCCGCGATCAGATGATCGGCGCCAACTACACCGTGGCCGACCTGATGGCCTTCAACGCCTCGAAGCCGCTCGGACGTCGGTTTCTCTACCGGCTGTTCTTCACGCTCGCCGCGCTGCGCGCTCGCGCATCCCCGCTGAAGCCGTACCGTTTCGACCGGAACAACTACCTCGTACTTCGCGAAGAGACCCTTCGATCCCTGCTCGAGGGTCGGGAGGCGAGGCTCGGGGGATCCGGACCTCCTCCCTGCCTGCTCCTCACCGACGATGAGATTGGATATCTCGAAGCCCGCTCGGCGCTTTGGAAGGAGGCCGGACCCCGCGTCCAGGAGTTCGTGGGCCGGAAGACCTAACCTCGGCGTCGTGGCCGCGGGACGAACGGCGACTACTCCATCTTTCCGAGAGCTCGCGCGGGATCGGGCCGTGTCGTCGCCGAGGTCCGACCGACCCGGCTTCGCAGGACGGTTTAGCCTCGGAGATGGGGCTGCCCGAATTTGAATCGGGGTCCCGGGCTCCCAAAGCCCGAAGGATGGACCAGTAGAGCGGGCCGAGGTGTCTGCCTCGCGCCCGTAGCTACCCCACAGCCCCGCACGCGGCCTAGACCGCCTCGATGCGCTTCAACGTTCGCCCGATGCGGCACTCGGCGGGCTCGTTGTCCGCCTTCTCCACGCGGAACCGCTGCTTCGCGGGAAGCGATGGTCCCGCGCAGATCCACCAGTTGGGGCAGTCGAGCCGCTGGCAGGGGTACCGTCCGACCTCGACCGAGCTCCCCGGGATCGCGCTCCTCGACTCGACGACCAGGACGCGCGGGACCGGTCGGACCTCGACGACCTTCGCTTCGGTCTCCTGGAGGGCGCACGGGTGCGAGACCGTACGGACCTTCGTGATCGCATAGCGCCGCCCGGCATCGAGCGTGAGGCATGCGTGCCGGTAGGGGCAGGTGCGGCACACCGGGGCGCCGCCCTGGTAGACGAACTCGAACCCCTCGCGCGCTTCCGTCTTCGCGATGAGCGTGATCTCGGCCATGGTCACTCCGCCACCCCGGTGGTCGACGCGAGCCGCTCCGCCGCCTCCCGCGAGAGCCCGTTGTCGCCGAGGATCGTGTAGCGGTCGGGCCGCACCGAGTGCGCGGTCATGAGCGCTTCCACGATCTCCGCGTTCGTCATGCCGAGTTCCCGGGCGGTGGTCGGGGCCCCGATCGTCATCAACACCGTCTTCAGGCGCCGCCAGTCCCCGCCGTGCAGGTACATCATCATGATCGCTCCGACGCCGCACTGCTCGCCGTGCAGGCTCGGCTGATGCGACACCCGGTCGAGCGCGTGGCTGAACAGGTGCTCCGAGCCGGAGCAGGGGCGCGAGGAGCCCGCGACGCTCATCGCGATCCCGGCGACGAGGATCGGCCGGATCGCGATCCAGACCGATTCCTCGAGGTTCGGCTTGATCGCCGAGGCGTGGTCCATGATCTCCTGCGCGGCGTACTCGCTGAGCGTCGCCGCGGTGCTCGAGAACTCCTCGTTGCGCAGGCGGACCGCGAGACGCCAGTCGAGGACGGCGGTGACGTTCGAGATCACGTCCGCGCATCCCGAGGCGAGGAGCCGGAACGGCGCCTGGACGATGAGCTCGGTGTCGGCGACGACCCCGATCGGGACCGCGGCCTCGATGCTGCCGGCCGTCTCCGAGCCGTGAAGCGAGGCCCGGGGCGACGAGATGCCGTCGTGGGCGGCCGAGGTCGGGAGGCTGACGAAGGGGATCCGGAGGCGCGACGCCACGACCTTCGTGATGTCGATCTTGCTGCCGCCACCGACCCCGATGAGGAAGCGGGCCCCCGCGCTGCGGGTCTCGTTCGCGACCCGGTCGACCTCCGCCTCGGTCGCCTCCTTCGCGATGATCGTCGAGATCTCGAAGCCGTTCGAATGCAGGATCGTCGCTGCGCGGTACCCCGCGAGCTCCGCCGTGCGCGGGCCGGTGATCACGGCGCCCCGGTTCGGGAAGTCGAACTGGCGGCAGGTGTCCGCGAGTTCGTTCAGGACCCCGTGACCCACGATCACGACCCGCGGGAAGACCATCCCTTTCGCCTTACCGAACGGCGACTCGTAGGTCAATGACATCCGGCGGTCCGACGGCGCCGAGACCCCCATGGTTCGGAGGGTCGCACGGGGGTACCGACCTCTTTAGGCTATGCCCGACGCCCGAGCCGACCGGGCCGCGGCTATCGACCGGGAACGTCGCCCCAGAGGACCTTGTGCTCCTGGAGCATCACGCGCACGTCGAGCCGGTCGGCGAGCACCCAATCGGCGAGACGCCCGGCGTCGGTTCCCCACACCGGCTGGAGGACGACGGTGGCGGGTCCGTGATACTTCCTTAGGGTCCGCTTCGCGTACGCGTAGTCCCGTCGGTCCTGGATCACGAACTTGATCACGTCGTCGGGGCCGAGCCGCGGGAGGTTCGACCAGCGATTGTGGGCTTGCATTCGGGAGGACGGACACTTCACGTCCACGCTCAGGCGAACCTTGGGAATCCCGACGTACGGCGCCACGTCGAGCGAACCGCCGGTCTCGATCACCGTCGTGATCCCCCGGTCGGAAAGACGGCGCACGAGCTCGAGCGACTCAGCCTGCAGGAGCGGCTCGCCCCCGGTGAGGCAGACGTGGCGCGTGCGATTCCGCGCGATCGAGCGGAGGATCGAGTCGATCGACCGCTCCCGGCCAGGCCCGAAAGAGTACGTCGTGTCACACCAGGAGCACCGCAGGTTGCATCGCGCCGTTCGCACGAAGGTCGTGCGCACGCCCGTGAGGGGACCCTCGCCCTGCACGGAGTGGAAGACCTCGATGATCCGCACGGCGACATCCATCCGGCGGCCGCCCTAAAGGGGCTTCGGGCCCGGGGCGCCCCGTGCGAGCATGGCTCAAATACCGTCAGCCGCCTCGGGCCGCCCCATGGACCCCGCGCGGGCCCCGCACTGGCAGGACGCCTGGCGACGGGCCGGCCTCGAAAAGGCCGAGCGTCGCTCGGACCGCCGCAAGTTCTACGCGTTGGTCGCCTACCCCGGCACGAGTGGCTTCTTTCACTTGGGTCACCTGCGCGGCATCGCCTACGCGGATGCCCTCCACCGGTACCATCGGATGCGGGGGGAACAGGTCCTCTTCCCGTTCGGAGCCCACGCGTCGGGGCTACCGGCCGTCACCTGGTCGCGTCGCCTCCACGAGCGCGACCCGGGGATCGTCGGGGGACTCCGGGACCTCGGGGTGCCCGAGACCGACTGGACGGCGCTCGAGTCCCCCGAAGCGGCCGCGCGATTCCTCGCCCGGGACTATCTCAGGGTCGTGCACCGGCTGGGGGCGCTCGTGGACGATCGGACGTTCGTCACGACCGTGGACGACGACTATCGGGCGTTCATCCGCTGGCAGTTCCATGCGCTCGAGCGAGCCGGGGCCCTCGTGCGGGCGAGCTACTTCTCTCCGGTCTGCCCGGTCTGCGGTCCGGTTGCCGTCGACGCGTCGGAGACCGATCTTTCGAGCGGGGGCGACGCGGAGACGGTGCGCTTCGTGACCATCCCGTTCCGCCTCGACGACGGCCGAATCCTGCTCGCGGCGACGCTCCGGCCCGAGACCGTCTACGGCGTCACGAACCTCTGGGTCCCCCCGGAGGGGGAGCTCTCGGTCTGGCATCACGGATCGGAGACGTACCTCGCCTCCCGTTCCGGCGCGGAGCGGCTCGTCGAACAGCACGGGGGGCGGGTCGGACACCCGGTCCCGGTCCGCGAGATCCTCGGCCGCAAGGTTTCGGTGCCGCTGCGGGGATCCAGCGTCCCGGTGCTTTCGAGCCGGTTGGTGGACCCCTCGGTCGGAACCGGGGTCGTGATGTCGGTGCCGGCCCACGCGCCCGCGGATGCCGCGGCGATCCGTGAGCTCCCCGAGTCGGAGCACGCCCGGCTCGAAGCTCCGCCGGTCCTCCTCGAGATCCCCGCCGTCCCGGCGCTCACCGCCTCGGAGGAGGCGCTTCTCGCCGGGACGGGGACCCCCGCCGAGCGGGCCCTCGCGGCGACCGGGGCCCGGTCCCTCGCCGACCGGGACGCCCTCGAGGCCGCGACCGAGCGCCTCTACCGCCTCGAGTACGTCCGGGGCCGGATGACGATCCCGGCGCTCGCGGGCGTCCCCGTGCGCGAGGCGCGCGACCGGGTCGCCTCCGACCTCGCCGCGCGCGGCGGGAGCTTCGAGCTCCAGGAGTTCTCGAAGCCGGTCATCTGCCGCAACGGCCACGAGGTGGTGATCCGCCGGGTTCCCGACCAGTGGTTCCTCCACTACAGCGATCCCGCGTGGAAGCGCGAGACGCTCGAGCGGATCGAGCGCCTGACGACGTGGCCACCGGAGTACGCGCGCGAGCTCCCCGGGATCCTCAATTGGTTCCAGGACCGGCCGTGCACGCGGCGCGGCCCCTGGCTCGGGACCGCTTTCCCGACCGACCCGAGCTGGACGATCGAGCCGATCGCGGACTCGACCCTGTACATGGCCTACTTCATCGTCCGGCCGTTCGTCGCGGACGGACGCCTGAAAACCACGAGCCTCACCGACGCGTTCTTCGAGTACGTGTTCCGGGGCCAGGGGGATGGCGAGCCGTCCGTCCCGCGAGGATTGCTCGAGGAGATTCGCGCGGAATTCCTCTACTGGTATCCGATCGACTACAACATGGGGGGGAAGGAGCACAAGCGGGTCCACTTCCCCGTCTTCCTCTACACCCACGCGAAGCTCCTCCCGGCCGAGCTGCAGCCGCGCGGGATCTACGTGAACGGGTGGATCACCGGGACCAGCGGAGAGAAGCTCTCGAAGAAGGGGGTCGCGGAGGGGCGGATCCCCTCCATCGATGAGGCGTTCCGCCGCTGGGGACCCGACCCGCTCCGGCTGTACTACGTGGCGGCCGCGTCTCCCGCGCTCGACGTCGAGTGGGACGAGGCCGCGGTCGAGCAGGCCGCGGGCCGGCTCGAGGACGTGGAGCGGCTCGTGCGCGAAACGCGAGGCGACGCGGACGGGCCGGCCGAGCTCGACGCCTGGCTCCTCTCGGAGATGCGCCGGCGGATCGAGGCCGCGCGGGCGGCGTTCGACGCGACCGACCTCCGCACCGTCGCGGAGATCGTCTACTCGGAGATCCCCACGCTCCTTCGGCGCTACTACACCCGCGGAGGATCGCCCGGGCGGACCACGGACCAGGTCGGCCGGGCCTGGATCCCGCTCCTCTCGCCGATCACCCCGCACGTCGCGGAAGAGCTCGGCGAGGGCCGGATCCCCAGCCTCGTGGCCCTCTCCGCCATCCCCGAGCCGGACGCGTTCCCCCGATCGGCCGACGCCGAGGCTCGGGAGCTCTACCTCGCCCAGGTCGAGGAGGATCTGCGGGCCGTGCTGCGCCCCGTGATCGACCGAGGGGAACCCGTGCCCGACGCCGCGATCTTCTTCGTCGCCGAACCGTGGAAGGCGACGCTCGAGCGCTGGATGCGCGAGGCTCTCGATCGCGGGGAGCCCCCCAACCTTCGCGACCTGATGGAACGGGCCGGAGCGCATCCCGAGCTCTCCGCGCACCGGGGCGAGATCCCGAAGTACGTCCAGCGGGTCGGGCCGCTGCTCCGCTCCGAACCGCGTGGGGAGCCGCGGCCGGTCGACGAGCTGTCCAGCCTGCGGACCGCGGAGGGGTACCTGGCCCGACGATTCGGGTTCCGGTCGGTCTCCGTGCACCGCGAGAGCGAAGGGGGCCCGGTGGACCCGATGGGACGGCGGGACCGCGCCCGTCCCGGTCGGCCCGCGTTCTATCTGACCCGACCGGGCGAGCCCCGTCCCTCCGGTGGAACGGACGGGTGAAGGCGATCGCTCGTCGCGGCCCGCCTTAGGTCTGGCGGGTCCGAGAGCGGACCCGGGAGGAACCGGACTTCGGGAAATTCAGGTACATCCGGGACGGCGTCGGGTGCGCCGAGA
>JASHPK010000030.1 GCA_030038095.1 Thermoplasmata archaeon | reverse complement strand
GCGACCCGACAGCGGGCCGACGGCGGCTTCCCCCAGAACTTCTGGGTCGACGGGACCCCGTACTGGCAGGGGATCCAGCTCGACGAGGTCGCTCTCCCGATCCTCCTCGCCCGGCGCCTCGCCGAGGCGAAGGCGCTGCGCGAGTTCGACCCGTACCCGATGGTCCGCGCGGCCGCGAGGTTCCTCATGGAGCAGGGTCCCACGACCCAGCAGGACCGCTGGGAGGAGGTGAGCGGATACTCGCCCTCGACCGTGGCGACCTCGATCGCCGGGCTCACCGCGGCGGCCGAGTTCGCGCGAGAACGCGGCGACCTCGCGTCCGCCGAGTTCATCCAGACGCACGCCGACTTCCTCGAGTCCCACGTGGATCGGTGGACCGTCGCCCGGGACAGCGAACTCGTCCCCGGGGTCTCCCGCCACTACGTGCGCATCCGGCCCGAGGCGCCGAGCAACCCGGAACCGGAGGAGGGGCCCGATTTCGGACGCATCCGCCTTCCGAATCTCGACCCCGAGCGTCCGAGCGAGTTCCCGGCTAGCGAGATCGTCGACGCCGGCTTTCTCGACCTCGTACGGTACGGAATCCGTCGGCCCGAAGACCCGCTCATCGTCGACTCGCTCCGGGTGGTCGACCACGTATTGCGGGTCGAGACCCCGCTCGGCCCGGTCTGGCGACGGTATACCCACGACGGGTACGGGACCCGGGACGACGGGGGCCCGTACATCCACTGGGGGGTGGGACGTGCCTGGCCTCTGCTCACCGGAGAGCGGGCGCACTACGAGCTCGCCGCCGACCACGACGTCGGTCCGTACCTCGAAGCCCTCGAGCGGTTCGCCACCCCGACCGGCCTCCTCCCGGAGCAGGTCTGGGACGGTCCGGATCGGCCGGCGCTCCACCTCGAGCTCGGGCGGCCGACCGAGTCGGCGGTCCCGCTCGTCTGGGCCCACGCCGAATACCTGACCCTCCTGCGCTCGGTGAAGGACGGTCAGGTGTACGACACCGTCCCGGCCGCCCGCGAGCGGTACGCGCTCGCGCGGGGGCCGAGGCCGGCGTTCGAGATCTGGAAGTTCAACCGTCGCCCCCGTACCGTCCGACTCCAGGAGACCCTGCGCATCGTCGCGAACCGCCCGTTCCGCCTCCATGCCAGCCGTGACGGCTGGCGCTCGGCCCGGGACGAGGACTCCACGGCCTCCGGATTGGGACTCCACTTCGTGGACCTCGAGCCGCTCGCGCATGAGGGCGAACGGTGGACCTTCACCTTCTACTGGACCGGGGAGGACCGCTGGGAGGGCCGCGACTTCGAGGTCGAGGCCCTCCGGGCGCCGCCGGCGTGAGTCGCCCGTTGGCGAACGAATCACGGACGCGCGCGGCGTCCGCGGAGGCGGCCCGAATCGATGAGGAGCCTGCCGCCGTCCCCGGTGAGCTGTGGGGCGGCAGGTCGTTCCCGCCGGGCGTCTTTATCGCCGTGATCTGGTCGGAGCGGACGCCGGCTTCGCGCGACCGAGCAGGAGGTCCCGGACCGGGCCGGCCACGAATTCCCGTACGCCCTCGGAGTAGCGGCGACGGCACACGTAATGGACGCTCGAACGGACCATCGGCTCCGCGTTGGCGACCGCCGCCGAGAGCCTCGCGGCACGTAGCAGCGGCAGGTCGTTCGAGGCATCGCCGACCGCGGCAAACGGGACGTGGGCTGCGCCGAGCCGACGGAGCGCCTGTTCGAGCCCGGAGCGCTTCGAGATTCCCCGAGGCAGGACCATCACGCGGTTCACGTTCTCAACCAGGTCGACCCGGACGCCTCGCAACGCCTTCTCCAGCTCCCGGCGTCGCTCGATCCCCGCCGAGATGACGACCTCGCCCGTTTCGATCCCGTCGACGTCCGCCCCGACCAGCCGACGCCGTGCTCGGGCCGCCGCCGTCCGTCCGAACGGGACGGGCACCGAGCCCCGAGGCGATTCGACCACGGCGCCGTTCTCGCCCACGAGGGCATCGATCGCGGGAAGCTCCGCGACCAGCTTTCGGAGGACCGAGTGCTCGCGCCCGGAGACGACGACGACGTAGAGGCCCAGGCGCTTCGCGGCCTCGAGGGCCTCGTACGCGCTCCGCGGCAGGCCTCGCCCGGGAGCGAGCAGCGTTCGGTCGAGATCGCTCGCGAACGCGCCGAGGGGGGGTCGGCCGCCCGACTCCCCTCGATTTTGGCGCCGGAGGGTCCCCGAAAGGGCTCGCATCGTCCCGATTCCTCCCCAAGCCCCGGGGCAAATGAATAAGGGCGGTAGAACGCTTTTCCACCGTGTCTGGACCGATGATGACGTCCGTCCACCTCCTCACCGTAATCGCCTTGGGGCCCGATCCGGCTCGCCCGATGGGCCTCCGCCGGGGACCTCCGGAACGGGTCTCGCCAGCCCCGAGGGTGCTCCGAGTACGGTCCGGAGCGTGATCTCCCGTGGGCACGACGGACTCGCCACCGGCATCCGACGTCGACGCCGCCGCCCCGACGGCCGTCCGGGCGGCGGCCCCCTCCGGCCTACCGGAGTGGGCGCCCATCTACGACTACGGCGTCATCGGTAACCAGCGCACTGCCGCGCTCGTCTCGCGTCACGGCTCGATCGACTGGGCCTGCTTCCCGCGGTTCGACAGCCCCAGCGTGTTCGGTCGTCTTCTGGACCGGTCCCAGGGCGGCTACCATCGGGTGCGCCCGAAGAGCCCGTATACCTCCCATCAGCAGTACGTCGCCGGGACGAACGTACTGACCACGCTGTTCGAGCTACGTCGCGGCCTCGTGCTCGGGGTGACGGACTTCATGCCCCTCGGTCCTTTCGCGGCGACCTCCGACGGAGAACCGCGGATCGTTCGACGCTTGGTCGCGCGGGGCGGGCCCATCGAGGTGGAGCTGACGGCCGATCCGAGGTTCGATTACGGTCGTACGACCCCGGACTGGCAGCTCGCCGGCGAGGTCGGAATCGCCCGGGCCGGCGCCGATCGACTCTCGATGGTCGCCCCGTGGCCATGGGAGCGAATGGGGGCCTCCGTCGTCGCCCGCGGGACCGTCGAACCGGGGACCGCCTTCTTCACCCAGATCCGCTGGGGAGATCCTCCGGGCACGGACCCGTCGGCGGCGAGCCTCCTCGCGGTCACCGACGCCTACTGGCGAGGTTGGGTGGCCACGGAAGAGACCCCCTTCCGCCGGATCGCGGCCCGTTGGCACCCCTGGGTGGAGCGCTCCGAACTCCTCCTCAAACTCCTCTCGTACTCCAACTCCGGAGTCTTCGTCGCCGCCCCCACGACGTCCCTCCCCGAGTGGACCGGCGGCGCCCGCAACTGGGACTACCGGTATGTCTGGATCCGGGACGCCGCCTTCACGGCCCAGGTCTTCCTGCTCCTCGGTCACGTGCAGGAGGCGCGGTCGTACGTCGGCTGGGCACTGGACCGCGTGGAAGCGCTCGGTCCGACGGAGGAGGTCGGCAGCGTCTACGCGGTCGACGGCGCGAGGCCACCGCCCGAAGAGGACCTCTCGCACCTCGAGGGATACGAAGGGTCTCGACCGGTCCGGGTCGGGAACGCCGCGGCAAGCCAGCGCCAGCTCGATGTCTACGGAGAGATCCTCGACTCCGCCCTGCTCCTCGAGAGGGCCGACCCGGCGTTCGTCCGGTCCCGCTGGAACGCCATCGAGCGGCTCGCGCAGCGGACGGTCGAGCTCTGGCGGTCCCCCGACAGCGGGATCTGGGAGGTGCGGGGTCCACCGGCCCACTACGTGCACTCGAAGATGATGTGCTGGGTCGCTCTCGACCGCGCCGTCCAGCTCGCCGAGTCGTTCGGCAAGACGGAGCCGATCGACCGGTGGCGCCGCGCGGCCGACGAGATCCGCGCGTCGATCCTGGCGCGAGGGTACGATGAGCGGCGGGGGGCCTTCGTGCAGGCGTTCGACCGCCCCGTGCTCGATGCGAGCGCGCTCCGGATCCCCCTCACCGGGTTCCTCTCCCCCACGGACCCCCGGGTGCTCCGGACGATCGCCTTGATCGAACGGGACCTCGGGACCGGCGCGTTCGTGCGCCGGTACAATGGCGACGATGGCCTCGAGGGACCCGAGGGAGCGTTCCTCCTCTGCTCCTTCTGGCTGATCGAGGCGCTGGCGAAGTGCGGGCAGACCGACGAGGCGCTCGTCCGTTGGCGCTCGCTCCTCGACGCGGCGGGGCCCTTGCTGCTGTTCTCGGAGGAGATCGATCCCTCGACGCACCGCCCCCTCGGGAACTATCCCCAGGCGTTCACGCACATCGGCGTCCTCCGTGCGGCCCTCGCCCTCGGGCTGGTCGGATCGGACCGCTAGCCGGACGGACGGCCCCCCACCGCCCGCCCCGCTAGGACGGAGGGGCGGCCTCGGGAGCGGGCGAGGGTGCCGGGACGACGCTCATGCGGGTTCGCTCGATCGCGGCATGCACGCGCTTGTTCACTTCGGCGAGGAGCGGGTCCCGGTCCTCGGGCCGGCGGATCATCACGGTGAGGATGAGATCGGTCGACTGAGGCGTGCGCGCCCTCGTCGTGAGTACCGGGGGAAAGCGCTTGTCGAGACGGGGCCGCAGCTTCCCGAGGCTCTTCATCACCTCGTTTTCGAGCGGGGCGATGTCGCGGTTCCCCGGGACCGAGATCGGGATCGTGAGCTCCTTCCACGCCTGCGGCGAGACGTTGACGAGCCCCTCGCGCAGGATCATCGAGTTCGGCACCGCGAGCAGCCGATCGTCGCTCGAGAGGAGGACCGTGCTGATCGCGTTGATCTCGATGACCTTCCCGGCGAACGGCCCGACCTCGATCGAGTCCCCGACCTTGAACGGCGTGTAGACCTCCGAGAAGTACTTCGCCCCGAAGTTCTCGAGCGACTGGCGACACGCGAGGATCGCCGCGACCCCCACGAGCGCGAGGACGACCAGGAGCACGTCGACGCTGATCCCGATCTCCTGGACGGCGAGGAGGACCCCGACCACCCACACGGCGACGGTCGCGAGCCGCCGCGCTCCTTGGGCCACCTGGGGAGCGCTCTGCCCCATCGCCCCGCGGACGACGAGCCCGACGATCCACGCGATGAGCGCGGTGAAGGCGACGATGACCGCCGCGAAGATGTACGGGAGCGACCACGCGGGGAGGGTCAGCATCCTACCCCTCCACCGCTTCCGAGATCAAGTCCCGTTCGGCCCGGGCGGCGGTGCCGATCACGCACTGACCCGCGGTCTCGGCCGCGCGCCGCGCCATCGCGTGGGCGGAACTCCGACGGCTGGCGAGCAGACGCCGCATCTGCGACTTCAGAGCGTCCGGGTCGTCCGGATCGAACAGCAAGCCGTTCGTGCCGTCGCGGATGAGCTCGGCGACGCCGGCTCGGTCCGTCACGATCGCCGGGCGTTCGTGGAGCCAGCTCTCGACGACCACGAGGCCGAACCCCTCGTTGATCGAGGGGAGGATCGTGAACTGGCAGCGCTCGTAGAGGCAGTCGAGGATGTGCTGGGAGACGTGCCCGGTGAAGATCACCCGCTCCGCGACGCCGAGCCGCTTCGCCTCCGCCTCGAGGTGGCTCCGCCATAAGGCCGACTTCGGGAGCCCGACGCCACCGCGCGCGCTCGAGAAGCTCCCGTTGCCGACCAGCACGAGACGGAGTCGGGGGTGGCTCGGCCGGAGCTCGGCGAGCGCCCGAATCGCGCGGTCGTGGCCCTTCGCGGGGTCCATGCGCGCGACGACGAGGACGACCTGGTCGTCCGACCGGATGCCGAGCTCGCGGCACACCTGTCCCACCTCGAGAGCGGGAGGCCGCGAGTACTCGTCCGGATCCACGTACGGGTACAGCCGCCGGATCTCGCCGCGATACCCGAGGTCACGGAGACCCCGTCCGTACGCCTCGCAGCTGACCACCACGAGATCGTAGGCGTCGAGGTACCTCACGAGGGTCGCGCGCCAGTTCTCGGGGATCCGGTGCGCCTCGAACGGGATGTGCCAGCGGAAGATCTTCGGCTTCAGCGACCCGATCATCTCCCCGACCGGGAGCTGCTGGAAGTCATGGATGTAGAACAGGTCGAAGTCCTCGTCGGCGTCGAGCGCCCGGATGCGTTCGGAGGAGATGCGGTTGTAGAAGGCGTACTCCGCGAACTCCTCGGTCCAGAACAGGTCGGACGCATCGTCGGCCATCTCCAGACCGTGGACCGTCGACCAGATCGCCTCCTTCGCCTTCCCGTAGCCTCCCATCCGGTCGGCCGGCAGCGCGACGTTGTGGAGCGTGAGGCCCGGGATGCGGACCGTCTTCGGCGCGGCCGGATTGAGCGAGACCCAGTGGGCGTCCGCGAGCGCCTCCTCGGCGACGAGGGTCCGGATGAGCGGATACACCATCCGGGTCACACCGCCAGGCGAGAAGCGGTAGTCGACGCCCTCGCGGAGCTGGGCGAGATCGATCGACGACCCCCAATCGGGACCCGACAGGCCGTCGCTCGGCGCAAGGAACTGTACGAGCGGGGTCTGGCTGTTGAAGCACACCTGGATCGGGTCGCGACGTTCGCTCTCGGCGCGCGCCCGGACCTTCGCCATCGCCTCCCGCGGGGCCCAAGGGAACGGGCCCGATCGGACGATCGGTCCCTCTCCCGGTGCACCCGACCCGAGCGGACCCAGGGAGACTTCGGGTATTGAAGAAGAGGTCGCCCCGCGCCCCGGCCGGGCGCTCAGGACATCGGCCATCCGCGCGAGACCGGCCGGCTCGGGTGCTTCGGGGGGGTCGCCGGACGACCCGTGGCGGTCGAATGCGGTCGTGCGCCGTGGGCCGCGAGCGCCTCCGGGGTCCGGAACACCTCGCCACACCGCGCGCACTTGAGCCCGGGCTTGCTCGCCTCAGGGTTCATGGCGAGGCTCGCCGCGCCGTCGCCCCCCGCGTGGGCCTTCTTCACGTGGCTGACCAGTTCGGCTGGCGAGCCGAACGAGGCACCACAGTCGGCGCACATTTCGGCCATGTTTTCCGCTCCTGGCACCTGCCTGGGGTACGTCGGGCCCGGCATCGTTCATGTAGGTTTGTCCAATCCGGCGCGCAGATCGCGACAATCGCCGAACGCGGTACGAGGAGATTTCCCCGATTGTCGAAGGGTACTCCCCGAGGCGCGCGCGAGGGGCCCCCGTAGAGCGACGACCAGGCCCGACCCCGCGGGCGCTCGGTTGAAGCTTGCCGTTGACCTGGGGGTTCGTGCCTTGGGGCCGACCGATGGTCGAAGCGGTCCGTGAGCGGATCCCGCCACGCCCCGCTCCCATCCCGGGAGCCACCTTCTGGAGCCTCGTACTCTACCATGCCCTCGTTCTGGTGGGGGGAGCTCTGGTGGTCCTGGGCGCCCTCGGCAGAGGACTGACGTGGATCGCGATCGGGACCCCGCTCTTCGTCGCCGGGGTAGTGCTCCAGCTCGCGATCGTGCGGTGGTCCGTGCGTAAGGTCCGCTGGGCCGCCGCGAACAGCGCCGTCCTCCGTCCGGGACCGCGGCCTGCTCCGCGGTCGACCTCCCGACTCTGTCCGGCGTGCGGCTGGACGGGAGAGCGGCCGGGACCGCTATGCCAGCGCTGCGGCCGGGTCACAGTCCCTTGGACCCGCGGCGCACTGCCTCCCGAGCCTTCCGGACTCTAGACCCGGTCCCATCTCGATGCACGCGGGCGACCGGCGGGCGGGGCGTGCGCTCCGGGCCGCCGATCGGTGCCGAAGTCAGGGCGCGGCTGAGGGGGACCCTTCCGCGGACCGCGCCACGAGGCGACCCGGGTTTCGCCACCAGTAGTACAGGATCACCCCGACGACGGCCGCCCGAAGGTAGATCGACAGTCCCATCATCCACGAGTCGACGTCGATGTTGAACGCGCCGGCCTCGAAGATCGTCACGAGCTTGGTACCCTCGAAGCCGAGCTGGCCCTCGATCCACGGTCCGAGGTTCTCGTGGAAGCCGAAGAGCAGGTTCCCCACGAAGAAGTATCCCACGTCGTTCATGAGGGAGACGAGCAGTCCGAGGCTCGTCGCGAGGGGCCACGCCTCCCACCCCTGGAACACGAGGATCACTCCGAACGGAGCCATGTAGCTCATCACGAGCCAGACCCCGTAGCCCGGGACCGACTTGCCGAACAGATCGATCCAGTTGATCATGACGAGGCCGTAGAACGCGGCGAAGAGGACGAGCTTCAGGATCACGAACTGGCGCGGGTCCGTCGGGCGCAATCCGAAGACGATCGTCTCGACGCCGCTGATCAGGATCACGACCCCGACGAGGATCGCGAAGCCGAAGAGGGCGAACCCCTCGAAGGCGACCGAGGCGACCACGAGGAGCACGATCAGCCCCCCGGTGGCGATCCCCGAGGTCCGCAACCAGTCGGCGTGCCCCGAGACGAACCCCTCGGCGATCCGTCCGAGCCCCTGGGCCACGAGCGCGGCCGCGAGGAGGAACACGACGGCCGCGAGCGCGAGCGACGGGTCGATCGCCGCGATCAGACAGATCGCGATGGCGACGACGCCGATCCCGAGGATTCCGAGCTGCCGCATCGCCTTCCACCCGAACCGGGGCGGGGACCACGCGCCCCCGGTCGGTCGGAAGAGACGGCCGCCGGCGAGGATCGTCCGGACCGAGTTGAGGGCGATCGCGGCGGCCAGCAACGCAAGCAGGGTGGTCGCGGACACGGCCGGGTGGGAGAGGACGATCACCGCGAGGACGACGGAGGTGAGTCCGATGAGAACCAGCGAGACGCGCTCGATGGTGTCGAGGATCCGGGCCCGCCTTCGAAGGCGAGCCGCAGCGTCGTCGGCGGCTCCGGAAGGGACGGACGCCGGCGGACTCCCGGCCCCCGGGGCCGGCTCGGGGACTAGCGTCGCGGCAGACGGGCGTTCGGAGGCGCTCGACGTCGCCATTCCCGGGAGCCCCAGACACGAACGGGCAGGTTAGCTTAGCTCTCCACGGTCCTGCGAGGCTAGTTCTTCCGAGGGCGCCGATGGGGGCCGATCCCTCAGTTCTCGTCGGGGTACTTCGCGACCCCGGGTACGCCGCTCGCACCCTGGGATCCCTTGGCGCCTTTCGCCCCAGACTTGCCGGAGGCTCCGGCGGTGCCGTTCGCCGACCGGCTCCCGCCAGAACCCGAAAGACCCCCCGATCCGCCGGCCCCGCCCTTCCCCGCCGCGCCCCCGGCCCCGCCGGAGCCCGGGCACGCAAGGCCGATCGAGCAGTCGTCGACGCCGCCGGAGCCGGCGGTGACGTTGTCCGAAGTGAACGTGACCTTGGATTCGACGCTCGGAGACGTGGTGTTGTAGATCGCACCCCCGTACGCGCCCCCTCCGTTGCCGCCCGAGCCGGAAGCGCCTCCGGTTCCCCCCTTGCCCCCGTTGCTGCCCGCGCCGCCGTTTCCACCGGATCCGCCGGCGCCGACCGGCGTACCCGATCCTCCGGTACCGCCCGAGCCCCCGGCGCCCCCGGAGCGACCGGCCCCGCCGGAGCCGCCGGTCCCACCCGCTCCGCCGGGAGCGCCCGAGCCACCGAACGCGGAGTCGTTGGTGAACGTGTCGCGAACGAGCGAGAGCGCCGCGCTGATGTAGACGCCACCGCCCTTGCCATTGCCCCCGGTGCCCCCGGAGCCACCCGGGCCGCCGGACGCGCCGAGCGAACCACTTCCGGCCGAAGCGCCCGAGGTGCCGTTGCCGGCGACGCCCCCCGCACCTCCCATCGTGCCGTTGCCGCCCGAGCCTCCCGCTCCTCCGACACCTCCCACTCCGCCCGGGCCCCCGGTCCCCGCCGGCCCTCCCGGACCGCCGGGCCCGCCGGATCCGCCGCTGGCGTTGTCGAAGAGGAAGGTGTCGTTGCTGATGCTCGTCTGACTGGCTGCGTACAGCCCGCCGCCAAGGCCCGCGGCACCGTTTCCGCCCGAGTGACCCGCGCCCCCGGCTCCCGCGGTTGCCCCCGGTCTTCCGCTGGCGGCACCGCCGCCGCCCTTGCCGGCTCCCCCGCCTTCCGCGGGGCCGTTCGAGCCGCCCG
>JASHPK010000029.1 GCA_030038095.1 Thermoplasmata archaeon | reverse complement strand
AGCTCGAGGAGGCGACGCGGATTCCCGTGCGCTGCGACGTTCAGCGCGTGGACCGCCTCCCGATCGAACGGGTAGATCGGGTCGAGGTCCTCGACGAGGCGCTTCACGAGGAGCTTCTTCGCGAGGAGGAGCGCGGCCTCATCGTCCGAGAGGCTCTTCAGCACGATCGTCCGGTTCACGCGCGAGATCAACGCGGGGTGGTTCACCGTGAGCCACGCGAGGTAGCTCGCGTAGCAGGTGAACATCACGAGGACCCCCGGCTTGATGGCGTCGCTGATCTCCTGGAGCACCCGCGCGAACGTATCGATCTCTCGGGTCTCGATCAGGTTGTGCAGGTCGTTCAGGAGAAGCGCGGACGGAGCCGAACCGTTCAGCGCCGCGGCGAGGGCCCGGCCGGCCTCCCGAGGATCGTAGCGTTCGTCCTTGGTCCGAGTGAGCGCGGCGACGGGTCGGAGCCACGAGGGACCGCCGAGGAACTTGATCATGCCCGCGGACTTCGCGCTCTTCTGAAACTGGGCTGCGAGCCCGCGGAGCACCCAAGGCGTCTTGGTGGTGACGTCAAAGTAGACCGTGAACGCTTTCCGTTCGCGAGCCTCCGCGAGCGTGACGTACAGCCGCTCGGTCTTTCCGGCCCCGAGGTCTCCCGTGATCGCCGCGACCACCCGGTTCTCCTTGTCGAAGACCTCGTCCCGGATGGTTCGGAGCGTCTCGTCGACGTCTTGGTTGACGTGGTAGATCGAGATGTCGCTGAGACTCTCGGCCGCGAGCTCCCGGAACGGATTGCCGGTGAGACCGTATCGTTCGTACGTCGCTGTCGGCACGACCACTCCGTCCTACAGGACCCGGCTGCGCAGGTCGATCGCGAGGCGCCTTCCATCAAACTCATAATAAACGTTCCGGTCAACGAACGTCCCATCGGACCATTTCGGAATCCGGATGAAGCGCACGATCCCTTCGCCGGACTCCTTCGCGTGGAACTGGAGCAATCCGTCCGCGAGATGGTGGACGATCGCCTCGGACTGGGACGGCAGCATCCCCCGATCGGTCGCCAGGATTACCAGCGTCTGGTCGGTCCGGCAGATCCCCCGGAGGCTGCGGAGCAGTCCGGCCAGCTCGGTCCCCGTGAGCTCGAGCGTGAGGAACGAGAACGAGTCGACGGCGAGGATGCCTCCCGCACGGCCGAACTCGTCGAGACGCTGCACCGCATCTCGTTCGTGGAGGTGTAGCCAGCCGTCGACCTGGAAATCCGGGCCGGCCTCGCGCGAGAGCAGCGATCGGACCTCTTCCTGGTCGCGCGACGTGACGAACGTGACGGGCTGTCCCAGGCGAGCGGCGGTGAGGGCGAGCCGGCGAATGAAGAAGCTCTTCGCCGAGTCCGCACCGCTCTCCACGATCACGATCGTCCCTTCGGAGATCCGTGGGATGATCGTGTCGAGGCCCGGCACCTCGACGGGTAGACTCATGCCAGTGAGAGGGTTCCGGTTCGTTTAACGATGCGTTGGGCACTGTACGTTCGATTACCGAAGTCCCATAGGCTTACGGGAAGTCCGTAGGACAGCCCTATGTCCCAACCGGCCCGTGAAAGAGCGATGCACCGGATGCACGCTCGCCGACGGTGGAACGCCCGGGGCCTTTCCGAGATCGTCGGAACCCTGATGCTCGTCGTCATCGTCGTCGCGGCGGCCACCGCCTTCTCGTTCTTCGTGGCTTCTTACGAGAAGACGCTCCTCGCGCAGGAGAATGCGAACCACACCCGATCGCTCGAGGCGGTGGACATGCTCGCCGTCCACTCTAGCCCCCAGTCCCTGGGGTCACCGGAGTTTGGGAGCCTCAGCTTCACCTTCGTCAGCGCGGACGTTAACTCGATGCAGATTATCGACATTCTGGTCGACGGGAACGCGCTGTTGAGCTACAACCTGACCAATCTATCCAGCGGGAAGACTACTGAGATCGGGATCCTAACGGGGGAAAACAGCTCGTCCTTCGTGTTGCCTCCGCTGGAGCAGGTCATCGTGAGGCTGGATCTCGGCATTAACAACACCACCAGCAAACCCGACAATCTCTTCTCCTTCCTAAGCCCGTCCGACGTCCCCTCGGCGACCTCGTACCTCGAGATCGAGATCCAGACTCAGCTCGGGAACGACTTCAAGTTCGTGTACGTCCCCCCGACCCCCATCGCGGATCTGACGTTTGTACAGTCGGTTAACCCGAGCGGGGTGATCGGGGAGATACCGGTCCTCGATGGAACCCACGCGTTCCAGCAAGGGGGCAACGCGACGATTGTGGCCTGGGACTGGGTCGTGACTAACGAGTCGAACCACACCACTTGGACAGGCGCGGGGGCGCAATTCGAGCTGACGAATGTTACCTCGTTCGTCGACTCAACTTACGACTATTCGGCGATCTTGACGGTATTCAACAGTCTGGGGCTCTTCGCGGTAGGTACCCCGATCTCATTCCAGGGCTGAGCTATCCGCTCAGACGGTCTTTCGTGAGTCGGGCCGGTCAAGGGAAGAGTATCAGGAACGCGATCGCGGTCCCGGCGACGAGCCCGAGCGAGTGCAGGATCCCATAGCGGGCCCGGCCCTCGGTGAACGCCCCGATGATCGCGCCCGTCCCTAGGGCGTTGATGATCATGAGCTCGAAGAACCGCTCCTTGAGGTTGCTGGCGGTGAGGGTCGGGACGTTCGTCGTGGCGGCGCCCTTCCCGTTCAACGCCCCGCCAACGTTGAGGAGCCCGATGTTGAGGCTCCCGAGCACGGGACCGATCGCGAGGAGCGCGAACAGGACCGCCATCAGCACTCCGAACGCGATGTAGATCACCGCGACGGGGAGGAGGAGCTGCTTCTCGCGCTCCTCTTCGATCTTCACGAAGTCGTCCATGTCCTTCGCGGCCCGATAGACGACGGTCGCCGTCTCGCCGCCGACCGAGGTCGCGTCCGAGACGAGGCTCGCGTAGCGTGAGATCAGCTTGCTCTGCATCGGGAGCACCATGTCCTTCAGGACGACGTCGAACGGGCGGCCCATCCGGATCCCGTCGGCGGCGATGCGGAGGTGCTTTGCGAGAATGTTCGTGTAGGTCTTGGAGAGCTCGACGATCGCCTTCGCGGGATCGATCCCGCCCCGCATCGCATCCGCGACCTCGAAGAGGAACTGGCTGAACGCGCGTTCGTAGGCCCGGATCCGTAGCATCTCCCGGCGCGAGTCGATGCCGAACGCGGTGAGCGCGATGAAGATCGCGATGATGAAGACGAAGTCGATGGCGTTCGAGGGGAGTCCCGGCGTGTTGTAGACGTAGTCCAGCCCGACGACGACAAAGATGAAGGCGGCGGCCAGCGGGATGTAGAGGTCGAAGTACTTCCGCTTCACCGGGTGCGTCGCGAAGTAGCGGCGGAACGTGAATCGCGTCGTTTGCTTCAGGTAGAGGACGTAGCCCCCGACCGCAGCCCCCGCGACCGCCGCGACGATCCCCAGGTAGAGCAGGATCGTCGTCGGCTGGATCCCGGAGAAGGGGCTCGGGGCGACCGTCGCGTTCGGGTTGACCGTGAAGTTCCACGAGACTTCGGCCTTGTTGCCGGCCATATCGGTCGCGTAGATCGTCGCGTTCGCCGGGCCCGGCTTCAACGCGAGGATCGAGGGCGTGGAGTACGTGAGCGACGAGGACGTGATGACCACCGCGTCCGACGCGGTGACGTTCGTTCCGTCCACGTAGAGGAAGGTCAGGCCCGGGTTTACCGTGCTGACCGGGTCCGAGAACGAGGCCGAGATGGTGGGGGTGGAGGTGGTGACCGTGCTGTTCGGGGACGGGGCCGTCGGGGTGATGACCAGCGGGCCGAACTCGGGGGCGGGAGCATGAGCGAGGGCCCCCGGAGCCACCCCGGTGAGAAACAGGGCGACGGTCAGGCTCAGCAGAGCGACGAATCCCGCACGTAGAACCGCGCTCATTCGGCCCTCGAGTAGGCCACCGAGATCATGATAATCGTCATGCCAACCGCCAGCGGCACGAGACCAAAGGTCAGGAGGAGCAGGAGCTCGTTCGCGTCCAGTCCGAACACCGTGCTTCCGAGGGCGTTGATGAGGAACGCCCCCACCGCGATCATGAGGACTCCGACGAGCACGAGGCTCACGTACATGTCGAGGAAAGTCGAGAGGCGCTCGATGAACTCCTTCTGCACGAGCCGCTTCAGCTTGAGGACGTCGTCCGACTTGCTCCGAAGGTACTCGTCGATATCCCCGCCCTGATGGATCATGTTGGCAAGGTCCCAGAACGATTCGCGCACGGAGTTCGAGGGTGTCTCCTTCGCGGTCTCGGCGAGCGCCGTGATCAGGTCCTTCCCCTGGACGTCGGTCTTGTAGACAATCCGGCGGAACTCTCCGGTCATCGCCGGATCATGGTCCCGTTGGGCCATCCGGCGGGCGAGCTGGATGGGGGACGCCCCCGTGCTCGCGAGGACAGAAAGCTCGCTCAAAGTGAACGGGAGCTCGCGCTCGAGCTGGTCCTTGCGGTTCGCGATGCGACTCGAAAGGAGAAACCGAAACGCGGCGACGACCGTGGCGACGCTCACCCCCGCGATGAGCAGTACATAGAGATACCAGGTCGGATCGTGGAGTCCCTCGTAGAAGATCAGGAACGCGAACAGGCTCACGACGACCGCGGTCAATATCGACGTAAGTAGGATGACCGCGTAATGCATCCCCGGGCTCACGGTGAGCCCAGCCCGCTTCAGGCGCTCGGCGAGCAGCTGGTCCCCCTCTCCGCGATCGAACCGCTCGCCGAAGAGACGGTAACAGAAGGCTTGGTAGGAGCCGACGAAGTCCTTCGAGGCTGGCTTCGCGGGCGTGGCGACCGTGGTCGCTGAAGTGGCGGTGTCAGCGGTCGAGGGCATCGCCGTTAGGTGCCCGCCTGTTTCTCGAGGGCGGCGAGCGCCTGCTTGCGGTCCACGTAGTACGCGGCGATGGCCCGGGCCACGTCGCGGAAGTAGGTCATGTTCAGACGATCCATCAGCTGGAGGTACCGCTCCTTGGCCCGAAGCTCCTGCTCGAGTTCATCGAGCGAGCGGCCCGTCTGCTGCGAGATGTGCTCGAGAACGAAGCTCCGGCCGAGATAGGTGAAGGTGTCGTTCGACGGTTCCCAGCGAAACGCCTCGTTCGTGAGCAGCTCGTTGGTCGTGGGGTCGACCTCCAGAATCTCGGTGACTCCCATGACGCGGCGAACCCGGAGATCGTCGCGTACGACCTGGGCGGGGAACGCGACCGCGTCGAGGGCCTGGAACAGTACCCGCGGGATGTTCATCGGCTCGTTCTCTACGCGATGCAGGAGCTCGGCGATCGAGCCCGCGTGGATCGTGGACATGGAGGCATGCCCGACCGAGATCGCCTGAAAGAGGGTGAACGCCTCGACGCCGCGCACTTCCCCGACGATCACGTACTCCGGGCGCTGCCGGAGCGCGGCGACGAGCAGATCGAAGAGCGTGACCGTCCCTGCGGTCTTGCCCCCGCGAGCGGAGATGCCCGAGACGGTCGAGATCCCGGAGGCGATGCCGCTCACCGCCGTTCCGTAACCGGTCCGGGCGACGGACTGGATCCAGTTCTGATGATCGATCTGGATCTCGGGGGTGTCCTCGATGGAGACGATCTTGTCCTCCGGGCGGATGAACATCGAGATCGCATTGAGGAAGGTCGTCTTGCCCGCGGCCGTGCCTCCCGAGATGAGAATGGAGCGGTGGGCCTCGACGAGCGTCCAGAAGTAGGCGAGCTCGTACGCCGAGACGGACCCGAAGCGCAATAGGTCGATCGGAGAGACCGGGTCGTGGGAGAACTTCCGGACGCTGAACGTCGACCCCTTCCTCGTGACCTCCGTGCCGAGCGTGAGGTTGATCCGGCTCCCGTCCTGCAGCGTCGCATCGAGGATCGGCTGGTAGATCGAGATGTGCTTGCCCGCGATTTGCGCGAGCCGGAAGATGTACTTGTTCAGCTCAATCTCGCCATCGTACTGCACGTTCGTGCGCATCGAACCGAAGACCCGATGGAAGACGTAGAGCGGAACCCCGGGCCCGAGGCAGCTGATGTCCTCGAGGAATGGGTCGCGTAGGATCGCGTCCGTGCGGCCGAGCCCAACGAACTCGCGGTGGAGGTAGTAGAAGAGCACCGACTGCCGTCGCTGGAGGACCGGAATGTCGTAGAGATCGATCACTGAGAGGAAGCGGCTGTGGAGATACTGCCGAAGAACCGGCGACTCCTCGAGGGAGCCCCCGTCCATGGGCGGCAGCTCCTCCTGGGACATCACGAGCTCCATCTTCTCTCGGATCTTGCCGATCCGATCGACCTCGTCGCCCTTGAGCGTCGGTTCGAGGATGTAGTAGAGAAGCTCCGCGGAAGGGGCGTGGAAGTAAACGTGAACGAACGCGAACGGAGGATTGACCGGGTACGTGATGTCGATGGTCTTCCGGTCCTCCATGAGCTGGTGGCGCATGTAACCGAGCTCCGCCTGGATGAGGACCTTCTCGGGCACGGTCGACCGCTTCACGAGGCGGCCGTCGAGGGCGCGGGACTCCCGGAGGAGCCTCGCGAGGTCCTTCGGCTTCGCTTCCCGGGGCTTCGCGCGGGGCCCGGACGTCGGAGTCGACTGCCGAAGGGAGGCCGCCTCCCCGGCCGCAGTCTCCCTACTGTGCATCACTCCCGCGAAACGGGAGGTGCAGGTTAACGCCCCCGCACGGAAAATCCGTAGTTTACGTAGTCGACCGGGTCGCTCGTATAACTCGGAATCCCCCGAACCCCTTCGCAATCTCGGACCTGCTACGGGTTCTCTTTCGCCGTCCAATATCAATGCCGAACCCCTCGTCGGACCGCCGGGGAGCTCGGTGAGGCCAGAGCTCTCTAAGCAACCACCAAAAAAGGGGGAAAGAAAAAAGAGATGAGCGAAGACAAAGCGAGACGAATCGAACGACGCCGCAGGTACCTGCGGCGGCTCCGCGGGGAGAAGAAAGGTGTGTCGCCCGTCGTGGCGACGCTCATCCTGATCCTCATCGCGGTCGCCGCGGCCGCCGCGCTGTACCTCTGGCTGGTCGTGTGGCAGGGCAATCTCACAGGCGGGATCGGCCAGCCAAGCGCCCGGCCCACACTGACCATCGGCGGAAGCACGTCCGTGTATCCGTTTTCCTCGCTGGCCGTGACGCAGTTCCAGCAGAACAACTCGGACGTCATCATCAGCGACAACCAGGGCGGGACGGGCGCCGGGATGCTCGCGGTCTGTTCGGGCAGCATTGACATCGGCGCGGCCTCGTCCCTCGAGACGGCTGCGGGACTGGTCGGGAGCGACGGCTGTCCATCGTCGGACCTGAGCACCATCCAGATCACCACGATCGCGTACGACGCGGTCGACGTGATCGTGCCGGTCGCGAACGTCCACGGTCTGGTCAGCATCAGCTACGACACGCTGGCCCTGATCTACGACGGCACCTCCACGGCCCCGACCCTCATTCCCACGACCTACAACACCGTGGCCATTAGCGGCGTTCCGTTCGCTGAGGCGCCGTTCAACACCCACGCCGCGCTGTCCTGGTCCCAAATCCCGGCCGCGGTAGATGGAGCGACGGTCGCTGGCTGCACGGTCACCACCCAGACCGTCTCGACGGTGGCTGCGACGGGAACCACCGCTCAGACTGGGACGGCCTGCGGTGCCCCCAACACCAACGACTACTACACGCCAGCGGGCACGGCGAGCTCCTGCGGATTCACCATCTGCGCGGGCGGAGCCACGGGGACTGACGCGGTCCAGACCGTAGAGCGGTCGGACGCCAGCGGAACCACCCAGACGTTCGAGGCCCGAGTCCTTGGGGCGACCAGCTCCTCGGCGTTCGCGACCTCCTTCGGCGGGCTCGGCTTCAGCGGCTGCGGGTCGAACAACCTGCTCTCGGACTGCGGGATTACCGCGACGTACGCGGAGAACGGGAACCCGGGCGTAATCTCTCAGGTCGCCAGCCACCCCGATGCGATCGGCTACGCATCGGACGGACTGGCTCGCGCGGCGACCTCGGGCGTTACCTGCCAGAATACCCCCACCGCGGCCTGCGGGATTGGTCTCGCCTATCCGGGCGAGAGCGCCGGCGTTGCGCCCCAGCCTTCTCTCGGCGCTAGCGGTTCGATCGCCGGCGGGGTTGTCAACGGTGGATTCGGTACCCCCGGTCTCACGACCACGGTGTCGGTCCCCAACAGCTATGCAGGCGCGCGGCCGTTCGAGTTCGTCTCGCTACAGCCGTACACCGGAGTGGCCCAGGAGTTCATCACGTTCGTCCTGGACCCGGCGAACAACATCGCCCTCGCGTCGGAGGCAGGCGAGGTCAGCGTCTACTCGATCTAGGCCGAGACGAAACCCGCTCCCGAACCAACCTTTTCCAGTCCCCGGGACAAACCCCGGGGACTTGATTTTCTCCTCGACCCATGGAAGCGTCGACTCATCCTCACACACTCCCGACGCCCCTACCGACGAAAGGAAGCTCTCGTACGGAGGCGGCGTATCGGCCCAGCCGGAAGTGAGGGTGAGGTAGGATTCGAATCCCACGTAGTTCTTGGTAACGAGACTTGGATTCAAGACACGAACACCCGGGCCCCGGCAGGGACCTCGAGGTTGAGGAAGACGTTGCTGGCGTTCCCGACCTGACCCCCCGAGCTCCATTCGTGGCTCGGGACGTTGTCAGTTACAGCGAGCGTGGGGAACGCTGACGGGGTCACCCCGTAGAGATCCGCACCGTAGTTGCTCTGGAACGTCCCGTTGATGATCGATGTGGCCGAGGCGTAGACCGAGATCCCGTTGAACTGACTCGGTAGGATGGTGTAAGGCATGTGCGTCGGCACCAGCACCTCCGACATGGTCGAGTGGGTCGAACTGCCCCGCTCTTCGATGGCATAAGCGCTGAGGACGATCGCGGGAACCTCGACGATCGTGGCGGTGATGTTCTCGCGCGATCTCCCCTTGCGCGGCGGAGATGGAACGCGGTCCGCGGTCGTCGGTTCCTACGCGTCGGCGGACCCACTTTCGTTGACCATGCACTACGGCCCCCATTCGGTGGGAGACTTCGGCACGGGTTTGGGTGGGGAGGGTCCGATCTCGAGGATGCGGGTCTCCCTCCCCCGAGAGCCCCGGCGGGATTCGTGGAGGGAGAGTTCGTGACGGACGATCTCCACCTGGAGACGGGAGAACCCCTCGGACGTGATCTCACACGGAGGGACGCTCCGGTCCATCCGCCAGAAGAGGGTGGCCGACTCGCCACCGTTCGCCGGGTCCGACTGGGTTTGCACCTCGAGCTTCAGCTTCGGATCGTCCCATTCGATCGCGCGGACGTCTCCGTTGCTCAGCATCACCTCCGCGCCCCCGTCGAAGAGGAGGACCTGGTTCGGCCAGTGGGCGCGGCCCCGGCGGTAGAGGATGTGCTGGACCCCACCCAGGACGAGGAGGAGGATCCCGAAGGCGAGGATGGCGAAGGCGACATCGTCGTAGTGGGCGAACACCAGGCCCGCACCCGAACCGGCCGCAACCGCCCCACAGCCGAGAAGGCCGTAGCGACCGACGGTCGAGGTTCGCTCGAATCTCTCGCGGCTCCGGTCGGTCTCGGCGTCGGCCCGGAGGATGGGGAACCCCCCCTCTGCGCTGGCGACGGTCGCCGGAGTGGCCGGGGAGGTGGACACGGGGTTCCACCCGTACCGGGTTCCGGTCCCCCTTAACGGCCGCCTACGTAAGTCACAGATGGGCCACGGAGATTACCGAAACTCGAGTCCCGAGTGGTCCGGACGTCACCAAGGGAGATGTCCACCCGCTCGGAAGCCCGGCTTAAATAGCCCGCGGGGGTCGTTTCGCCGATGACGACCACCGAGGAGGGAGAGAATGCTGGCGCTGGAGATCGTCCGAGCCAACCGCGCTGCGGACTCCTCCTACGGGGGGGTCGGCGCTAGGGAGTTCGCGGCTCGCGAGTTCCCGCGCGAGGACTACCGCTGGGTCGTCGCCCAGCTCCACGAGGCGCCCGCCCGGAAGGCGCGCGCCCTCGGGCTGTGGGGACGAATCCTTCGGCCGTTCCGCACCCCCGAGGAGTCCGAGTCGGACCCTGAGACGGTACCGGAACCAGCCCCCGCCTGAGCGGGAACGCTCGGGCGCCCGGTCGGCCGCGGTCGAACACCGCCGCCGATCGGGTAAACCATTTCCGGCAAGAGATGCCTCAAGGCCGAGCCCCGGGTATCGACCACGGTCCACCGCAGAGACTCGTCAAGGCTCGTCGCGAAGGGGGACCCGACTCGGAGGTGAAGCGACAATCTCGGACCCCGGGCGTACCCCCCCTCGCCGAGTTCGAAGGGAAGGTGGGGGCCACCGGGTTTCATTACCCCCCGACCCCCTCCTCCCCCTGCCGGGCCCAACTGCGCCAGAGCTCGGGAAGACAACGGAGGTTCCGATGACGGGGACGAAAGCAACGACTTACGGATCGACGCGTCGAAGGATCGGTCGGATCGGGACGTACGGAGTGGCCGCGTCCGCGGCCATCTTCGTGGCATTACTGTTCGCGGTTCCGACCGCCGCGGCGGCCCCGATGGCGCAGGCGGTGGTGCTCTCCGCGCCGTACCACGGGACCGTCACGAGCTACACGAACTCCTGGAGCACCGCGGGCTGCGGCTCGGCGGCCATCCTCACGCGGCCGTTCTTCCACCCCACCACCGGTCTCGCCGGGTTGTCGGACCAGGCGAAAGGTCCCGCGTGCACGAAGAACCCCCTCGGGGCGAGCGGTGAGGCCTCGTCCGGCTTCTTCACGCTGTTCCCGTTGACCCTGTCGAAGCACTCCGTGACGATCGTCGTGGTCATCTCCATCCAAGCCGAGCTCCAAGCCCGTGACTCGGCCGTCACGTGCGTTCCGAGTGCCCTGAACGCCTCCTGCTACTCCGAGGCGTACGCCGGAATCTCCGGGGACGCCTACCTGTACGATCAGACGATCGGAGCCTACTGGTTCCCCACGACCTTCTGGACGGGGGCGTTCGTGCAGGCGTACAACTACACCACATGCTACACGGGCAGCTGCTCGAGCTTCGGAGCCCCGAGCGAGTCGATGCAGGTCCACACCACGGCGGCGTTGACCATCCCGGCGACCCGCCTCCACCCGTCGGACTCGTTCTACCTCTACGTGTTCTTCTCGGGCACGGTGATCTCGAGCGTCGGGGTGGATGCGGCGAGCATCTCCGGGGGCTCGACGAGCGCTCTCCTGAACGTGGCCACGAACGGGAACGGAATCGACATCGCGTCGATCACGATCACCTAGAACGTTCGGGGAGCTCGCGTCGCCCCGGAGGACCCGGGCCCGCGCGCGGCGGGCTATACGGACTCCTCGATCTCGCCCGCCTGCGGGGCGCCCGCGAGCTGCTCGGCGACCCCGCCGAGGATTTCCAGGTGACGGTCGACGTCCGCCTCGGTATGCTGTACCGAGAGGGTCCACTGCTCGTCGGGGCCCGTCCCGGACGGGATCAGCCCCCGGTTCAGGCAGAGGTAGTAGTACAGCATGGAGCGCTCCCCGTCGACCGTGAGGAAGTCCCGCCAGTTGCGAACGGGATGGTCCGCAAAGAAGACGGTCCCCGAGACCCCGTCCGCCGCGACGTGGGCCGTGACGCCGGCGTCCTCGAACACTTCGGCGTATCCCTTCGCGAGCCGCGCGTTTAACCGCGCGGACCGCTCGAGCGCGTCCTCGGTCAGGATGTGGTCGAGCGACGCGAGGCACGCCGCCATGGCGAGCGGGTTCGAGTTGTAGGTCCCGGCGTGCGCCACCCGCCGGGGACCGACCTCGTCGAGGATTCCGGGCCCCGCGGCGATGGCGGAGAGCGGCACGCCGCACGCGATCGATTTCCCGAGGGTGACGAGGTCCGGTCGGACTCCCACCCGGGCGGCCCCTCCGTGCGGGTACTTCGCACCGGTCTTGATCTCGTCGAGGATCAGGAGCGCCCCGAGCTCGTCCGCGAGCTCGCGCAGCCCGGGGAAAAAACCGTCCTCGGGCAGGATGAACCCCATGTTCATCGGGATCGGCTCGGCGATGATCGCGGCGAGATCGTCCTTGTGCTCGCGCACGATGCGGCGCGTCGCTTCGAGGTCGTTGAACGGGGCCACGAGCGTCCGCTCGGCGACCTCCGGGAGGATGCCGGGGGACGCCGGCGCCGACTTCGGATGCTCGCGAGGGCCGGCCACCTCGAGGCGCGGCTTGACCCCGACGAGGAGGGTGTCGTGGGATCCGTGGTACGAGCCCTCGAACTTGAGGACGTAGCGCTTCTTCGTGTAGGCGCGCGCGAAGCGGATCGAGTGGTGGGTCGCCTCGAGGCCGGTCGTGCTGAAGCGGACCTTGGCCATCCCGTAGCGCCGGCAGATCCGCTCGGCGACCTCGGGGGTCCGCTCCCACTCGTAGCCGTAGATGCTGCCCCGCTCGATCTGGTGCTCGAGCGCCTCCACGAGCTTCGGGTGCGCGTGCCCGCTCTGGAGCGCGCCGAAGGCCATGTTGAAGTCGAGGTATTCGTTCTCGTCAGCGTCCCAGAGATGGACGCCCGACGCGCGGTGGACGTAGAACGGGTACGGGTCCAGGAACCGGTAGTTGGAGTGCACGCCCAGGGGGCTCCACCGGCGCCCCTGCTCCCACCGCTCCTGGGACCTCGGCGTCCGTCGGATGTACTCCGCGAAGACCTCGTTGAACCGTGGGTCCATCGTTTCCCTCTCGACCGGCCGGACGAGCGGGTCCGGCCAGCCCGCTTCCGACAGGGAGGGGTTACAAAAGGCCGCCGAGGGAGGGGGAGGTTCGTCAACTGTCGGCCCCTTCCCCGCGAGCGTCAATACCCGGCGCGGTTCCGGGTCCGGAAGTCGATGAGCGGCCTCCCGGAGCTCGAGAACTTCGTCGGCGGTCGGTGGGTACCTCCCGCCGGTCCCGGCCGCCTCGAGGTTCCGGACCCGTCGGACGGTCGACTGTTGGCCCGCGTTCCCCGCTCCGAGGCGGGGGACGTGGACGCCGCCGTTCGGGCCGCCCGGGCGGCTTGGCCCGCCTGGCGGGACGTACCCGTGGCGGAGCGGGCGCACCGGGTCCTCGCGCTGCGGGCCTTGCTCGTCGAGCACGCCGAGGAGCTGGCGCGGAGCGTCTCGCGCGAGAACGGGAAGACCCTCGACGAGGCCCGCGGGTCGGTCCGTCGGGGCATCGAGGCGACCGAGTTCGCCGCCTCCGCCCCCACGACCCTGCAGGGAGGGTTCCTCGAGGACGTCTCCCGCGGGGTCGATACCACCCTGATCCGGCAGCCGCTCGGGGTGGTCGTCGGGATCACCCCGTTCAACTTTCCGGTGATGATCCCGCTCTGGATGG
>JASHPK010000028.1 GCA_030038095.1 Thermoplasmata archaeon | reverse complement strand
AAGCAAGCGGAGGCGGTGCGACGCGCCGGCGATGCCTTCCTCGTCCCGATTCGAGAAATCCGCACCACCCCCTACGATGGGAAGGTGTACAATTTCCACGTGGCGGGCGACAACAACACCTACCTGGTCAAGGGATTCTCGGTCCACAACTGCACTGCCCCGATCTACTCGACCGACTCGCTTCACGCGGCCGTCGTCGAGGTCGTCGGCGAGCCGTACGCGAAGGTCCGGTACACGACGGTGCAGAACTGGTCTAAGAACGTCTATAACCTGGTGACCAAGCGCGCGGTCGCCTACGAGAACGCGCTGGTCGAGTGGGTCGACGGCAACATGGGCTCGAAGATCACGATGAAGTACCCGTCGGTCTACCTTCGGGGTCGCGGAGCCCGGGCTGACATCCTGTCCGTGGCCTTCGCGAGCCAGGGCCAGATCATCGACTCCGGTGCGAAGGCGGTGCACTCCGCGCCCGACACCTCGAGCAAGATCATCGCGAAGTCGATCGCGATCCGCGGGGGTCAGACGAGCTACCGGGGACTCCTGCACGTGGCGCCGGGCGCGACCGGCGTGAAGGCGGCCGTTCGGTGCGACGCCCTCCTACCCGACGAGCTGGGACGCTCCGACACCTACCCGTACAACGAGATCCACGAGGAGGACGCCACGATCACCCACGAGGCGGTCGTGGGCAAGATCGGGGAGGAGCAGATCTTCTACCTGATGAGCCGCGGTCTCAACGAGTCCGACGCCATCCACCTCATCCTGATGGGGTTCCTGGCGGAGTTCGCGAAGGAGCTCCCGATCGACTACGCGCTCGAGCTGAACCGTCTCATCCAGCTCGAGATGACTGGGGCGGTCGGTTAGCGGACCCGCGCGCGTCGGCTCCGCGCCGGTGGACTTCTACGCCCTCGGCACCGATCGGGGCCGGGGAACGCGCGGGACGTCCGTGTGGGACTTGACCAGGTCGACCACCGAGAGCATCGTCGCGTACGCGAGGTTCGCCTCCACCGCCAGCTCCGCCCGCGTCCTCGGGCCGGGTCGGTTCAGGACCGCGACGGCCGCGAGCGCGAGCTCCCGCGCGGTCTCGAGGCTGGCCGGATCCCGCACCCGGCCCCTCGGCTGGGCCACGAGCTCGATCGACTCGGCGAGGTCCGCCTTGAGGGACCTCACGAGGTCGCGCAGCGTCTCCTCCGGTAGGTGCTCCGGGTCCAGGACGAGCGGCATCCGGCCTCGAGTTGCCTCCGTTAGCTCCGCGCTAGCGCATCTTCGTATCGAACCGCCACTCGGGGGACGCCTCCGTCCCCGTGACCGACAGCGCGGGTAGCGACGGGAAGCGGCCTTCGGACCAGTGGATGTCGTGGCCGTCCCACCGGGCCGCGAGGCTCGGGTACATGATGTCCCGGATCCCCTCGATCGGGGCGCGGTCGAGGACGTAGGAGAGGTACCCCTCGCCGATCATCCGGATCGCCTCCGACTCGTGCATGCCGCGGGACTCGAGGTAGAAGACCCGCTCCGGATCAACGGGAGCGACCGAGGTGGAGTGCGTCGCCTTCACGTCGCGGCAGAGGATCTCGAGGATCGGGATCGTATCGGACCTCGCCCCCCGCGAGAGCAGCATCGCATGCTCCGAGAGGAAGCTCACGGTCTTTCTCGCCTCGTGCTCGATCCGGACGAGCCCCCGGCTCATGCCCCGGGACTCGTCCCGGAAGACCCCGCGGGTGATCGACTGGCCGTGCGTGTCGGTCGCCACGTGGGTCATGTCGATCGAGCTGTCGTAGGACTGGGCCTGGGCCCCGAAGTAGGTCTGAAGATCGTCCACGTGCGCCCCGGCGCCCGAGAGCGTGGTCCGGTTCCGCATCTTCGTCCGGAAGCCGCCGAGCCCCGAGAACATCCAGGCCAGTCGCGTCCGGGGTCCCGAGGTCGCATACCGTCGGTAGACCGAGACCGCCTTCAGGTCGGGCGCGTGCACGGTGAGATAGACCATCTTCGCGTCCGCGGAGAGACCGAGGTCAGTCGCGGACGCGTACAACCGCTGCCCTTCGGAGTTTCCGGGACCGCTGAACACCTCCTCCGTGAACAGGAGCTGGCTCTTCGCCCCGGCCCGGACCGACCGGAGCACCGAGATCGCCTCATGGGGAATCGACAGGACCGTGAGGTCCTGGACCCGGATCGGCTCGTCGACGCCATCGGGCACCTCGAGGCGGTACCCCCGGTTGGTGAGCGCGACGGACAGGGCACTCAAGCGATCGGTCGGTTCCTCGGAGATTCGCAGGAAGTCCGAGAGCTCGTCGGAGGAGGCGCCCCACATCTCGCCGAGCGAGCGGACGCGGACCCCCCGGTCCCGAAGCTGGGCCGGCACCTCGGCGTGCGTGCCGGCGGCATCGTGGACGATCTGGATCGCGCCCGGGAGCGGCTTCGGACGGGCCACCGCCGCGCCGCGGACCCCGGGATCGATGCCGGAAAGGTCGACGTTCGTGAAGTAACCGTATCCTCGGTACAGGGGGTTCGGCTCGAACGGGAGGAGCAGGAAGCGCTCGTAGCTATCCCACCGGTTCTGCGCGAAGGAGGCGGGATCCGAGAGAGCGCTCGACAGCCCCCGCACTTCGTCGGGCGTCAGCCACTGATCGAAACGCGGAACGGCGGAGACCACGAATTTACACACGCGAGTGTGTTTATAAGCTGAACGCCAATTCCCGAGGAGCGGAGCGGCGGATCGTGAGGAGCCTCGGGGTTACGTCCAGAATTAATACCCCGGTATCGTCATCACGAGCGAGGGGGACCGATGGCGTGGGACATGTACCAGGAGGTCATCCTCCAGCACTATCGCTCCCCCCGGAACTTCGGCCCGCTCGAGGGGGCCAACCGCTCAGGCGAGGAGTCGAACCCACTGTGCGGGGACCACATCACGATGCGGCTCAAGATCGATCCCGCCAACCAAAAGATCGATCAGGTGCGCTTCGAGGGGGACGGCTGCGCGATCAGCGTCGCGAGCGCGTCGATGCTCACCGAGCGCCTGAACGGCCTGACGCTAACCGAGGCGGAACACCTCACCCGGGACGACGTGCTGAAGCAGCTCAACATCCCCCTCTCTCCCGTCCGCGTGAAGTGCGCGCTCACCGGCTTCGTCGCCCTCGGGAAGGCCCTCCATCCGGAGTCCGCTCCGGCATCGACGTGAGCCTTCCGCTCCCGACCCGCGCACCCGCTCGAACGACTTTCCTTCTCCCTTCCCGACGGGCCGGCCGCTCGCGTCCGGGAGGGTTCTGATGGTCGCGATCGACCGGGACGTTTGCGTCCTCTGCGGGCTGTGCACGGGCGTCTGCCCGCCGAACGCGATGGAGCTCACCCCGACCACGCTGCTCGTGCTTCCCAACTGCACTGATTGCGGCTGGTGCGTCCCGTACTGCCCGGTGGGGGCGATCTCGGGCGGCCGGCCCGTTCGCCGGAGGCCGGACCGCCATGACTGAGGACTCTCCCGGCCGCCGGAGGCCCTCGAGACCCCGGGTGCTCCTCGTCGACCCGTACCTCGCGAAGGAGGACCCGATGGAGCGGAAGTTCATCGAGCTCTACCCCTCGCTCGGGCTCCTGACGCTCGGGGCCTACCTGCGGGAGAGGTCGGTCGACGTCGAGATCGTCGACCTGACCTTCGCTCGGGACATCCGGCCGTTCAGCGCTCGGCTCCGTTCCTTCGCTCCGCACGTGGTCGGCGTCCACACGAAGACGTTGACCTACCCCCGGGCGCTCGAGGTCGCCCGCGCGGCCCGGGCCGCCGGGGCGACGACCGTCGCCGGCGGACCGGACGCGGCGAGCCGCACCGAGTTCTATCTCTCCTCGGGGTTCGATCTGGTCGTCCCCGGGGAAGGCGAGGCGACCATCCTCGAGATCGCGCGAACGGTCTTCGAGGCTCGGGACCCGGCCGGATCGCCGGGGACGATCGCCCTTCGACAGGGTCGCCTCGTCCGTGGCCCGTCCCGCCCGTTCCTCCGGGACCTGGATGCGCTGCCGCTTCCCGCCTGGGACCTCGTCGACATGGAGGCGTACCTCGGGCAATGGGAACGGTCGACCGGGGAGCGCAGGGCGGCCGTGCTGACCTCGCGCGGCTGCCCGTTCGACTGTTCGTGGTGCTCGAAGCCGACGTTCGGACGGAGCTTCCGGCAGCAGTCCCCCGAGCGGGTGGTCGAAGAGCTCCGCGCGCTGAAGGAGCGCTTCGGGGTGGACTACGTTCGCTTCTGCGACGACGTCTTCGGGATCTCCCGCCCCTGGATCGACCGGCTCCTCACCCTCCTCGAGGAGGACCGCCTCGACCTGGCCTGGGAGTGCCTCGCGCGCGTCGATCTCCTGAAGCCCGATCTCCTCCACCGGATGCGGGCGACCGGCCTCGCCCGGGTCTACGTCGGCGTCGAGTCGGGCAGCCAGAAGATGCTCGACCTCATGAACCGGGGGACCCGGCTCGCCCAGGTCGAACGGACGGCGGCGGCGCTGCGGGCGGAGGGGATCCGCCAGTTCTGGTTCCTGATGCTGGGATACCCCGGCGAGACCCTCGAGGACATCGAGGCCACGCTCCAGCTGTTCCGCCGGTTCAGCCCTGAGGAGTACTCGGTCTCGATCGCGGTCCCGATCCCGGGCACGCGATTCCACGAGAGGGTGCGGGAGCGACTGCGGAGCCCGAAGCGCCGACCGACGCGGGAGGGCGGCCGCTCGCTGTTGTTCGAGGCGGCCTACCCTGAGACGCTGTACCGCTGGCAGCAGGCGCGGTTCGGGCTCGAGGCCGCGCTCGGGAAGGCGCGCGGTCGGCTCCGTCCGAGCGTGGTCCGCCGCATCGGGCAGGTCGCGGACCGATTCCACGAGCAGGTCGCGACCCCGCTCCTGATCGGGAAGCGTCCCCCGCCGCCCGACCGGGAGTGAGCGGGTCGCTCAGGCGCGCTCCGTCCGCGGATGGATCGGGCACGGGCGGTGCAGTCGGCAGAACCGGCACTTCTCCCGCGGGACGGGCGGGATCGGCTTGCGGAGCCGCCCGTACTTCCGGCGAGGCATCGAGACGGGGGAGAGGGAGGACGCCATTTCAGCCTAACCGGCGGAAACGGCCGGGCCATCGAATGGACGGGAACCTTTTGAGCGGTCACGTCCCCTTCGGGCCGTGGTCGGTCTCGAGGGTCGGGCCACGGCCACCGGTACGCTGCGCTTCCGGGACCGGGCGATCCGCGAGCGCCACCTCGCCCCCGAGCACTTCCGGGCCGCTCCCGGGGACCTGCTCGTCTCCTCGATCGGCCTCGGCACGTACATCGGCCCGCCGGATGCGCCGACCGACGTGGCCGTGGAGCAGGCGGTCGCCATCTGCCTGACCTCCGGCCGCGTGAACGTGCTCGACACGGCGATCAACTACCGCCACCAGCGGGCGGAGCGGAGCGTGGGACGCGCCCTTGCCCGCGCGATCGGCACGGGCACCGTGCGGCGGGACGAGGTGTTCGTGGCGTCGAAGAACGGGTACCTCGCGCCCGACGCCGAGTCCGGACTGCGGCCCCCGGCCTGGGTGCAGAAGGAGCTCGTCGGACCCGGGATCCTGCGGACGGAGGACCTTGTCGACGGCTCGCACTCGATGAGCCCGAGCTACCTCACCGACCAGTTCGAACGCAGCCGCAAGAATCTCGGGGTCGAGACGATCGACCTCATGTACCTCCACAACGCGCCGGATGCGCAGCTGCCGGTGGTCGGCCGGCCGGAGTTCCTCGACCGGCTCGAGATGGCCTTCACGCTCCTCGAACGGCTCCGGGACCGGGGGCGCCTCGTCGGCTACGGGCTCGCGACCTGGGACTGCCTGCGCTCGCCTCCGGACGACCCCGGCTTCTTCCCACTCGAGACCGCGGTCAAGATCGCCCGCAAAATCGGCGGGGAGGCGCACGGCTTCCGCTACGTGCAGTTCCCCTTCAACCTCGCGATGCCCGAGGCGGCGACTTTCCGCAACCAGCCGGTCGGCGACTCGGTCGCGACCCTGTTCGACGCGGCGCGCCGGTTCGGGGTCGCCTGCTTCACCAGCGTACCCCTCTTCCAGGGCCAGCTCGCTCGTTCCGGACCGAAGCATCCGGGCCTTTCGACCGCCCAGACGGCCCTCCAGTTCGCCCGCTCGGCGCCCGGCAACCTCGCGGCCCTCGTGGGCCAGAAGCGCTCGGAGCACCTCGCCGAGAACCTCGAGCTCGCCGCGCGAGCTCCGTGGGACCCGAAGACGTTCCGGGACTACCTCAGCTGACCGGCTCGTCGCCCGCATCCTCCGGCGGACCGGCCGCGGGGGAATCGGCGAGGGCGAGCTCAGAGCGGCCGTCGCGCTTCTCGACCCGGACCACCCGGTCGGCGATCGCCGCCAGCTGGCCCTCGTGGGAGACGATCACGACCTGGGGCAGCGAGAGCTCGTCGAGGAGCTCGCCCATCCGGACCACCTGCTCGGGGGAGAAGCCGTCGGTCGGTTCGTCCAGGAGGACCGTGTCCAGCCGGAGGTCGCCGAGGGAACGAACGACCTGCGCGAGGGCCAGACGGAACGCGAGCGCGAGGCTGGTCCGCTCCCCGCCGCTGAGGGCCTCGGCGGGAGTCCACTCGCCCTCGATGGTGACCGCGGGCGTGAACGCGACGTCGGTCCGGGCGACCAGCGCGGGATCGTCCACGAGGGAGGCGAAGTACCGCGCGAAGTGGCGCTCGAACTCGGCTTGGGCGTGGGCCAGCACGCGCTGCTCCATCGTCAGCACGGCCTCGCGGAACGGGCGGGCGATCCAGGCGGCCTGACGCTCGAGGGTGTCCGCCTCGGCCAGGAGGGCCGATCGCTCGGAGCGCCCCCGTTCTGCCGCCCCGACGCTCCGGACCGCCTCGTCGAGCCGCGCATCGAGCCGAGCGAGCTGGAGGCGATCGCCCTCGAGCGCGGACTCGGCGGCCCGCTCCGCCGCTTCGGCGGCCTCGAGTTCGAGGGCGACCGCGCGCGCTCCCGCCGCCACCGGGGCGAGATCGGCGACTCGGGCCCCGCGGTCCCGCACGCGCCGGCGGAGCGTCTCCACCTCGCGATCGAGCCGGTCGAGCGTGCTGCGAAGCTCCTCCTGGGCGTCGGCGATCGAGCGGAGCCGTTCCCCCGCGATTACCGCGCGCTCGAGCTCGGAGGAGAGCCGGTTGCGCCGCGCCTCGGCTTCCTCGAGTCGCGCGCGGAACGTGGACTCCTCGGTCTCGATCGGGCCGAGCGATTCGACCCGGGCCCGCGCGGCTCCGGTGCGGGTCTGCGCCCCGATCAGCGCCCGGTCGGCCTGCCCCGCGGCCGAGGTCGACCGCCGGAGCGCCTCCGCGAGGTCCTCCCGTCGGCGTTCCACCTCGATCCAGCGGTCGTGCGCCCTCTCGTACCGTTCGCGGGACCGTCGTGCGGTCTCGAGGGCCTCCCGTTCCTCGCCCGCCGCGCGGAGCCGCCCGTCCACCCGTTCGACCTCCGCGCGCGCCTCCTCGGCGTGGCGCGAGAACTCCGTCGCGGTGACCTTCTGGTGGCAGCGGGGACAGATCCCGGCCCGCAGCAGCTCCTCGACCTCGGAGAGCTCGACGCGGGCGCGGGCGCTCGCGGCGACGAGCTCGCCCTCCCTCCGGACGGCCTCGGCGAGCTGCTCCTCGATCCGGGCGACCGATTCCGGGGTCGGGGCGGGAGGCTCCTTCGCGGGGCCCTCCTGTCGGGCCGCCTGTAACGACGCTTCGGCCTTCCCGAGCTCCTGACGGGCGTTCTCGGCCGCGCGCGTCGCATCGCCTTCCGCCCGACGCGCCCCGTCGAGCTCCGCCTGAGCCGCATGAAGTTCGGCCCGACGGGCCGAGGCCGCCTGGAGCTTCCCGCTCAGTTCGGCGATTGCGGCGTCGTGCGCCCCGAGCTCCGTGCGCAGCGGACCGAGCCGGCCCGCGACCTCTCGGAGGGCCGCGGCCTCGCGCTGTCGGGCCTCGCCAGCCTCCACCCGCTCCCGGCGCTCCTCGGCCTTCGATTCGATCGAACCGGCGTCGGACTCCTGCTCGCGGGTCAGGCTCTCGAGCTCGCGCCGGTCCGCCTCGGTGCGTCGGAGGCGGCTCGACCTCTCCTCCACCGCGCGCCGCGCCTCCCCGAGCTCCAGGACCTTCCGATCCAGAGCCCCCTCGAGCGTCGTCCGTTCGAGCCGGAGCCGGTCCCCGGTCGCGGTCCACTCGGCGAACTCGAGATCGTAGTGGTGAAGACGCTCGGCCTCCGCGCGTCGGCCGTTCGCGCTCCGACGCAGGTCGGTCGCGAGGTCGGCGGCGTTCTCGGCCGCGGTGCGGTAGCGCTCGACGCCGAGCGCCTTGCGGACGGTCTCGAGGCGCTCCTGGGGGCGTGCCCCGAGGATGTCGCGCATCCGCTCCTGCGGCACGTAGACCGCCCAGCGCCAGAGGTCGGAGTGCGCCTGGGGGTTCGGGTTGTCGGGGAACCCGAGGAGGTCGATCACCCGCTGGCGGAGCTCGGTCGCGCTGTAGGCGGTCGCCGCCCCGTCGACCGTGAATCCGATCTTCTCCGGCTCGAAGGTCTCCTTGCCCTTCCGCCGCACGCGGCGGAAGCGACGGGAGATCTCGTAGGCATGCTCCGCGTCCTCGAACCCGACCGTCACTTCGGAGTGGGCCGCCCCGTGGCGGACGAGGTAGGCGGCGTCGACCTCGGCGACGCCAAACAGCGCCATCTCGATCGCGTAGAGCAGGCTGGTCTTGCCGGCTCCGACGTCCCCGACGAGGAGCGTGGTCCCGGGAGCGAAGTCGAGCGCGCCCGACTCGTAGCTGCGGATGTTCTTGACCCGAAGGCGTCGCAGCTGCATCGAGCGCCTCCGTTCACGCGGCCGGCCCGTCGGACCGGACCTTCAGGATCCGCCGCGCGCTGTCGAGCCGGGCGGCGAGGTAGTCCTGCCGCGACTCACCCTCGGATTTCGGCAGGCCGAGCTCCCGCAGGAGGTCGCGGACCCGCCGCTCTCCCTCGGCGCCCTCGAGCCACGGGGCCCCGGCCGCGGTGCTTTCGAGCAGCCGCCCGATCTCCGCGGACTCGATGTCCCCTTCCGAAGCGGGCGGAGTGCCGTCGGCCGTTGCGGGAGTGAGGTCGCGCACGTCCCAGTGGACGGTGCCGACGTCCCGACCGATCGACCGGGCGACCTCGGGCAGCGAGAGGGAGGCGAGGCTCCCTTCCGCGAGGGCACCGTGGACCTTCGGGAAGACGAGCGCTCCCGGGGCACCTTGCCGGTCGAGGAGGTCCTTGAGCTCGCCCCGGGCCTCCTCGACGGTCTTGCCCGAGACGTCGATGTCCACAAGGCGAACGAGGTCCCGCGGGGCGGTGTCGACGAACTCGGGTTCGGGCTTCCCGTGCCGGACCGTGACCACCACGACGCCCTGATGGGTCCGCCCGGCGAGACCGTTCTCGAGGTCCGTCCGGCTCGTCCCGAAGACCGCGCCCGGGTTGACGAGCACGCCCCCCTCCGGGCCCTCGCCCTCGTACGAGTAGTGAATGTGCCCCCCGGCGTAGTAGTCGCACCCGGCCGGCAGGTCCTCCTTGCGGATCCCGCGGATGTGCTCGCGCAGCTTCGGCGGCAGGTAGTCCTCGACCGCGGCGTGGAACTGGAAGATCTTGAATCCCGGCTCGGCCCGGAACGCTTCCGAGTCCACGGCCCGGAAGTACTCGCGGTCGAGCCCGTGGGACCGACCCGAGATGCCGGCGATGCGGGCGCCGGTCGGCTCGTCGACGAGGAAGGGAAGGGTCCAACGCGTCCCTTCGGTCCGGACGGCTTCGGGCGACACCTTGAGGAAGACCCCGGTCTCCGCGAGCACGTCGAGCCAGCTCGTGCGGTGCGCGACGTAGTCGTGCGATCCGTAGATCACATAGATCCGGCGTCCCTGATCGACGAGACGGCGGAGAGCGGCCGCGACGGGGGCCACCTCCGTGGGATCCGGGACCGGTGTGTGGAAGAGGTCGCCCGAGATGAGGAGGAACTCCGCGTTCCGTTCCTCCACGACCCGCAGGGCGTCGATCAAGCTCTGGCGCAACGCCGCTCGGACCGCGGGGTCCCGGGGCCAGGCCCCCACGTGAGCGTCCGCCAGGTGGGCAAAGACGAACTCCTCGCGCGGCATGCAGCGGCCCTTACTTCGACCCGGCGCCGGGCTTCGAGCCGGACGACACGGACGTCGCGTCCGTCAGCTCCTGGATCCGCTTCGTGAGCGCCGCCAGCACGCCGGCCGCGGCCCCCGTGCCGAGGATTCCCAGCAGCAGGAGATCGTCGGCCGAGGGCATCCCTCCGGGGACGGAGGGCGCCGCCGGCTTCGGCGCCGACGGCGAGGACGCCCTCGGCGGCTGCGCGGCCATCGCCCGGATCGCGGCCTGCCGGGCGAGCTCGCTCGTGCGCACCATCACCTGCATCAGCCCGAAGAGTTCCGTCGCCTCTTCCATGGTCATCTGGCGGTTGCGCAGCCGGCCGACGAGGTAGATGTACCGAGGATTGGCGGTGCCCACCTCCACGGCCGGCGGCGACGGAGCGGAGGGCGGATTCTGTGCGGTCTCGGGAGGGGTCCCCACGAACGTTCCCGGCCCCCGAAGCCGCATCAGTTCTTGAAGCGTGGGGCCCGCGGCCGAGCCGTTATAGCGGCCGCGACCTTGTATGCGGGGATGAACGCCGCCGACCCCGGGACCGACGACCGCGATAAACACCTCCACGTCCGCCTCAACGACGAGCGAAGCTCGATCTACGATCTCATCACCGAGTACCTCCAGGCCGCCGGGAAGGCCCCGGACTGGTTCTGGCGGACCGCGGGCCACCTCGAAGGTCAGGAGGCCGACAACTTCGAGGAGCTCCTCTCGGGCGCCTTCGAGGCCGGCGCGTTCATCGCCCACGACCACCCCGAAGACGTCGAGTTCCGCTGGGTCACGGAGGACGAGTGCGAGAAGGAGCGACGCCGCGAGGAGCGGAGCGATAAGTCGGACGCCGGGAAGAAGGACCGATCGAGCCTCAGCCACTACGCATAATCCACCCGCGCGTCGGGGAGCTCATCACCCACTCGCGCGATTAGGTCAACCCGAGGCGCGGGCGGGCCGGAGCGGTTCTCTCTCGGGAGCCGCCCCGGACCCGCGCGTTCCCGCTCCGAGCGCGTTACTCGAACGCCCAGAGGTCGTTGTAGTAGGAGTAGTTCGGCGCCGGCGTGCTGCCGCCGAACATCAGGAGCTGGTCCGAGGCGCTGTCGAACGCCATCCCGCAGGCCACGCGCACCGGCGGTGAAGACGGGATCGTCGCCGTGAGGTTCGTCCACGCATCCGACCGGTAGGTCCAGGTCGCGTTACCGTAGACCCCCGTGGACCCCAGGTATCCCCCGAAGAGGACCGCCGCATCGATCGCGGGATCCCATGCGAGGGTCCCGGTGGCCGCGAGCAGGGTGGGGGAACCGACGGGCTTCAACTTGGTCCAGGTGCCGTTGACGTACGACCACGTGTCCTTCATGATCACGGACGTCGTCGCTACGTGGCGCGTGCCTCCCATCAGCAGCATGTAGCCGTCGGCGGGATCGTACACCATCTGCGTGCGAGCTCGAGCCCCCATCGGCGAGTTGGCGAGCTGATGCCAGTTGCCGCCGGAGAACTCCCAGGTGTCGTTGTAGAACTTCGAGGGCTTCCCGCTGCCGAGCGGATTGTCTCCGCTCGATCCCCCGTAGAGCAGAAGGCAGTGGTCGAGCGGGTCCCAGGCCATGGCGATCTCGTTCCGGGGAGACGGCTCGGAACTGGTGGAGATGAGGTGCCAACCGGTCGCGTTGAAGCACCAGGTGTCCTGGAACTCCTTGTCGAGGTTTCGGCCACCGAACAGGACGAGGGCGCCCAGCTGCGGGTCGTACGCGAAGCCCCCGTTCCAGCGGGCCGGCGGGGCGGCGACCAGCGACTTGGTGATGTCCCTCCACTGGCCGGACTTGAAGACCCAGGTGTCTCCAAGCGGCTTGATGGTCGGGGCGTACCCACCGAAAAGCACGACCTCGTGGAGCAGCGGATCGTAGGCCATCTGGACCGAGTCGCGCGGAGTCGGCATTCTGGTCGGGAGGAGCTCCGTCCAGGAGTTGTTGGTCGCAGCGGCTACGCCCGTGGCTCGCGGGGTGGGCTGAGCCGTCGCACTGCCCACGGCGAGGAGTGACGCGATCGTCACGAGGCAGCCGATGGTCACGATCGCCGCTCGCATGGCGATTCCGCGGTCGACAGGTGAGCCTCGATAAGACGGTTCCCCTTGGGCTCGGTCACTTCGCGTCGTCCGAGACGATTGGTACGCCCGGGGCCCCTGGGGAGGGCGGTCGCTTCAGATCCCGATCACGGAGTGGGCGACGATGAGCCCGATGAACAGGATCGAGATCGTGTTGACGACCTTGATCAGCGGGTTGATCGCCGGGCCGGCCGTGTCCTTCGTCGCGTCCCCGACCGTGTCGCCGACCACGGCCGCCTTGTGCGCCTCTGAGTGCTTGCCGCCAAAGTGGC
>JASHPK010000027.1 GCA_030038095.1 Thermoplasmata archaeon | reverse complement strand
TCCTCGTCAAGAGACACCGTGGCTTGGATCGGCCCGGATCCATTGATCCACGGGTCTGGGTACACGGTGACCACGGAGGTGGGTCCGCGGGTGAAGAAGCCGTTCGAGTCCGCAACGCCGGCGGACACCCCGTAACGACCCGCGGGCACGTCGGTGCACTGGATCGACGGGCCGAAGTTGGAGGGGCAGCCCTCCGGGAGGCCCGTCCACGTGAAGAGATCGCCTCCCGCGCCGCCCGAGTACGTGACCGTGAGCGTCAGATTCGACCCCGCGTCGAGGGCGGCGGGCGAGGGCGAGGGGGCGCCCACCTGGGGATCCGGATAGACCTCGAACGAGAGCGTCGCGCCCTCCGCGGTGAAACCGTTGGCGTCGGTCACGTTGACCACGAGCAAGAAGGTGCCGTTCCCGGTCGGAGTGCACTCGATCACCGGGGAGTCCGTACTCGCGCAACCGGTCGGAAGTCCCGACCAGACGAAGCTGTCGTTCCCCGCACCCCCAAGCGGGGCTACGGTGAAGGATACCTCTTGGCCGAGATCGATCGAGGAGCTCGAGGGTCGCGGGAGCCCGACGCTGGGGTCGGTGTCAATGGCGTACTCGGTCACCGCGTGCCGCGAATACTTGAGCGAATCGGAGACCGTGACCCCGATCGAGAAGGTGCCCGAAGAGGTCGGGAGGCACTCGATCCTGGGGCCCGCCGACGGAGCGCACCCCGGGGGCAGGAGGGTCCAGTCATAACTGTAGATGCCGGTCCCGCCCGTAGCGGTGGCGTTCAGGGAAATCGGCTGGCCGGCATCCGCCCTTCCCGATTCCGGCGCCACGGAGAGCGAGAGCGTGAGCGCGGGGATCACGGTCACGCCGAGGCTGATCCGCGAGTACGTGCCCGAACCGTCGAACGCGTCCACGCCGACGGAGTACGATCCCGGGGCGGTCCCATTCGGGACGGCCACCGAGATCGTCGAGGAGAACGGGGGCGCCCCTTGCCCCACCGTGAGGTTCACCGACCAGCCGGCCGGAGCGGAGTAGAGCGCCAGCGAGATCGGGGAATCGGGCGCCAGCTCGGCCACGGAAACGGTTCCGAAGGCCGGCGTCGGCGGTGCGGTCGATTCGAGACGGACGGCTCCCTCGTCTGGAGGGAAGTAGAGGTAGTATGGTTCGTTCGCGATGACGATGGGGCAACTCGCGGGGCAGCCGGTGCTGTTCGTCACCCCGTTGATGTACACGGCCACGCCCGAAGGCGAGTTGCTATTCCAGGCGGCCCAGTCCGTGACGCTGCCGATCGGGACCCCGGAGTCGTCCTCGAAGAAGAAGTCGTACGGGGGCACGGGGGCGGTAGTCGAGTACACCTCCTCATAGTCCGTATAGTCGTAGTACGTGCCGAGATCGCAGGTGTAGTACGCGTTGACCTCGAATTCGGTACCTCCGGTGTAGTACTCGTAGATCCACACACTGGTCCCGGTCGCGTTCAGGACGTCGAAGACCACGAACCCTCCCGAGAGCGTCATCTGGAATGTGTAGTTCTCGCCGCTGGCGAGCACGGTGGCGTTCGAACTGTAGTGGTACGACCCCCCGCAGTACGTGGTCGTCGAGTAGGCGAGCCCCCAAGCTCCGTAGTTGTTCGCAAATCCCAGCTGATCGTAGGAGCCGGCGCTGTCCCAGACAGAGAGCAGCACGTAGTAGAAGTCCCCCGGCTGGGGCTGGTCGTCGGGCACGAAGAGGGTCGTCTGGATCTCGGTCGCGTTCGATGAAGGCCCGGTGTAGACGACTCCGGCGTAGAAGTGTCCGTTGTAGGAGGGGGGGGCGCCCACCGGAATCGGGTACGGATGGGGACCGCCTCGGTCCCCCGTCGGGCCGGTGCGCAGGCCGGTTGAACCCTCGACCTCGTGGCGGGGCGAAGGGTCCGTGCTTCGGAGGACGGACCCGACGACCGGCACGGAGGTCGACGGCATGGCGTGGGAGCGGCCCGGCGGGCTGGTTCCCGACGGGCCCCGCAGCGGGGGAAGGGAGGTCGCAGTCGAGAGCGCAAAGAGGACCACGCACGCGACCGCGGTCGCCACGCGGGTCCACCGGCGCATAGAACAGACGCTCCGACCGGGACCGGCAGCCCTGGGGGAAGTTAACCTCTTGTCGCGTTCTCGGCGCGGATAGAAGGAGGCCGCATCCGCCCACAGGGGTCCCGGGTCGCTCCCCCAGTCCTTCCGGGCCGCCCGCGACCCTTTCGGGGGCGGCGGGGTCAGCGTCGGCACAGACTACATACCCGAGGCGCTACGGGTCCCCGCTCGATGCCGGACGAGCACGCGCCCGGCAACAGCAGCGTTCGATGTGCGGCTCCTTCCTCCCTGCGGAATCCGACCTCAGCCGGACGAACGGTCTCATCGACAACCACCGGAAGTTCCTCGAAGAGAGCCATCCGATGTGGGGCGCGAACCAAGCGAGGTCCTTGGCCCGACAGCGCGAGAGCGGGGCGCTCGTACTCCGACTCTGGCGCGGTGATCAGGCCGGTGCCCATGGACTCGTGTGGAGCCAAGCTGCCTCTTCGATTCCGAAGGTCCACGGGGTGTGGATGGAGCCGGCCGGTCCCCAGCTGCTAACCGAGCTGTTGGACGACTTGGCCTTGGATCGAGGGGCTCCCGTTGGGGCCATCACCGACGTCATCCCCGGACTCCCCGAGGAGAACGAGTTCTTTCGTTCGCGAGGGTATTGGCACCGGTCGAAGGTATTGATGCGGCACCCGACCGGCGCGGTGTCTGCGGCCGGGGCGTACCGTTCTCAGATTCGCCCGATCGCCGTCGATGACCTGAGGACGATCGTCGGCGTGTACGTGCGAGCGTACTCTGACCGTCCGGGAGAGTTCTGGACGTGGGCGGCGGCCGACGCCTTCGAAATGGCCGAGGCCGACGTGATGGGTCACATCGGCCCGGACGGTTCGTGGGAGCCGCCCTTCCGCCCGGACGCTTCGTTCGTGTGGGTGGAGGCCGGAGCGATCTTCGGCGCCATCCTGGTCGAGGAAAGGCCCCAGGGGACCCCGTACGTGGAGGATCTGATCGTCGAACCCGCGCACCACCGGCGGGGAATCGGCCGAGCCCTGCTCGAGCGGGCTCTCACCGAGCTCACGCGAGACGGGCCCCGACCGATCGAACTCGCGGCGGTCCAGTTCGGGGCGCCCTACCGTCTCTACACGAGGCTCGGCTTTGTCGAAGTACCGCACCCTGAGGGGTTGCTCGACGGCCACTGGATACGGGGCCCGAGCCCGTTCTGAACGGGCCACCCGTCCCCGTCCGACCGGGGCCTTCCGGCAAGCCGCCCGTCGACCCGGGGCGGTCGCGCTCCGAGGACCACTTGAAGCTCTATACTCACCATAGGAGCGCGGGAGGGATTGGTCCCCCGTTCCCGAGTTTCAAGTAGTGCACCGAGTTACGACCTCCATGGTCCGGATCACCGACCAAGAAGGCAGTAAGTTCGAAGCGACGCTCGAAGTCGTCTGGAAATACCTCCAGAGCCCGGAGGCCCACGGTGGGGCGCACCGCAGCTCCCGCAACCGGGCGATGCAGCCGATCAATGCTACGTCGTTTGTCGTCTCGTGGGAGCAAAACATGAACGGGACGTGGGTGAAGGTCGCGAACCGGATCACGGTGTTCCCCCCACTTGGCATGGTCGCCGAGGCGATTGAGGGACCCCTTGCCGGATCGAAGATGTTCACGGTGTACACGCCCCACGGAGCGAAGACCGAGGTCTCGGTCTACGGGGACATGCAGTCGACCGCCATGCCGCCGGCCCAGCTCGAGGCGGCGGTGCGGGGTGCGTGGGAGATGGCGTTCAACGAGGACTCGGAGGGGATCCGCGCGTTCGCGAAGAATCCCCGATGAACTACGGGAGTTGATTCCGGCATCTCCGCGCGAGGCGGACCCGTTGCCCCTCCACGCCCTGAGGGTCGGACCCTTCGACGCGCGGTCCGGTCGCGTGAGGGAGGGTGAGCGGTGACCGGCGCCGACCCCACTTCCGGGGCCCCTCCTCCCGAAGTACCTGCCGCGACGAGCCGGCTCCCGCCGTGGATCCTGTGGGCGGTCCCGATCGGGCTGGTGGTCGCGTACGTCTTCGTGGTCGTCCACTTCTTCCCCGGGCAAGCCCGCTGGACGGGGAATCGCTGGATCGAAGTCCTCGTCCTCTTGGTTGCGACGACGCTGCTTCTGTGCTTCGCGTGGTACGGGCTCGCTTACCTCGGTGCCTGGGTCCTCGGCGAGTTCGCGACCTTGGGCGTCCTGCGGCTGATCGCCGGATTTCCGGGGCTCCACCGGCACGTCGTCATCACTCCCCCGCAACGCCCCGATTCCCCCCGCGAGGTGTGGGGACGGTTCGGCATCCTGTTGCTGATCTCGCTCGGATTCGAATTGATCTTCATGGTCCTCCTCGTCAAGCGCGGGGACCTCGCGCCCCGCCTCGCGATCGGCCTCCCCCTGCGATTCGTCGCCGACGAAGGATTCGCGGGGCTGGGCCTCGCGCTCCTGATCGCACCGGCCGCTCCGTTCCTCGCGAGTCGGCTACGCACCCGGATCACGGACTCGCTCGAGTTCCCGCTGCTCTGGCTCGCGCTCCTGTTGCTCGTGGTGGGAGGAGCGAGCATCCTCGAGCTCGAGATCCTCCCCGGCGCGGTCTTCGATACCGCGCTCTTCCTGACCTCGATCCTCCTGTACGCCCCGGCCGCGTGGTGCGTCAGTGTCGGCTTTTCGCGCGCCGAGCAACGGGCTCAGTCCTCGTTCCTGCGGCGGGCGTGGCGAGCTCGTGGACGTACGTTCCATTTTGGGCGGATCGCGGTCTCCGAGGAGCCCGAGGGCACGGTGGTGAACGTCTAGGGCTCGAAGGTCCCCCTCCCGCGTCGAACCGGGAAACGGAAGTACGGCTCCGTCGCCCCTGGGCCCTCGGAGGGGTCGCCTAGCGGGGCTTCGGATCGGGTCCGAAGAACTCGAGCCAGTTACCGTCCGGGTCCCGAGTGTAGACGATATTCTCGTGCCGGGCGAGGATCCGTGCGACGATCGGGAACTTGCGTCGACGCAGTTCCCTCTCCCACGCCTCGACGTCCGACACGTAGAAGCCGAAGTGATCGAACTCGGTCCCATGTCGGACCGGCTCGTAGTACCGGTTCGAGCGGGGATAGTAGTTGAGTTCGATGCGTTGCCGGGCGCCCGGGAAGAGCAGGTGGACCCATACGCCGCCGTGGCTCATCGTGCCTCGGCGCACGACGCGGAAGCCGATCCGACGATAGAACCGGAGCGAACGAGCGAGACTGCGCACCCGCAGCCCGGCGTAGATGTACTCGACCTTGACCCGGGTCATCGAGGCGCGCAACGCGTCGGCCGCTTAAAGCTCGCGAGACGCCGTTCGCCGGCGGCCGGTCGCGCGCCGGACCGGATGGCGGGCCCGCGGCATCCACCCGTGGAGGTCGATCCGGACGCGACCCGACCGGAATCGAACGCCTTCGATCTCGAGCCGTAGCCGCTGCTCTCGTCCCTCCTCGCCCGGAAGGGCGATCCGGCCGCCCGCGGCCACCACCCGATGCCAGGGCAGGCCCACGCCGGACTTTAGCGCACGTACCGTCAGCCGGGCGGCCCGAGGGAATCCCGCGGCGGCCGCGACCTGACCGTAGGTGATCACCCGGCCTCTCGGAACGCGGGCGATCACCTGACGGAAGGGGTTCAGCTTCGAGGAGCGACCCCTTGAACCTAGCGTCCGACGGCTCCCCCCGTGCGCGGGGAATTCCCGGGCATCCTCCGGATAGGTCATATCCCATCTCGCACCCTTATCGAGGAAGGTTAGATGCTCTTTGGCCGCAGAACGGCCGGGGACTTGCGTTGGACAAATTCTCCAGAGTGGTTCCAAACTCCAAGTGATCTTCGAATGCGTGAAGTGCGAGGGCTGCGGAGTGCAGCTGCGAGAAGGTGCGAAGATCTGCGGGGGATGCGGTCACGCCATGCCCGTGGGCCAGCAGGCATAGGCCAGGACGGTCACACCCCCTTGAAGACCGGCGAAGTCGCTGGAAGGGTCAGCCGCAGGATCGTCGGCGTCGTGAAGGGATTCGCCTCGGGGGCTCGGCAGGGGTTCAAGGGTACCGAGGACGAACCGAAGTCATAGCCGACGGCTCGAGTTCGGACGTCCTCTCACCCCAGGCCCGGGGGGCGCGAGAGGGGGCAAGGTAAAGGCGGGGGGCTGGGTCAAGGGCCGAGCCCGAATGCGCGAGCCCAGTCGGTGCCCCTGGGGGTCGGTGGCCTCCGACCCGCTCATGCGAGAGTATCACGATCGGGAGTGGGGCGTGCCGGTGCACAACGACCGGCGTCACTTCGAGTTCCTCCTCTTGGAGGGGGCTCAGGCCGGTCTGAGCTGGTCGACGATCCTTCATCGACGTCCCGGCTACGCCCGGGCGTTCAGCCGATTCGACCCGAAGCAGGTCTCGGACTACAACGAGTTCCGCATCCGGCAGTTGGTGCTGGACCCGAGCATCATCCGGAACCGGCGCAAGATCGAGGCGGCCGTCCGGAACGCGAAGGCGTTCCTCGACGTCCAGCGAGAGTTCGGCAGTTTCGATTCGTACGCGTGGGGATTCGTGGAGGGCGCCCCGCGGATCAATCGGTGGCGTCGGCTGGGGGACATCCCGGCGACGACCCCGCAGTCCGATCGCTTCAGCCGGGACCTTCAAGGCCGGGGATTCTCCTTTGTCGGGTCGACCATCATCTACGCTCACATGCAGGCGGTCGGCATGGTGAACGACCACCTGGTGGGGTGCTTCCGGCATCGGGAGCTGTCGGTCCCGGAAGGAAGCGAGCCCTCGTCGCGGGGGACCCGCCGGAGTCGGTAGGGCGGTCGTTCTTCCGACGGCGGACTGACGTGGCGTCCGCGACGGGTCTTCGGGGGTGGTCGAGCCTCACGAGCGAGGCGAGGACACGTGCCGGCCGAGCTGCTTTCGACGTTCGCGGTTCGAGATTTTCGTCCGGAGCTCGGCGTCCTGGGGCCTTGAGATCTCGCCGTGAACGAAAGATCTTCGAGCGGAGAGGTGGTGGGATCCGAACCTCCGGTCGCTTCCGAAGCGCCTCTGCACGAAGGTCATGATGCCATCACGACCGGACCGACCACCCACCCGCCGGTAGCGATCTCGAAGGAGAGGGACCGGGCGAGCAGGTTGAGCTCGGAGACCGGGATCGCGGAGCTCAGCCACCAATCGAGCGCCAGGTCGACCCAGATCGGAACCCGCGAGCCGGCCTTGGGGGGGAGACGGGAGCGATCGACGCTCGCCCGACTGCTGAGGACTCTGCTCTGAAGATCCCGGGGAAAACCCATCTCCGCACGAGCGTGCTGCCCTCGAGTCGGAGTCGGGGGTCGGACTTCCTCAGGGGGAAGAACCCCGCCGGACTCCCGACGTAGGAAGGTGGAGCTCCTTCAGGAGGGCGATGAACCTCGGATCGTTCCGGATCGAATCGAAGAAGACCCCCCGATAGTACAGCCACAGGGTTCCGTCCCCCTCCCGGGTGTCCTTTTCGAGCAGTTCGAGAGCCGCCGGCTTGTCGCCGAGGGCCGCATGCAGCATCGCGAGATCGGTGAAGGAGAGATACATGCCGGCGTCCCCGCTGGCCGCACGTCGCAGGATCTCCTGCGCTTCCGCCGGCCTTCCGACCAGAGCATTGAGCAGCGCGTGGTCGAACCTCACGATCGGCGGGGAATTCCCGAGGGGGACCTGGGCCTCCTTCTGGGCGTCCCCGGAACGTCCGGCGTAGAGGTAGAACAGGCCGAGGAAGACGTGCGTATGAACGTCGTTTGGCTCCCGGCGGACGTCCGCGCGGGCGTACTCGATCGCCCGGTCGAAGTTTCCGCTTTCGAGCTCGGCCCAGGCGAGATGCCGCTCGTGGTAGGCGGCCGGGTCCCGCAGGATCGCCTGGCGATAGATCTCCTTCGCTTCCTCGAATCGTTCGAGCGCCAGCAACAGGAGGCCGTAGAAGCTGTACGCCGGCTCGTTGTTCGGATTCAGCTCGATCGCCGTGCGGAACTCGGCCTCGGCCCGGGGCCAATCGTGGTCGAATTGCATCGCGATGTTCGCGAGGGTGGAATGCGCCTCGGAGGACGCGGGATTGAGGGCGAGAGCCCGCGCCGCCAGTTCCCGGGCGCGCGGCATCGCCTCGCGGACCGACATGTAGTCGCCCGAGACGGCCACATACAGGTTCGCCCACGCGGCGTACGCCTCGGCAAAATTCGGATCGAGCTGAGTCGCGCGCTCGAAGAACCGGGTCGAGTCGTTCAGGCCCTCGTCGCGGGGCCGTCCCATCGAGACGAGGCCCCGCAGGTATAGGTCGTAGGCTTCGGGGTTCGAGGTCGGTCTTCGCTGGACCGCGAGGCGTTCGGACTTCGTGAGCTCCAGCGAGAGCGCCTCGGCGGTCCGGTCGGCCACGTCCGACTGCACCCCGAACACGTCGTCGATCTCGCGGTTGTAGCTGCCGGCCCAGATGTGACGTTGCGTGGGCACGTCCACGAGCTGGAGAGTGACCCGGATCCGATTCCCCGCCTTCCGGACGCTGCCTTCGAGGACCGACTCCACCCCGAGCTCGGCGCCGACCTGGGCGATCGGTTTCGGCGCGGCTTTGTACTGGGTTACGGAGGAGCGGGCGATCACGCTCAGCCCGTGCACCTGGGAAAGGACCGAGATCAGCTCCTCGGTGAGCCCGTCGGCGAAGTACTCGTCCTTCGGGTCCGGGCTGATGTTCGATAGTGGCAGAACCGCGAGGCTATGGATCGCCGGAGAGGACCGAGGGCCCGGCGCCGGGGAGCCCCCGGCGGAGCCGATGCGGTATACGGTGACGGGGGTCCGGATGTTCTTCAAGCTCACGGCCGGAAGCTGAACGATGGTGACGTCCAGCTTGTTCTGCACCTGATCGAAGACCGGTTGGGAGATGCAGATCCCTCCGGGCTCGGCGAGCGGCTGGATGCGGGACGCGATGTTGACCGTGTCTCCCAGTACATCGCCCTCCTCTTCGACCACGTCCCCGACATGGATCCCGATCCGGATCTGGATCTTTCGCGACGCGGGAGCCGAGGCGTTCCGGTCGTGGAGGGTCCGCTGGATCTCCAGCGCGCAGCGGGCGGCGTCGAGAGCGCTCGAGAACTCGACGAGGAACGCATCGCCGACCGTCTTGATTTCGCGGCCGTGGTACTTCGAGAAGAACGGGCGGAGGATCCGGTTGTGCTCCTGAAGGAGCGCAAGGGTGCCTTCTTCGTCCGCCTGAGCTCGACTGGAGAATCCGACCATGTCGGTGAACATGATGCCCGCGAGCCGACGCTTTTGATGGACCACGAACCGCGGAGTGGCCCCGACCAGTTAAGCGCTCCGAGCTTCCTGGCCCGGGAGCTCTCGAGAAGGGGGATTTCCGCTCGCGATTAGACCGGCACCGGGAAGGACTCCAGCCGCGATTCGACGAGCCGAGAGAACTTCGCAGAGGCTCGAGAGCTCGGGGCCGGCCCCCGGGACGCGAACGCCGCGCGGATGGTCCGGTCGAGGAACGGCAGGGTCGGGTAGCTCTCGAGATCCGAGAGGGCTACCCAGGCGTACTCACTGTGTTCGTCCGGGTCGAGCTGAGGACTTCCTTTCGTGGGGGCCTTGCAGTGGTAGTAGACTCCGACCGTTCGGCGAAGCTTCCCCCGCCTCGAGAGGGAGCTGAAGACCTCGGCGTGGAAGATCGGGCCCAGGCTGACCCGGAACCCCGTCTCCTCTCGGGTCTCCCGGCGGGCCGCTCGCGGAAGAGACTCCCCGAGCTCGGCGTGGCCCCCCGGAAGGTCCCAGATCCCCGGATTCGACGACTGCAGCGTCCGGTGAAGAAGGAGGATCCGTTCCCCTCGAAAAATGGCGGTGCCAGCGGCCACGCGTGCTCGAAGATCGTCCCTCATCGCGCGTCCTGCTTGGCGGGAGGTCCGGTGAGGACCTTCCGGTATGTCAATCTTTAGAAACGCGCAGGGGTTATACGCCCTCAGAGGACCTTTCGGACCATCGCGTCCGGGAGCAGGATCTCTCCCGGTCGAAGAGGCCATCGAAATCTTCGCCGGCCCGTAGGCTAATCTCGGGACGGGCTCGATTCTGGTCGACGCGGGGACGAGACCGGGGTCGACCGCCCCGCCGAGGGGCGTGGATAATCCGGAGACCGCAAGATCGAGAGGGATCCCGCTCGGCCCCGGGAGGGATGGACGCCCCCTCCGTCGGATCCGACACCGGGTTTCGCGAGACAGGTCGCATCGAGCCCACCCGAGGAGCCCGCGAGCCGCCCGACTCACTCGCTCAGTGCGATGAGGTCCCGCACCAGTTCCTCCGGCTTCGTGATCATCGGCCAATGACCGGTCTCGATCACTCGGTGCGGCCCCACGAGCGTTCCCCACTTGCCGGCAATGATCTCGTCGATGGGATCGCCGCTGAGGCTACAGAAGACGTAGGCCTCCGGGATCTGGTCGTACTTCGTGGACAGGGTGATCGGGTCCGTCGCCAACTTGGCCAGCCAAGGCGTGGCGAGCGCGAGCATCCGCGCGAGATGGGGCCCCTGGACGTCCTTCCCGATCCGCCCGACGATCTCTTCGGTGAGGGGAATCCCGAGACGTCCCGCTGGCAGCGGGCCGAACTCACCGCTAGGGTCGAATCCCCCCTGCGGCGTCCGCACTCGTTCCGGGCGGAACGCATCGACATAGATGACTTTCCGGACCTTGTCGTGGGCGCGGTCGGCCACCGCCGCCGCTACCTTGCCTGCAAAGCTGTGACCCACGAGCACCAGATCCTCCAATTCAGCATACTTGATCACGTTGAGCACGTCCTGGGTGGCCGTATCCATGCCCACCTCCTTGGACGCCAGGTGGACTCGATCGCCCATTCCGGTCAGGGTGACCGGGTACGCGGAGTGTCCCTCTCGGTCGAGCCGTCGCGTCACATCCCTCCAAGCCCACGACCCGAGCCAAGCACCCGGGACCAGGACGAATTGCGTCATATCGGGTGACAGATCGAGCTGTGAATTACATGCTCGCCTAGGAGGTACTGAAACACCTGCGCTCGAATCGCGACGGCGAAAGCCGAAGGATTGACGGATTCCTCCGACCGCGAACACCCAAGGGTGGCAGGATTATCCCTCCCGCTCCCTACCGACAGCGGGACCCTTGACGGAAGAACCCACCCGGCCCAATCTCGGGAGCCACTCCCTGGCTTCGGCCCGGAGAGTGAGATGGCGAGAGGATCTCGAGGTAGTGCGTCAGCTCTTCCGAGAATATCGTCAGTGGTTGTACGACCACCGGGACACCGCCGCCGGGAGTGAATCCAGCGTCAAAGCCGGACTCGCCATGGTCGACGGACTGATTCGGAACCTCCCCGGGGATTACGGCCCGCCGGATGGTGAGGTCCTCCTCTGGTACGAGGACCAGAGCCTGGTCGCGTGCGGCGCTCTCCGTCGGATCGAACCGGGGGTTGGGGAAATCAAACGGATCCATGTCCGCCCGGACTATCGAGGCAAGGAGTTCGGCCCTCCCTTCGTTCGGGCCCTGATCAGTCGAGCTCATGAGCTCGGGTACGAGAGGCTGCAGGTCGACACCCTCTCGACGATGACTGCCGCGATCGAGTTCTACCAGGAGCTGGGATTTCGGCCGATCCCAGCCTTTTGGCCCCATCCGGCGGCTGGAGCCCGGTTTTTCGAATGCCGGATCATCGAGTAGCCCGGCTCCGGCTTGGGCCGAACCCCGGGAACTACTAGTTCCTCCGTCCGACCCCACGTGGACCGCTGGGAGGATGCACGACCCGCGGAAGGAGAAACGACGGCTCGATGCCCGGTGAGCTCGGCCGGAGGGAAAGGGTCTTCCGAGGGGCGAAGCCCTTCCTCCACCGACCGGCAACTACTGTCGATGGCAACGCGCAAAGCGAGGCTCGTGAGAGTGGCCGCGGCGGTCCTCGTTGGTCTCATCGCCGTCAACTTCCTCGCCTTCATTCTCATGGCCTTCGTTCCACGATCCACCGTCGTGATCGCTCTGCTCCTCATCGTCTGGCTTCTCGTATCGTGCGGCCTCTACTGGCTCATGACCCGTCGGTCCTCCTCCGCGGGGAGTTGAGTCCGGTTCGCGGCTGGAGCCCGATATCGTCCGAACGCCCTTCGGACGCCCGAGCGCTCCTCGACGATGACCCCACGCGCGGGAGGCGGTACGTCCGCTGTCGGTGAATCCGAGGGGGAGACCGGGTCGCGCCCCATCCGATCGTACGAGCCGACCCGGATCGCGCATCCCCATTAATCCACGAGTCCCTTGAACCAAACATGCGATTGACCGTTCGGGCCCTCGAGGCCCAGGATCAGGACGCCGTGGTGGCCCTCTGGAAACGATGCGGGCTGATCCGGCCTACGAACGATCCGCACCAGGATGTCCAGCGCAAGCTCCGAGTCCGGCCCGAACTCTTTCTGGTGGGAACTCTGGATGGAGAGATCGTGGCCTCCGTTATGGCCGGGTACGAGGGGCACCGGGGGTGGCTCAACTACGTGGCCGTGGACCCAGCTCATCAGCGCCAAGGGCTCGGTCGGGAGATCGTCTCGGGGGCCGAAGCTCGACTTCGGGAGCTGGGTTGTCCGAAGATCAACCTCCAAGTGCGCACCTCGAACCGAAGCGCGATCGAATTCTATGAACGACTCGGCTACTCGGTCGATGATGTCGTGAGCATGGGTAAGCGGCTCACGATCGACCCGCCCTCGACCTGAGGTCGGGGCCCGATCCCTCCGAGGTGCTGGGAGCCGCTCGTCCCGAAGCTGATCCGGCGGGTCGCGTCGCCGTTCGATCACGAAACCTACCAGTTTTCGGGCCCGACCCCGGCGAGACGCCGCCCCCGAGGTCTATGGCTAGACTCTTACCAGACGGAGTCGTGATTGGAGACCGCATGGCCCGGAAATGCCCGAACTGCGGCAAGTCGACAAGGCCTCGCGATAAGTTCTGTGGCGCCTGCGGACTATCCCTCGCCAAAGCCTCGGGGGAGGAGCCGTTGGTGTGTACGGATTGCGGCGCCGAAGTGGAGGATGAATCCAATCGGTTCTGTACGAACTGCGGATCCAAGTTTGAGAATTAGATCGATCGAACGGCGGGAAATTCGGACGCCGCTCTTTCCCCCCACCCATTGACGGCCGCTCCCCCGCGTCCCTCGACTCGAATGGGAGCGGACGTACCTCTGCGACCGGAAGGGAGGTCCGTGCTTGTCGGCTTAATTAGTGCACGTCGCTACCTCGGCTTTGAACGGTGGCCCGGATGGCCCGAGTCGCAGATGCTCTCGTGGACGCCCTGGTGGATGCGGGCGTCCGCCAGATCTTCGGAGTCGCCGGCGACTCTCTGAACGCCATCACCGATTCCATTCGCTCCCGAAGGGATATCGAGTGGATCCATGTTCGGCACGAAGAGGCCGCGGGATTCGCCGCGGGCGCTGTCGCCCAGTTGACGGGGGGCCTAGCGGTCTGCGCGGGCAGCTGCGGTCCGGGGAATCTCCACCTGATCAACGGGCTGTACGACGCTCACCGGAGTCGGGCCCGGGTGATTGCCCTCGCGGCCCAGATTCCGTCTCCCGAGATCGGGTCCAACTACTTTCAGGAGACGCATCCCGAGCAGATCTTCCGGGAGTGCAGTCATTACCAGGGCGTCGTCTCGAAGGTCGAGGACCTGGCTCCGGTCGTCGAGTCGGCCCTCGACGCAGCCTGCAACCGCATGGGCGTCGCGGTCATCGTGCTCCCCGGCGACGTCGCGCTGATGCGCGCGCAGGGCCCAAAGCCGAATCGGGCCGCGCCGAAGACCCAGAGCGGGACCGGCCCAACGGCCGATCAGATCCGCCGGATGGCCCACACGTTGAACGACGCGAGTCGAGTCACCGTCCTCGCCGGTTCCGGATGCGCGGGCTCGAGGGACGAATTGTTCCAGATCGCGGCCAAGCTCCACGCACCGATCGTCCATACCCTGCGCGCCAAGGAAAGCCTCGAGTACGACAACCCCTACGACGTGGGAATGACGGGCCTCATCGGCTTCTCCTCCGGTTACCATGCCATGATGGACTCGGAGGTGCTGCTCATGCTCGGCACGGATTTCCCGTATCGGCAGTTCTATCCGGAGCACGCCCAGAAGATCCAGGTGGACATCGATCCGGAGCAAATCGGCCGGCGCACCGCGATCGATATCGGGGTGGTGGCGGACGTGGGGACGACCCTCCGGGCTCTGCTCCCCGCCGTGCAAGAGAAGTCGGACGGGGAACACCTGACCGCTTCGCTCGAGCACTACGCGAAGACCCGCGAGTCCCTGGACGCGCTCGCGACCGGAGAGCCGGGGAAGTCCCCCGTGCACCCCCAGTTCGTGGTGAAGGTCCTGGACCGGCTCTCGGCCGGCGATGCCATCTTCACCTGCGATGTGGGATTGCCCACGGTCTGGGCGGCCCGGTACCTGCGAATGAACGGCCGCCGCCGTCTGTTGGGTTCCTTCTGGCACGGGTCGATGGCCAATGCCCTTCCCCAGGCGATCGGGGCGGCCTGTTCCTCGCCGGGGCGACAGGTGGTGAGCCTGTGCGGAGACGGTGGACTCGCCATGCTGTTCGGGGAGCTCCTCACGCTGAGGCAGCTGAATCTGCCGGTCAAGGTGATCGTGTTCAACAACGGTGCTCTGGGGTTCGTGCGATTGGAACAGATGTCCGCCGGCTTTCTCGAAGCCGGGGTCGACTTGAGGAACCCTGACTTCTCGCGCGTTGCCGAGGCCGTCGGCATCGAAGGCCTGCGGGCGGAGGTCCCCGAGGAGATCGAACCGAAGACTGCGGAGTTGCTTCGCCATCCCGGCCCGGCGCTCCTGGACGTGACCGTGTCCAATCAGGAGGTGGCGATGCCGCCCTCGCTGGACCGATCCGTGGTGAAGGGATTCAGCCTCTGGCTGGTCAAGGCCGTGCTCAGCGGACGGGGCGACGAGATCGTCGACCTCGCCAAGGTGAACCTGTTTCGTTGAGCCGATGGAGTCGATTCCCGAACGGCCGCAATGACGATCGCGAGTTCCGAGCGGTTGGAGCGTCAGGCGACCCGGATCACTAGCTTGCCTCGGGCCTGGTGGCGCTCGGCCCGGGCCAGAGCCCGCGGAGTCTCGGTGAGGGGGTAGACCGCCTCGATGACGGGCTTGATCTTCCCCTGCCGAGTGAGTTCACCGAGCTGAGCCAGATCGGAGACGTTGACCTTTGCGATCAACGCGTGGACGCGCTGACGAAACAGCCGCCGACGCAGACCGGCGAGCAGGAACCGACCCATTCCACCGCGGCCGCCGACAATGACGAGAACGCCGTTCGGCCCCACGGCGCGGAGCAGATGGCCGAGCGAGACACGTCCGGAGATGTCGAAGATCACGTCAAATCGCTCCTGCCCTCGTGGAAAGTTCTCCTTTCGGTAGTCCACGACCGCATCCGCGCCGATGGACCGGAGCAGGTCGACGTTCTCGGTGGTCGACACCGCGGTGACGCGCCCCCCCATCCATTTGGCGATCTGGACGGCGAAGGTACCCACTCCGCTACCCGCACCCAGGACCGCGACGGATTGACCGGCTCGGATCCGGGCCAAGTCCCGCAATCCCTGAAGCGCCGTGACGGCGGCGATCCCCAGCGTGGCCGCGTCCTCCAAGGAGACCGAGTCGGGCCTGGCCGTGATCTCGGCCTCATCCGCAGCGACGAACTCCGCGAAGGAGCCGCTGCCCAAGCCGAACACGGCGTCTCCCAGCTTGAAGCGCGAGTCGGGCTTCCGGATCGCCACGACCTCGCCCGAGACGTCGACCCCCCGAATTCTGCGCTTGGGGTGCGTAACACCAAAGAGCAGGCGCCCAAGGCGGGGCTTTCCCGAGAGGATCCGCCAGTCCAACCCGTTCACGGATGCGGATCGAACCTTCAGGAGCACACTGGTCGCGTCCGGGACCGGGGTCGCAACCTCTTCGAGCTTGAGTACCGCTGCCCCACCATACCGATCCTGAACGATCGCCTTCATCATCGATTCACCCGACCGTCGCGATGGCCATGAATTTCTTGGCGGAACACCGTATCCGTAGAGACGGAGGCCCGGCGTGCCGGTCCTCGAGGGTCGGCCTCCGAAGGGCCCATTGGGGCCCCGAATGCAAGACCCTCGGCGAGATAGGCGTACGGGGTGCGATCGCCTCAACCCGCCATCCGGCCGGCCCCGTCAGCGCGAACCACCGAATGGGCGGAGGGAGCCTCACCCGGCGCTCTCGCGGGACTTCGGTGGATGAGGCTTGACCACTCGCCGGCCCACGAAGTAGACTCCGAGCAGCACCACCTCCAGTACGAGGACGACGACCGCGCCCCACCGAGAGAACGGCACGAGGATCAGGGGCAGGATCCCCATGAACCCGAAGACGCTGAGGAAGAACAGTGTCGTGCCCAGTCGGTCGACGAAACTGTAGGTCTGGGACATGCCGCCCGCTACCTCGAGGAACGCGATCATCGCCACGCTGCTCACGACGCCCACGGTCGCAACGTAGGTCATCAGGGTCTCGAAGTACTGCTCCCCCGAGAGCGGACCGATGGGGGTATGGAATGGTCCCGGCGCGGTGAGGATCAGCACCAGGGACGTGAGGACGAGACCGGTGAAGAACCCCATCACCGTCAGCGCCTGTTGGTGGAGTACACTGCCCTTCGGGTCGGACAACTTCCGAGCCTCCTCGTGTCCCGCGTCGTGTCAGCCCGGCAGTTCGGGACCCAGTCAATGGGCCAATCCCAGGATATCGAGTGGTGACCCGTGCTCGACGATCTTGCCTTCGGAGACGCGAAAGATATCGGCCACCTCGAACTCGTCCCATCGACCGGTGGGCGGTTGGCCCCCAAACGGATCGAGATGCGTTCCCCGAAACGCCTTGCGGGTGACCCCGCGATCTCCTTCGGCGATCTGATCGTCGATTCGAGCCTCGAGCTCGGGAAACGCTAGGAGCCTCCCACTCCAGGGCCGCCGTAGGGCCTCTCGCGGTTCCCTCGCTTCTTCCATGGGTCGGGAGCCTACCAGATGGACGTGATCCATGTAGGCAGGGGGAGCCGGCTCTTCCACGAGCTCCGATCGATGCCTTCCCTGGACCTCCTCGACGAAGCGACGAACCACGGCCGTTTCCGCCTCAAGACTCATACGGCCGATCCGGGCGAGCGTGGCCGGGGCTCGGTGCCGCGCGCGACTCGACCGAGTCGGGGCCGGGCCATCACTTCCGCACCGTTCTCAACACGAACTCGTTCCCATCCGGATCCGCGAAGACGCCCGAGGTCACCATGCCCACCGCCGCCTGGAAGGTCCTCACCTCGTTCACGATCGTGCCTCCGCGTCGGCGGATCTCTTCGAGCGCCCCGGCGGGATCTTGGTGACGGAACACGAGCCCCGAGACCGTCCCCGGCTCCCTCCCTCCTTCCCCCTCTCGCTGGACGTGCATCGTGAGCTGGGTCTCGGTGCCCGGGATGGCGAATGCGGCCCGAGAGGCCTGGAGGTCGAATGCGACTTCCTTCAACCCGAGCACGTCTCGGTAGAACTTCCTCGCACTCTCGATGTCCCGGACGTGCACGGTCACCGCTTCCAGGCTTTCAATCACAGTTTCCACGTGGATCCCCCTCGGTGGCAATCGCCCGTGGTCTTTAGACATTAGGACCGGACGTCGGATGGCCGTCGGAACCCCTCCTCAGCACGATCGGCCGGCCTCGAGCAGCTACGGGTTGAGTGATCCACGGGCCCGCGAGGATTCGGCCCGGAACACGCGCTCCGGATCGTCTAGCTTGTCGACGAGAATCGTGATCGAAAGTCCCTTTCCCCCCGGGGCGGCTCCACCCACGCAGGGTCGCCTTCAGCGTGGCCAGAGAACGCGACCTACATGTAGACGCCACCGTTGGATCGACGACTTACCTCCCCGGCGGGCCGCATCCATGGGGTCATCGGCAATACACATCCGTGGGTGCCCACCGGATGGGACCGAAGTGTGGTCTCCGAAGGGCTCAGCCGACCGCCCGCTTCACGATGGCGGCGACTCTCGCCTCTTCGGGTGGTGTCAGCTCCGTGATCGCATAGACGATGGGCCAGAGGTTGCCTTCGTCGAGATGCGCCTCGTCGTTGAAGCCGAGCGTGATGTATCGCTCCTTGAACTTGTCGCGACCCCGGAAGTAACAGACCACGCTTCCCTCCTTCGAGTACGCCGGCATCCCGTACCAGGTTCGGGGCGTTAAGCCGGGAGCGTTGGCCCGGATGATCTCATGGATCCGATGGCCCACCGAGCGGTCCGGCTCGGGCATTCGGGCAATCGCTGCGAGAAGCGCGCTTTCGCCTTCGGTCAGGTCCGCGATCGGGTGGGCGCGCGCCTCGGCCGACTTGGAGGACTTCCCCGCGCGGCGTTCCGCGGACTTTCGCCCGGCCCTCTGGTTTGCGTTGTTCGCGGCCATGGTCAGTATGGAGTCGCGGAGAGTCGCTTAACACCACGCCCAGTGAGTTTCATCGACCCGCTTTCCGTTGAGCGGGTCCGTGCTCCGGCGGTCTCTCGCTCCTCGTTCCCTCGGCGGGTTCCCCACCGCTGCGACGACTCCCGGGCCGGATCAACGTATCCTCTCCGTTCTCGATCCGACACCCGGTTCTAGAAGTTCCAGATTCGAAAGTCGCCCTCGGCGCCGATTGACCCGCCGGGCCGGTTCGGGAATGAGAGGGTCGCCCCCGGGCCTCTCATCGGCCCCCGAGGGAGCTCACTCGCTCTCCTGCAGGGCGCTGCGGATGAACCTCGGCCGCTCCGCGGAACTCCAGAACGAAAAAAGGGTCTCACAGGAACTTTCGGGGGGAAGCCTAGGGGCGGTAAGAGTGGGGCCGAAGGGGTTGGGCTCACGGATGGGGCGACGAATCTAGGACGCGTGCTTCCAGGTCACCGTGAAGGCGCTGTTGCTGGTCAGCGGCGAAGGGGCAGCCAGCGTGCGGGTGCCCGAGGGGTAGCTCACCATGGTGATCTCATACACCGTCGAGAACGAGCCGATGCCCCCCGAGGTGCCGGAGACGGTCGCGGCGCAGGACGTGAACGAGACCGTTCCGAAGTTGGCCAGTGCATACAGGCCGCTCGAGTTGCTGGCTCCCGCCGGCCGCTCGGCAATGCATTCCGCGCTGTTCTCGGAAGCCCCGCTGTTGGTGGAGACCTTCGTCCACGTCGTGCCGGAGGTGATGTCCGTGATGCTCATGGTGAACTTCCCCGTGGCCGAGTTCCACGAGACGGTGGCGTTGAACTTGTCCCCCGCGTGGACCGTCGCGAACTCCTGAACCGCGTTCGCCGGGTAGGTCTCCCACCATGCATAGTAGCTGGCGGTTCCATGGGAGCACTGGGCGAGGGTGCCATCCTGCTCGACCGTGCTCGAGCTGTACCCGTCGATTCCGATCCAGAACGCGGCGAGCGTGGTTCCGCGCGGACAGGTTACCGAGGGTTCGGTCCACGCGCCCGTGACCTGAGTCACGGTGCCGGTGCCGGAGCTCTCGGCGTACCCGGCCCAGTTGTAGGCACTCGAAGAAGAGGGGGTCGCGACGACGGCTCCCCACAGGCTGGAGTGACTGGTCTGGCTCGAGGCGAGAGCCATTCCACTCGGTGCGGCGACGGTCGCTGCCACGGCTATCGACAGCAGGAGGCAGAGCCACCGATGCATGCACCGTCGGAAGTCGATGTAATATATCGACCTTTGGAAAATCAGGTGGATTTCCGAGGTCCGGAGCTCACCGAACTCGGAGGGGCCACGGCTCCGGTCGACTTCCTGCGAGGCCGGCGGTGCGGGGATCGGCTCCTCGGACTGCCGTCGCGGGTCCACCCCGGACGAGCGGACCGAATCGCCGTGCTCGAGGCGTGGTCTCCAGGGTGCCGGCAGAGGCCGACCCGGCTATCGTTGGGAGAGGAGACCCAGAGCCGAGAGCATGTCCCGAGCCGCGTCCTCGATTCTCGGCACGGGTCCGAAGAGCTGGGCCTGCTGGCGGGTGTCGGCGACATATTTGCCCGTCTGGAAGAACCGGAACATGGCCATCATGTCGTCACTCTGGCCCCCTCTGCCTCCCGGCATCCGGGCGAGGCTCATCGATCGACCCAGCAGCTTACCGATCAGCTCCGCGTACTCCGGACCCGACAAGGGGCGATCCGACCCCAGGTCGATCTTCTGGCCGAGCGCCCGTGGCTCGTCGAGCGCCAATGCCATAGCTCGAGCGACCTCCTTCGGCGAGATGTAGGTGATCCGGGTTCCCTCGGGCGTTAAGCCGAACACCTGTCCGTGTTCCAGCGCCTGGCGGATCATCTGACCGTATCCGCCTTCGGGAGCGTAGAGGAAAGCTCCCGGCCTCAAGGAGACGAACGGCATTCCCTGCCGACTCAGGTAGTCCTCCGTCTCCTTCTTCGCCCAGAAGTGGGGCACGTCGGGAGCTTGATCGCAGGCCAGGATGCTAAGGAGGACGAACCGGGACACCCCGGCATTCTTCGCCGCATCCACCAGGTTACGGTTTCCTTCCCGGTCGGTTTGTAACGAATCGCCCTCTCTTCGCTGGGAGTATCCGATCGCCGAAGTGACGACCGCGGAGGTGCCGGTCAACGCTGCGCGCAGGGAAGCAGGATCGAGCAGGTCACCACGGACGATCTCGACCCCGTTAGGCAGTCGGGAGGGGTCGCTTCCGGGCCGCACGAGGGCTCGTACCCTCTTGCCTCGAGCCACGAGTTCTCCTAGGACCAGACCACCGAGATGTCCGGTGGCCCCCACTTGCAGGATCGGCCGCTCGTCCAGGCCCCCTCTTGGCATTGCCATGGCCGGGTCTACTGCGGGACCCATATATTGACCGGCTGCGGGCGCGTCGGCTCACACTTCGTCGGGGAAATAGCGTTCGCTCGCGAAGTGAACCTAGAGACCATCGCGCCGCAATGGTTGGGTGCCCGGGTCAGGCCCTTCGCGTCCCATCCCTGCAAGGAGTTTTCCCCCGGACCGCTATCCCCGGCCCGATGAAGACTGAGCTGCAGCTGATCCGAGATCTCTACCGGTACAATTCGAAGGGCCGTCAAGGATATCTACGGAAGATCTGGCAGCTGCCGCCCAAGCAGCGTTACCGGGACCGCGGCGCGTCGTTCCCCTCGCTCGTCGACATCTACATGCACATTCTCGACGCCTACCGGTGGTGGTTCATCAAGGTCTACGCGAAGACGGACTTCGAGGAGTACCCGCTGGGAACGCGCTACTCGCTCGCTCAAGCCCGGCGAGAAACCCGGAAGGTCGACCGACTGCTGGACGATTTTCTCCGAGGGCTACAAGCGAAGGACCTGGACCGGCGGGTCACCATCCCCGGTCGCAGCCGAGAACGACTGACGGTGCGGACGATGCTGGTTCACATGATCGAGGAAGAGCTCCAGCACAAGGGAGAACTCAACGCGCTTCTTTGGCAGCTGGACGTCGACGCGCCGGTCCTGGGGTACGACGACTGACGTTCACGAAGCGCGTACCGGGTCTGCCGATCGCCGGGGGCCCGGTTCGGCTTCCCCTCGCACTAACCGGCCGCGTCGACCCGGTTCAGGACTCGGAAGGCCGTGAGCGTGATCCACTTGCTCGGAGTACCGACCCGTTCGAGGGACCATCCCTGGATCTCCCGTCCCCCGTAGTCCTTCCTCAGGTCGGGCCCCACATCAGGGTGGACCCTGTCGAGGAGCCAGGTACCGTCGGGCCGTCGCTTGTCCCTGAGGATCTTGAGCGCGGGTTGGAGCCGTCGATCTCTCGGGTCCCCGAGGCGAGTCACCACGTCGAGTCCGACCAGTACGTCATAGAAGTAATGGGTCGGGTAATGGAACCGAAGCCACGGCTCGTACCGCTTGCCTTCCCGGAGGAGGTTTCGTTCCAGGTAGAACTCGACCCCCTTCTCGATCGCCGACTCCATCCTCGCCGAACGCCGGGCCTTGGGCAGCGCGGAGAACGCGTCCAGCGCCTCCCAACAGTCGAGGGTTCCGGGCTGGTCGGGGGCGCAGTTCCACCCGCCGTTCTCGCGCTGGTCCTCGATCATCCAGGCGTAGAGTCGCCGCACCCGTCGATCGTCACCGTAGCCAAAGCGGGTCAACATTCGGGCCAGGTTCCCGACCGCGCATACTTCCTCGGTGAAGAAGTTGAACGGGGAGCTGAGTCGGAGCTTGTTGTCGAAGATCAGTTCCGCCGTCTTCCGGATCCGCGGATCACGGGACGTGAGCCCCAGGTCCGAGAGGACGAGGGCGGGCCACATGGTGGAACCAAACTGAGGGAACTGGAGGAAGCGAGCCCATCCCCGGAAGTTGGTCGGCTCACGAGGTTCCCAGTAGCCCTTCGGCTTCTGTCGGCTCAACAGCTGTGCTGCCCAGCCGATGCGGGGAATCCGGGATCGGGCGCGTCGGACCTCCGGATCGTCTTCTCTACGCCCGAGCAGGTCGACCAGCGTGAGGTACCGGATCGAGGGTTGATCCTCCTCGAGAAGCCAGTCCAAGACTCGGGAGTCAGTTCCACCACTCGGCGACGCCTGTCGTGATTTCATGTGATGCTGCTCCCGAGGACGGACCGGGGGATGCCGACCGACGCTGATTAGGGCTCCGAGGACAGAGATTCCGTGCCCGGCCGGTGCGGGCGGCTCACGAGACCCTCATCCCGGAGGATGCAGGGAAGCTTGCCACGGGTCGCCGCCCTCGAAGCCCAAGAGCAACGAGCTCCGCTCCACGGGCTGAGGGTCCTACGATTCGATAGGTTCCGGGTTCCCGTCGGATTGGGTCAGACGGAGCTCGGCCGGCCCACGCGGCTGGAGTCGCGAAGGGTCCGACCCAACTATCCCCACTAGCTTATCCCGAGCCTCCCTTCGAAGCGCATCCATGGAAGCCCTGACCGCGCGGGCCCTCTCGAAGAACTATCGCACGCGTCAGGGAACGGTGAACGCGCTCGACCGGGTCGACATGACCATCGGGAAGGGGCAGCTCTTCGGATTCCTCGGCCGAAACGGGGCCGGAAAGACCACGTTCATCAAGATCGCCTCGGGCCTTCTGCTCCCCACGTCGGGCACGATCCAACTGTTCGGTCTGGACGTCCTCGGCCATCCGCGAGAGGTCCGGGAACGGATCGCGATCGTCCCCCAGGAAGGAAAGCCGTTCTATCACCTGACACCCCGGGAGCATATCGAGGAGTACCTGCGCGTGCGGGGCGCCTCGGCGGAGTCCGCGAAGAGCACCGCCGACGAGCTCCTCGAGGCGATGGGACTCGTCCCGTACTCCCACACCCCCGCGATGCTCCTCTCGGGCGGACTGCAACAGCGGACGCTCGTCGCGATGGTCCTTGCGACGGGAGCCGAGTTCCTGTTCCTGGACGAGCCCACGCTCGGCATGGATCCCTTCGCCCGCCGGCAGGTCTGGGAGGTCGTCCGTAGAACCGTGAAGCGAGGATCCACGGTCCTCCTCACGACGCACTACCTCGACGAGGCCGAGCAGCTCACCGAGGAGCTCGCCGTGATCGAGGGCGGACACGTCCTGTACAAGGGGACGGCGGAGGCGCTCAAATCGAAGGTGCGACGCGAGGTCCGACTGCACTTCGCGGGTGGATTCACCGCCCGCGAACTCGAGCCGTACGGCGAGGTGTACCCCGAACGCGGCGGGCTCACCGTGATGACCACGCGCTCGCGCGTCGAGGAGTTGACCCGGGTCGCCCTCGAGCGCCGGATCGGGGTCAACGTCGGCCCGGTGACCCTCGAAGAGGCGTTTCTCACCCTGGTGGGCCGCAGCATCGAGGAGGACGAACCCGGGGGCGCCTGGGCATGACGTGGAGAACTCAGGCCAATGCCGTCGGCCGCATCTGCTGGTTCAACGGGATCCTCGGCCTCCTCCGCAGTCCCCTCGTCTTCGTCGCGCTCTTCCTGACGCCGCTGAGCTTCCTGTTCTTCCTCCTGGTCGTCGCCCCGCGGGCCGAGCTTCCCTACGGGGTGGTCGGCGGGGTGCTCTTCTCCTGTCTCTTCACCGGTAGCGGTATGATGAACGACTGCGCCTACCTCCGACTCGAGCGTCAGATGCAGCAGGTCTTCATCACGAGCCCGTTGCGACCGATCTCCTGGGTGCTCGGAATGGCGCTCAGCGAGCTCATGTTCACCATCCCCGCCCTCGTGCTCTTCCTCGGGGTGCTGACGCTGGTGAAGCCGATCGGTCCGTCGTCGTTCTTGGCCCTCATCGGAGTGATCCTTCTGACCTGGCTGCTCGCGAGCAGTCTCGGCTTCCTGCTCTCGACGTTCTTCCGGACCCTTCGCGAGATCTGGCCGATCGGGATGGTCGTATTCACGAGCCTGTCGGTGCTCCCCCCCGTATTCTATCCCCTGGCGGCCGTCCCCGCGTCGATCCGCTGGGTGGCCTTTCTGTCCCCCTCAACATTCGCCAGTCAGCTGGCCGTGAACGCGGCCGGGCTCGCGACCACGCCCGTACCGTCCCTCTCCGTTCTCTCGTCGGCCGCGGGTCAGCTGATCGGCCTCGTCTTCCTGACCCTCACCTTCATCGCCGTCGCGATGTGGCTGGCCCGCTGGCGCGAGCCCTAGGGGCCCGGTCCCGCGAGCCGCCCCTTGTCCGCGCGACTCCCGGGCTTCCCGTTCACCGAGGGCCCGTTCGGGAGTCAGCCGCGATCCACTCGGCAACCGTCGGGGGCGGAGAAGTTCGCGGGCTCGGGGCACTCGGTTTGGGCGGGGTGTGTTTTTGATACAGTAAAATTACCATATCAGTAACTTTATGGTATCAGGAACACATCCGACCCCCGTGAGAGCACGCTCGCTTTCCTCGAACGAAGCGCGAGCCATTCTCGCCCTCGAGGCGGACCGGCGCGAGGTGGTGACCCTCGCCGACCTTCAGAAGCTCGTCGGCACCACGCCCGGTTATGCCCGAAAACTCGCGCACGAACTCGTCGGAAAGGGCTGGTTGGAACGGACTCGGCGCGGCGTCTACCTGCTCAATCCCGCGCAGCACGGGCCGGACGCCCTTCCGGATCGGGACCCGTTGCGGCTCGGCAGCCGGCTCGCCGATCCCTACTACTTTGCCTACGCGACGGCCGCTGAACTTCACGGTCTGCTGCCCCAAGCGGGAAGCGTGTACTACGTGGCGACCCCTCAACGCTCGGGTCTGCGCCCGTTCGGCCCGTCCCAGTTTCGCTTGGTTCACCAGGCTCGGTCGCGGTTCTTCGGGACGGAGCCGCTTCGGCGTCGAGGGCGGGAGCTCGTCGTGAGCGATCTCGAGCGGACGATCCTCGACTGCGTGGACCGGCCGGATCTCTCGGGGGGTATGGGCGGGGTCGCGCATATCGTCGCGCTCGCGAAGCCGGCCCTCGGATGGCCCCGACTCGGACGGTACGTGGATCGGGTGCCGAAACGCAGTCTTCGCCAGCGGCTCGGCTACCTGTTGGAGGTGGTCCGGCCCACGACCCCGGCTCCCGAGGCGTGGCTCCGCCGGATGCGGCCGGACGCGAGGGCGCCGTACGTCCCGCTCGGAACCCCCGCCCTTTACGGCCGCCGGGGCCCCCACGACCCGACCTGGCGGATCGTTCGGAACGTCTCCGACTCCGACCTCTTTGCGGAAGGGCGGATTCCATGATCCCCCGCCCGGTCGCGAACCGGTTCGCGAACGTCATGGGCGTGGACCTCCACATTGCCCAGCAGGAGATCGTGCTCCTTTACGCGCTCGGAGCCCTCGCCCATCACCGTCTCACCGATCGCCTCGTCTTCAAGGGCGGAACCTACGTCCGGATGATGGTCACCGGGGACGCCGGGCGGCTGAGCGAGGACCTCGACTTCACGAACGCCGGACTTCCCCTCGACCCGGAAGCGACGTTCCACGAAGCGTTCGCCGAACCGTTCTTCGGCGTCCGTTTTTCCGTGGTCGACCCGTACCGCACTTCGCAGCGGAACTGGGCCTGCCGCGTAGCGTACGCCCACGACTGGGATGAGGGCCGATTTCGCCTCGAGATCAGCTATCGGGAGACCCCATTCCTCCCTCCCCCTCGGTGGCGACCCCTCCGGCAGAGTTACTTCGCCGCCTTACCCTTCGAACCGCCGGAGATTCCGTCTCTGCGGCGCGAAGAAGCGATCGCGGAGAAGTTGCGAGCGATCCAGCAGCGCGCCACGGAGCGAGATCTCTACGACGCGATCCGCTACGGTCAGAAGGGGTTCGACCAGGACCTCGTGCGAATTCTGGCCGTCGGAAAGCTCTGGAACGAACGCGAGCGCTTCGATCCCGATCGGGTGCTGGCCACGCTTTCCGAGGGACGTCGGGAGTGGCCGGACCTCGAGCGCCTGATCGGCCGAACCCGCCAACGTGACTGGAATCGGCTCACCGCGGAGGCCGCAGGAAGGTTCGCCTTCTTGCGAGACCTGACGCCCTTCGAACGCCGCCTCGTTGAGGATGCGCGCCGCCACACGCTTCGGCCTGAACTGCGGTCCGCACTCAGTCGGTACGCCGGGCAGCCGTAGGGCCATCCGACTCGGACCCTCCTGCCGCACTGCGACTCGGGGGCGACCCGTCCGGTCCACGACCTCCGGTTCCGGCGAAGCGAGACGCTACGACCAATCGGGCTCCGCCTGAGCGGCTCGTCGCGAGCTCAGCGACGTCCGTTCGGCGGAGTAACGCCGACATTCTGGAGCAGATGCCGGAACTCGCGCTTACCGATCCAGGGGATCTCGAGGTACCGGCGGAGGTACGCGTCGGGAACTCCGAGGCGTCGGGCCTCGGCGACGGAGAACGCATAGGCCTCCACCTCGGTGGGACGATCGGCGTAGGGAAGTCGGGCGGGCCAGAGCTCGCGGCCCTGGTGTCGCTGCAGGATGTGGAGGAACTCGTGGAGGAGATCGAGGTAGACGTACATTCGAGGGCTGTTCTGGAGATGTCCTCGCGCCACCACGATCGCGTCGTCCTCGGTCTCCAGCATGCGGAAACCGGCCGCCCGTACTTCCGGAGGGGTCCTCCGCGGCGCCACATACATCCACCCGGGTCCGTCGGTGAGATGGGCCCAGGTCCCCTCCGCGATCCGTAGGACCTCGCGATCATCTCCCGGATACTTGTGGAAGGGGACGGTCCGCTCTAGACCCGGGAACACGTCCAACAGCGGATAGCGCCCGGCCCGCCTGGAGCGATCCGGTCGGAACCCGGCGGGAACCTCGTACCGCTCCGACCGGGTCTGGCGCGTCACCGGGGGGACCACGACGCGCGTCTTCTTCGGGGATGCCATCCAGCTTGTCCCGGAGATTCCGGCCTCGACGCACCTCAACCTGGGAAGCTCATCAATCCTGCGAAGGCCGTGACGCGTCCTCGGATCCGGGCGAGCGTACCCCTCCGGAGGAGGGCGGCAGGCGCCGAAGGCCCCTTGATCCTGGGCGGTCCAGAGGTCCGGCGACCGATCCCGGCCCGAATCGGAAGGGCCGTTAAATCGAGAAACGCCTTGGACCGCAATATGGCCGCTGCCCCCACCGTGCTCGTCACCGGCACATCGGGGCACGTCGGGGGACATCTCGCGCGTCGGATCTCCGAGGCAGGCTTTTCGGTGCGGGCCCTGGTCCGGTCCGACGAGCAGGCCAGCCGGGCACGCGAGCAGGGCTGGGATCCGGTCCGAGGGGACCTGACCGAGCCCGAGAGCCTCGAAGCAGCGCTCGACGGCGTGGGACTCGTGGTGCACTCGGCCGCCTACCTGGGGAGCCCGGGTCCACTCTACGAGACCGTAAACGTCGACGGCACCCGACACCTCGCGGAGCGGTCGCTCCAGGCGGGCGTCCAGCGGTTCGTGCAGATCTCTACGATGTCCGTCTACGGAGAGCCGCTTCCTCCCCGGCTGGATGAGGAGAGCGCGCTCGCCACCGAGGACTCGGAGCCGTACTGCGCCACCAAGGCCCGGGCGGAGGTCGAGCTCCAGAAGGTCCGCTCGCGAGGTCTTCCCGTGGCCATCCTGCGCCCCGGCATGATTTGCCACTGGACCCGGTCGCAGTGGGGCGATGAGATGGTCGAACGGATCCGGGCCCGAGGCTGGCCGAAGTTTCTCCATCCGGACGACGTGATGCCCTGGGTCCACACGGTGAACCTCGCGGAGATGACCCTGCGGTGCCTGACGACCTCGCCTCCACCGAACGAGGCCTTCATTGCGGTCGACCGCAACGTGAAGATCCGGGACTTCTACGGGCCGATCGCCGAGGTCCTCCACCAGCCCGTGACCCTCCCGGATCGCGCGGCGTCGGTGAGCTTCGCCCGCCTCGGCAAGATCGGCTCAATCGTCGGATACCGTCCGGTCTTCTCCTTCGAGGAGACCGTGACCCGGCTGGTCGATCTCGCGAAGAACGGGGGTCGGGGGCCCTCGTGAACCGGGGACTTCTCGTCCGGCTTGCGGTTCGCGAAACCGATGTCCGTCGTCCCCGGTGGAGCGTGGCGGCAGACGTGCTGCGAACGAGATCGACGATTCACTCCGTGCTCCCGCCCAAGGACGGAGGCCTCGGGGACTACGCGCAAGCGAGGTCTTCCGAGGAGGCGGCGCGGGGGAGTGCGTGGATACAGTACTCCTCGACCGTCCAGTTGTAGTTAAAGTCGGCCCCGCCGACCGCGCCGTCCTCGGATCCGAGGTTTGCTTCGTCCCAGTAGAATCCGCCGAAACCCCCGGTCGGACCGTTCCAGCAGGTCGTCCCCGGCATCAGTGACTCGACCTCGGCCATCACGGCGCTCAGATTGACGCCGAGCTCCCCGGCCGCGAGGCCGTGCGTGGACTGCCCGCCGTAGGAGAAATCGAAACTGATGTTCGCGTTCGAGCTGTTGTCCGTACCGTGGCACCAGTACCCGACGTCCCACGGCTCGATCGCGAGGGTGGAGTTGACGAGGGTCGGCATCTGCCAGTGGATCCAGTGGTACGGGTAGCTGATGTTGTGGGCGAGGAACAGTTCCACCTCGACGAACGGACCGACCTCGAAGACCGGTGGCAGGCTCTCCGTCAGGTACTCATCGAGCGAGAGGTCGTACCCCGTCACGTCCGAGGGTCCGGGGGCCCGGAGCGCAAACGACGTCGTGAACCAGACGTTCTCCGCCGTGGCCTCGGAGACGGTCTGGGGGAGCTCCCACAGCGGGCTCTGATTCGTGTACGTCGACTCCGCTCCGGCCCAGAAGTTCACCCCGTAAGTGACCTGGGGGTACGAGAACCATCCACCGGCCGGTCCGACCCGGCTCCAATTCGCGTACGCGAACATCGAGCCGGACGCCGCGTCATAGCACATCCCGACGTGGCCCGAGGTCCCGCTCGGCACGTCGTACGTGTTGGCCTGCAGGACCCCTTCGCTGAGGGCTAAGGTCGGTCGGGGGACTCCCGGCGATCCGACAATGCACGCGGAGGGGGTCCCGGGGGACGGAAGAAGCTCGATCGCGCTGCCGGTGGCCGGTGGGGCCGGGCCGCTCGGAGTCCCCTTGGGCGACTGCACTAAGGCCACGTACCCGACCACGACGATGACCGCTACCAAGATCGGCCCGACCACGATGGGCCACCCGCGCCTCAACGGTCGCGGTCCCACGAGCGGAGCGGGCGGGGCCCCCATGAAGTGGCACGAGGCCGCCCTCGACTTGACGATTGTCCCCGCAGCCCCCCGGGCGGACTACTCGAGGCGGAAGAGATCGATTTTCGAGCGGACCCGCGTATCAAGGTCGGAGGTGTCCATCTCGAGCCCGTACCGCTGGAAATATCGCCGCAACGCCCGGGCTCCGGCATCCAGCGCCCGCAACGCCTCGTTCAGCCGGACCCACGGCGGCGACCCGAGCCGGTCGACCCGGATCCCGGCGGCGAGGTCGATGAACCACGGGCGAGCTTCATGGACCAGGATGTTGAACGGGCTCAAGTCCGAGTGAACGACCCCCGACTCGGCGAGCGCCTCGATCCCCGACACCGTGTCGAGCAGGAACTGCCCCGGATCCTCGAGCCGGGTGTGCTGCAACCGCGGCGCGGGACGATCGGGCGTTCCCAGGTACTGCATCGAGAACATATTCTCGACCCGGCGCCCGGGTTGGGGTACTCGGGCGCCTCCCTGCCAGGCGTAGCCGAGGAGCTCGAACTCCCTCGATGCGAGCTGGCCCATCGGCTCCAATCGGATCGGTCGGCCGCCCCGGTGGACCGTCCGGTACTGGCGATAGACCTTGACGGCGATCAGCTTCCGACCGTCCCGGCAGAGGTAGACGTCGGCCTCCTTCCCGGAGCCGAGACGCTGTCCGACCTCGGTCGCGAGGCCGGTCTCGAGGATGGCCTCCGCTACCTCTCGGTGGGTCGGCTCCGCGAAGCCGACCTGACCGCTCCGCACCTTCCAGTGCACGCTCTCGTCTAGGTAACCCTCGTTGGGCATCGGTGGACCTGGCCGAGGTCGTGAGACTCAGGAGACGAGCACGCGGGAGCCCCCACCGGGACGCGTGGCGATCACGAGGTCCACGGTGCACTGGCATCCACATTGCGTGCCATTTCCCCGTGAACCTCCTGGCCATTGGCCGACCCGGGATGAGCAGACCGAGTATCTAATGGGGCGGTCCGCGACGACCGGCGCTGGCCCCCGAGTTCCGGTACCGGAGATCGGTCGTCTGGGAGGATCTTCCGGCGGCTCCGCCCGGCCGACTTGCGGAAGCGGGCAAATCCCTATTCCGGCCGCAAAGTGCGCTTGGACTCCTTCTTATATCGGGGTATTCCGAGCGCACCTTCGACCATGACCGCTTCCAAGGTAGCTTGGGTCACCGCTTTCGCCGGCGTGCTGGTCGCTCTCGGGATCGCTGTCTCCGCCTCCGGGATGATCCCGTCCCTCGCGCCCCACTCCGGGCCGTCGCCTCCAGCGGCGGGTGGAGCTGGAAACAACTCCTCGACGCCCCCCGCGACGTACTCCTTGACGTTCAGCGAAACCGGGCTACCGAACGGGACGTTCTGGGGGGTCACCCTCCACACGTCGTACTGGGGCCGGTTCGCGCCGATCGGATCCACCGCTCCGTACCCGGGGCCCGGATGGAACGGCTCCACGACCTCCTCGATCGGATTCGTGGTCCCCAACGGCACCTATTCGTTCCGCATCGGAGTCGGCCCGGTGAACGGCACCCCGTACTCGGCCACTCCGGAGAACGGGACCGTCATCGTGAACGGGACCAATGCTGGCGTGGCGGTCAGTTTCGCTCCTGTCACCTTCTACAGCGTCTCGTTCGTAGAGACGGGCCTGCCGAGTGGCACGTTCTGGTGGGTCCTGGTGGGCGGAGCGGGGGTGGGTGGCTGGACTCCGACGCCGCACCCGGCTCCCTCGGCGACTCCGGCGGGCTTCGGGTGGAACGGGACGAACGGAACCTCGGTGGGCTTCCAGCTCCCCGACGGCACCTACTCGTTCTTCGTGCCGGCAGCGTGGACGGCGAACGGGACCTACCTCGCGAGCCCCCGATCGGGGGAGTTCACGGTGAACGGGTCCGCGGTCTCGGTGGCGGTCTCCTTCTCGGTCCCCGTGGCCTACTCGATCACCTTCACGGAGTCCGGTCTGCCGAACGGGACCAACTGGTCCGTGCTCCTCTGGGGCGGGAACTGCTGGGGCTTCGGCGTCAACACCTCGGCGAACAGCTCGATCGGCTTCGCCCAAGCGGACGGAAGCTATCGGTACTTGGTCCCCGACGTGTGGACCTCCGCCGGGCTCTATCAGGCGACCCCGGGTCGGGGGAGCGTTACGGTGAACGGGACGAGCGTCTCGGTCTCGGTTTCGTTCTCGCTCCTGTCGCTCTACAACGTGACGTTCGTTGAGACCGGTCTCCCCAACGGGACGCTCTGGTCGGCGGCGCTGTTCGGCCACGGACCCGGTCACTCGAGCTGGGCCTCGTCGAACACCTCGTCGATCACGTTCTCCCGACCGAACGGGACGTACCGGTTCGGGATCGCGCCCGCATGGAACTCGACCGGGTTCTTCACGGCCGACCCGAGCTACGGGAACGTCACGGTCAACGGCACGTCGGTGACGATCGACGTCACGTTCACCTTCTCCAACTACTCCGCGGGATGGCAACCGTCGGCCGCCGTGCCCTCGGCGCCGCCTGCTACGGTGCCGGGGACCGCCGCCGGCCGCTCGAACTAGAGGCGGGCCGGTCGACCCGGGCCCGGGGCGCGGGGAACCTCCTCCACCTCCGCCGGGATTCGGCATCGGCATCGGTATCGGCCGGAATCGACCGTGTAGGAGGTCCGGATCTACCGAGTTTGGGGCAGGACTTCCTCCCTATGGCGACCGCCACAGTTTCTATCTGAGATGCCCTTCCGGGGCGGATGCGGGTCGACAGCGTCGATTGGTGGCTCGCGGTAAGCTATCGAAACCAGACCTTCGAGGGCAAGGTCCGGATCGCGTTCGAAGGCGCCGAGGATCCGCTCGTCCTGGACTTTGATCGGCTCTCGCTCGACTCTTCGTCCGTGGACGGGAGCCCCGTGACGTTCGTCCAGGATCCAGTCGCGGGCACGATTACGCTCTCCGGGGTCTCCCCCGGCGCTCACACGCTCGAGATCGTCTACCGTGGCGCCGCGGATCCAAAGTCTCTGGTAGGGATGTATGTCGCGCCAGCCGGCGGCTCGTACGTGCTGACGACCATGCTGTTCCCGACCGGCAGCCGCCGTCTGCTCCCCGCGTTCGAGCATCCGTCGGTCAAGACGGTCTACCGGCTCACGCTCACGACCGAGGCCGACGTGTACGTGGTGTTCAACACCCCCCCGGGTAGCCAGCGGACGATCGGGGGCCAGAGGGAGTGGATCTTCGAACCGACCCCCCGGATGTCCGCCTACCTCCTGTACCTCGGGATCGGGCCCTTCGACACCCTCACGGTGCACGCGGGTCGGTGGGCGGTGACGGTGGACGCCTCCCCGGGTCGGGCATCGGCGGGCCGGTACCTGGCCGAACGAGCGGCCGAGGTCCTCGCCGCCTACGAGGAGTACTACGGGGTCCCATACCCCCTCCCGAAACTTGACCTTGTGGCGCTCGAGAACTTCTGGGCGGGGGCGATGGAGAACTGGGGGGCGATCGCGTTCCGGGACGAAGCGGTCCTGGTCGGCCCCTCGACCGGCGTTCGCCTACGACGCGCGATGCTGGCCGTCCTCGCCCACGAGATCGCTCACCAGTGGTTCGGCAATCTCGTCACGAACGCCTGGTGGGATGACTTCTGGCTGAACGAGAGCTTTGCGAACTTCGTCGCATACCGGATCATCGCCCGGCGGTATCCCGAGGACGAGCCGTGGAAATCGTTACTCGTCGACTGGGTGTCGGCCGGCCTCGAGCTTGACGCTCTCGAATCGACGCACCCGGTCCACGTCCCGGTCGAGACGCCCTCCCAGCTGGGAGAGCATGCGGACATGGTCACCTACGGCAAGGGCGCGGCGATCCTCCGGATGATGGAAGCGTACCTGGGAGAGGAGACGTTCCGCCGGGGGATCTCCCGCTACCTCGAGCGGTACCAGTACTCCAACGCGCGTGCGGTGGACCTGTGGAACACCCTCGGCGAGGCCGCGAAGGAACCTGTCGCGCGAATCATGACCGAGTGGATCACGCGCGCCGGATTCCCGGTGGTCCGCATCGGCTGGGCGGAAGGCCGACTGCGACTTCAACAGCGCCGATTTCGAGCCGACGGCAGCGAGGAGGCGGGGGTCTGGCCCATCCCCCTGCGAGTCGTCGGCGCCGACGGCGAACATCGGCTGATGTTCGACGGGACCGAGGCGACTCTCGCCCTCCCCTCTCCGCAGGGCCTTCGGATCGATCCCGGTCGCACCGGTTTCCTCCGGATCGCCTACGAAGGCGAGCTCGCCGAGGCCATGCTCCGGGAGTTCCCGTCGATGGACCCGATCGACCAGTGGGGGATGGTCGACGACCTCGGGGCGTTCGTCTTTTCGAACCCGGCCACCTTCGGGAGGCTTCTCGAGCTGCTCCGCCAATCCACCGGTCTCACGGACGACCTCCCAATTCGGGGGTTGATCTCCCGAGTCGACGATCTGCGGACTCCGGCGTACGGGGTGGCGGAGTTCTCGGAGGCGGCTGAGCAGTTCCTGAAGTCGCAGCTCGATCGGATCGGCCTCGAGCCACGGGAGGGAGAACCCGAGAAAAACGCGCTCCTCCGAGAGCTGATCTCCAACCTGCTCGCCCGCATCGACCGGGAGTTCGCCCAGGAGATGTCGGGCCGATACGGCGAGTTCGACCGGGTGCCGGCCTCGCTCCGGCTCGCCGTGCTCATCGGCCACGCCCGTACCGGGGGTCCCGAGGCCTTCGAACACCTCGTGGAGCGAATCCGCACGACTGGCGAGGCATCGGACCGGCTGCTGCTCCTCAACGCCCTCGCCGAGTTCGAGAGCGAGGAGATCCTCGAGCGGGTCCTCGCCCTCGTTCCGAGCCCCGGGATCAGTTCCAGCGGGGCGTTCATCCTACTGAACGCCCTGAGCCACAATCCCCCGGCCGGCGAGGTCCTGTTTCGCTGGTACCGGGAAAAGGTCGGGGCGCTCACCGAGATGTGGGCGGGGTCCCCCCTTCAAAGCGAGTTCCTCCACGGGGCGCTGGTGGGTATGGGTCTCGGCCGGGAGGAGTCCCTGAGAGCGTTCGTCGCGGAACACACCCCGGCGGACTCGGTCGCAGGCGCCCGGCACGGGCTCGAGTCGCTGGCGTTGGCGGCACGCCTTCGCCGTGCGATCCGGGTGGCGCACCCCGGACCGCCTCCCTAACGGCCGGTTCCCGCAACGGGCCAGGCTCCTCTCGCCGACCATTGACCCCGGGGGCGTCGGAGCGGATCCGGGGGAGCCGCGCTAGGGTCGCGAACCACGTCCAACTCCGTGCACCCGACCAAGGGCAGCTCGCCGGCCGATGGGATCCAGGATCGAGCGTGCCCTTCAGGCCGGGCCAATCGTTCCCGGCTCCGTGAACGAGGAGCCCTGGAGCGATTCGACCGGAATGCCGTTCGACAGAATCCCCGATCCGGCGCACCGCGAGCCGTGCCGGGCTCTGTGAACGCGGTCCGAAAGGCGCCGGGCGACTGAGGGTTCAGAAACCACGAGATTCTGAGAAGCGAAACGCGATCGCTGCTTCCTGTCCGACACGAGTTGAATATACCACATTCGCATTCGGTCGCATGCATCCGCGGTCCGTGTGGGGCCTTCTGGCCCTCCTGGGGATTGGGGCAGTCATGGTGCTGCCCGGGGTGGTCCTGGCGGCGCCCGCCGCCGCTGGGGGACACCTGAGTCTGTCGAGAGAGAGCACGCCGACCTTCGCGCAACCGGGCCAATTCCTGAGCTACAACTGGGCCGGCTATGCGACGTTCGATCAGGCGAACGGCAGCGTCACTCACGTGTGGGGTGCGTGGGTCGAACCCGCCGTGACCTGCCCGGCCAAAGGGGTGACCTATGCGGCCTTCTGGGTCGGTATCGATGGGTTCACTACCGACGCGGTCGAGCAGGACGGGTCCCTCGCCGTCTGCAGCCACGGCGCGGCATCGTACTATGCGTGGTGGGAGCTGTTCCCCACGAACGCGATCCAGGTGATCAAGTCGATGACGGTCTCACCAGGAGACCACATGACCGGCTCGGTCGTCTATCACCGGGCGCTGAACACCTTCACGATGACCGTGAGCGATCTCACCGCCGGCACAACGTTCTCCATCACGGGGGCCCAGGCGCCCGCGTACGCGTTGAACCCGCTCGAGAACTCCGCGGAGTGCATCCAGGAACGCCCGGCCGAGATCACCAGCACGGGGTTCACGCTGCTGCACCTCGCGGACTTCGGGACCGTCACGTTCTCGAGCTGCATGGCGACCGTCAGCCACGTGAGCAGCGGAGTGGGCAACTTCGCTCCGGCGGCGCTGATCTACATGATCAGCCTCCGGTCCACGGTGACCCACATCATCTACCTCGCGTCGCCCGGCGGGCCGACCAACCTCGCGAAGTGGTCGTTCACGACCACTTGGCAAGCGGCGGCCTAGACGCGGAACGACCTCCGTCCGCGACGCCCGCTCCGTGAACCGGAGCCGGCAGCCCAACCCTTTCCCGGCCGAAGCCGCGTTCACCAGCGACCGGCCGGAGCCGTAATTCCGGAGCGGCGTCGGCGGGTCCCATAATCGGCGGTGCTTCCGCGATCTCTGGCCGGATCTCCGTGGAAGCTCTAGCTCTTGGAGGCTCGCCGATTCCGATCAAACCGGTTCGGGTCGAAGAGGGAGAGGTCGTACCCGGTCGGCTCGCCGCGGGCCAGATGCGAAATCACCTCGCCGATCACGCTCGTGAACTTGAACCCGTGACCCGAGCAGGCGCTGACGACGATGACCCTCCGGCGCCGGGGGTGCCGGCCGAGGACGAAGTGCTGGTCCGGCGCGTTCGTGTAGAGGCAAGACGCGTAGGCGGTCTCGCGAGGGCTCACGCCCGAGAGGGACGAGGCCACGAAGCGCCGCACGGGGTCGGCGTCCTGCTCGCGAAAGATTCGGTCCGCGGACTCGGGGCTCGCGGCGCGCTTCCCGAACCAGGAACCCACTTTCACCCCATCACCGAAATCCGGGATCCCGTAGGTGTGCTCGGAGGGTCCCCGATCCCAGAGGAAGACCGGCATCCGGTCGGGCGAGGCGAGATCGGACGCCGTGGAAGGGAACCAGAGGACGAACTGCCGCTCGACCTGCAGCGGGAGGTGGAGATCGGCCATCACCCGGGTCGTCCAAGGACCCGCCGTGATGACGAGGGATCGCCCCCGGTACGTCGCGGACGGGGTCTCTACCACGACCGCTTCCGAATTGGCCGACCATCGTTTCACGGGTTCCCCGTAATGGATTTCGGCCCCGGCTCCGACCGCGCCCGCCGCGTGGGCCTCGAGGCAATTCTCCGGGAAGAGGACCCCGGCCGCGGGGTCGAACAGGGCCACCTCCTCCGGCTGAAGCCGGAACTGCGGGAACCGCTGCTGGACCTCGTCCCGGGACAGGACCTCGTGCGCGAGGCGACCCATCTCGGCCGTCCGTCGGGCGCCCGCCACCGTCGGGGTCCCCGGCCGGCCGATCATGAGGCCCCCGGTCGGCTGGATGATCCGCCGGCCCGAGGTCTCCTCCAGCTGGTGCCACAGTTCCTGGGCGCGCCGGACGAGCGGGACGTAGGCCGGCCCCTCGAAGTAGGCAGTGCGGTAGATCCGGGTTCGCCCATGGGAGGATCCCCAGGCGTGGTTCGGCCCGAATTGTTCGAGCCCGAGGACGCGCTCCCCCGCGAGCGCGAGGTGGTAGGCGGCCGCGGAGCCCGCACCCCCGAGACCGACCACGATAGCATCGTAGGAGGCGCGTCCACGGGTCACGGTCGATCGCCCACCGTACGGCTCAGGGTAGATACGTGGTCTGCCGACTTCTGGGAGCGCCGCGCCTCCGCTCAGGTGCGGGCCATCTCGGCCTTGACCACCTCGGCGTAGAAGAACTCGCCGGATCGGACCTCCTTGCGCTGACGATACCCGGCTTCGCTCGCGCGGAGATCCGTGCGCCGGATCTTCCCGCTGATCGTCTTGGGCAGCTCGGTCGTGAACTCGAGGATCCGGGGGATCTTGTACGCCGGCAACCGCGTCCGAGAAAACAGGAAGATGTCTCGAGCGAGCTCCGGCGACGGAACCTTCCCGGGGCGAAGGATGATGAACGCTTTGACGAGCGCCCCTCGGATCGGATCCGGGCTCCCGACCACGGCCGCTTCCGCCACGGCGGGGTGTTCGGCGAGCGCGCTCTCGACCTCGAACGGACCGATGCGGTAGTCGGACGACTTGATCACGTCGTCGGCGCGACCCACGAACCAGAACCGACCGTCGGCATCCCGGTACGCGCGGTCCCCCGTGTAGTACCAGTTCCCTCGGAACGCCTTCGCGCTCACCTCGGGGGTGGCTCCGAGGTATCCGGCGAACAGTCCGGGCGGTCTCGGCGAGAGACGGACCGCGATGTTGCCCTCGACGTCGGGAGGGGCCTCGGTCCCCTGCTCGTCGACCACGTGAACGTCGTACAGGAAGGTCGACCATCCCATCGAGCCCGGTCGGATCTCTCCCCCGGGCAGATTGCCGACCATCAAAGTCGACTCCGTCTGTCCGTACCCGTCCCGGAGCGTGACCCCGGTGCCCTTGCGCCACGCGTCGATGACCTCGGGGTTCAGCGGTTCCCCCGCGCTCACACACTCCCGGAAATGGAAGCGGTGCTTCGAAAGGTCCTCGAGGATGAACATCCTCCAGACGGTCGGCGGGGCGCAGAAGGTGGTCACTCGATGCGCCGCGAGGGCTTCGAGCTGGCGTCGGGCGTCGAAGCGGCCGGAGTAGTGATAGGAGAAGGAGGTCGCCCCCACGTTCCAGGGCGCGAAGAAGGAGCTCCACGCGAACTTCGCCCAGCCGGCTTGGCTGATGTTCGTGTGGACGTCCCCCGGTCGCACGCCGATCCAGGCGGTCGTCGTGAGGTGGCCGACCGGGTAGCTCGCGTGCGTGTGGGTGACGATCTTGGGCAGCCCGGTGGTCCCCGACGTGAAGAAGAGAAAGAGAAGGTCGCTGGACCGGGTGTCGGCGGCCACGGCCTCCGGGGCCCCCGTACGGCCGGTGTCGACCGAGGTCCAGCCGGGTCGTTCACCGCCCGCGACCAGCTTGATGCGGATCGGGATCCCGGTCTCCACTTCGGCCCAGTCGACCTTCTTGGCGCTCTCGGGATCGGCAATGACGGCCGCCGGGTGGAGCTGGCGGAACCGATACTCGATGTCGGCCGGGAGGAGGATCGTGGCGGCCGGCACCAGCACGAAGCCGCCCTTGATCGCGGCGTAGTAACTGAGCCAGACCTCGGGATATACGGGCAGCATGACGAAGATCGTGTCGTGCTCCTGGAGCCCGAGCCTCCGGAGGAGGTTGAGCATTCGATTCCCGGCTTCCGCGAACTCGCGGTAGGAGAAGCGCAGTTCGCGCCCCCGGTCGTCCGCCCAGACGAGGGCGTCCCGGTCGGGAGTCCGACGCAGATGGCGGTCCTCGAACACCTCCCGAGCCCAGTTGAACCGGTCCGGGACCTCGACCGGTGACTTGCGGAGCCGCTCGAGTTCGCCGCGCTCTACGAGGTCGTATGCAGTGAGAAGGTCGACCATAATCGATCGCCTCGGCCGGACGGAGCGGCCGGCGCTACTTACGGGTTGCCCGGGCCGCGGGTGGAATCGGCTTGACTCTCGGCTCTCATCGTTGCCCGAGCGGCCGGGGAGAATCGGCATGAGCCTCCCCGTCGATGTCAATGGGGAGGGAGAGATGGACCGGGCGGAAGTGGGGACTCACCGCGCCTTCTACGTGATCGTGCGGGGTCCTCTCGGTTCCGGAAAGACGACGCTCGCACGTCGGCTCGCTCGCGAGGTCGGCGGGGAAACGATCGCGATCGACGAGATCCTCGAGCGCTACGAGCTCGAGCGGTGGGAGGGCGGCTACATCTCCGAGGGGAGCTTCCTTCGCGCGAACGAACTCGCCGCGGAACGCGCGGGGACGATCCTCGACCAGGGGCGACCCGTCGTGGTGGACGGGAACTTCTACTGGCGCTCGGTCATCGAAGACCTCGAGCGACGTCTTGCGACGCCCCACGTGGTGGTCTCCCTCCAGGCTCCCCTCGCGGTCTGCGTCGCGCGGGATGCGGCCCGCGAGATATCCTTCGGACCGGACGCCACGCGCGACGTCTACGCGCAGGTCACCTCCTTCGAGTACGGGACGCCCCTGGACGCGACGGGGAGCGAAGAGGAGACTCTCGCGAAGCTCCTTCGGATCCTTCGGGATCAGGGTCTCGGACCCCCCGCCCCGGGATGAGCGGCCGAGCCAGATTCCGCCCCCCTCGATCGGAGTCCCCGATCGCGGGCTGAGGTTCCGGAGCGTGCCTCCCGGCCCACCGGAGGTCCGGTCGAGGTCTAGTAGTGTGCCGGTCTCCGCGCGGCGCAGGGGTCGTATGGCGGAGATGAATGCGATTTCCCGGTTCTTCGTCAATCGATCGGCGGCGCGGCGGAGCCGCCGCCGCTTACGGTGGTTCCAGGCGACCGCCGAGGTCCCCCCGTCGGCCGTGTGCCTCGAGATCGGGAGCGGGAACGGCGAGTTCGCCGATCAGTTCTTGACGGCATTCCACCCCGCTCGGTATGTCGCCACCGACCTCGACCCCCGCCAGCTGGAGGAGGCCCGGCGTCACCTTCTCAAGCGGCATGAATCCGGGCTTCCGGCGACGCTCGAGCTACGGCCGGCCGACATGACCGCGCTCCCGTTCTCCGACGCCTCCTTCGACGTCGTGTTCGCTTTCGTCTGCCTCCATCACGCGGGCGCTACCCACCGCGATTTCAGTCGAGTCCCGATCGCCCTCGGAGAGATCGATCGGGTGCTTCGAGACGGCGGACGCCTCGCGTACTCGGAGATCCTCCATCAGGAGGCGATCCGGGCCTGGCTGGTCAAGCACCGGTACGAGCTGAGCGGAGTCGAGCGCCGCTTTCGGGTGGAGTCGGTCGTCGCGCGAAAGCCGCGGACCGTCGGCTAAGGGTCCCGGGGGGAGGTCCCCCCGGGAGGGAAAGGGTTCAGATCGCGACCAGTCCTTCCGCGGTGGGCACTAGGCCGCCCACGGTCGTCTCCCACACGAGGGTCCCGTCGGAGTGCACCCCAAAGCCCTCGATCTGGCCCGATCCCGCGTCGTAGACGTAGAGGAGGTGGCCTCCCGACGTAAGCGCCTCGTCGGTCGGAGTCGCGCCGGTCGAGGCCGCGACCGCCTGGAGCAGGGTCAGACGGCCGCCGGGGCCGATCGTGTAGCTCGAGATCGTGTTGCTGTGGGCGTTGGTCGTGTACGCGTACGCTCCGTTCAGCGAGACGACGACCCAGCACGGGGCTCCCTGGAAGTCGGTCACGGAGCTCGAGTCCACGTGCCAGAAGCCGTGGGGGCCGACCGAGTACGACGAGAGGCTCCCCGGTCCGGCCTCGCTCACGACCAGGGTGCCGCTCGGGGAGAAGGCGAACCCGTACGGCGTCGATCCCTGGGAGGCGTGCGAGATGGCGGGATGCGTGACGCCGCTGGAGCTCACGGCATAGACATCGATCAGGCTCGTCGTCTTCTCGGTGACCGCGAGGAGGGTCCCGGCGGGGTTGAACGAGATCTGCGCCGCTCCCGTCGCTCCCGAGGTGCTGAGCGCCTGCGTCGATCCGGCGATCGGGTGGAGGTGCCCGTTCGACGCGAGCGTGAAGCCGGCGATGTCTCCCTGGCTGATCGAGGACCCGTCGTTGAGGACGAACACGAGATCGTCGTGGATCGCGATGCTCACGGGCAGAAGGCCGCCCGAGCCGACGACGTCGGTCAGCGTGAGCCAGGGCTGGCCGCCGCTCTGTCCGACCTTGAGCACGGAGACCTGGTTCGAGCCCGCGTCGACCACGAGGAGCCACTGGTGGTTCGAGGTCAGGGCGAGGCTGCCCTGGTCCGCGAGGCTCGCGCCGGTACCGGTCCCCCCGGTCGAGAAGTTCGCGACCCAGGTGAGCGTGCCCGAGGTCGCGCGCTCGAACTCTACGATCTGGTTGCCCGAGGCGGAGTTCGTCATCGTGAACACAGCCGGGAGGGGCCCCGAAGGGCTTCCGACCGGGCCTGCGAGACTCGGGGCGGCGATCACGGCGAAGGCCAGCGCGGCGCCAAGGATGGCGAATCCGACGGCTCTCATGGTCAGCAGCTCGGAACTGGTCCGGGATACTTCCGCCTCGCACAGAATTCGTGACCAATCTCACCCGAATTGCACCCGAATCCGGCCCGGTCTTCCCCCCGGGTGGGCGGAACGGGCGACGGAGCGGTCGATCGTCCCCTCAGCGCACGGCAGTCCAGAGGATCGCGGCGAGCCCTACGGCCTCGGAGATCCCGATCGCGAACAGATACGGGCTGAGCGTTCCCGGGATGAGGGGCATCGTCTCGAGGTAGGAGTAGACGACGAACAGGTTCTGAATCACGAAGGCGCCGGCGAAGAGGACGAGACCGAGACTGAACGCGGCCTTCGTTTGTGCGTAGATGCGGCGGTAGAGCGCGAAGAGCGCCCCCGTGAGGCCGATGTTGATCACGCCGATGATGACGCTGGCGTCCATCCAGACGGCGCTCATAGGGTGAGCCTCCCGCTCCCCGGGGAGGTCGGCCGAGCGGGGCGGTGCCGGCCTCGAGCCACGCCCTCCCGCACCGCCGCGATCTCCTCGAAGTGGAGCGAGAGGTCGAAGGAGAGTTCGTAGGGCGACGCGTAGGCCCGGCCGACCGGCCGGACGATGAGGCCATTGGATTCGAGGAGTCGGAGGTGGTGGCGGACCGTCCGGTAGTCCATGTCGAGCTCCGCGGCGAGTTGGTTCGCGTTGTGCGGGCGATCGTGCAACTCTTCGAGGATGCGGATTCGATTCGGACCGCCGCGCGTGCCCGCGAGGAGGTACCACAAGAGCGAACGCGCGGCCGGGTTCATCCGGGGTTCCGAACCGGCCGACCTATTTCCCTTCGATGTGTCGGATCGGTCCGAGAATCGCGTCGGGCCCGACTCCGGCCGATTCCTCCGCACGGAAGGCCGACCCTGCCAAATGGTTTGATACCGTGGTTCCTGGGAGATCGTGGAGTCCCGAGCGTCGAGCGGTGCGCGAGCCTTCCCCGGGGCCGGTGCCACTTTCCCCGGTCCCGAGCCCGGTCACTCCCTCATCGTGGAGCCCGATGACGGGCGAACGGCGGTCCTCTCGACGATCGGCTCGGCCTCGCGTTCGATCGACCTCACCATCTATGAGTTGAACGACACCGAGATCGTGGAGGCGTTGATCGCGGCCGAAGGTCGGGCCGCTACGGTGCGGGTCCTCTACAACTGGTACTCGTTCTCCTCCGAAGAACAGGAACGGCTCGTTTCGCCGACGATCCAGCAGATGATCCGGGCCGGCATCGCCTGCCGTCCCGCCCCCCGAGCGTTCGAGGTGACGCATGCGAAGGCGTTCACCGTCGATGGCTCGGTTGCGATCGTTCAGTCGTTCAACCTGACCCCGGAGTACTTCGGGAGCACGCGGGACTTCGGCGTGATCTCCTCCGTCCCGGCGGAGGTGACCGAGGTGGCCGAGGTCTTTGAGTCCGACTGGAGCGGAGCGACCGCGACCTCGGCGGCGCCGACGCTCGTCTGGAGTCCGATCAATGCCCGGGAGAAGCTGACCCAGTTGATCGCGAATGCCCAGCACACCCTCGAGGTCTACTTCGAAGAGCTCAGCGACCCGGGTACTCTCGGGACCCTCGTGGCCGCGGCTCGGCGGGGCGTACGGGTGCGCCTGATCGCCGCGGTGCTTGCGTCGGGGGGCTCGCCGAACGGGAACGCGCCCGGGATCGGATTTCTCACGGCGGGGGGCGTGGACGCCGTGTGCAAGTCGATTCCATTCCCAACCCCCTCCGGATCCGCTCCGCTCTACGTCCACGCGAAAGCAATCGTGGCGGACTTCGGAACGTCCGCCGCTCACGCGTTCGTCGGATCGGAGAACCTTTCCTGCGTCTCGCTCAACGATAACCGGGAGTGCGGGATCCTCGTATCGGAGCCGGCCCTCCTCGCTCGGCTCGAGTCCGTCTTCGCGTCGGACTGGGGCCAACCCAGCGTCCCGACGACGATCACGTCGGCGCCATTGACACCCTGCCCCGCCAATGCGTCGGTTCGGGCGCGGGAGCGGATTCTCGGGCGATCCGGATCGCGGACGGGACTCCGGGAAGGTTCCCCGTAGATTGGCTCGTTAGACGACGGGGTGGAGCCCCCTGGACGGCTGGGGGCCGTACGGGATCCGCCGGCCACCTCCGGGGCTCTAGGTCAGCCCATTTAATCCGCCGTGGTTCGCGTGCGCGATGGTCCGGCTGCAGCCGATGGAGGAAGCCGATTTCGAGCGCTACCTCGCCCGTGCGATTCCCCGCCGGGCCGAGCGGTTCGCGGCCCGCGGGATCTGGACGGCCGAGGCGTCGCTCGAGGCGAGCCGTCAAGCGTATGCCCGCCAACTTCCCGAAGGCCTGGGGACGCCCGGGCAGCGCTTCTGCCACATCGTCGATGAGACGAAGCAGCTCCGAGTGGGAGAGACCTGGTACAGCTCGACTGTAGAGGGAGGCCAGGTCCACTTCTGGGTTCAGTGGATCTGGGTCGAACCGGAGCATCGCCGACGCGGGTACGCCACGGCGGCCCTCCAGCGGCTCGAGGAGGAGGCGTCGCGGCTCGGCGCCCCCCGGATCGTCCTCGAGGTCTGGGCCGACAATCCCGACGCGATGGCGCTCTACCGGAAGCTCGGTTTCGTCCCGGCTCACCTCACCTTGGTGAAACGGGTCGGCCCGTCCGGGGCCGGGCCGCTCGAGGGCTGAGCCGCTCGGCTGCCGCGGGCCGGACGAACTTCCACGGGAGCCGCCCTCGGCGGCGAGGACGCCCTAACCTTGCGGCGCCCCGCACGAGGGGCAACGCGAAGCGCGGACATCGATGAGATTCCCGCAGTACGAGCAGCGGACCTCGACGAGCTCCCCTTGACCCGTGTTGATGACGACCCGATCCGCCGTCTGCCAGCGTTGTCGGGAGAGGCGGAACGCTCGCTCGGCTTGGGCCCGTCGACGGAGCCACTCCTCCTCGCCGGCCCGACGGGCTTGCTCGATCTCGCGGGCCACCCCGGACGGATCTCGCACGAACAGGTGCGTCACCATCGGATGGCGTTCGTAGTTCTCCGAGAGTCGCACGTACCGGTTCAGTACGACCGCGGGGGGCGCGAGATTGTAGAAGAGGAAGCTGGGGCCGATCTCCCAGCCCCCCGGGCCGAACAGCGGGACTCGGTGCAGGATCTCGAGGCAGCGAAGGTTGGTCATCACGAGGAGCCCGAGGGGGGTCTTCCAGGTCCGCAGGACCCGCTCGCCGTCGAGCAGCCGGACGACCCGAAGGGCGGCCGGGTCCGCGGCCGTCGAGGAGTCTGTCGACGGTGTCGCTCCATCCCGGGGCATCCGGGGGAGAGATGTCGGTCGGCGATTTGGGCTTGGCGCGGACCGCAGCGGGGCGAAGCAGGTTCAGCCGACGCGGGGTCGCGGGGCGTCTCCCCACGCCAGCCGAAGGGTCAAGATGGCTCCGGCCAGCACCAGGGTGAACCCGTTCGCGAGGATGATCGGCCACGCCTGAAGGAAAATCCCGTAGAAGAACCACAGCAGAGTGCCGGCGGAGAACAGGGCGAAGGTCGTGGTCGAGATCTCTTCGGCGCGTCGGAGTCGCCAGACCCGGAGGAGTTGGGGGAGGAAGGCGACGGTGGTGCAGACTGCGGCGGCGGAGCCGACGAGCGTTACGGTCCACGATGCGAGCATGGCCGGCTCGGGCGGAGACCGGCCTCGTCATGAGATTGACGGGGGGCCGGTTCGATCCCCGCCGGCCCGCCCCGGGCGAGACCGAAGACCCTCGGGTCAAGCGGACGGCCGACCTCCCATATCCACCTGGGCGACCTCAGACGTCCGAAGCTCGTGGGCCGCGCGAGGGCCATCGCTTCTCTCGCTATCGGGACCCCTTGCCTGGAGTTCCTCACGAGGTTCACCTCGTTCCTCGGGCTACCGATCGCAATGGCCCTCTCGATTCCTGACCTGCCCCATGGGGAGGTGCGGCGGCGGCGGTCTACCTCGAGGCCTTAGTCTGGGCCTGGCGACGCGTTGGGGGGACACCGATACCCCACCCCACCACGCACCACGGGATGGGAGGGTCGAGGGGAGTCTCCGATGGAGTTCGGAAGAGGCTCCCCTCGATCCGGGACGGGTGGCCGTCGGCCGGAACGAGATAAACTCGCGGCGAGTGGACCAACTCACCGGGGCGAGTCTGGGATCGACAGTCGCGATAGGAGGGAGGGAGTCTGGTGGGATCGGTCGGCGCGTCGCACTCCGCCGCGTTGTCTCGCCGCCTGCAGCGGGTGGTTGCGGTCGTCTCCTCGTGGACCGCGCGAACCCCGGGTGTCCGGGCCGTCGCGGTGGCCCCGAGCCGGCCCGGCAGTCCTTCGGACCACTTCTCAGACCTGGATCTGCTGCTGCTTCCCACGGCCGGAGCTGAGATGGAATCCCTGATCGGCTCCCTCGCCTCCGAGCTTGAAGCCGTCGCTCGTCTGGACCTGGAGGAGAGAATCGTCCTCTACACTCGCGAACCGCCGACGAAGGTGGAGTTGACGTTCGTTTCGAGCGCCGACGCCCCGGGTCCGATCGAGGCCCCCGGCGCCCGAGGACCACCGGACCTTCTCCCGCGAGTACTCTTCGCGAAGGATGCTGCCGCTCGGGTCCGGCTCGAGGCGGACCCGAGTCCGGTCCGGTTCTCAGCGGGGGCCGACCGCTCGGCGAAGGGCGCGAGCGCGTTCCTGTACGCCTACGAGTCGTTCCATCCCGCCTTCCACCGGACCGACCACCTCGAAGCCTACTTCCGCTATACCGTGGCCTTCCACGAGCTCGGGGAGTTCCTCAACCAAGTCTACGGGGTGAGGGCGCCGATCGATCCTCGGGGCCGCCTGTTGGACGCCCTGGACGCGGTCGATCCTCAGCTGAGGAAGCGGTTCGACACCTGCGCTCCCGAGTGGGTCCACGACCTGACCCCTCTGCTCCTGCGCAAGGAGCTCATGTTCGACCTGTTCGAAACGGCGCTCGCAGATCGTCCCTCGTCGAGTCCCCCCACCCTCGACACCGCGCGAGCGATCCGGGAATACGTCCGTCGACGGTACCCGCCCCTCCTCCGCTGGCGGGACCTCGGAGGACGAGGAGGCTTGCGCCCTCACCGGCTCTACCGGGCCGCACGCCTGGACCGCTACCCGGCCGAGGTCCTGAATCGGTTCTTGAGAAGCGAGGGCATTCGCACCGTGGTCGATCTGCGGACCGACGAGGAGCTGGCCTCCCGCCGGTATGCTCCCGGGGCGCTGGACGGTTTTCGGTACGTCCGGATCCCGGTCTGGCCCTCTACCCCGTACGCCCCAGGGGCGAACGAGGTGGAGCGGTTGCGTTCCCTCTACGGCCGAATCCTCGACGATCCGAGCTTTCCGTCGTGGATGGAGCGCTTCCTGGCCGAGATCTCCGGTTCGGAGACCTTGCCCATGGTGGTCCACTGCTACGCGGGAGCCGATCGGACCGGGATCCTCGTCGCGACGCTCCTCTCGCTCGCCGGCGCCTCCGACGAGGACGTGATCGAGGATTACCTGATCACCTCCTCCCACGTGAAGCGAGAGTACATCGAAACGTTCCTCGCCGGGCTTCGATCGCGAGGCGGCGCCCGGGCCTTCCTGGAAGGCCGGGGGGTGCCCGGCCGACTCATCGACCAGGCGGTCCACGTGCTGGTATCGGGCTGACCGCGTCGGGGAACCCGGGGGAACCGGATCCTTCAGCCAGAATCCGCGGACTGACCGCCCGAGCCCGCACCCGGGTTCGGGAGGTTCGACTCGTGCGCGACGACGATGGCCCAGCCGGCGGGGCCATGCTGCACGATCCATGTCGCGAGGACCGGTCGATCGGGGCGGGGGTTACCGTCTGGGCCGGTCACGCCGCCCAGCCGCATCGGTACGTCGACCGCCACCAGCTCCGGAGTCAGCGGGCGAATCCTCGGAGCCTCCGCGGCCCGGTGGCTGCTGCGGAAGCGCCCCTGGAACATCTTCTTGTACAGATCGTGGACGGCCGAGCGCCCGTGCGTCGTCGCACCTTGGGCCGTAGTGGAGTCGGCGTCGTCGGCGAAGAGGGCCGCGAACTTGTCCGGGTCGTGCTGGTTCCATGCGTCGAGGTAGGCGTGCACCATCGCCGGGATCTCGGTGTCGACGTCCATCGGTAGCTGTTCCGTCCTCTAAGGGCGGGTGGAATTAAACGTGTCCACGCCTCCGGAGGGAGGCGAACTGGAGGAGACGGAGCGGGGCAGACTGCCTGCCCGGTCCGCCGTTCGATTTATGTCGAGAAGGCGCCCGTCTAGGACGCGGGGACCGCATGTCCGGGGGCCCGGGCCTCTGCCCGAGGTGCCAGGCAGTCGTGCGACCGGAGTGGCCGTACTGCAGCCACTGCGGCTCGCCGCTGCACGAGGTCGTGCCGTCGGCCCCCGCGATTCCGGTCTGCTCGAACTGTGGCGCCGCCGTCGACGCCTCGGGCGCCTTCTGCTGGAAGTGCGGAGTGCCTCTCGAGACCGGCCGTGAGCCGTTCGTTCCGGAGCCGAGAGAGGCGACCGGGCCCGGGGGCGAGGGCGAGCCGCTCAGCATCCCGGGTGGCACCCTGCAACGAGAGTACCGCAGGTCGCAGTCCCGTACGCGTCGGTCCGCCCGAACTCCGCGCCGATCGGTCGCCGGAGGACTTCTCCTGCTGGCCGGAGCCATTCTCGTGATCGTCAGCGTGTTCCTCGGATGGTACGCCGTGAGTGCGACGGCGTCCGAAACGATCGATGGGGCCCACTTTCAAATCACGGCCACGGCGACGTTCTATCCCGTCAACGAGGTCCGATACACGGACCTCTGCGAGGGTTGGAGCGGCTGCTCGTCCTACAACACCTCCAGCACGGACTCGTACTCTGCGGAGGGCCTCGGGAATGTCGGCGACCTCTATGACGCGGTGGTCGCTCTTCTGGTCGGGAGCATCCTCGCGGGCGTCGCGGCCGGGATCCTCGCCCTCGCGAGCGGCCGGCGCCGCTCGAACGGGGCTCGACTCTTCGCGCTGCTCGCGGTCGGCCTCCTCGCGGTCGCCCCGGTCCTGCTCTCCGCCGACCAGCCCGCCGCGATCGCCTCCGAGGGTTCGAGCGGGATGGGCGGGAACATGACGAGCGGGCCCTCCCCTCGCACTTCGTTTTTCGGGTCGTGTTCCGACGCCGATTGTCCGGGGTCGGTCGTGTCCGGAGCGAACGTGTCGGAGACCTGGGGTCCTTCGATCGGATGGTATCTCAGTTTAGGTGCGCTCGTCCCCCTCATCCTGGGTCTCTGGCTCGTGCGACCCGATGGGAGCGGCGCCCGGGGCCAATCCGTCTATGATTCGCCCATGTGACCCACCAACCGTGGGACGCCGCCCCGCTGAGTCCCGCGTCGCCCCGATCGTGGTCCTCCTACCCTAACGTCACCGGATCCGGCAGCCGCCCGAGGGTGGCGGAGAGCCCGCTCACAGCGCGAGCACGGTCCGCAGCGACTTCAGCAGCGACCGCCGAACCGCGCGTCGGTCGAATCCCAGAAGATAGGCCATGGCGGCATGCTCGAGCACCGAGATCAGGAGAACCGTCCTCGTCTCGTTGTCGAGGGTGCCGGGGAGCCTCCCCTTCGACTTGAGCTGGGATAGGAAGGACCGCACCGCGTTCTCGTCCTCGACCTGGTCCTCGCGCAGGGCCTCTCGGAGGCCCGAGTCGCTCTGAGCCTCGACGAGGAGGTCGTACCAGACCCCGCTCTGGGGCCTTCCTCCGAACGCCTGGTCCACGACCGCCGCCAAGCCTTCCGGGATGTCCGCCGTGTTCGCGAGCTGTTCGAGCTGCACGGCGATCGTCTCGCGCCCCGCCTCCTGGATCGCCCTCAGAAGTTCCGTCTTGTTTTCGAAGTAGAGGTACAGGGCTCCCTTGCTGACGCCGACCTCCGCGGCGATGTCGTCCATGGTCCAGCCGCTGAATCCGCGGTGCGAGAACACCCGCTGGGCCGCCTCCACGATCCGCTGGCGGGCCTGGGTCTTGTACTCGGGAACGACCTTCGGCATCGTACGGGCGCCGCCCGAAACCTTCTCCGGCATGACGCGCAGGACAGTATCAAACTTACTGCAAGTCAACAAAACTGACTGGAAGATATTATAATGACCATCGGTCATGCCTCCGCCATGGACGGGGGTCGCCCGGGGTCCGAAACCCGCGATTCCTCGTCGCCGGAGAGTCGCTCGGGGATCGCTCCCGGCTCCCTCGCGGGGATCCTCGTCTTCCTCGGCATTTTCTTCGCGGTCCTCATGGGGGGCATGGACGCGCTCGTCGTCAACACGGCCCTGCCGACCATCGCGGTCGACCTCCACCAGTCGGACGGCATCCCGTTCGTGGTCGGCGCGTACCTGATCGCCTCGACCGTCTCAATCCCGATCTTCGCCTGCCTGTCCGACTCGATGAGCCGCCGCACGATCTTCATCGGGGGGCTCCTGGTCTTCATCACCGGTTCGATGCTGGCGGGCCTCAGCCAGAACCTCTCCGAGCTGATCGCCTTCCGTGCGGTCCAGGGGTTCGGAATCGGGGGCCTCTTCCCCGTCGCGATCGCGATCGTGGCCGTCCTGTTCCCGCCGGGAGTCCGGGCCCGCATGACCGCGCTCCTCACGGGCGCGGCAGGAATCTCGATCGTCGCCGGGCCGCTTCTCGGCAGCTACATCCTTGATGTGACCACCTGGCGTTGGGTCTTCTACATCAATCTCCCAATCGGGGTCGCGAGCCTCCTCATCCTCGTGTTCGGCGTCAGCGCGATGCGGCCGGCCCGCTCGCTCCGGTTCGATTCGGTCGGTGCGGTCCTGCTCGCGGGTTGGGTGGCCGCGCTCATGTTCCCCCTGGTGCAGGTCTCGGATGCGGGCTGGGCGTGGAGCGACCCTCGAGTGCTGGGGCTCCTGATCGCGGCCGGCGTTCTCCTGGCCGTCTTCCTCGCGTGGGAGTTCCGGAACCCGACCCCGCTCCTCCCGCTTCGCCTCCTGAGCCGCCGCGTGGTCTCCACGACGAGCGGCGTCTCGCTGTTCAATGGGCTCGTCCTGAGCTCGGCCCTCACCTTTCTCTCGGTGTTCGTCGGGATCGTCCTCTTCCACGGAGGATCGAACTCGGCGAACATGGTGCGGGACATGATCTACTTCTTCGCGATACCGATGATCACCGGCGCGGCGATCTCCGCCCCGCTCTTGAATCGGTTCTCCTACCGGACGGTCATCGCGGGTGGTTTGGCGCTCGGGGCCCTCTCGTGCGCCTTCCTCACGGACCTTTCGACGACCACGTCCCTCTGGGTCCTGGCGTTGGGCTTCCTGCCGGTCGGAGGGCTCGTCGCGCCGCTCATCCCGATGGGGTTCGGGCTCGGCCTGGCGCTCGCGGGTGTTGTGATCGCGATCCAGAACGAGGCGCCGACGGAAGAGGTCGGTTCCGCGGTGGGGCTCGTCCGATTCTTCCAGAGCCTCGGTGGCGCGGTGGGCCTCTCCCTCCTGACCGCCTATGCCGCGGGGCGAATCTCCGCTCTCAGCGCTTCGGTGACGTCTCCCGCCGGGTACCTGGACGCCATCGTCACGGCCTACAACGAAGTGTTCGTCGCGCTGCTCGCTATGCTCGTCATCGCGCTCGGCTTCGCGTTGTTTCTGAAGGGCCGGTTGTCCTCCCCTCCCGCATCGGTGGGCCAAGATCGGAGGGCCGGCTCGACCGCGGGCACCCCCGTGTCTTCGCCGGAACCTCCGGCGGAGTGAACGGCCCGCCCACGAGCTCGGCCCTGGCGGGGGCCCCGAGCGGCCGCCGGAGGCTCAAGGAGCACGAATTCCGTGGAACCGTACCCTCAAGTAGCAGGAACGCGCAGGAAGTACTTCCGAGGACTTCGTTCCAGCGTGCAAAACCCCGCGGCCACCGGGATGGAGCCCCTTCCCCCGAGGGGGGGTTGTGAACAGGATGTCGCTCGAACCAATTGTCCCCGGAGCCCATTCGGAGGCGGTGGTCCACGGCGGCCACGAACGGATTCTGATGGGCCATCACTTCGGGCGAAGATTTCCCTGGCTGGCAGCGGCGATCGTCGTGGCCTCGATCGTCCTCGTCGCCCTGGTCGCTGCCGACATCACCACCTACGAGGCGAACACGGTGAGCGTACAGATTACCGGGGTGAACTGGTACGCCGGGTCGATCCTGCTGATCACGGGAGCCGGATTCTCCCTTCACCCGTCCGAGCAGGTCACGCTGCCGCTCCAGTGCCTTTCGATCTGCTTCCCGTTCACCGGAGCGTCGGTGGATGCGCCCTTCCACCTGATCGTGTTTTCGGACACGCTCCCACCGATCCAGAACGTGAACGTCACCGTTCAAGCCCCCGCAGCCGCCTTCTCCGGTCCGCTCACGATCACCTTGTCGGTCGACGAAGACCTCCTCTCGACGCCCGGGGCCATCCGGGGATGATCTTCCGACTGGCATCCGCGGTCTCGAGCGGACGGCCTGGGTGTTCCGGTCCCGCCGAAGAGCGGCGGCTCGGATAGACCGTAGATCAGGACCGGTCCCTAGAGGACTCTCGGCATCGGGAGCGACCCCCGTTCCCGACGCCGGGGGCGCAGAGATTACATCCCCATCGAACGTGGGAGCGCCATGGCGACCCTCAGCGAGAAGGCGGAAGCGTTCCGACGTCTGCACCACGGGGATCGGCCGCTCATCCTTCCGAACGCGTGGGACGTCCCGAGCGCGCGAGTCTTCGAGGACGCCGGCTTTCCGGCGGTCGCGACGTCGAGTGCGGGGATCTGCGTATCCCTCGGATACCCTGACGGGGAAGGGATCCCGAGACGCGAGATGGTCGCGGCGGTCGCCCGAATCGCGAGCCGCCTGGCCGTTCCACTCAGCGCGGACGTGGTGGCGGGCTTCGGCCGAGGCCCTCGGGGCGTCGTGGCGACGGTGAAGCAGTTCGTCTCGGCCGGTGCCGTCGGCATCAACCTCGAGGACTACGACGCGGCCCGCAGCCGTCTGTTTCCGATCTCCGCCCAGGCGCGCAAGATCCGGGCGACCGTGGAACTGGGCCGCGCCCTCGGAGTTCCCCTCGTGATCAACGCCCGGACCGACGCGCTGTGGAAGGGATCGGGCTCCCCCGAGGCACTGCTCCGCGAGGCGATCCGCCGGGGGATCGCGTACCGAGATGCGGGAGCGGATTGTGTCTACCCGATGCGCCTGACCGACGCGGAGTCGATCCGTACCTTCGTGGGGGAGGTCGCCTGCCCGGTGAACGTCATGGTCCGCCCGGGGCTCCCGACCCTGCCCGAGCTCACGGAGCTCGGAGTCCAGCGGATCAGCTTCGGGCCCGGGGCTTCGTACGCGGCGATGGGGCTCCTCCGGCGGATCGGCGCGGAGGTGCGGTCCGAGGGGTCGTTCCGCCAGCTCCTCGAAGGCGCGATCTCGTTCGACGAACTGAACCAGCTGGCCTCCGCCCGCCCGGTGCCTCCGCCCTAAGGGTCGGACCGGTCCGGTGGCGGAGCGTGCGGGATCGGTCGGGAGACGGGCGCGGGGGCCTCAGCGCTTTCGCCGGGCGGTCGCGGGTCGTCGGCGCGTGGGCCGGCGCGTGGCCGGCTGCCAGAGCGCAATCGGGTTCCCCTCGGGATCCGCCCCGATGAAGCTCCAACCCATGCCGGGGACCTCCATCTTGCCGACGATTTCGCTGCCGCCCGCCGCCTTGAAGCGCGCGATGGCCGGATCGATCTCTTCGACCCAGACGAAGTTCCGGGGCCGGTCGTCCGGTCCCATCCGGGGGTACATCCCTCCGCCGACGCTCTTCCCTTCCGGGCCGGTCCGGATCCGGCGGTAGTCCATCCCGGGCATTTCTGTCTTCGTGAATTCCCATCCGAAGACCTCCGCGTAGAATCGCGACAGGGAGTCGAGGTCGTTCGCCGGGATCTCGAAATGGACGATCGTAGGCACGGCCATGGTCCCACCCTCCCGAAGGAGAACCCCTCGCCTTATGAACCCGGTCACCGAAGCTTACGAGGGTCTCAAGGGTCTACGGAGACGGGATCGCCGGTACTAGGCCGGGGCCCCCGGGGGGTTCCGGAAGAGCTCGGAGCTCAGGTACCGCAGCCCGGAGTCGACCATCAGGGTGGCTACGGTCGATCCGGTCCCGAGCTTCTTCGCGACCTCCAATGCGCCGACCACGTTGGCGCCCGAAGAGGCCCCCACGAAGAGCCCCTCCTCGCGCGCGAGGCGGCGCGCCATCGCCTGGGCGTCCTCGGTCGACACGGTCACGATCCGGTGGACCAGCCTGCGGTCCCAGAGCGGGGGAACGTAGCCGATCCCGATCCCCTCGATGTGGTGGGATCCGCTGGGCTTCCCCGAGAGGACGGCCGACTCCGCCGGCTCGACGGCCACCACCTGGATCTTCGGATCGTGCTTCCACAGCGCCTCCGTCACCCCGTGGATCGAGTGGGCCGTCCCGACGGACTGGACGAACGCCTGAAGGTGGCCCCCCGTCTGGGTCCAGAGCTCCTCGCCGAGCCCGTGGTAGCCGGCGGCTCCGTCCCGGTTGCTCAGCTGGTCGCAGAACCAGTGGCCGGGACGCTCACCGAGAGCCTTCGCGGTCGCGACCATCTCCCGGATCAGCCGCTCGGTGATCCGGCGGTGGTCGCTCTTCACCTCGACGATCTCCGCCCCGAACGCCTCCATCGTGAGCCGCTTCTCCGGACTGAACGCATCGGAGAAGACGATCTTGAGCGGGTAGCCCTTGGCCGCACAGACGAGGGCGAGCGAGATCCCGGTCGTCCCCGCCGTGTACTCCACCACGGTCATGCCCGGCGTGAGGCGCCCGTCCCGTTCGGCCGCCGCGATCATCGCCCGCGCCACTCGGTCCTTCATGCTGCCGGTCGGGTTCGCGAGCTCGAGCTTCGTCACGATCCGCGCGGAGCCCGCGGGGACCACCCGGCGGAGCTCGATGAGCGGCGTGTTTCCGATCGCATCCAGCACGCTCGAGTCCACCGAGACCGAACGGGTCGGGGTGGCCGCGCGAGGATCGGTCGCGGCCGGGCGGTGGCCACCCTCCGGCATCGCGGGCCCATCGCCGGGGCCAAGTTAAGGAATGACCCCGACCGCCCGAACGATCGGTCCGACCTGGAACGCGCGAGGATGATTCCCAGGGCAGGCGGCGGCGGCGCTCTTGCAGGACCGCTCCCCGCTCGCCCGCTACCGGGGGCGACTACGGGGGGCCTGGGATGCCGCCAGAACGACCCGAGGGTCCCGGATCGATAGGTGCGGCCGGGGTCGAGCCCCTCCTCGGGGCGGCGCTGGTCCACGAGGCCGTGAGGGAGTTCGATACCGTCCCCGAGCCCCCTCCGGCGACCGTTACCTCGCCCCGGTAGTCCCCGCTCAGATTGTAGCCCGAGACGTGGCCGATCACGTAGCCGTACGTGCCGTTGGCGACTCCGGTAAATTCGATCGTGCTCGTCTTGAGGCAGCTCTTGGTGCCGTTGAATGTCACGCACCATCGGGTCCCCGAGGCGAGCCCGGTCTCCGAGAACTCGACGACGTAAGTGGTGGCCGAGAACTTCACGGTCCGCTTCACCGCGGCGCCGTTCACCGTGAGGTTGCCGGTGTCCTTCGTGTGGGAGCCCGAGACGAGCGCCACCGAGTACGCGTACGTCCCGTTCGCGGCTCGGAAGGCAAGGGACGTCCCGTTCGTGAAGAGCGTGTCGGCGCCGAGCGTGACGCTCCAGACGGTGCCCGGAGGCAGGCCGGATTCCCGGAAGGTGACGGAGTACTCCGGCGGGAGCGGGGTGAAGACGACCACCACCACGATCGATCCGCCGGCGATCGTGACGGTCCCGAACTCCGGGGCGACGCTGAACCCGGGTACCTCGCCGATCGAGTACGGCTGGAGCGAGCCGTTCGGCTCCTCGTAGCTCAAGTTCGCGCTCGTCGAGGAACGACCGACGCCGTCGAGGCGCACCGACCAGGGGGTCCCTGTCGTGAGCCCCGATGCCTCGAAGGTGACGTTGTAGGTCGACACGCGGAACGTCGGCGAGAGCAGCGTGAGCGAGTCGGAGTCGTAGTTCGCGACGAAGACCGTTCCCGTCCCGGGGTCCGCCGCGACCGCGACGGGGCCGGTACCGACCGTGTAGCCCCCCACGCCCATCCCCGAGGTCGAGTTGATCACGGTGACGAGGTCGGAGTAGAAGCTCACCACGTAGACGTCCCCGTCCGCCGGGTCGTAGGCGCTCCCGAACACCCCGACGCCCGCCGACACGCTCCGGTCGAGCTCCTGGCCCTTCGGGCCCAGGATCGTCACGTTGTCGGAGGCGTAGTTCCCGACGAACGCGTCGCCGGTCCCGGGGTCGACCGCGATCGTGTACACCTCGCTCCCCGAGGTCGAGTTGCGGATGAGGGCGTTCGTCTTCGCATTCAAGACCGAGACGTTCCCCGTGTTGTACTCGCCCACGAACAGGACCTTGCTGTGCGGGTCGTAGGCGATGGCGCCCGGCGGGGTCGTGAAGTTGAGCGAGGTCACGACCGAGCGGGTCAGCGGGTCGAGCACGGTGATGTTGTCCGACCCGGGGTTCGTCACGTAGAGATCGTGGTCGTCGGCGTCGTAGGCGATCCCCCACGTTTCCGTGCCGGCCGGGAGGTAGCCGACGATCGACGCCTTGGCCGGGTCCACGATGGATACGTTCCCGGTGTAGTAGTCGTCGACGTAGAGGTCCTTCGTCTGGGGATCGTAGGCGATGCCGTACGGGGTCGTGTCGAGCGGCACGTGCCCGACGACCCGGTTCGTCGAGCCGTTCACGACGATCAACTGGCTCGAGAGCAGGTCCCCGATGTAGAGGTCACCGTTCGCGCTGTCGTAGGCCATGTTGTACGGCGAGGCGCCGAGCAGCGCCGCCCCGACGACCCGGTACGAGGTCGCGTTGACCACGCTGACGTTGTTCCAGACGTAGTCGGCGACGTAGACGTTCCGGCTCATCGGGTCGTAGGCGAGACCCGAGGGGTTCCGGTCGACGGGGAACGTGTGGACCACGGCGCCCGACGCGACGCCCACGACCGAGACGTTCCCTTCGATCCCGACGAAGATTTCGTGGTCGACCGGATCATACGCCAGCATCGAGGGCGTGTTGGGCAGCGCGATCGACCCGACGACGCGGCCGGCCGACGGCACGAAGACGCTGAGGTCGTCTCCGGACTGGTTCCCGAGGTAGAGGTCCCCGTTCGCCGGCACGTAGAGGACGGAGGACGGCTCGAACGAGAGCGAGAGGTTGGAGACCACTGCCGCCCGCGCCGCGTTCACGACCGTCAAGTTGCCCCGGGTCGCGCCGGGGACCCCGGTCGGGACCGATGGGATGTAGAAGGCCCCGTTCTCGGGGTCGTATTCGATCCCGTTCGGGCCGGCGACCGGGAACCGGCCGGCGCCGAGACTGAACGTCGACTGCAGGACGCCCGAGGAACCGTTCAGCACCGCGACGAAGGCCGTACCCGTGGAGTTCGTCCCGGTCACGAAGAGGTCCCCCGAGACCGGGTCCGCCGCCATGGCGAGGGGTTCAATTCCGATGCCGACGGTCCGCTCGATCAGATCGGTCGAGGCGTTGACGAGGCTCACCTCGTCGTAGGTCTGGAGGCCGAAGTAGAGGTTGTTCCCCACGGGGTCCCAGGCGAGCGTGTTCGGATAGGCCCCGGTGGCGATCGTCGCGACCACCTGGTCGGAGGCGCCACTGATCACGTCGATCGCTCCGCCGTAGAAGCTCTCGACGAACACTTCGTTCGTCAGCGGGTCGTAGGTCTCGAGGGACGGAAGGTCCGCAGAGGTCGCGACAAAATCGCCGGGCACGAGCGTGTCGTTCGAGAGAACGAGGGTCGACTCGTTCAGCACCGAGTAGGCCGAGCCGGCGGTTCCGAGGTCCTCGAGGGCCGGCGGGGCCCGCACGAACCCGAGCGCCGGAAGGGCGCCGGGCGACGGGGGCACGGAATGCCCTCCCGAGGGAGCGAGCGCGAGGAGAACGCCCGCAACCAACACTGCCGCAATCGCGATCGACCCAAGGGTAGCCCACTGTGGCCCGATTCGAGGGGTCATCATCATGCAACCACGAGGCGGCCGGGGGCGCCCGGACCCAGCCTCGAGCCGGAGTTACTTCGAGTTGGTCGGAATGGGAAATAAACCCCCGCTTTTTCGCAGAACCGCGACCGGTCCGCGGTCCGGAGCAGGTATCCTCCGCGCGACGCGACGGTTCCGACCGACGCCCGACGCTTCGTCGAGTTCCGGGAACGACCGGTCGACCGCGGGGAAGGGGTTGAAGCGGGCCGGTAAAGGATTCCGGCGCGACCGGGCTCGTCGTGGTCCGTCTACGACGAGCTCACGATCGTCGTGGCCGCCCTCTTCGCCGGTTCCAAGAGGAAGAGGACCCCGGCGAGGAGGACGAACAGCGCCCCGATGAGGGCGAGCAGGCTCTCCCCGAACCCGACCAGCGCCCACCCCACGAAGGCGAGCACTACGAGCATCACGCCGCTCGCGAGGGGCCGAGAGCTCCATTCGTGGCGGGCCAGCCACGCGAAGAACAGCGCGAGGCCCCCGACGACGAACAGGATCACGGCGTCGGTCACTGCACCGAGCGCGCCTGCCGGCCGACCCAGGATGAGGTCGGCCGTCCCGACGAGCAGGCTGACGAGCCCCCCGAGCGCGATCAGGGCACCCCCGAGCAGTCCGAAGCCGTAGCCGAGCCTTTGTTCGGTCCAATTCGACATGCTTGTGTTTCACCTCCGATAATTGCCTCAGCCTAGGGCCCCGCAGGGAGTGCGTCCCCGCCCTCGGCTGGTTAACCGTTCGTGGGGTCGGATACCCTACAAGAACGTTTGTCCCGTCGCACCGCCGTTCCGCGGGCGCTCCCTCGATGGACCGGGTCCGGCGGGAGGGGGAGGGCTCCGGTACTGTTCCGGGGCCACCGGCGACGGCGGAACCGGGGGTCTCGATCCGATCCCTAGGTCTGCTCGGCGGGGGGCGGCGAGGAGGCTGCCGGTCCCCCCGACTGGGTCGCGAGACCTGGCACCGGCGCGACCGGGAGCAGGGGCGCGGCCGCGGTGGGCTTGCGGGAGCGACGCCAAAGGAGCGCGGCCACGAGAAGCACGGCCACGACCACCACGATCCCCACGATGAGCCAGGCGGAGGAGAGCCCACTCGAGCTGGACCCGCTCGACAGGATCGCCGAGTACTGGCCCTCCGCGACGCTCACGGGTTCCGGCCCGGCCTGGAGGCGGACGGTGGGGGAAGCCACCCCGGAGCCCGTCCCGGGGATGCTCTCGCTGGCCGTGGCCCCGGCCCCGACAAAGCCGACGCCCTTCTCGAAGAAGACCGACTCCCCCCCGGGCGCGGCGATCGAACTCGTCGAAGGCGCGACCGCATGCGAGGGGGCGGGGCGCACGAGGGCGTCCCCCGCCGAAAGGCCGGCGAGGGCCCCTGAGTACAGGCCCGTCGGGATCATCAGGTAGCCGTCCGAAGCGGTCCATCCCCCGCTCCTGAACTCGAGCTCGATCTCTTGGGCCGAGACCGAGGTCGGGGGCGTGGTATAGTTGTCCCAGAGCGTGGAGGCGCCGAGGTCGGTCCCGTTCACGTTGAGGAGGCCAGATGGGGAGACGGCCCCACTCGTCCAGTTGGAGTACGAACCCGAGCTCCCGTTGACCTGGTAGGTGAACATCGCTCCGCTGACGAAGGAGCCGTGACCGGTGTACGATGCGGAGTCCTGCCAAGCGTCCCCCGGAACGGGGTTGAGGGGGACGACGCCGATCGGCTGGGCAAAGGCGATCGACGCCGACTCGGAACCGCCGAAGTCGAGGCTCGCCGACTCGCTCTCGGTCCCGACGCTGGTGTCCCCCTGGACCGAGAGGGAGCCCGAGAAGTTGAACGAGTCGCTCGAGGAGGCATTGGAGATCGCCCACGCCGGCGTGGATCCGAGCGGCCCACTGGGAGCCGCGGTGAGATTCACGTCGCCTGAAGTTAGGTTGGTGAAGCCGATCGCGGACTCACGACCGGAGAAGGATAAGCTGGCCGTATCGGTGACGCAGGGCGAGCCGGTCGTTACCACCACGCACGAAGAGAGGCTGAATGAGACGGACGCGTTGAGCGCAACCTGCCCCTCGATCTGCGTCTGGCTCGCGGAGACGTTCGTCTCCGTGTAGATCACCACCCATTCGATGTAGTAACGATAGCTCAACGTGAGGTTCCCGGTCTCTCCGGAGCCGGAAGAATAGCAGTCGGAGTTGGAACAACTATAGCTCGCCGACGCACTGCCACCGAAGGCCCACTGCTGCGAAGAGGTCGCCGAGGGGCGGAGGGCGAGCGCGCCGTCGTGACCCGAGGGGGGGAGGACCCAGACCGCGAGCCCCACGCCCAAGACCAGGATCGCCACCACGCCCACGGCCATCGCCCAAGGTCGGTCTGCCGGATCGGTCGACTGCTGCATGGAGAACCAGTGCGAGAGAAGGCGGCCTCCACGCTCAAAAAACCTCCGGTCGAGCATAGAACGGATGGACGAAGCCGCCGACTCTCGGTCGCGGCGATCAGCGGGTGGCGGTCGGGCCGCGGTGGGGACCAAATGCGTTCAGTTCGATGGGTGCGTACGTGAGAAGGCCGTTGCCCGGCGCGGCGGGACGCACCCGGCGGGTCGGCTCCGCCCGACGGACCATCGTCTCGGGTTCGACGCTGCGATTGATCGTAACTTCGTTGATGCAGATGAGCATCTCCGTGATCATCTCGAGGTAGAAGGAGATCTGCTGGCACGCCCCCGCGACCTTCCGGGTCGGGGCCTTCGCGACGATCCCGGGGGCGAGCTCGGACTCCCGTGCGAGGGTCTCTCCGATTCGATTGAGCGTCGCGTTCGCCTCGACCGCGGAGAGTTGGCCGAACGCAGCCATGGTGGCGGCGAGGAGCTGGTCGATGCGATGGAGCTCACCCGCGAGCGTCCGAAGCGAGCGCGGGGGCAACTGTCGTAGGCCGGCGAGGTTCTTCCGCAGCTCGGTCGCGATGCCGAGCACCAGGTCCCCTACGAACTCGAGCGTCTTTGCGACGAGCCGGTCGCCGATCTGGTAGTGATGGCTCTCGACATCGATGTCGCGGGCGATGCGGGGACTCTCGGAGGAGAGCAGGAGCTGGCGAACCATGACGAGGTACAGCTGGTCGATCTGCTCCTCGAGCAGTTCGACCGAGCCGAGCGAAGAGGGCCCGGGGTCGACGAGGGCGGCCCGGCAGGATTGGAGCTCGGACCGCAGCATCTGAACGACCCGGTGGAGGAGCTTCGGGAGCTCGTACTTCCCCGGATCGAGGAAACTCTGCACCTCGATCACGTTCGGTCGATCTCCGACCACGGACATTCCAAGGATGCGATCGACCATCCGGTGGATCTCCCGCCGTCGGGCTCGGGTCAGTCGGCGACGGGAAGAGATTACGACGCGGTCGTGACCCGTGATGTAGCTGCCGACGAGGAGGCGGGCCAGTAGGTTCTCCGGAGCTCCCGAGGCCTCGATCCGCAGGACCTTCTCGATCCGACGCTCCGGGCGTCCTTCCTCGACCCGGCCATCCCCGAGGGTATGGGCCGGAGTTTCGCGAGAGTCAGGGAAAAGGTTCGGACCGGTCCCTGCCGGTGAGGGAACCGTGGCAGAGGCCGGTCCGAGGCGGCTCATCGTGCGCTGCTCCGCCGATCTACGGGGCGTTCGCGAGGTGCGCCGGCAGGGTCACGTCGAGGTACCAGAGCGCGGCGATTGCCGCGAGCGCGACCATGACGACGAACGCGAGCACCATCACATTGACGTAGATCGGGAGGTGGAACCGCTCGCGGAAGCTCAGCTCGGAGTCCGGGGTCCCGGAGGAGGTCTCGGGAACCACGGGCTGCACGGCTCGGCTCGCCCCGGAAAGGGACGGGCGCCGCCGGGCGACCGCCGCCGGGGTTCGGGTCGCGAACGCCGTGCCGTCGGGGTGCGCCAGGAAGTGGTCGACCGCGACGGTTGCGGGGAACGACAGGATCGCGGCGAGCCCGAACGAGCCGAAGAGCAGGAACGTCTCGAGCGGGTCCTTCGTCATGCCGAGTTGGTAGCCGTTCCAGCCGTAGGCGATGGTGATTCCCCCCGCCACGAAGGCGAAGAGGCCGACGTACTGGAGCTTCAGCGACGCGGCCATGGAGACCGCCAGCAGGACGAGGGTCAACCCGAAGATCAGGTAGATGTCCGTGAACAGGATGTTGTAGCTGCCCGGGAGCGGCCAGGCGACTTCGCCCCAGATCCCGAGGATCGTCGCGATCGCTCCGACCCCGCCGATGGGGACCGCACCGCTCTTGAGGGTGCTCTTCAGACCCGCCGCATCGTTCCGGCGCATCGCCACGTAGCTGAGCACGGCGACGTAGCCGACCAGCGCGACCGCGAAGACCAGGAGGACCTCTTGGAAGGCCAGGTAATCGACGAACATGATCACCACTTCTCCTCAGCCTTGGGGGGGGTCGCCGTCGGGGCGTGCCGGGCATTCTCCGCCCGGTGCCATCGCTCGGGTACTCTCGCTTTGCGTCGCCAGCTCGCTCGGTCGAACACTCGCATTCCTTCGCGGGTTTCCATATGCCGCCTCGAGAGAGGGAAACGGCGGGGGTGGTGATGGGAGTGCGGTCCCGGGCGTAAGGAGAGTAAGGAGAGGGCGTGGGGCCGGCGGTCGGCCCCGCCGGCGAGGCGGAGAGTAAAAGAGCAGGACCCCATCCGGACCGCGTGCCGCGGATCCGTAAGGAGGCCGATACCAGCCCCGGGGTCCACGGATCCACCCGTCGGGTCCAGCGAACGGGTTCCTCGTCCCTCTCGATCACCCTGCCGAAGGCCTGGACCGATTCGATGAACCTGCAGATCGGGGACTCGCTGCGGTTCCGTGACCTGGGTGCGGGGCGTCTCGAGATCAGCCCCGTGAACGCGGAATCGCCGTCCGAGCGGCGGCAGAAGCTCCTGCGGATCGACGCGAGCGACGCTCCGCCCCGGCTCCTGGCCCGGCTCCTGATCGGGGCCTACATCACCGGTCAGGACCAGATCATCGTGACCGCCCGGAGCGGCCTGACCCCTGAGCAGCGGCAGGAGGTCCGGCGGACCGTCGCCCACGTGCTCGGGATGACGGTGGTGGAGGAGGAGTCGGGGGTGGTCGAGGTCCAGAACTTCGTCGATCCCGGACGCTACCAGTTCCACCGTCTCTTGAGCCAAGTCGTACGCATCCTCCGCACGGAGCTCGGGACGTGCCGCACGAGCCTCGCGGCGGGCAACCGGATCGCCCTGCAGCAGCTCGACCCACTCGAGGACGAGATCGACCGGTTCTACCTCTTGATGGTCCGCCAGCTGCTCCTCGCCTCCGACGACTTCCAGGTCGCCCGAGACATCGGCGTCGAAAGCCACCACTACCAGATCGGCAACCGGCTGGTGGCGAAGATCCTCGAGGTCCTCGGCGACCTCATCTCGGGGGTGGCCCACGAGCTCAAGGAGAACCTCGCCGGGATCCATCGCCTCCCCCGGTCGGCGGTCACCGAGCTCTCGAAGCTGATCGGGGCGGTCGACGAGCTGCTCGAGCGCACGATGGACGCCTTTGCCCGGATCTCGGTCACGGACGCGAACGCGAGCCTCAACTCGATCGAGGAGTCCCTCCACGCGGACTACTCGCTCGGGGACACCCTCGCCCGCCGGATCTCCGACCGGCAGGTGGCGGTCGCCGCCCAGCGGGTCGTTTCGAATCTGTTGATGGCCCTCGAGATGCTGGTCATCGTCAACGAGGTGACGATCAACCGCAGCGTCGAGCCCGAGACCGTCGCGAAGACCGACCGACAGGTTTCGATGGAACGAGGAAAGGCGGCGGATCGGTAGCCCGGTCCCGCCGAGCGGTGGGGGGACCCGGGTCGCCACCGACATCTACTGCCGCGCTTGAGCTGGGTCCGCCGCCGTGTCGACGATCCCGTCCGCTTCGGGCCCGAGCGCTGGGGTCCCGGCCGTGGCGAAGCTCCCCGTCGAACGGCATCCCCGGTGGGTCCTGCTCGTCGTGATGCTCGGCTCCCTCATGTCGGCGGTCGACGTCACGATCGTGATCCTCGCCCTTCCCACCATCGGCTCGGAGCTCCGGTCGCCGCTCGGGACGATCATCTGGGTGATCCTGCTCTACCTGCTCGTCACCACCCTCCTCACGACGCAGGTCGGCCGGGTCGGCGACGTCTTCGGACGAGCGCGGATCTACAACGCCGGGTTCGCGGTCTTCACGGCCGCCTCCGTCCTCTGCGGCCTCGCCCCGAGCGACGTCTTTCTCATCGCGTCCAGAGGCGGCCAGGCGGTCGGCGCCTCCCTGATGCTCGCGAACGGCGGTGCGATCATCGCCGATCACTTCCCGCCCCAGGAGCGGGGCCGGGCGTTCGGGTTCACCGCCCTGGGATGGAACGTCGGGGCGATCCTCGGCATCCTCCTCGGCGGCGCGATCACGACCTATCTCGGCTGGCGTTACATCTTCTTCATCAACGCGCCGATCGGGGTCGTCGCGGTCCTCCTAGGCCTGAAGTACGTGCACGACGTCGAGCGGCATCGCACCCCCCTCGACCTGCCCGGCTTCGCCCTCTTCGGCGGCGCGCTCGGCTCGTTCGCCTATGCCGCGATCGACTTCGCTTCCTACGGGGTTCGACCGCTGAACGAGGCCCTCCTCGTCGTAGGGCTCGCGTTCCTCATCCCGTTCCTCCTGTGGGAGACCCGCGCGAGGGCCCCGATGCTCGATTTCCACCTCTTTCGCGAGCGGATCCTGACGTACTCCCTCGGCAGTTCGTTTCTCCAAGGCATGGGGTACCTCTCGGTGGTGTTCCTCCTGACGATGTACCTCCAGGGAGTGCGGGGGCTCTCCCCCCTCGACGCTGCCCTCCTCCTCGTTCCCGGTTACGTGGTCGGAGGGATCCTCTCGCCGTTCTTCGGCCGGGTCTCCGATCGCCTCGGAGCCCGGCTCGTCGCGACGATGGGCATCGCGCTGATGGGCGCCGGGGTCCTCTCCTATGCTTCCCTGCGGATCGAGTCGCCCCTCGAGTACGTGGTCGGGATCTCGATCGTCACCGGCCTCGGGAGCGGGATGTTCTGGCCCGCCAACAACGCGGCGATCATGGCGAGCGCCCCCCGGGGGTCCTACGGGGCGGTCTCGGGCCTCCGCAGCATGCTCACGAACACGGGGACCCTGCTCAGCTTCGTCCTCGCGATCACGATCGCCTCCGCGTCGGTGCCCCGCTATGTCGCGTATGAAGTGATCCTCGGCACCACGAAGCTGATCGGGGGGATCGGCGCCGCGTTCCTCGCGGGCATCGATGGGGCGCTGTACACGGCCGCGGGGATCCTGGCCGCGGCCGCGGTGCTGTCCGCCCTCCGGGGGCGCGTGGTGCCCCGAGAGCCCCCTTTGGCCCCTGCGCGTGGTCGACCCTGACGCCCCGCGGCGGCAGCCCTAACGCTCGCTCCGTCCCTCCGGTCGAGCCGTACCGAAGGGGATGGTTCCGAGATACGCGGTCCTCGCCGGGGTGCGTCTCGGGCTCGTGGCGTCGCTGATTCGAACGCTCCGGTATCACCGTTCGGGGGGACCCGGGGCCGGACCGCCCCCGGACGTCCCGCTTTCCGGTGGCTCTGGGTGAGGGGTATTTCCCGTGGGCGGAGGAACGATCCCTATTCTAGGCTGAGGTACAGGAACACCGAGAGGGCGATGACCTCGAAGGAATAGCTTAGGGTCAGGAAGGGCCAGAGGCCCCCAGGGCCGAAGCCGAACGCCCTCAGGACCAGCGAGGATCCCGCGAGGGTCTGGACGACCAGCGCGGCCAGGAAGACCACAAGGCCGAGAGCGAAGCGAGCCCGAGTTTCGGAGTACGTTCGGACGTAGACCACGAGCAGGGCGACCAGGAGCGCCAGGTCGATCACCGAGACGACCTGGCCCACCTGGTTGAGCGGGCGGGCCGGGGGGGCCCCGGGAGGCCCCGGAGGTCCGGGAACCGGGGGGACGAGCACCGCGACCAACAGCCCCACGACGAGGCCGACCAGGATCACGAGGGTGACCCACAACGCCGCACCGGGCCGGTGCGGCGGCGGAGCGGTCGACGTTCCGGTCATCGATTCCCTCTAGCGCTGGTGGCGCGCCACGATCTGTTCGATCTCATTCCAACGGGCCTCCACGACGGGGGCGACCGTGTACACCTGCCCGTAATGGTCGCCCGACGTCTCGATGAGGTGGTTCTCGAGCAGGATCTTCAGATGGTGCCGGGCGGTCGTGTAATCGATCCCGAGCGCGGTCGATAGCTGCTGGGCGTTCCTCGGTAGCTCGCGGACCGCGCGAAGCACGTTCGCCCGGGTCCTCGCGCCCGCGCTGCTCGAGAAGAGCCACCAGAGGAGACGCGAGAAACTGTCCACGGCGCATTTCCGAGAGTCGAGGTCTCCGAAGAACTCTAGGGCCGACGCTCACGGGAGCCCCCCGGTGACGCGCGGCCGGGCCGCAGCGCGAACCGAACCGTCCGCGGCCGGTGGGCCGCTCGCCATGTACGCGATTGGGGGACGTCGGGCGACCCTGACCGGGCGGACTCTCGGTTCCGCGTTCCGGCCGCCCGGGGCGATTTCCCGCCTCTGTTCGGGGACCGAAACGGCGACACTGCCCGGGCCCCCGGGCGCGGAGGCGCTGGCTCCGAGCACGGAGACCGCGACGAGTCCCGCGAGGACGACCCGGGAGCGCGAGCGCCGGGGACCGCGGGTCCGCGGGGGGAACATCACGGTCTCTAGGCGCAGGAGGTGGCCGGGAGCGGGAGCCGGTGGACCCGGATCCCTGCGCCGGTTCGTGTCGGCTGACATCGATCGGACCAACCCCTCGGGATTCAAGCCTGATTTCCGAGATTCTTCCGGAATCTCCCCGAAATCCTGCGGTCCGGGGGAACGGCCTCAGGGCGCAGGCGGAACCCTCTGGGCGCCGGTGGTGGGGCCCGCCGAGAGCCCATCACGGCCCATGGCCCCCTCTCGAAGGCCGGCGTCGGAGAGAGGGGCAGGGCAGGGACCGCACCCGACGGGTCTAAGTACACCTGTACTCTCGAACGCAAAGGATGTCGTCGTCCTTCTGTATCCATTGCGGGGCCGCGAACCCACCGGGCGCCGCGTTCTGCCAGTACTGCGGGAGCACCATGGCGAACGCCCCTTCCGGTCCCCTGCCCCAGATGACTCCCCCTCCACCGCCTCCGCCTTCGGGCTGGGGACCCTCGCCGTACGGCGGTGGTGGATCGGGAGGGCCTCCCCGCCGTTCTCGGGGACGGACGCTGCTGATCATCATCGCGGTCGTGATCGTGATCTTCCTGGTGATCGGCGTCCTCGCGTACCTGCTCTACCCCACTAGCACGAACAACGTGGTCGTCACCGGTATCAACTTCTACTCCGCCGACGACGTTTGCGGGCTCAATGGGGCGACGAGCAGCGGCTTCAACGCCAGCACCGGGAGCTCGATCGAGCTGTCGTTCTCCATCGAAGGCAACAACACCACGAACGGCGGCAACGCGGCGTGCGAGATCCATAGCATCAACACGACCACCCCGGGGTTCTCGATCTCGGGCGCGAACGTGCCGCTGAACATACCCGTGAACTCGTCGCCCACGCTCTCGTTCTCGGTCTCGGTGCCGTCGAGTCCCTGGACCGGGGTACTCACCATCGACCTGACCTGAGGGCCGGGGACCCCCCTCCCCCGCTCGGATCCGCGTTTCGACTGACGGATATACCTTGCCGGCTCTCGGAGCATCTGCCGATGCTGACCGATGCGTTCGGACGCGAAGTCACCGACCTGCGGATCAGCGTCACGAACCGGTGTAACTTCGCCTGTGTCTACTGCCACGACGAAGGCCTCGGCCCGGTCTCTAGACCCTCGGCCGCGCATGGGGAGGAGATGCTCCCGGCCGAGGTCGACCGTCTCGTGGGGGTCGCCCGGGAGTTCGGGATCCGCTCGGTGAAGTTCACGGGGGGCGAGCCGCTGGTCCGCTCCGACCTCGAGGAGATCATCGAGCGCACGGTCCGGCAGGTCCCCGACGTCTCGCTCACGACGAACGGGTCGATGTTGGCCGAGCGCGCGGCCGGACTGCGGGCCGCGGGGCTCAAGCGGGTCAATGTCTCCATCGACTCCCTCGATCCGCAAGAGTTCCACGAAATCCGCAAAGGCAGCCTCGCGAGCGTGCTCCGGGGGGTCGACGCGGCGATCGAAGCCGGCCTCACACCCGTCAAGCTCAACCTTGTCGTCCTCGGTTTCACGGTCGCGAACATCCCGGATCTCGTCGAATTCGTCCAGCGGAAGGAGGGCCTCAAGCTCCAGCTGATCCAGTTCATGCCCGAGTTCGCCCCGCACCCGGACTGGAACGCCGACCTCGCGGAGGTGCACCGCTGGCTCGAGCACCGGGCGACGCAGGTGCTCCAGCGCGAGATGCACCACCGCAAGGTCTACCGGTTCGACGCGGCCGAGATCGAGGTCGTCGACCCGGTCAACAACACGGACTTCTGCCTGCACTGCCATCGGATTCGCGTCACGCACAAGGGGGAGCTCAAGGGCTGTCTCAACCGCAACGACGACCTCGTGCCGACGCGGGGCCTGAGCGACGCGCAGCTGCGCGCAGCGTTCCGCCGGGTGATCACGCAGCGCGTCCCCTTCTACGGCGTCTTCCAGCCGGTGGCGGCCCCCGCGGAGTGGGTCCCGCTCCCGATGCTCCGCGCTCGAAGGGACCCCTCGTCCAGCGAACTCGGACCCACGAAGGGGAGCGCGAGCGAAGGTCGGCGGGACCGGCCGAAGTAGGCTCATATACGGAGGCCTCTTTGGCCGCCGCGCAGCGGGGTAGGGTAGTCAGGAAAGCGGTCGGTCGTGCCGGCCGTCCTGAAATCCCGACGGGCTCATAACCCGTAGATCCATGGTTCAAATCCATGCCCCGCTAGATGAATCCTGAGCCTCCGGGCCCGAGGTTTCCTCCGATCGGGGAGTTCTGCACCAGCGAGGGCGCCGGTTCCTTCGGCGGTGCCCTCCTTACGGTGACGGCGGAGGGTCTTCGATGCCTCCTTCGAACGCAGCCGGGGCCGAACGACCCTCCGAGCCTTGGGGAAGGCGCGAGCGCGCGACCCGCGGCTCGCCGGGCCACAAGACGCTCTCGCGCTCGAGCCAGCGGTCGGGGCGGCGGAGCGGCAGCCGACCCTCCTCGGGGGAATGGAATATCCGAAACCGAGACCACCGTGATCCCATCGAAACACGGGTCCTCCTAAGATTGATATATCGATAGCCAGTACGCTTAGCGATATAGGGAACGATGGAGACCGTCACCGTCTCGTCGAAATACCAGGTGGTCATCCCGGAAGCCGTTCGACGGCACCATCGGATCCGGCCGGGGGACAAGCTCGCCGTCATCGTCAAGCACGGCGTGGTCCACCTCGTGCCGATCCGTCCGTTCGGTTCGTCGAAGGGCATGTTCAAGGGGACCAAGGCGGACCCTCGGGATCTGCGCGATCACTCGGATCGGCTCTAGGGGGGACGGAGCACGATCAGCGTGGATAGCTACGGGTGGATCGAGCGGTTCCTGGAGGGACCGAAGGCGGCTTCGTACAATCGGGTCTTCGACAGCACGGAACCGGCGGAGATTGCGACATCGGTCGTCACGATGTACGAGGTCTACCGGAGGCTCAAGCCGCTGAAGGGCGAGTCGGCGGCGCTCGAAGCGGTCGTCCATCTGAAGGCCACCACCTTGGTGCCGCTCGACGATCTGCTGGCGCTGGAAGCCGCGGACTACTCGCTTTCGCTGGGCCTGCACTTCGCGGACGCCATCGTGTATGCGACGGCGCGCCGATTCGGCGCCGAGTTGCATACGAGCGACCCCGACCTTCGGAACAAGCCCGGGGTAGTCTTTCACTAGTACGCTGGATCGTCGGCGGGACGGTCCGGAAGGGCCCCGATCGGCTCGGATTGATGGATGCCCGCTCCTCTCCTTTCCAAAATCCTCTCCCCGAGGACGGTGGACCAAGAAGAGAGCTGAACCCGTCCCGGGCTCTACGCCGCGGGGTTCCTTCCCTCGTTCCGATGCTGCCTACGGATGGTTCGACGGCTTTCGGTTCCGTCCAAGGAGAGGGTTCGCCCTTCGAGCCGGAGGCATGGGGCGCTCTTCCCGGCTCCTTCAGCCCCGGCCCGAACGGGTGGAGTGCCGGCGGGCGGGCTCATGAGCCGCGGCCTGTTGAGTGGGCGGAGGAAGGAATGCCCATCTCGAGACTGGGAGGCGCGTCAGAACGAGACCTCTACTGGGAGTGGGTGCGGGCGGAGGTCGACGTGCCCGCGGGGAGCGCCCGGTACTTAGACCGTCTCGGCCACGGACTGGACGAGCGGCGACTCTCGGTGCTGGCTGGCGGGGCGCGCGAGCAGCTCTCCGAACCCGACTGGGAAGCGCTCCAGGCAGCGTTCCGGCGGCTGCGGGGGGACTTTCTGGATCCGCTCCTCGGTCCCGGCACGGCGTGGTTCTACGGCGACCTGCCGATCGCCGAGCTCAGGGAGGTACGGATCCCGAATCTCACGATCAGTTTCGTGCCGATCGCCCCGTCGCGACGTCTCGAGGAGTTCGTGAGGGCGCTCGATGCCGGGAAGGAGACGCCCGATCTACCGAACCACCTCGTCTATCGCCAGATGCGTCCAATCTTTGACCCGGCGCGGGCGCGGGGGTGTCCGGTGCTGATCGCCGAGCAGGCCCAGGGCCCGTACGTGCTCGCCGAGGGATTGACGCGGACCTGTGTTCTGCTCTCCCGGTACCTTTCGGGAGAGCCGGTTCCCGAGTCCCTGCCTGTCCTCGTGGGCGTCTCGCCGCGCGCCCGCGATTGGCCGTGGTGGTGACCGATCTCGGGAATCAGCTCGAGTCGGTGCTCTTCGGGCGGGTGGACCGGCGCCGCCCGCCCTTCTTCGGGGGCGTCGGGGTCTCGTCCGAGGGCTTCGCCGGCTCCGCCGAGGGTCCGCCGGGCCCGGGGAGGCTGGAGGTCTCGGGAGGGGCCGGGGATTCCATGGGCGCTGACGCCGCGGCCGGAACCGGAGCTGGCTCGGAGGGCGGAGAGGGCGGGGCGGGCGGGGCGGCGGGGGCCGCCGGAGCGGAGGGAGGACTTGGAGCCGCCGGCGGCGGCGAAGGGGTCGGAGGCGAAACGCCGCGCGGGTCGCTCGCCGGGCGGTTCGGGATTGGAACGAACTCGCCGGGGCGCCAGGTATGCGGCATGCGGAGGATCGACGGGTCCTTCAGGAACAGGTCGGCGTGACCGCACGCTCGGCAGATGCGGGTGCCGAGGGAGAGCTCCCCCCGGGAGCGCAGCGAAAGCGTTCCTCCCCCGACGATCGAGCCGGTCTTGAGATCGTTCGCCCAGACGAAGTCGCTCGCCCCGCAGTTCGAGCATACCGGAGACACGGAGCCACCCAACCGCGGCGTTTAGGCGGGCCTAGAGTAAAAACCGTTGCGTCGCGAGGGCGTCCGTAGCTCCCAGGCTCCGGCGCAACGAAGATGTAGCCCTGACCCCGTTCGGACGGGCGATGCCGCTCGCCTCGTTCCCGAGGATTACGGTGGCGATCGACGGGTCGCCGCTCGCCGCCGCCGCGCTCGACATCGCGATCGACCTCGCCCAGCGGTACGGGAGCGAGCTGCAGATCCTAACGGTCGCGCCGCTCGTGCCCGTGTACATCCCGTCCGCCGAACCGTACGTCCCGGCAGCGGTCTCCGATTCCGAAGTGGCTCGGTACCGCGGGTTCGTCGACGAGGCGGTGCGCCGAGCGGAGGCCGCCGGGGTCAAGAACGTCACCGGGGTTGCGGACGAGGGCGTCGTCGTCGACGAGATCCTCGCGCACCTGGAGACGAACCCCACGAGCCTTCTCGTCGTCGGGTCGCGCGGTCTCACGGCCGCGAAGCGGCTCCTCCTCGGGAGCGTGTCGACGGCCCTCGTGACGCACGCACCGTGTGCGGTGCTGGTCGTCCGGCCCCCGCCTAAGCCGTCGGGCGGCTGACGATCACGCGGGTCGGCACGGGCAGCTTGTGCGACGCCTTGCGGAGCGCTTCCTTGGCGTCCTCGAGGTGCGCGGGCGTCGTGTAGATCGTGAGCAGCTCCGCTCCGATGTTCGCCCGGACCGCGTGGCCCACCGGCTTGCCGAACGCGCCGCGCATGCCGTCCGAGATACGGTCGGCCCCGGCGCCCATCGCCATCTTGTGCTCGCGAAGGATCTGATGGGGGAACCGCCGGACCTTGAGGTGGAACTCGTTCGGGGCCGCTCGCTCCAGGACGCGAACGGCGCTGACCCGGGCCGCCTCGAGGGCGATATCACGGATCTGCGCGGCCTCTTCGGTGCCCAGGCTCAGGCTGACCGGGAACTCGGCGTGGAGGTTTCCCGTGTCGAACTGCGTCACTCGGCAGGTCGGTACGCCGCCCATGTACTCGCGCCGGGTGTAGATCTGGCCCTCCACCTTGCGGTACATCCGGGCCGGCTTCCGTGTCATGGGAGCCGGGGGGACCGGCCCTCTGTTAAAATGGTTGCGGGCGGGAGGCTCGGGCGCCGCGCCGGGCAGCGCGGAGCTCGACCGCGCGGACCCCCCGGCGCTCGAGCCAGCGGACGATCCCGAGGCGTGCCCGGTCGCTCCGGGGGACGGCGAACACCGAACGGCCGAACATCGCCTGGGCGGCCCGGGCGCCCCGTCGCCGCAGCCCCGAGACGAGCCACGCGACCTCCTTCGAGGCGAGGCCGGCTCGATCGGTGAACCGCTCGCTCACCTCGAGGAACTCCTCCAGGCTCGGGTCCGCGAACAGCTCGTCGAGTTCGCCTGACGCCCGCCGGATCCGATCGAGCACCCGCGGGTCTCTCAGGTACCGGGGGGACAGCATCGGTCCTCCCACGACCGCGAGGAGAAGGGGCCGATCGATCTCGAGGTGGTCGATGAGGCCCCAGGGCGGAACCCCGGCCCGGCGCCTCAGCTCGAGGCCGCCGCCGAGAATCGCCGCCACGCCTCCGAGGCCGCCCCCGCCGAAGAGGTCGGCGAGGTGCGCGGTCGCGACCGCCTCCCGCCGGGGCCACGGGGCGAGCCGGGCCAGCGCGAGGGCGGTCGCGGTCGCCCCCGCCGCGCTCGTTCCGAATCCTTGGCCGACCGGCAGCTGATGGGATAGATAGAGGCGCGTCGACCCGGAGGAGGGCGCAAGGCGCCGCGCGACCTCGGTCGAGATCGGGAGGTCGCCGCCCGTGTCGCTTTCCACGCGGATCCGTCTCGCCCTACCGGGCCGGTAGCGGACCCGGGCGTGCACGCCGAGCTCGAGCACCAGCCCGGCCCCGCGCGAGCCTCGGGCGCGGGGATCGTGCGCCTCCGTCGCGGGAGCGAAGATGCCCGTCACGTGGCCGGGGGCGAACGCCCGGACCTCGAGGTCCGTATCTACTTTCATCGCCGAGCTTCCGGCGGTTCGAATCGCGATTACTTATAAGGCGCCACGTTCTCTGTAACTCCAGAACCGCAATCGGCGGTGAATTCCGGGAACCATGAGCGAACCCGAGGCGCCCGCGCAGCCGCACGACGCGTTCGATCGCGTGAACTTCCTCGAGCTGCGGAACACGCAGCTGGCGGAGGCGATCAAGCGGGTGGAGAGCGAGCGGCACTACATGGAGGCGGAGATCCTCCGGCTCCAGCGGGAGGTCAAGCGGCTCAAGACCGAGCTCGACCGCCTTCGGTATCCCCCGCTCATCGTCGGCAGCGTGCGGGACGTCCTCACGGACGGCCGCGTGATCGTGAAGTCGTCGACCGGTCCGGACTTCGTCGTGAACTCCGCGGAGACGGTCGAGCACGGCAAGATCACGGTGGGGAGCCGCGTGGCGCTCAACAAGCAGACCCTCGCCGTGATGGGCGTCCTGCCGGCGTCGCTCGACCCGCTCGTGACCGCGAGCGAGATCGTGGACAAGCCGAACGTCACCTACCAGGACATCGGGGGGCTCACCGACCAGATCCGAGAGATTCGGGAGGCGGTCGAGTACCCGCTCCTCCGCGCCGAGCTCTACAAGAAGGTCGGTGTCGATCCGCCGAAAGGCGTCCTCCTCATCGGCTCCCCGGGGACGGGGAAGACGATGATCGCGAAGGCGGTCGCGCACCACACCAACGCCACCTTCGTCCGCCTCGTGGGCAGCGAGCTCGTCCAGAAGTACATCGGCGAGGGCGCGCGGCTCGTCCGCGAGCTGTTCCAGCTCGCCCGCGAAAAGGCCCCGACGATCATCTTCATCGACGAGGTCGACTCGATCGGCGCGAAGCGGCTCGAGGTCGCGACCAGCGGGGACCGCGAGGTCCAGCGGACGCTGATGCAGCTGCTCGCCGAGATGGACGGTTTCGAGCCGCTCTCGAACGTCAAGATCGTGGCGGCGACGAACCGCCCGGACATCCTCGACGACGCGCTGCTGCGACCGGGCCGGTTCGACCGGATCATCGAGATCCCGGTCCCGACGTACCAGGGACGGGCGGAGATCTTCCGGATCCACACCCGCGGCATGAGCTTGCGCGAGACGATCGACTTCGAGGCGCTCGCGAGCCGTTGCGAGGGGGCGACCGGGGCCGACATCCGCGCGATCTGCACGGAAGCGGGGATGTGGGCGATCCGGGAGGAGCGCGACAGCGTGACCTCGGCGGACTTCGAGCGGGCGATCGAGAAGGTCGTCGGCGAGGAAGAGCTCCGCAAGGAATCGGTCACGATGTTCGCGTAGGGCCGGCCCGCGCGGGAGCCGGACGCCTTCGGGAGCCTCAGCCGACCGTGCGCAGCGTCGCCCGGCCGACGATCCGGGGTCCCGTCGGCACTCCGAGATCGAGGAAGTACACGGGGTCGCCCGCGGCACCGGTGACCGGTCGGTCGGTCGAGAATCGCGCCTCGGTCGCGGAGAGCGCCTCGATCTCCGCCGGGACCACCTGGAGGCCGATCGCGGCGTGGATCGCGGCCCCGGGCCCCGCGTCCCCCCGATAGTACCGGCACTTCGCGAACGCGTCTCCCGAGGCTTGGGAACCCACGAGCAGCGTCCCCTCCGGAGCGAGGACCTGGCCCCGGTCGAGCTCGTCCGCCTCGACCCCCTTGAGCGCGACGCCGACGCGCTCGCCGCACCCGGCCTCCTTGCGGTCGACGTCGTGGACCTGGATCGAGCGCACTTCGACCGACTTCGGACTCGGGTAGAGGCGGAGCTTCTCGTGCGCCTTGAGGGTCCCCCGCCGGACCACCCCGAGGGCCACGGCGCCGACCCCCTTCACGGGGAAGGCGTGGTCGATCGGGACGAGCGGGGTCCCCGGCACGTTCACCGCCGTCCAGCTCTCGACCAGGTCCCGGAGCTTCGGGAGGTCGAGCGGGTGGCGCGGTGCCGACTCGAGCCGGCTCCCCTTGAGAACCTTCGAGACCTCCCCGTCGCCGACGGCCGGCCCGAGGACGACCGTCGTCGGGACCGGGGTCGAGTCGACCGTCGCGATCGCCTCCGCGACCGGGCGGCTTAGCTCCGGGACGATGAGGAGGCAGTGATCGGCCATCCCGAGGGCCACGAGGAGCGGCGCGAACTTCTCGGGGAATTGGGTGGGCTCGACAAGCGTGACCGCGAGCTCGTCGTGCACGACGTTGAACAGGGTCAAGTCCGAGGTCGACCCCTTTTTCCCGAGCTCCTTCGCCACGTCGAGCGCCCCCACCACGGCGACCGTCACTCCGCTGGGCATCGTTCCCTACCTACCCCCCCGGCCCGAGACCGTGAGCGTGATCTCCTCGCCCTTCGCATCGATCCGAATCTCGCTGCCGTCGCGGACCTCTCCCGCGAGGAGCTTTGAGGTGAGCGGGTCGACCACCAGGCGCTGGATCGCCCGCTTGAGCGGCCGAGCTCCGAACTGCGGGTCGTAGCCGACCGAAGCGATCCGGGACTTCGCGGCCTCGGTCGCGCGAAGCCGGATGCGCCGATCGGCGAGCCGGGACTCGACCTGCACGAGCTGGAGGTCGACGATCGCCCCGATCTCCCGCTCGGTGAGGCTGTGAAAGATCACGATCTCGTCGAGGCGGTTGAGGAACTCGGGCCGGAACTGCGCGTGGAGGGCCGGCTCGAGGATCTTTCGGCGCTCCTCGTCGGTCTTCGACTCGGCGATGAGGTCGGAGCCAAGGTTGCTCGTGAGGATCACGATCGTGTTGCGGAAGTCGACCGTGCGGCCCTGCCCGTCCGTGAGGCGCCCGTCGTCCATCAGCTGGAGGAGGACGTTGACGACCTCGGGGTGCGCCTTCTCCACCTCGTCGAAGAGGACGACGGTGTACGGGCGGGACCGGACCGCCTCGGTGAGCTGGCCACCCTCCTCATAGCCCACGTACCCGGGTGGCGCCCCGATGAGCCGGGCGACCGTGTGCTTCTCCATGTACTCGCTCATGTCGATCCGCACGAGGGCCTTCTCCGAGTGGAACAGGAAGGCGGCGAGCGCCTTCGCGAGCTCCGTCTTTCCGACGCCGGTCGGCCCGATGAACAGGAAGGCGCCCGTCGGCCGGTTCGGGTCGGCGAGCCCCGAGCGCGAGCGCAGGACCGCCTTGGCCACCGCCGCGACGGCTTCGTCCTGCCCGACGACCCGCTTCTTGAGCTCCTCCTCCATGTGGAGGAGCCGTTGCGTCTCGCCCTCCAGCAACCGGGAGACCGGCACGCCACTCCACTTCGCCACCACGAACGCGACGTCCTCCTCGGTCACCTCTTCGCGGAGCATCGGATTCGGTCCTTCTACCGCGGCCGTCAGGCCCTCGACCTGCTTCTGGAGCTCGGGCACCCGGCCGTAGCGCAAGCGCGCCGCGGCCTCGAGGTCCCCCGAGCGCTCGGCCCGCTCCTCGTCGGCCTTCGCCCGATCGAGCTCGGCGCGGAGGGCGCGCCGCCGTTCGAGGTGCTCCTTCTCCGTCTTCCAGCGGGCCTGGAGCGCCGTCTCTCGTTCCTTGAGGTTGGCGAGCTCCTTCTCGAGCGCCTTGAGCCGCTCCCGGCTCGCGGGGTCCTTCTCCTTCGTGAGGGCGGTCCGTTCGATCTCGAGCTGCCGGATGCGGCGCGAGAGCTGATCGAGCTCCCCCGGCCGGGAGTCGAGCGTGAGGCGAACCATCGACGCGGCCTCGTCGATCGCGTCGATCGCCTTGTCCGGGAGCCGCCGGTCGGAGATGTAGCGCGAGGTGAGCGTCACCGCGGCCACGAGCGCGGCGTCCTGGATGCGGACCCCGTGGTGGAGCTCGTAGCGCTCCTTGAGGCCCCGCAGGATCGAGATCGCGTCCTCGACCGACGGCTCGGAGATCGGGACCGGCTGGAACCGGCGCTCGAGGGCCGCGTCCTTCTCGATGTACTTGCGGTACTCCTGCGTCGTCGTGGCCCCGATGCAGTGGAGCGTGCCGCGCGCGAGGGCAGGCTTGAGGAGGTTCGAGGCGTCGAGCGCGCCCCCCTCGGTCGCCCCGGCGTGGACGAGCGTGTGGAGCTCGTCGATGAAGAGGAGGACCGAGCCCTCGGACTTCTCGACCTCCGTGAGCACGGCCTTCATCCGCTCCTCGAACTCGCCCCGGAACTTGGCCCCGGCGAGCAGCGCGCCGAGATCGAGCGCGATGAGGCGCTTGTCTCGAAGCGAATCGGGCACGTCCCGGGTGGCGATCCGCAGCGCAAGCCCCTCGACCACGGCGGTCTTTCCGACTCCCGGGTCGCCGATCAGGACCGGGTTGTTCTTGGTCCGTCGCGACAGGATCTGGATGACCCGCCGAATCTCGTCGTCCCGTCCGATCACCGGGTCGAGCTTGCGCTCCCGGGCGAGCCCCGTCAGGTCCTTCCCGTACTTCTCGAGCGATCGGTACTGCGCCTCCTCCCCCCGACTTTCGACGGGCTTCGAGGACCCCCGCAGGTCCTTCAGTGCCGTCTCGACGCCCGCACGGCGGATGCCCGCCTCCTCGAGGAGGTCGCGGGCCGGCGACGCGACGGAAAGCAGGCCGATCAAGAGCTGGTCGACCGTCGTGTAGCGATCCTTGCGTTTCGCCGCCTCCGACTCCGCCGCGTCGATGACCTGGGAGAGGCTACGGGAGAGGTACTGGTCGGAGGGCGCGACGTGGTCCGCCGTCGGGAGACCCGCGAGATGGGCGTCGAGGCGCTCCCGAAGGCCCTCGACATCGACCGAGAGGCCGTGGAGCAGCGCGGCGGTCGGTCCGTCCTCCGCCGACAGGAGCGCGGCGAGGAGGTGCGTCGGCTCGACGGAGGCGTGCCGGAGCTCGGCCGCGCGGTGGAACGCCCCCTCGAGGGCCTCCCGCCCCGCGTCGGTCAGCCGCTCGAGATGCATCGGACGAAAGCATCCGTCCGAGGCGATTTAAATGAATCACTGGTGCCCGGGCCGTGGCCGATCTGTCTGCACGCTGCGGGCCCCTCGCGCTGCGCAACCCGTTCCTCCTCGCGAGCGGAATCTGGGGGGAGAGCGGGGAGTCCCTCGCCGGGGCCTGGGCGGCCGGCGCGGGCGGCGTGGTCACGAAGTCGATCGGCTCGGCCCCGCGCTTCGGGTACGCGAACCCGACCATCGAGACCTACGAGCGGTGGGGGATGCTCAATGCGATGGGCCTTCCGAACCCGGGGATCGACGAGTACCCGAAGGAGATCGAGATCGCCCGTCGGGCCGGAGCCACCGTCATCGGCTCGATCTTCGGTGGGGATGCGGACGAGTTCGCCCGACTGGGGGCACGGATGGCCTCGACCGGGGTCGTCGCGCTCGAGCTCAATCTGAGCTGTCCGCATGCGGAGGGGTTCGGCACCGAGGTCGGGAGTGATCCGAAGGACGTCGAGGCGATCGTCCGGCGGGTCGTGGAGTCTTCGCGCCTCCCGGTCATCGCGAAGCTCACGCCGAACACCTCCGACCCGGTGGCCCTGGCCCTCGCGGCCGAGCGGGGTGGAGCGTCGGCCGTGAGCGCGATCAACACCGTGCGCGGGCTCGCCATCGATGTCCGGCTGCGGCGTCCGGTGCTCGCCCACGGCCTCGGGGGGCTGAGTGGAGCCGCGATCAAGCCCGTGGGGCTCGCCTGCGTCTGGCAGATCTACGAGAAGGTCTCGATCCCCGTGATCGGCGTGGGGGGGATCATGACGGCTGATGACGCTCTCGAGTACGTCATGGCGGGAGCGCGGGCGGTCGAGGTGGGTACGGCGGTCGCGTTCGAGGGGATCGCGGTCTTCGGCCGCCTCGTCCGGGAGCTCGGCGAGCGCCTCGACGCGCTCGGCTTCTCGGAGCTCGAGGACGCGGTGGGGGTCGCTCACTCCGCCCCCTCGGCTTCCTCGGGCTGAGGGACCGCCCTCGACCCGAGGGCGACCGGCCCGCTATATCGCTGTCCCGCTACGCCGGGGCCGTGCGGTCCGTCGTGCCGGTCACCGAACGCGTGGAGGAGACCCCGACCACCGTGACGCTCCGGTTCGACTACGCCGCGGCCGCCGCCCCGGGCCAGTTCGTGATGATCTGGGTTCCGGGGGACGACGAGCTCCCGATGTCCCTCTCCTATACCGAGGGACGGAGCAAGGGGGTCACCGTGAAGGAGATGGGGTCGACGAGCCGGAACATGCAGTCGATCCGGCCGGGCACGCTCGTGGGGATCCGGGGGCCGTACGGCAACACGTTCTCCCTCGACCCGGGCCGCATGCTCATCGTCGGCGGAGGCTCGGGCGCCGCCGTGCTCGCTCCGGCGGCCGAGGCGGTGATTGCCCGAGGGGCGAAGGTGACCGTCGCGCTCGGTGCGACCCGGGCTCCCGAACTCCTCTTCCGGGACCGATTCCGCCGGATGGGAGCCCGGGTGGAGGTCTCCACGGACGACGGATCGGAGGGCTACCACGGCTTCGTCACCCACGTCGCGGACCGGCTGCTCGGGTCCGAGCCGTTCGACGCGGTGTGGACCTGCGGACCCGAGGTGATGATGCGGAAGGTCGTCGACTCCGGGTCCCGTCATGGAGTCCCGGTCCACTGCTCGGTCGAGCGTCACATGAAGTGCGCCCTCGGGATGTGCGACGCCTGCGCCCTCGGGCCCTACCACGTCTGCGTGGATGGTCCGGTCTTCCCGGCCGAACGTCTCACCCCTCTCGGGGAATTCGGCGGCTTTCACCGCGATAGCTCGGGCCGGCGCGTCGGACCCTGACCCGAACAGACCGGTCCTCGCGGGTGCCGAAGCGGCGTCGTCACCCGCCGGAGTCCCGACGTTCGGCCAACGGCTTTATGTCAGGGCTCGCTACGCGGCGCGGGGATTACGCATGAGGGTCGTTGTGGTGAGCGGCGGGGTGATTTCGGGTCTCGGAAAGGGGATCACCACCTCCTCCCTCGGGCGCCTGTTCAAGGCCCGAGGCATCCCGGTCACGATCCTCAAGATCGACCCGTACCTCAACGTCGATGCCGGTACGATGAACCCGTACCAGCATGGCGAGGTCTTCGTGCTCGACGATGGGACGGAGGCCGACCTCGACCTCGGGAACTACGAGCGGTTCCTCGATCAGAGCCTCGTGGGCACGCACAATCTCACGACCGGGAAGATTTACCGCACGGTGATCGAGAAGGAACGCCGGGGCGACTACCTCGGCAACACCGTGCAGATCATCCCCCACGTCACGGGCGAGATCAAGCGGATGATCCGCGAGGTCGCCCAGGCGGCGGGGGCGGAGGTGATCCTCGTCGAGGTCGGAGGAACCGTCGGCGACATCGAGTCGATGCCGTTCCTCGAGGCGCTCCGCGAGCTCTCCTACGAGCTCGGGGAAGGCCACATGGCGTTCGTCCACACGACGCTCGTCCCCGTCGTCGGGCCGGTCGGAGAGGCGAAGACCAAGCCGACCCAGCACTCGGTCCGGGAGCTCCGGGCGATCGGAATCCGACCGAACCTGATCGTCGCCCGGGGACCGCTGCCGCTCTCCCCCGACATCAAGGCGAAGATTTCCCTGTTCTGCGACGTGCCGCCGGACGCCGTGATCTCGGTCCCGGACCAGCCGGTGATCTACGAGGTCCCTCTCGTCCTGGAGGCGCAGGGCGTGGGCTCGCTGCTCTCCCGTACCCTCGGTCTTCCCGAGCGTACCCCCGACTACACGACCTGGAAGGAGTTCCTCGCGACGTACCGTCGATGCGACGCGGTGGTCGAGGTGGCCGTGGTGGGGAAGTACACCGAGCTGAGGGACGCGTACCTGTCGCATTCGGAGGCGTTCCACCACGTCCAGGGCCACCTCGGCAAGGAGGTGCGCCTCGTCTGGTACGATTCCGAGGACATCCCGAAGAACCCCTCGCTCCTCCACCGGATCGAGCGCTCGGACGCCGTCCTCGTCCCCGGCGGGTTCGGTGCCCGCGGCGTCGAAGGGAAGATCCAAGCGATCGAGCTCGCCCGCACGAAGGGGATCCCGTACCTCGGGGTCTGCTACGGCTTTCAATTGGAGGCGATCGAGTTCGCCCGCCATGTGCTCGGCCTCGAGGCCGCGACGACGACGGAGGTCGACCCGGCGAGCCCCGAACCGGTGGTGTGCCTCCTCGAGGAGCAGCAGGGGATCCACGATCTCGGCGGGACGATGCGGCTCGGGGCCCAGCGGATCCTCCTCACCGCGGGCTCGCGTATCGCCCAGATCTACGGCAAGACCGAGATCTGGGAGCGCCACCGCCACCGGTTCGAGATCAACCCGAAGTACCTCGACCGGTTCCAGGAGCATGGGCTCCGCGTGACCGGCACGAGCGTCGACGGCCGCGTCGAGGTCCTCGAGGTCTCCGATCACCCGTTCTTCGTCGGGGTGCAGTTCCACCCCGAGTTCCTCTCCCGTCCCGAGACGCCGCACCCGCTCTACCTCGAGCTCGTGCGGGCTGCGCTCGGCCGCAAGGAGGTCGCGACTCCTGTCGCCTCCCCGCCGGCTCTCGCGTGAGCTCCTCGAGCTGGACGGCCAGGTCGTCCGGATCGCGGGGCATCTCGAGGAGTACCGCGCGCTCGGCGGAGTCGCCTTCGCCGTCGTCCGCGACGTGTCGGGATCGACCCAGCTCCTCCTGAAGAAGGGGGTCGCCGACCCCGCGCTCTTCGCCCTCCTCGCCGACCTGCCTCGCGAGTCGGTCGTCTCCGTCGAGGGGATGGTGCGTCGCTCGGAGAAGTCCCAGCGCGGCTTCGAGCTCGCGCCGACCCGGATCGACGTGATCTCGCGGGCGGGCGTCCCGCTCCCGCTCGGCGTCGTGGACAAGGTCGGGGCGGACCTCGACACCCGACTCAACCACCGGGTCCTCGACCTGCGGAAACCCGCCGTTCATGCCGTCTTCGAGCTGCGCCACGCGGTCCTTCGGGGCCTGCGGGACGCCTTCACCCACCGGGGCTTCCTCGAGGTCGAGACTCCAAAGATCCTCCGGCAGGGCGCCGAGGGAGGAGCGACGCTCTTTCCCGTCGAGTACTTCGACACCCGGGCCTACCTCGCGCAGAGCCCCCAGCTCTACAAGCAGATGCTGATCGGGGCCGGATTCGAGCGGGTGTTCGAGATCGCCCCCGCGTTCCGCGCGGAGCCCTCTGACACGATCCGCCACATCACGGAGTTCACGAGCTTCGACGTCGAGATGGGGTACATCGACGGCGCGGAGGATCTCCGGCGCCTCCTCGAGGACGCCCTGACGGAGACCCTCGCGGACGCGCGCGCGGACCTCACGCGTCGCGGGAATCCGTACGCCGAGAAGATCCCCGACGCGAAGCCGCCCTTCCCGCGCATCCCGTTCTCCCTCGCCGAGGAGTGGCTGGGCCGTCCCGGGGCCGAGGAGGATCTCGGCACCGAGGACGAGAAGGCCGTCGGGGTGCAGGCGGAGAAGGAGTTCGGGTCGCCGTTCTACTTCATTACCGACTACCCGACCCGAGTGAAGTCGCACACCTTCTACGCGCAGCGGCAGGACGAACACCCCGAGCTCACCGGCTACTTCGACCTCGACTTTCGGGGCCTCGAGATCGCGAGCGGGGGGCCGCGCGAGCACCGCCTCGACCGCCTCGAGGCCAACATCCGGACCGCCGACCTCACCCCGGAGCAGTTCCCGGGCTACCTCGAGGCGTTCCGCTACGGAATGCCGCCCCACGGGGGCTGGGGGTTCGGCGTCGACCGGTTCGTCTGGATGCTGGCAGGGCTCCCCAATATACGGGAAACGCGCCTCTTCCCCCGCGACCGTTACCGTCTCGATCCGTGATGGGGAGAAGACACACCGATGGTCGCCGTCAAGAGGACCCTGCCCGCGCCCCCCGAGCTCCAGAGCCGGTGGGCCGCCATCCTCGAGGAGGCGGGGCTCCGCCCGGCGATCCTCGCGCTGCACGACCGCTTCCCGGAGGAACGGTCCCTCACGGTCCCCTTCGCGGCGATCGACAATGCCGATACCCCCCTCGCCGACCTGCTCCTCGAGCGGCCCGAAGAGGTCATCGCGGCGGGAACCCGCGCGATGCGGGAGCTCCTTCCGGTCGCCGGGCCCGAAGCGGACGAGCTCCGCCTCCGGGTGACCGGGTTGCCCTCCACCGCGCGGCGGCTGATCCGTGACATCCGCGAGACCGACCTGAATCGATTCATCGCTCTCGATGGGATCGTTCGGCGGGTCACGGAAGTGCGTCCCCAGATCCGGGACGCGGTCTTCCAGTGTGTCGCCTGCCGCACGGAGTTCCACGAGCCTCAGGATGAAGGCTCGATGGTGTTCCGAGAACCGCTCGAGTGTCCCGAGTCCCAGGGTGGTTGCGGTAAGCCGCAAGGACGGACCCGATTCCGTCTCCTGGCGGACAAGTCGACGTACGTCGACGCCCAGCGGATCGAGCTGCAGGAGCATCCCGAGACGCTTCGCCACGGGGCCCATCCCCAGGGCATGACCGTCCTCCTCGTGGAGGACCTCGCGGGGCACGTGCTCCCCGGGAATCGCATCATTCTGAACGGCGTGCTGAAGAGCTTCCAACGCGCGAGCTCCGCGGGTCGGGGGGGGATCGTGCGGAACACGACGTTCGACCTGATGGTGCTCGGCAACTCCGTCGAGTCCAAGCAGGTGGAGCTGGAGGAGATCGTCATCTCTCCCGACGAGGAGGCGCTCATCCAGAAGTTCCGGGGCGATCCCACGGTCATCGACAAGATCGTGCTGTCGCTCGCGCCGACCATCAAGGGGATGGAGGAGGAGAAGGAGGCGATCGCGCTCCAGCTCTTCGGGGGCGTCCAGAAGCTCCACTCGGATGGGGTGCGCGTCCGCGGCGATATCCACGTGCTGATCGTCGGCGATCCGGGGACGGCCAAGAGCCAGCTGCTTCGGTACGTGGCGGACGTCGCGCCCCGGGGCATCTACACGAGCGGCAAAGGCGCCACGGCCGCCGGGCTCACCGCGGCGGCGGTCAAGGACGACTTCGCCGGCGGGCGCTGGGTGCTCGAGGCCGGGATGCTGGTCCTGGCGGACGGGGGCATGGCGATGATCGACGAGCTGGACAAGATGAGCCCCGAGGATCGCTCGGCCATGCATGAGATCCTGGAGCAGCAGACCTGTTCGATCGCGAAGGCCGGCATCACCTCGACGCTGAACGCCCGTTGCCCGGTCCTGGCCGCGGCGAATCCGAAATGGGGACGGTTCACGAACGACCGGTCCATCGCGGAACAGCTCGATCTCCCGCCGACGCTCCTGTCGAGATTCGACGTCATCTTTTCGATCAAGGACCTGCCCGACCAGGGACGCGATCGCCTCCTCGCGAACAAGATCCTGGCCTCCCACCGCGAAGTGGAACTGCTTCGGGCCTCCCCCGACGCGAAGCTCGAGGGGACGGCCCCGTTCGCCCCGGACCTGCTCAAGAAGTACATCGCCTACGCGCGTCGGACGATCCGTCCGGTGCTCTCGGAGGAGGCGCTCCGAACGCTGGAGGACTTCTACGTCCGCGTGCGCAAGCAGGGCGAGGAACCCAACTCCCCGGTCCCGATCACGGCCCGCCAGCTCGAGGCGCTCGTGCGACTCAGCGAGGCGGCGGCCCGCGCGAGGCTCTCCCCGGGGGTCGAAGTCTCGGACGCCGAGCGCGCGGTCCACGTGATGGAGAACTACCTGCGCCGGGTCTCGATGACCGAGGAAGGGAAGATCGACATCGACCTGACCCAGACCGGATTCAGCCATACCCAGCGCGAGCGCCAGTCGATGATCCTGCGCATCATGCACGAGCTCCAAGAGGCGGGAGGCGGGGTCTTCACCCTGGGCGCCTTCCTCGAAGCGGCCGAGAAGGCCGGCATCTCCGTCCCCAAGGCGGAAGCCCAGCTCCAGACACTCAAGAATCAGGGCGAGATCATCGAGCCCCGACCGAATCAGCTCCAGCTGGTGCGGTTCTGATCGGGCCCTGTGGACCGGTGTTCCGCGAGCCTCCACCTCCGGCGATCGACCGGTCCAGGGCGGAGCTGCCGCTTCGTGACCCGGCGGTCTGCGGCGTCGGTCTCGATTCCTCGGGACCTATCCCATTCCCGGTTACACCAATTTCCAGGTGTCGTCGAGAGGCTGGGCCGTCCCGAAGTAGGCGTACGTGTTGCCGCCAAAGAGCAGCAGGTAACCGGTCGTCGTTCCGTCGAACGCCATGCCCGCCTCCGAGCGTGCTGGAGGCGAAACGTGGGGGGTGATGTTCGTCCAAGTCCCGCCTGAGAACTCCCAGGTATAGTACACCGAGGGTGCCGGCACCCCGCAACCGCTGCAGTGGTTGGGGTACCCGCCGAAGAGGATGACCCCGCCGAGCCCGGGATCGTAGGCCATGCTCAGGTAGGCGCTCTGGTCGGACGGGAACGTCGACGACGTGATGTTCGTCCAGACTCCGGCCACGAACTTCCATGTGTCCGTCTGGAATCCGGTCGCGCTCTCCCCACCGTACATGATCAGGTATCCGTCCGTAGCATCGTAGGACATATTCGGCAGCCAGCGCGGGGAGGGACCGGACGGCTGGGTCACGTTGATCCAGACGCCACTGATGAAGTCCCACGTGTCCCCGAGGAAATTGCACGAGGGGCAGGTGCCGCTCCCCTCGCCACCGAAGAGCACCACGTATCCATCGCGTGCGTCGTACGCCATGGCGGACCAGAATCGCGCCGGGGGCGACACCGCGGGCGAGATGTTGGTCCACGTGCCGCCGGACCACTTCCAGGTGTCGTTCAACAGCGCGGTCGCGGTCGTCGAGGTTTCCCCACCGAACAGTACCATGTAGCCGTCGTGCGCGTCATAGACGAGGTCCGCGCCGTACCGCGCCGGCGGTGAGCGGGCGGGCGAGAGCTGCGTCCAGGTTCCGGCCTGGAACTTCCACGTATCGCCGTACACGGGGTTGAAGTCGCCGGCGCCGCCAAACAGGAGCACGTAGCCACCCTTTGGGTCGTAGGCCATGGAAGGCGACTGCCGGGCGGCCGGCGAGGTCGCGGGGGAGAGCTGATGCCAGTTCGTCTTCGGACCCGCCAAGGGACCCTGGCCCGAAGCGAGCGAATGCTGCGCTTGCGCCAATAGGGCCGCACCAAGAGAGTTGCTCGCGGTCGATACGCCGCTCGAAGCCGGAGGACTGGCCGCGCGCACCACGGCCGCGGCGCCGACCCCGGCCAGAGTCGATAGGAGGAACATTGCGAGGACCGCGAAGACCGCGGTCCCACCGAACGTCCTAACGCCGGTTCCTCGATGCTCTCTGCTCTTCCGCACGACGACTGCACCCGGTGCTCTCATCTGCTGTGCTGGGGCGAACGAGGGAGACGGAAGGCAAAACTTTCCCACAGCACACCCCGCAGTCGAGAGCCGTTTCGGGTAGATAAATGACGGCGGTTTCCGGGGGCGGCTCGTACGAGTCGTGAGTCCGCGTGGGGTCTGGGATCGAGCAGCGCGGGTCCGAGTGAGCCCAGCGAATCCCCCCCGCGACCGCCCGGCTCGCGTGGCTCGACTCCCGAGCTCCACGGGGCGGCCGATTTATGCTCCGCCGGACATCGTCAGCCGAACTCCGGAGGGAACGTGTCGGACGACGGCTTCGTGATGCGCGTGCACCGAGTCCGGGCGGAGTTCGTCGTCGCGGCCTGCGACGCCGAGCTCCTTGGCCGCGATCTCCCGGTCGGAGACCACGGACAGACGGTGAAGGTCACGAGCCAGTTCTACGGCGAGCGGCGCGTCTCTCGCGAGGAGCTGCTCTGGGCGCTCCAGCGCGCGACGATCGCGAACCTTCTCGGGAAGCGCGTGCTGAAGCTCGCCGAGGAGGGCGGCTACCTCGCCCCCGGTGGCTCCGGAACCCTAGGCGGGGTGCCCCACGCCGAGATCTTCGCGCTGGTCGGTTGAGCCGTCGGAGGGCCGAGCATGGTCGAGGAGGAGTTCTGCGTCGTCTGCGGGGCGACCGGTCGCCCGCTGGTCGACGGGGTCTGCTCCGAATGCGCCGCCGACCGGGCGGTGCTCGTTTCGGCTCCGGGGCGCGCCGTGGTCGTCCTGTGTCCTCACTGCGGGGCGCGCCAAGTCCGAGACCACTGGGAGCGGTCGGGGGCGAGCCCGCTCCTCACCGCCGAGGACCTCACGCCCCTCCTCGAGGTGCATCCCGAGGTCGGTCTGCGTCGGGTCCGCTGGGAGGAACGATCGGCGACCGCGACCGTGCGCGAGCTCGTCGGGACCGCCCACGTGGTCTTCCGCGGCGCGGTCCGGGACGTCGAGGTCCCCCTGTCCGTTCGGCTGGAGCACCGCATCTGTCCGGACTGCAGCCGCAAGAGCGGCCGTTACTACACGGCGATCCTCCAGCTCCGCGGTCCCGCCGAGGGCCCGACGGAGAAGGCGGTGGCCCTCCGTTCCCGGCTCGACGCGTTGTGGACGGAGCTGATGCGCGAGGCCCGGTCGGACTGGCGGAAGGCGGTCTCCTGGCGGGAGGAGCTCCCCGAGGGATGGGACTGCTTCTTCACCGAGACCCTCGCCGCCCGGTCGATCGCCCGGCTCGCGAAGCAGAAGTTCGGCGCCTCTCTCAAGGAGTCGGCGAGCCTCTTCGGACGCAAGAACGGCCAGGAGGTCTACCGGGTGACGTTCTGCCTCCGGTTCCCGAGGCCGGCCGGGGCCGGCCCGCCGGCCGCCGCCGACTGACGGGCGCGGTGGAACAGTAGTCTTAAGAGGGGACCCCACCCTCGCTCGCCCCGAAAGCGGGGGCACGCTTCCATGATGAAGAAGAGCGGTATCCTTCGACGCCATCACGGGTCCGACACGCTGGAAGAGGGGACGTTCCTCGACCTCGGCACGATGCAGTTCGAGGACGAGGCCGGCGCGCTCGCCGGCGCGAAGGGCACGGTCCGGCTCGCCGAGATCCTCCGCTTTGAGGACCTGCACCAGGTCTCGAAGCTCGCCTACCAGGGCGACATCGTCCTGCTCGACTACACCTCGATCGCGAACGACCAGATTGCCGTCAAGCGGATGAGCCTCGATCTGAAGAACGTGGCGAAGGACACCGGCGGGGACGTGGCCGGAATCGCCAAGAACCTGCTCGCCATCACTCCGGCGGGGATCCGAATCGACCGCCAGAAGATCCGGCCGTCGTTCTAGGGACCCCCCGCTGGGTCCATGCGCATCGTAGTGGAACGCCGAGAGGCTCTGTCGGCCGCCGCGGACGTCGTCGTCAGCGGCGTGTTCGAGCGTAGCGAGAAGGAGACGACCTTTCCCCGAGCGCTCGAGAAGGAGGACGCGGCGCTCAAGGGGGCGATCCGGGCGGCGTGGGACCGCAAGGAGCTCAAGGGGAAGCGGAAGGAGCTTACGACCTTCCACACCCCCGACGGGCACCACCGGATCGTCCTCGTGGGGCTCGGACCGCGGGAGCGGTACGACGCCGAGGTCGTGCGTCGCGCTTCGGCGGAGGTCGTGAAGGGGCTCAAGGGGAAGGCCGCGCGGACCGCGAGCCTTCGGCTCCCGTCGTTCGCGGTCGATCCCGTGGGGAGCGACGCGGCCGTGCGGGCGCTCGTCGACGGGACCGTGCTCGGCGCCTACGAGTTCCTGAAGTACAAATCGACGACCGAAGGGATGGTCGAGGAAGCCACGATCCACCTCGGCGATGAGTTCTCGCGCGAGGAGGCCGGGCTCAAGAAGGCCGCCTCCGAGGAGATCGCGCTCGCCGACGCCGTCGTCTGGACCCGGGAGATCGCCAACCTCCCGGCCGACACCGCGACGCCCGAGCGCCTCGCCGAGGAGGCGCGCGCCCTCGGCAAGGACCTCGGCCTCAAGGTCACGGTCTTCGACGAAAAGAAGCTCGCCGAGATGAAATGCGGAGGGATCCTCGCCGTCGGGAGCGGATCCGCCCATCCTCCCCGGCTGATCGTGCTCGAGTACCCGGGCGGCGCACGACGGGGCCGCACCGTGGCGGTCGTCGGGAAGGGGATCACGTTCGACTCGGGCGGGATCTCGCTCAAGCCGGCGCTCCACATGCAGGAGATGAAGTTCGACAAGTCGGGGGCGGTCGCCGTCCTCGGCATCCTGCGCGCGGCGGCGACCCTCAAGGTGCCGCCGAGGGTGATCGGCGTGATGGCGTGTGCGGAGAACCTCCCGGGCGGCGGCGCGTACCGCCCCGGCGACGTCGTGCGGACGTTCAACGGCAAGACGATCGAGGTCGTCAACACGGACGCGGAGGGCCGGGTCGTCCTCTCGGACGCGCTCGGGTACGTCGTGGCCCAGTACCGCCCCGATGAGGTGATCGATCTCGCGACGCTCACGGGCGCCCAGGTCATCGCGCTCGGCGACGACACCGCCGGCCTCGTCTGCACTGACGACAAGCTCGCGAACGGCCTCCTCGCCGCCTCGGCGGCGACCGGGGAGCCGATCTGGCGAATGCCGCTCACCGACTACCACCGCGAGCTCGTCAAGAGCGAGATCGCCGACGTGCGCAACTCGACCGAGCTCACGATCGGCGGGATGCTCACCGCCGCCGCGTTCCTCGAGAGCTTCGCCGGCGCGTCGACGACGTGGGCCCATCTCGACATCGCGGGACCGGCCTACACCACGGTGAGCACGCGGAAGTACCAGCCGGGGTACCAGAACATCGGGGCGACCGCCTTCGGGGTGCGGCTCGTGACCCGGTACCTCCAGTCGGTGGTGCATCCGTAGGGCGTCTCATCTCCGCCCGCACGCGCGGGGCGTCGCGGTCGCCCAGGCGACCCTAGGCCGCCACGATCTGGACGCTCTCCCCGCCGTGCCGGGTCGCCCGGGGCCGGACCTCGCAGAAGAGCGGGGTGTGGTAGCCGCCGCCGGTGATGAGCGCGGTCCCCACGGGCAGGGACTGGATCATCTCGGTCATCCCGTTGGTGAGCCCCTCGATCGACTGAGCGATGGCCTTCAGGTCGAGCGGGTTCGTGACCTGGAGGATCAATTGGGTGTTGCACTGGGAGAGGACGCTCTTGTCGATCCGCGCCGCGCGTTGAGTCACGACGCACAGGCCCAGCCCGAACTTCCGGCCCTCGCTCGCGATGTTCTTGAGGACGCGGGAGCAGGTCACGGTCCCCTGCTGGGGCGCGAAGTTGTGGGCCTCCTCGATGACGAGGAAGAGCGGAGGGATCCGGTCCTTCTTGCGGTTCTCGAAGAGCGTCGACGCGATCCGGGCGACCACGAGCTCCTGGACGTCGGGGGCGACCCCCCGCAGGTTGATCAGCGTCGCCTCGCCCCGCTTGACGAGATCGTTGAGGCTCGTGCCGACCGGGCCGAGGAGCTTCGTCTGCTCCACGTACTCGAGCCGCTCGTGCAGGGTCTCCGCGATCGCCCCCTCGCCCATCTCGGCGGCGCGCACGAGGTCCTTCACGGTGAAGTCCGGGTTCCCGGTGGCCACGCGCTCGATGATCTCCTTGAGCGGGGCGAGGAACGTCTTGACGTTCGTCAGCCCCATGAAGACGAGCAGGTCCCTCGGATCGATGTGCCGCAGGGAGAACGTCAGCGGTTTCGCGCTCGGGTTGAGGGAGACGTCGGGCGAGTACTCCTGGACCTGGCGCGCGAACCCCTGGGACTCGACCCCGAAGCGGGCGTGGCCGCCGTTCTTCTCCGCGGCGAACCGGAGCGAGCCGTACTCGCCGTGCGGGTCGATGATCACGCAGGTGACCTTGTGCCGGAGCAGCTCCTCGATCAGCACGCCGAGGAGGTAGCTCTTCCCGCCCCCCGTCTTCGCGAGGACGCTCACGTGGCGTTGGACGAGCTGGTTGATGTCGAGCTCGACGCGGAGGTTGTGGTTCCGCAGGAGGCCCACGTACGCGCCGCTGTTCGGGCGGTGCTTCAGGCCGAGGACCTCGGCGATCAGCGGCTCCTCGGCCCGGAAGACGTGCGCGCCCGGGCGGAACGGGATCGTGGGGAGCTTGACGATCCCCTGGCCGTCCCGATAGCCGATGATGCGGGCGACGCCGAGGAGGTTCTCGTGGATCGCGGTCTCCTCCGTGGGACCGAGGTCGCCGGCGTGCTCGAGATCGAGGTCGCTCTTGCGCTTGAGGTCGTCCAGCTGGCAGAGGACCTTTCCGTGCAGCTCGTCCTCGACCGCGAGGTAGTCGCCGCGCTCGACCGGCTGCGAGAGGCTCAACTGGAACTGCCCGAGCCCCACGTCACCGAAGATGCGGCCGACCGTCTCCACAAGCCGATTTATCCGGAGCGCCCGTTATTAGCGTGACGTATCAAGCGAAATCTCCGATAGGCGCGCGCCGGAAGACCTTATATCGAGCCCACCTGTCGAAACCGTCCCCGACTGGGCGAGGCGCCGCCCGAGGCGGTGGCTGCTTTGAGCGACGCGACCGAGGATCTCGAGAAAAGGCGGGCGGAGTCGAACGCGCGCGCCGACGAGGCGCGGGCGAAACGCGACCGCCTGAACGCGGAAGCCCGCGCCACGGCGGAGGAGCGTTCGCGCATCCTCGACGAGCTCCACGCGAAGAGCGCCGACGCGCAGGACCACCGGCGGAACCGGGACGCCCTGAACGGCATGGTCCGGGAGGAAAAGCGCCTCCGCGAGGAATGGAACCACAAGCTCCAGGAGTTCGGGGACCAGGTCCAGGAGCTGAAGCGCGAGCGCACACCGAAGCCGGGCGCGGTCCCGGTCTGGCGCTTGAAGAAGGAGCTCAAGGAGCTCGAGTTCCGCCACATGACGACGGCGCTCACGGGAGACCAGGAGAAGCGCCTCATCGAGGAGATGAAGCGGCTCGAGGCCGCGATCCGCGAGCAGGACGCGGAGCTGCGTCAGAACCCCGAGGTCGAAAAGACGCTCGAGGCGTTCAACGAAGCGCGCACGGAGGCGGAGAAGCACCACGCCCTCGTCGGCCAGTACGCCGAGGAGGCCCAGCGGGAGCACGAGGCGATGGTCGCCCTCTACGAGGAGGTGGACGAGCTCCGGCGCCAGGCCGACGAGGTCCAGGCGAAGCTCCTCGAGGTCAAGGGGCAGGCCGACGAGGCCCATCGGGGCCACATCGCGGCGATCGAGGAGGTCCGCGACATCGAGAAGCTCCTGTTCGCGACGCGGGGCGGTCGCGCCCCGCCGAGCTGGTCGGCCGCCGAGGCGCCTCGGGAGGAGGACTTCCTCGCCCGGCTTAAGAAGGGCGAGAAGGTCTCGACCGAGGACCTCCTCGAGCTCCAGAAGAGCGGACGCGACTAAGGTAGCTCCTCCGTGACGCTGCCGTTCGGCGCGGGCGAGGTCGAGGCGGTCCTCTTCGACCTCGACGACGTGCTGGTCCCCTTCTACTCGGTCGGCGCCTGGCAGTGGGCCTGGAAGCCCCAGGGCCCCCTGCTCGGCGAGCGCCGCGTGAAGGCGGCGGTCCGCCGGACGCTCCGGGCCTGGGACCGCCGACGCTGGGAAGGCCTCACCGGCCGCGCTCCGCCCGCCGACCTCGAGGCGCTCCATCGGCACCTCACGGAGACCCTCTGGGCGGTCGCCGGGCACGAGCTCCCCGACGAGGAGACCCAGGCGGTCGTCCGCCGGGTCCTGAAGCCGGCGCACGAGATCGAGCGGTACCCCGATGTTCCGCGGGCGCTCGAGCGGCTCACCGCGGCGAACGTGCGCGCGATGGTCGCGACGCCGCTCCCGCTCGAGTCCGCTCACTGGCTGCTCCACCGGGCGGGGCTTCCGGAATCGCTGGTGGGGATCGCCGGCGATCCGCCGGGGCCGGTCGTGCCCGACCGCAGGGCGTTCCGGGCCGCCGCGGAGACCCTCGGCGTGCGGCCGGAGCGAGTCGCGTACGTCGGCGACCTCTTCTGGAGCGACGTACGCGCCGCGGCCCGGGCGGGGATGCCCTCGATCCTCCTCGACCGGCGCGACGCCTGGCCGAAAGTGCAGACCGGTCGGATCACGACGCTCGACGCGCTGGAGAGCGCGCTCGCCGCCGGGGGAACGACCTCCGACGAGGCGGCCGGGGCCGAGTGAGCCGGCCGACGCGTTCTCCGGGCGGCAACTTATATAGGCGGCGCCCCGGTGCCCGCCCGGTCATGCGGTACGTCAAGATCGACCAGACCGAGCTCCGCCAGATCAAAGAGCTCTACGAGGGGGTGATGTCGCACGCCTGCCACGGTCTCTTCTTCAAGGAAGGGTCGGTGATCGGCGTCGACATGGCCGAGGAGGCCCTCAAGGACCGCAATCACTACTTCGATCGGGCCGGCCACCAGCTCAAGGAGCGGGGCTGGGTCGAGGAGATCTCGTTCACGGACCAGGAGATCATCGTCAAAGGGTCGATCGAGGTCGCGCCGAGCGACATCCCGACCTGCCACCGGCTGAGGGGAATCCTTCGCGAGTTCTACGAACGTTTTAAGGGGGGGCGTGTTAAGTGTACGGAAGAGATGTGCGCCAGCACCGGCCACCCCGAGTGCCGCTTTCGCGTCGAGGAAGTCTAGGGGATCGATTTAGGGGGGAACGGACCGAATGATGGCCACAGGGAACGTCGGCGCGGTCGTCAAGGACCTCAAGACGCGTATCGGAGGCATCGCCACGGCGCTGGTCTCGCGCGACGGCCTCGTCCTCTACGCGGACGTGCCGGCTGGGGTCTACACCGAGACCTTCGCGATCATGTGCGCCACGATCCTCGGGGCCGCGGCGACCGCGAACACCGAGCTCAACCGGGCCCCGCCCGAGCGGATCGTGATCGAGGGCAACGACTCGAAGACGATCATCGTGGGGAGCGGCAAGAAGGCGCTCCTTGTCGCCGTGGTCGACCAGACGGCGGAGCTCTCGAAGGTCCTCACCGAGGTCGTCAAGGTCGCCGACCTCCTGAAGGCGAACTAGGCCGCTAGAGTCGCGGCCCCGGACCCGGGGGGTCGTTCGCGTCCGGGGACATCCTCGAAGTGTCGTCCACGGCCCGCTCGCTCGCCGGATCCCTAGGCGAGTCCCGGCCCGTGACCACGCGGGTCACGTACCCGCTCAGGGCGGCGCTCAGCCGGGCCCAGGCGATGACGCCGCGCTGACCCGAGATCAGGGCCCGGATCCGGTACCGGCCCCAGAGGCTCCCGTGCTTCTCGGTGAGCTGCTTTCGGCCGTATCCGTTCCAGAACGCCTGGTAGAGAAAGCGGACGAACGTCGACCGGACGTGGTGGTAGACGAGCGCGTTGGGCAGGTACTGGATCGCCGCGCCCGAGCGGACCGCCCGAAGGTTCAGGTCGATGTCCTCCGCCGTGATGAACCGGGCGTCGAACCCCCCGAGCTGCAGGAACAGCTCTCGGTGGTAGGCGAGATTGCAAGAAGGAAACGTGACGTCGTAGCCGCTCTGGAGGAGCTCGACCCGCTCGAGCCGGCCGAATCGCGGCTTGCCGACCGTCACCGTTCGCCCGGCGACGATCGGGCTCGTCGCGAGCCCGGCGCGAAGGGTCCGGAGCCACTGGGAGTCCGCGAAGCAGTCGCCGTCGATGAACGCCACCCACTCCCCGCGGGCCAGATCGACGCCGGCATTCCGTCCGATTCCGCGGGACCCCGATCGCTCGAGGACCCGGATCTCGCGGGGGTGCGCGCGGGCATAGTGTTCGGCGATCTCGATCGTGCGGTCGCGGCTCTCGGAGTCGACGACCACGATCTCGAACGGCGCCTCCTGGACGAGGAGGCTGTCGAGCAGCTGCGCGAGGTGCGTCTCTTCGTTGCGGACGGTCGTGATGACCGAGATCAGGGGCCGAGCGGGGAGGTCACTTCCCAATGTCCATCACGACGACGTCCTTCACCGCGCGCATGCTCTTGAAGGGGAGCACGAGGCGGCCGGAGGCGTCGCTCTGGAACAGGCGCTGCTCGATGTCCTCGCTCGGCGTCACGAGCACGTGGGCGATCCCGCCGGTGAGGGTGTCGACGACAAAATTGTCGATCAATCCGAGGATCTGGCCGTCGTTCGTCATCACGGTCTTGCCTCGGAGCTCGGTGAGGAACTTGCGCATCGGAGGGGCCTCGGCCGCCGATGGCGGAGGGCCGTATTTAATCGTTGGCCGTTATCGGAACCGCACGAACCGGTCGCCCGACCGGCGCGGAGACCCGGCGCGCGCGCCGGGCCGTTTCTCGGCGAGAAATGCTTATATCGAGCACCCGGGTCGAGGGCCTCCCGCGCATGCCTCGTACGGTCCGTAAAGGGAACTCCGAGCTCGTCCGGGTCGTCGTGGAGCTCCGGCGTGCCGCCCGAGCCCACCGGGCCCCGATCTGGAGCTCGGTCGCCGATCGTCTCGAGCGGGCGCGCCACCAGCAGACTCCCGTGAACGTCGGGCACCTCGATCGTCTGGTCGACCCGGACGGCTGGGTCGTGGTGCCGGGGAAGCTCCTCGCCGAGGGCACCCTCTCGAAGAAGATCACCGTAGGCGCCTTCCGCTACTCGGCCGAGGCCCGAGCGAAGGTCCACGCCGCGGGCGGTTCGGCACTTTCCATCCACGAGCTCCTCAAGGCGAAGCCGGACGGAGCGGGGGTGCGCCTCTTTGCCTGAAGCGATCCCCGCCCCCTCAGCGACCGTGGTCGACGCGAGCGGCCTCGTGCTCGGCCGCGCCGCGAGCCTGATCGCCAAGCGCCTTCTGAACGGCGAGTCGATCGTGGTCGTCAATGCCGAGAAGAGCGTGGTCACGGGGAGCCGGGCTCAGGTCGTCGCGCACTACACCGCCGCGCGGGCGCGGGGCTCGGTGCGCAGTGGCCCCCACTTCCCCCGGTACGCGGACCGCATCTTCCGACGCACCGTGCGCGGCATGCTTCCGCACCTGAAGACCCGGGGCCGGGTCGCGTACCGGCGCCTCGTCGTGCACATCGGCACCCCGCCCCAGCTCTCGGGGGTCGCCACGGTCACGCTCGAGGCCGCGAAGGCGCGTCCGACCCTGCGACCCCCGGTCACGCTCGGCGAGGTCACGAAGCTCCTCGGAGCCCGCGCATGAAGACGGTCCCCGTGGTCCTCACGACGGGCAAGCGCAAGGCGGCGGTCGCCCGGGCGACGGTGCGCAAGGGTTCGGGCCGCGTGTGGGTCAACGACCGACCCCTCGAGCTCGTGGAGCCCGAAGTGGTCCGCCAGAAGATCCAGGAACCGCTCTACATGGTCGGCGACCGGAGCAAGGCGCTCGACATCACGGTGGACGTCCAGGGAGGCGGCATCGTCGGCCAGGCGTCCGCGGCGCGGACGGCGATCGCCCGCGGGCTCCTCGAGTGGCTCAAGGACGACCAGCTCCGCGAGACCTTCAAGCATTACGACCGTTCGCTCCTCGTGAACGACCCGCGCCGGAAACTGCCGAAGCGCCCGGGCGGCCGCGGTGCCCGCGCCCGGCGGCAGAAGTCGTACCGCTGAACCGGAAGGAGGAACCGACCCGATGACGATGATGGTGCCCGTCCGCTGCTTCACCTGCGGTACGGTCATCGGCCAGCACTGGGACGAGTACCGCGAGCGGACCAGCCGCGGCGAGCCCGCCGGCGAGGTCCTCGACGGTCTCGGGCTCCGCCGCTACTGCTGCCGACGCATGCTGCTGACGCACGTGGACCTCCTTGACGAGGTCGGCCCGTACGGCTGAGCTCGGCGCCGGGGTCCTTCGCGCGCTTCCCGCGGGGAGCCGGTCAGAATCGGTCGCCCGACTGGCAGAGGAAGCGGGGATCGGCCGTGCGGAACGCACGCTCCGCTTCCCTCGCGCCCCACGTCCCTCCGAGGGGAGCGGCCAGGAGGACCCACCAGCTCGAGGGAAGCACCCGATAACCCCGGGAGCGCCAGAGCGCCGCCGCGTCCCGCACGATCGTTCCCTGGACCGCGACGGGGAGCGGGCCGGCCCGGCGCTCGATCGCCGCGACCAGCCGGCGCTCGGCCGTCACCGACTCGGCGACGAGTTCCCCGGAGAGGACGCGGTAGGGATTCGACTGCAGGTGGGCATAGCCCTGCAGCCGGCCTTCCCCGACGGCGACGAGGAGCTCCTTCGTGGGCTCGAGCTCGCGCGCCGCGTGGAGGATCTCGAGATGCCGGCGAGGTCGCCGGCAGAAGCCGATCCGCCCGAGCGCTTCCCGGTCGTGGAGCTCCTCGATCTCGGGGAGATCGCTGGGCCACGCCGGCCGGACGCCCTTCGCGAGGCCCCGTCGCCCACCGGGAGCCCCGGGCGGCCGCAGGGCCCACGGGACGGCGTGGATCGGTCGATAGCCGAGCCTTTCGTACAGCCGGTAGGCGCCCCAAGACGGATTGGTCCAGAGGGCGGTGTACCGGAGGCCCGCCTCCTTCTCCCGGCGAAGGACGTCGCGCAGGATCGCCCGGGCGACGCCCCGGCGGGCCCGGTCCGACCGGGTGCCCACGGACGCGATCGCAGCGATCGTCTCGGTCCCGTCCGGGAACGTGTACGCGAGCCGGCGGATGTAGGTCTGGCCGAGCACCGAGTCCCCTTCCACGGCGAAGACGCCGACGTAGTCCGCATAGAGGTCGGAGCGACGGCGCCAGAGATCGATCGCCCGGCGGTTGGCGGCGCCTCCGAGGGCGGAGAGGTGCACGAGGAGGCGCCCGGCGTCCATTTCGGGCGAAAGTTCGTCGAAGGTCCGGAGCCGCATGGTGAGGGTCGAAGGTTCGCCGACGACAGACCCCCGGGAGGGATAGTCGAGATCGGACCCCCGGGCTCAGCCCTTCGGGCTGAACCGAGTGACGAGGTCCCGGATCAGTTCATAGATCGTCCGCCCGTCCCGCAGCGCGTACCGGGTCGAATCCCACTGGCCGACCTGGTCGTTCGGCGGCGGGTTCAGCTGGACGATCGGCCAGATGAACGAGTACCCCTGCGGGGCCTGCTCGGCGGCGATCTTCGCGAGGATCGAAGCCATCCCGTCCGGGCCGAGCTGCTTGAAGCAGTCGATCTGGCCTGGGAAGTCGATGTTGGCGAGCAGCCGCGCCCCCGGAGTCGCCCGGCGCACGAGGTCCCGGCACGTCGTGTTGTGGTCCCAGGCACCGAGGTCCCGGCAGTTCGCGAAGCTCGGACAGGCGATGTCGAAGACGAGGGTCGCCGCGAGGCCGAAGCTCGGGGGCATCGGGATCAGCATCCCGCGGCGGTCGGTCCCGCAGATGAGGAGCTCGAGCCCCTCCCAACCCTGCGCGAGGAGTCCCTCGAGTAGGCGGCGGACCGGCTCCGGCCCGTTCTCCCGCACGCGGTTGCCGTAGTTGTCGAGGCTCAGGTAGCGGAGCCTCGGCGTGAGCGGCATGTCGAGCAGGCGCCGGGCCAGGTCGAGGATCTGCGCGTCCGTGAGGACTCCGGGGTTGACGTCGATCCGGGGCGTGTGGTAGCCGTTCGCCGCTCGGGCGAGGGCGTCCAAGAACGAGCCCACGGTGAACCCGTCGGGGATGGGGCGGTCGATCGTGAACGCCGGGAACATCGAGAACGTACGCTGCATCACGTCCGGCTGGATCTCCCCGGCCCAGCGGAGGAGCTCCTGGGGGGAATGCGCCATCGGCACCCACCGGCCCTGGCCGTCGAGAAAACGGAAGCGCGCGACGCGGTTCCCGGGCATCGGCCGCCCCCGCAGGCTCGAGGTCGCCATCTCCGACCGAGCGGACCCGTCGCCTATCCTTAGCGTTTCGTCCGCGGAGCGGTCCCCGGTCAGTCGGTCCCGGGACCGACCCGGAGCCGCCGCGGCCGGTCCCCGCCGCCCCGTCGGCCCGAACGCCCCAAGGCCCGGCGACGAAGGACGTCCGTGGAGCGCTTCGGAAGAAGGCCTTCAGCGCGCGCCCGTCGCCCTTCGCCGGGCTTCGGTGGCCCTCATGGCTCCGAGGAAGCTCGAAGAGCTCCCGGCCGCCAGGACCGACGCGACCGCGAGGTCCGTCGTCCCCCCGGAGGTCGCAAGGACCGGCCGAGCCGCGGTCCCTTGGCTTTCCGCGCCGGCTCGGGCCTGGCCGCCGAGGATCTCCCCCGCGAACGCCCAGGTGTCATTGTATCGGACCCCGTTCGACTGGCCTCCGAAGAGGAGGCCGTAGCCCTCCGCGGCGTCCCACACGAGGCGCGGGGCGACCCGGGGGCTCGGCGTCAGGGCCGAGGCGGCGGTGAGGTTCGTCCAGGTCTGGTTGGCGAAGACCCAGGTCTCGGCGAGGGCGCCGTTGTTCGCGCCCACCT
>JASHPK010000026.1 GCA_030038095.1 Thermoplasmata archaeon | reverse complement strand
GCCGAGGAGCTCGGGATCGATCCGTTCGACCTCCGGGCGAAGAACGCGCTCCCCCCGAACGCCCAGACCGTGAACGAGTTCCGCATCACGTCGACCTCCTTCCTGAAGTGCCTCGAGGCGAGCCGGACGGCGAGCGGCTGGGACTCGAAGTTCCGCCGGCTGCCCTACGGCCGCGGGGTCGGCCTCGGCTGCGGCTTCTACATCTCGGGTTCGAACAGTCCGATCCACTTCACCCCGAAGATGCCCCAGTCGACGGTGCACCTCAAGGTCGACATGGACGGCGGCATCGCGGTCCACTCGATGCAGGCCGACATCGGCCAGGGGTCGAACACGCTCCTCGCGGCGATCGTCGCCGAGGTGCTCGGGGTCGATCTCGAGCGCGTCCACGTCCAGCGGGTCGACTCGGACGTCAGCCCGATCGACCTCGGATCGTACTCGAGCCGCGTCACGTTCATGATGGGGAACGCCGCGCGGTCGGCGGCGCAGGAACTGTTGAAGAAGCTCCTCGGGGCGGCGGGGGAGCTCCTCGGGATGCCCGCCGACGAGCTCGAGGTGGGGCACGAGCGGTACCAGCGGAAGGGGCACCCCGAGGTCGGCGTCCCGTTCCTGGAGGCCCTCCACCGCGCGATGGAGCAGGAGGGGGCGCTCACGGCGAGCGGCGCATTCTCGACCCGGCCGCTCGGCGGATCGTTCAAGGGCGCGCGCGCGGGCACCGCCCCCGCCTACTCCTTCGCCGCGTACGTCGCCGAGGTCGAGGTCGACCCCGAGACCGGCGAGGTGGACGTCGAGAAGATCTGGGCCGCCTTCGACTGCGGCCGGGCGCTGAACCGCCTCGCCGTGGAGGGCCAGATCGAGGGGTCGATCCACATGGGCCTCGGGCAGGTGCTCGGGGAGTCGATGAACTACCGCGGCTCGCGCCTGTTCAACCCGTCGCTCCTCGAGTACAAGATCCCGATGCCCCAGCAGATGCCCGAGGTCGAGATCCTGCTCGTCGGCGAGGACGATCCCGAGGGCCCGTTCGGCGCGAAGGAGGCCGGCGAGGGCCCGCTGATCGCGACCTTGCCCGCCGTGGGGAACGCGCTCTACGACGCGATCGGGGTGCGCTTCACCGAGCTCCCCATCACGCCCGACCGCGTGCTCCGGGGCCTCGATCTCCGGATCAAGGAGGGGCGTCCCTGGAAGGGGGCCTGAGCGCGATGCACCTCGATCCGTTCGAGCTCCACCGGCCGACCTCCGTCGACGAGACGGTCGGCCTCGCCGCGGAGCTCGCGGGCCGGTTCGACTACCTCGCCGGAGGGACCGACCTCCTCCCGAACTACAAGATGCACCTCAACCTCCGTCCGCACCTGATCGCGCTCGAGGACGTGGGCGAGCTCACGGGCCACGAGCTCGGCCGGATCGGCGCGATGGAGCGTCTCGCCGACCTCGAGCGGGACCCGGCGTTCCTCGCGGCGTACCCGGGGCTCGCGGACGCGGTGGGCGAGGTCGCGACGCCGCTCGTGCGAGCGAGCGGCACCGTCGGGGGGAATCTCCTCGTGGAGACGCGCTGCTTCTTCTTCAACCAGAGCTACTTCTGGCGCGAGAGCCTCGGCTTCTGCCTCAAGGCGGACGGGGACCGGTGCCACGTCGTGCCCCAGAAGGAGCGCTGCTACGCGACCTTCTCGGGCGATCTCGCTCCGGCGCTGATCGTCCTCGGGGCGGAGGTGGAGCTCGCCGGCCGGGAGGGCCGCCGGCGCCTGCCGCTCCTCGACCTCTACGATGCCGGGGGCGACGGCATCCGCCGGACCCGGCTCGCGCCCGGCGAGGTGCTCGTCGCCGTGCACCTTCCGCCCTCGGCCCGGGGCCTGAAGGGCCGGTACAAGAAGCTCCGCGTCCGGCCCTCCTTCGACTTTCCCGAGCTCGGCGTGGCGGTCGCCGGCCGATGGGACGGCGCGCGCGTCGACCGCCTCCGGGTCGCCGTCGGGGGCGTCGAGCCCCGCCCGTGCGCGTTCGATGACCTCACCGAGCCGCTCTCGGGGCGCCCGCTCTCGGACGAGCGCCTCCGCGACCTCGGCGAGGCGATCGCGAAGCGGCTGCGCCCGGTCCACAACACGTTCCTCCTGCCGGACTACCGGCGCCGGATGATCGGCGTCTACGTCCGGCGCGCGATCTCGGAGGCGCGGGAGGGGTCCGCCGGATGACGCACACGATCGTCTTCCAGCTCGTGCCGATCGACCGGCTGCGCTCCCACGAGGAGATCGACGAGGCGAAGGTGCAAGAGCTCCTCGCCGAGTTCGACCGGACGAAGCGGTTCCTCGAGCCGATCTGGGTCGCCCGGGAGTCGAACGTGATCCTGAACGGCCACCACCGCGTGGAGGCGCTCCGTCGCCTCGGGGCGCACCGCGTCCCGGCCTGGGTCGTCGACTACCACAGCCCGGCGGTGAAGGTCGATCGGTGGGAGCCCGGTCCGCCGATCGAGAAGGAGGAGGTCGTGCGCCGGGCCCATGGGCGCGAGCTGTTTCCCCCGAAGACCACGCGCCACCAGATCGAGGTCGATCTCCCGCCGTGCGACGTCCCGATCGAGGAGCTGATCCCCCCGGGCCCCGCGCGGCGGGCTCAGCCGCGTCCTTCCCCGCGGTCGCGGCGGTCCGCGGCGAGCGCGTCGCGCCCCGGATAGGGGAGCGGCAGGGCCCCCTCCGCGAACCGGCGGATCGTCTGCTCCAGGAGCGAGACCTCGACCGGGTGCAGGCGCGCCCGGAGCGTCGCGACGTCGTCGTCGGCCCGCACCGGCACCCGCGCGACCGCGAGGCGCGGGCCCCGGTCGACCTCGTCGGTGACGAGGTGCACGGTCGCCCCCGTCTCCCGGTCGCCGGCGGCGATCGTGGCCTCGAGCACCCGGCGCCCGTACATGCCGGGACCGCCGTGGCGCGGAAGGAGCGACGGGTGGACGTTGATCACCCGGCCGCGCCAGCGCTCGAGCCAGCGTCGGGGCAGGATCGTGAGGAATCCGGCCAGCACCACGAGCTCGACCCCCGGGCTCTCGAGCTCCCGGGTCAGCCGATCCGACCACGCGTCCCGGTCCATCCCCCGGGAGGGGAGCACGATCGTCGGGAGCCCGCGGCCCCGGGCCCTCTCGATCGCGCGGGCGTGGGGACGGTCGGCGACGACGAGAGCGATCCGCGCGTCGAGGTGCTGCCCGAGCACGAGCTCGGCGAGCCCGTCGAGCGTCGTTCCCTCGCCCGAGACGAGCACCGCGATCGGCAGCGGCCGCGCCACGGACGCTTCGACCGCCCGCGGTTAGAAGAGCGTGGCGGAGGTGAACCGGAACTCGCCGACGAGGGCGGCGGGGGTCGTGGCGACCGAGCCGGCCCGCTCGCTCGGGTAGATCCGGCGCTCCTTCCCGAGGAGCTCGATCCCGCGCAGCGCGGTGAGGACGCTCTCCGTGAACCGAAGGTTGCGCGCCGGGCCCACGATCTCTCCGTGCTCGATGCGATAGGTGCCGTCGCGGGTCATCCCCGTGATGATCCCCCGTCCCGGGTCGACGACCCGGACGTAGTGGAAGCGGGTCACGAGCAGGCCCCTTCGCGTCTCGCGGATGAGCTCCGCCTCGTCGGCGTCCCCCGCCGAGAGGAACAGGTGGCCCGGCACGGGCCCGGCCTCGCCCGCCGGGGCCTCGGGCGGGGGCGCATGACCCGTGAGGGGGCGACCCAGCCGAGCGGCGGTGACGAGATCGGTCACCGCCGGCCCGGCGATCCCGTTGCGGAGGAGGCCGAGCGGCCGCGTCGCCGTGCCCTCGTAGTCGATCGCCTGGGGGACGGTCTCTCGCGAGCGCGGGTCGTCGACGAGGGAGACGAACTCCGGGGCGATCCGCCGGCCCCGCTGGCGGCGCAGGCAGCTCCAACCCTCCTCCTCTCCGTGGCCCGAGAAGCCGAGCGACGCGAGGAACGCGAGGAGCTCCGCCATCGCCGGGCCCCGCAGGACCACCCGGTACGCGCCCGGTTCGACCGGCGCCGGTGCTTCCGAGGGCAGCCGGGCCGCCTCCCGACCGAGCTTCGCCGCGTCGAGGCGCGAGGCGTCCCAGTGCCCTCCCTCGGCCCAGGCGGAGACCGGAGGGTCCCGGTCCGGTCGGTCGACGAGGACCGAGGCCTGGGCGAGCGAGGAAGCGGTCGTGCGGTCGAGGCCGGCCGAGTTCACGACGCGCAGCGACTCGGCACCGAAGTTCACCGCCCCCGCGATGCGAGCGCCGGGAGCCTCCTCCTCGGCCGCCGCCAGGATCCGCTCGGCGATCCGGACCGCCGCCTCCGGCGAGATGCGGGCGGTCGAAGCGGAGAAGGCAACGGGCCGGGGCGGCGCGCCCCGCGCGGAGGGGAAGCCCGGGAACCTCCGCTCCCTCGGCGCGATGGTCGCGAGTCCCCGGGCCGCCGTGGCGACCGAGGCGAGGCCCTCGGGCGAGGCGTCCACGGTCGTCGCGGTCGCGAGCCGTCGGTCGTGGGCCGCGCGCAGGGAGACCCAAGTGGATCGCTCGAAGTGGGGCTGGTGGATCCGTCCGTTCGCGAACCGGATCGTCATCCAGCTCCCGCGGACCAGCCGCGCGTCCCCGCTCCAACCCTCGCCGAGGCCGTGCACCGCGTCCGCTACCGTCTTCGGACGCGACGCTCGCGCGCGGGCCACCCTAGCCTCCCCGGACGGCGACGTTTCGGAAACGGCCGATCGGCGCCCCGTGGCTCACCCGCGCGACCTGGAATGGCTGGCCCTTGCCGCAGTTGGGGACCCCCCAGAGATGCCAGGTGCGCTCGTCGGTGAGGGCGTCGAGCGATCCCCAGAAGGTCGGGGTCATCCCCGAGTAGATCGGGTTCCGGACCAGGTCGCCGAGCTCCCCGTGGACGATGCGGCGACCGATCTCCGTGCCGAACTGGAAGTTGAGGCGCTTGTCATCGATCGACCAGGAGCGGTTCGTGGCGAGGTAGAGGCCCTCCTCGACCCCCTCGAGCAGCTCCTCGAACGAGAGGTCCCCCGGTTCGAGATTGACGTTCGTCATCCGCACGAGCGGCGCCCGGTCGGGCCCGGAGGCGCGGCACGTGCCCCCGGACTCGGTGAGCCCGAGCTCGGCCGCCGTCTCCCGCGAGGAGAGGACCCCGACGAGCGTCCCCGCCGAGACGATCGGAGTCCGCCGGGCGGCGACCCCCTCGTCGTCCCATCCGAATGTCCCGAGGCCGCCCGGCACGGTCGCGTCGGCCACGACGTTCATCGCCGGGCTCCCGTACCGGAGCGAGCCGATGCTGCCGGGGCTCACCCAGCTCGTGCCCGCGAACCCCGCCTCGCTCCCGAAGATCCGGTCGAGCTCGGTGGCGTGGCCGACGCTCTCGTGGACCTGGAGCGCGAGCTGGTCGGACCCGAGGACGAGGGTCGTGGGCCCGGAGGGGGCGGCGGGGGCGTCGAGCAGGCGCACCGCCTCCCGGCCGGACTCCTCCGCGAGCTCGGGCAGTCCGAGGCCGAGGACGAACTCGTAGCCGGTCTGGGCGAAGTCCCCGCCGAAGGAGGTCGGCAGGCTCCGCCGCTGCACGTCCGCGCCTCGGACCGCGGTCGCGCTGACCCCCGCGCCGACGTGCACGATCCGGGAGCGGTACGAGGACCCGTCCGACGCGCCGAACCACTTCGTCTCGTCCCAGGCCTGGAACGTGGCGAGGCCGGTCCGTACCTCGGGTCCCGCATGGAGGCGCGCCTCCGCCGCCTTCAACAGGCTGAGGATCTCCTCCCGAGGGACCTCGAGCGGATCGATCCTGAGGGGCGTGGCGTACTCCCCCGCCGTCGGGCCCGGGTCCTCGAGCAGGCGGAACGGTCGATGCTGCGAGCGCCCGGCGGCCCGCGCCAGGCGCATCGCCGTCCGCACGGTCGCGCGGGCGGCGACTGGGGTGAGCTCGGTCGTCGCGGCGAACCCCCACGCCCGGTCCGTGCGCACCCGGACCCCGAGTCCGTGGTCGACGGACGACGTGAGCGCGCTCGCGGCGCCGTTCCTCACGGCGAGGTGGAGCGATCGCTGGGGCGAGACGACCCGGACCTCGGCTCGAACGATCCCCGCAGCCTCCGCGGCGCGGAGGGCGAGCGCGACGAGGTCCTCCAACGATGGTCCCAGCGGCCGCTGATACGCCCGGCGGGAGATAAGCTTCCGTGAGGAACCGGCCCGGGCGGGAGCCGGACCGGCCTAGAGCATCACCCGGAGGTTGAGCTTCTCGGTGAGCTCCTTGTACCGGTTGCGGATCGTGACCTCGGTGACGCCCGCGACCTCGGCGACCTCACGCTGCGTGCGCCGCTCCCCGCACTGCACGCTCGCGATGTAGATCGCCGCGGCGGCGACCCCGGTCGGGCCCCGGCCGCTCGTGAGCTCGCGTTCGGTCGCTTCCTTGAGGATCTCGTTCGCGCGGGTCTGGATCTCGCCCTTGAGCTTGAGTTCCGAGCAGAACCGCTGGATGTAGTCCTGCGGCCGCGTCGGCATGAGCTTCAGGTGGAGCTCGCGGGTCATGAACCGGTAGGTCCGCCCGATCTCCTTGCGGCCGATCCGCGACTTCGACGCGATCTCGTCGAGCGTGCGGGGCACGTTGCACTGGCGGCAGCTCCCGTAGAGGGACGCGGCGACGACCCCCTCGATCGAGCGGCCCCGGATCAGGTTGCGGTTCACGGCCTTGCGGTAGATCATCGCGGCGGTCTCCCGCACGTTCCGCGGGAGCGCCATCCCCGAGGCGATCCGGTCGAGCTCAGCGAGCGCGAACGCGAGGTTCCGCTCGGTGGCGTTCGAGACCCGGATGCGTCGCTGCCATTTGCGCAGCCGGTAGAGCTGCGCGCGGTTGCGCGTCGGGATCGACTTCCCGTACGGGTCGCGGTTCTTCCATCCGATCTCGGTCGAGAGGCCCTTGTCGTGGATCGTGAGGGTCGTCGGAGCGCCCGTGCGCGCGCGCTTCTCGCCCTGCTCGGCGTCGAAGGCGCGCCAGTCGGGGCCCTGGTCGATCATCGATTCCTCGAGGACGAGGCCGCACTCGTCGCAGACGAGCTCGCCGCGCTCGTAGTCCCGCGTGAGGTGCGTGGAGCCGCAGCTCGTGCACCGCGTCGGGACCGCGAGGTCCTCGGGTCGTGCCGCCGGTTTCTCTCCGCCCGGAGTCGCTTCGCCGTTCTCCATCCCGTGTCAACGCTCCTGTTCCCGGATCAGGGTCGCGCCGAGCAGGGCGACGCCCTCCGCCGCGGTCGGCGCGCGCCGCGGGCGGACGCTCAAGTACGGACGGGCGACCGGACCGAAGACGCGGACGATCCGGCCGCGGAAGCTCCCCCGCCCGTCGCGGACGGGAGTGCCCTCGGGAGTGACCTCCGAATCGGGCGCGCGGACCGTGAGATGCCCCGCCGGGGTTATGGCGAGGACCGTGCCCACGCCGCGCGCTGCCGGTCGGGTCGTTCCCCGCGACAAGTCATATAAACGACTTGCGATACCTATAAAAGCATTACGGTCGAGGGCGGGCCCTTCCCCGGGCTCGATCCCCAGCGGCGGGATCGTCCGTCGTGTCGCCCTCGGCCGGTGCCTCGGGCGGAACGTACGGGATGAGGAGGGCGCCGCGGACCGGGCGCATCTCGCTGGGCGTCGAGGTCGGCTCCGGTATCGGGGGCGCGAGCCCCACGACCTCGGGCGCGGCCGCCCGGGGGACGACCTCGGCGGGCGGGAGCGTCGGCTCCTCGGCGGGCGGAGCGGCCGGGGTCGCGGGAGGGCCAGCGGTTTCCGCGTGTTGGCGCTGGCGCGCGAGACGGGCGACCTCGAGGTAGAGCGCTTCGATCTCCTCTTCGGGGGTCCCGTACCGATGCTCGGCGCGCTCGTCGCTCAGCGCCGCACGGACCTGGGCCATCAGGCGGGCCGCGCTCTGCGCGTCGCGCGCCTTGCCCTTGATACGCTGCAGCCGACGGGCGAGGTTCCGAGCCTCGAGGAGGATCTCCTCCTCCTCGCGCGGGGAGAGCGCGGGGAGGGCGGGGGCCCGCGGGATGCGGGCGACCTCCTTGCGGGCCTCCACGAGGCGCTGGGCCGCCGAGGGCAGGTTCTGGTCCTGGACCGCCTGCAGCAGCTTCGAGAACGCGGCCGCGGCGGTGCGCACGTCCTCGCCTCGGTCGCGGGCCCTGCGGATCGATACCCCGAGCTGCTGCGCCTCCTGCACGCAGAACTTCGGCACAGCGTCGTTGAGGACGGCGAGGGCGAGCGAGGCGCTGGCGGCGGCCTTCTCGAGCGAACCGGAGCTGAGCGGCTCGCTCTGGAGGCGCTTGCGCGGGTTTCCGACCCGGGCGTCGAGGTGCGCGAGGTCGACCCCGATCGTCGCCGCGACGGCGCGCTGTTCGTCCGCGCGCCGCAGGAGCTCGCGGACCCAGGTCCAGTCCTGCGAGACCTTGGCGAGGAGCGCCTCTCCCCGGCGGAGGACGGTCGCGGCCTCCTCCACATCGTTCGTCTGGAGCGCCTTGTCGATCGCCTCCCGGATCTGGGCCGTGGGAAAGGGAAGACCCTCCGCCTCGAGCGCCGCGCCCATGGTCGAGAGCCGGTCGAGCCCTCGGAGCACCGCGACGGCGAGCGGGGAGGTCTTCGCCATCCTCACGACCTCGGGGTCTCGTAGGCGAGCAATCGCATCAGGCGCGAGAGCGTGAGATCGGCCTCCTTCAGGCGCCGGTCGCGGAGCTGGTCGGTGGCCTCCCGGATCTGCATCGCGGCGTCGCGCGCCGTGTCACTGTCCGGCGGGAGCGTGCGGACGCGGGCCGCGAGGCTGCGGGCCTTCTTGAGCAGCCGATCGAGCGCGGCGCTCTCCGTCTCGTCGAGTGGAGGGGCCACCCCCTCGCCCTCCGCGCCCGGGGTCGGAGCCGCCGGGGGTTCCTTCGCGAGCAGTTCGAGCTGGCGGCGCAGCTCGCGCACGCTCGCGACCGCATCGGACAGGCGTCCCTTCTTCAGGTGCCGCGTCGCCTCCACGTGGAGCCGACGCGCGATCGCGCTCGCCGCGTGGTCCTCGGGAAAGGCGTTCAGCGTCACCTCGTGGCGGCCGAGCTCCTCCTCGAGGCTCGACGGGATCGCCTCGTGCAGGAGCATCAGGGTCTGCGCCGCGTCCTGGGCCGCCTCATCGAGGGCGTCCTCCGTGAGCGGCCCGGCCGAGAGGCGGTCGCGGATCCCCTCGAGCTCGCTGGAGATCTCCCCGAGAGGGATGCCGAGGTCGCCCGCTTCGGACCGGAGCCCGTCGATCTGGGTGAGGAGCCCTTGCAGCCCCTTCCAGTCCGCCTCGAACTGGGCGATGCGGCGCTCGGTGTCGGCGAGGAGGCCGACCGCCTCCTCCCGCCGGTCGCCCTCGATCGCGTCGCGCAGCCGCTGGAGGTCGTCGGTGATGGCGAAGCGCACGCCGGACTGCTGGAGGGCCGTGCGCCGCTCCTCGAGCGCCGTCAGGCGACGCCCGAGCAGCTCGTCGGTCTCGGACTCGAGGCGGGCCTGGGCCTGACGGAGGACGTCGAGCGCCTCCGACATGCGCCCCTCCGCCTCGCTGAGCGCGGCCTGGCACATCTCACTCGTCACGTCCGGGGCGCCGCGCCCGAGCTCCCGCACGAGATCGAGCTTCGTCCGGAGGTCCCGGCTGATCGCGATCGTGAGCTCCGCCTCCGGTGTGGGAGGGGCCGGCTTCGGTTTCGCGCGGGGGGCCGCCGGCGCCGGGACCTCCGCCGAGTCGCCGGGACCCGGATCGAATCCCGACAGCGAACGGAGCGCCTCGATCGCGAGCGCCGTCGGGAAACCGCAGACCATGCAGTGGGCCACGGTGGAGGGGATCGGCTGTTCGCAGATCGGACAACTCGACGGCACGGCAGCCTCTCGACCGAGTATCTGACGGCTGAGCGACCCCTTAAGCCCTTTCCGATTGCCTGAGAGACCGAGGTCCGCCGGGTTTTCAGCCGCCGGAAAACGTGGGCACGACGACGAGGCGGGTCGGCGCTTCGAGGGGCGTGTCCAGCGGGATCGGGACCTCGTCGAGGAGCGCGGCGCAGCCTTCGGGCGCCTCGCCGATCTGCTTCAACGCCGCGCGCACGAGGGTCCCCGGAGGGACCTCGAGCCGGTGCCGGATCGATCGGCCGGCCCGGGCGACCTCGAGCTCGATCGTCACGGGCGCTGGAGGGGAGGCGCTGAGGGGGAGACTTCCCGCCGTCCGGGGAGGGGCCCGGTCGTCCTTTGAACTCCCGCGATGCATACGCATCACCAGATCTCGAATCTGGCGCCTTGGCCGAGCTAGGCTACCTCAGCGTCCTCGGCGCGCAGTAGAGGCCTCCGTATCTAATGATTCCTAGGAGCGCGCGCGGGCGAGCCGAGCGTCGACTTGAGCCGGGTGATCGCCTCGACCGGGTACGGGTCGACCTTCCGTCGCTCGGCCAGGTGAAGGCTAAGGTAGTCGCCGAGCGAGATCCCCCCCACGAGCGCCTCGAGCCGGTCTTCGGGGCCGATCGGCACGCGGATCACGGTCGCCCCGCGGGCCCGGGCGAGCGTTTCGAGGTACCTCAGGCTCTTCCGCGTCATCGGCCCCTCGCCGGCCCACTCGAGGAGCAGCACGGCGATCCGGCCCGCCTCGGCGCGAGAGGTCGCGTCCCACCCGACGATCGCGTTGTGGAACAGCTCGGGGACCTCGTCGAACACGGCGAGCCGCTTCGCGTTCTCCTCGACCTGGGTCTTCCAGCGACGGGCGAGGCCCAGAAAGGAGCTCTCGGCGTAGACGAACGGCATCCGTTCCCCGACCTTGGCCGCGAGGGCCGCCGCGGGGCCCTTCGCCCGAGAGTACGACGCGATCAGCGGACCCGCGCGATCGACGACCTGCTGCATCCGACCCTCGTTCGACTCGGGGAACCAGGGGTCAAGGAGGCCGAGGATGCCTCCCAGCATGTGGCCGACCGCCGAGCGGGGGGGCATGCCGCCCGGCACGGGCAAGAGCGGGACCCCGTCGCTCGAGGCGCGCTCGCCGAGCTCGCCGCCCGAGGTCACCACGCACCGGACCGCGCCGGCCCGACCGGCGGCGTCGTACGCCTGCAGCGTCTCCCAGGTGTTGCCCGAGTAGCTCACGAGGAACACTCGGGACCGTCGATCCAGTCCCCGCGGCGGCTCCGGGGATCGGACGACGGCGACGGTGAGGGGGGTCTCGCTCTCGACGAGCCCGCGGGCGAGCTCGCCGGCGATCCCGGAGCCGCCCATCCCCACCATGAAGACGGTCGTCGGCCGGCTGTCGGCGGGCGGGGCGATCTCGCGACCCGCCCGGAATCCCGAGAGGAGACCGCTCGGTAGGCTCGCGGCGAGCGCGCGCATGCGGCTCGACCCGTCGGACTCGGGACGCGACATGGAGGCTCGGGGACCCTTGCGGAAGATATCCCTTGCGCCGCGTCGCATCCGCGCTCGGCGAAACTAAAAGAAGCGGAGGCCCCATCGTTCACCACGCGGACGCGTTCTCTGGAAGAACGGGACCGCGGAGGACCAAGGTTGCCCGAGGAGAACCCGCCGGCGCGCGTGCCGGAAGGGCGGGTCTCGACCGGCAACGCCGGCCTCGACGCGATGCTCGAGGGTGGGCTCGTCCCGCACCGGCCGTACCTCCTGGTCGGGCCGGCCGGGACGGGGAAGTCCCGCCTCTCGCTCCAGTTCCTCTGCGAGGGGGTCCGCCGGGGCGAGCGCTCGCTCCTCGTGACGCTCGAGGAACCTCCCAACGAGGCCCGCGTGAATCACCGAGGGCTCGCTCCCGAGCTCGACTCCGTCGACGTCTTCGACGCGATCCCGGACGTGATGCGCTACGAGCGTACGCCCTTCAAGGACATCGCCTCGGTTCGGGCGGCCGTCCCCTTCCGGCGGGTGCCGTTCGAGATCCGCCGCACCCCCGAGCTCACGAGCGTCGAGGTGACGATCACGGCGCTCGAGCAGATGCTGCGCAGCGAGGTGATCCGCAAGAACTACACCCGTCTCGTGATCGACTCGCTGACCGCGCTCCAGTACTTCTGCATGAAGGGGTTCGACCCGATCGCGGGAGCGCAGACGTTCCTGCGGTTCCTCTCGGACCTGCAGGTCACGACGATCCTGACCGTCGAGTCGCCGCTCGAGGACGCCGACACGCCCGAGCGGATGCTCGCGCGCGGGGAGATCCGCCTGTTCCGCTGGGAGCTCGAGGAGCAGACGGTCCGCGCGATCGGGGTCGAGAAGTTCCGCGGCAGCCCCCACGACGTCCGGCTCCACCCGTACCGGATCGGCCCGTCGGGCCTCGACATCAATCTGCGGGTGACGATCTCGCGCGACACCCGCAAGATCGTCGAGCCCGAGGCACCGGCGCTGCCCGCCGCCGAGCCACCTCCCCTCGCCCTCGAGCCGCTCGAGGAAGCCGTTCAGGACCTCGTGGTCGTCGGCGCGGACCTCGGGGCGCTCCGGACGGAGATCGAGACCGCGCTCGCGGCCACGACGAAGGGCGATCCCGACGGGGCGCAGCTCCATCTCACGGGGGCCTGGGCGCTCACCGTTTCCATCGCGCAGTCGTTCCGGGACCGGTCCGGACCGGCGAGCGGTCCGTCCCCCGGCGCCGACGACGCCCTCCGACGCATCCTCGGTCGTTCCGACTCGTTGCGCGTGGGAGCGCCGCCCGGCCGACTTCCGATGCCGCCCGTGCTCGCGGCCCAGCTCTCGAGGGTGCTCGCCCTCATCCCCCCGTCCCCTCCGGCGGTGGAACCGGAGCTCCCGGCCGCCCCGCCCGGCCCCTCTCCGGTGGTCGCTGCGGCCGCCGCGGAGCCGGTCCCTCCACCCGCCGTGGTCCCGCCGGCGCCCGGACTGCCGGCCGAGGTCCCACCGGAGCCGACCGTCCCCCAGGGCCCCGCTCCGCAGCCCGAAGTCCCCGTCCCGGTCCCGACTCCGTCACCCCCGGGCCCGGCACCCGAACTCCCGCCTCCTCTAGCGCCCGCGGTCGAAGCGACGCCTCCTCCACCCGTCGTGAGCGCCGAGCCTCCGCCCTCCCCGAAGCGAGCGGCCCCGCCTCCCCGCGAGCCCGTGCCTTCCGTGGCGGAGTTCCTGACCCCGCGATCTCACCTGAACCCGGAGCCTCCACCGCTTCCGGCGCGCGGACTCTCGGGGTCGAGGGCCGGCCCTCCTCCAGCCCCGCCCACCCCGCCGCCCTCCGGGCGTGCGTCGCGCACCGCACCCGCCCCCACGCCACATCCGGCGACGCCGAAGGCGGCCGCCGTGGCTCCCACGAAACTGAGCGAAGGGGTACGCGCAGCTCCGCCGCCCCCTCCCAACCTTCCGCCGTTGCCGCAGGAGTCCGGTCTCGCGCCTCCGTCCGCGGGAGAGACCGCGCCCGAGGTCCCGAGCCCGTCGGCGAAGCGTCGCCGCAGGACCCCCGCACCGAAGAAGAAGGCCGGGCCGGGAAAGGCCGGCGCCCCCGGCGAATCGACTGGGTCGGCGACGGCTCCCTCGTCCGGCCATCTCCAGGCGGCTCCTCCGCCGGCTCCTTCGATACCGGCTCCCGGAGCGATCGCCGCAGATTCACCGAACTCGTCGCCGCCCCCGGCGCCCGGCCCCGCGGCCTCCGCGAGCCCGGGGGCCCCGACTGCCAAGACGGCCCCGGAAACCGCAAAGCTCAAACGTCGGGCTCCGCGGAAGAAGAAGGCTCCGCCGGTGGTCGCCGTGACCGCCGGGGGCCCGCCCCAGGACTCCGCAGAGGGCACCTCCTCTCCGGGAGCGACGGCTCCGGCCACCGCCTCCGAGGGTCCTGAGCCGCCAAAGGAGGCCCCATGAGCGCCGCCGCCGAAGGTCTGGCGGAGCGGCGGGTGCCCACCGGCGTCCCCGGACTCGACCGGATGCTGGGGGGCGGGCTGATCGAGGGGCGCCCCTACCTCGTCACCGGGGGGACGGGGAGCGGGAAGTCGCTGCTCGCGCTCACGTTCCTGCTCGAGGGCCTGCGTCGCGGGGAGGAGGTCCTCCTCGTCGCCGTCGACGAGCCGCCGAGCGAGATCATGGAGAACGTCCGCTCGTTCGGCTGGGACCTCTCCGCGGTCAAGACGCTCGACGCGAACCCCGGCACGCGCGCGATCAAGCGGAGCGCGGCGGTCCAGGAGATCCGGACGATGACGGATCTCAAGTCGATGCGGGACCTTTCCCAGGAGCAGAAGCGGGCGAGCGACCTCGAGGACATCTCGATCCAGTCGATCCAGCTGAAGCTGCGTCAGCAGATGTCCGGCCTCCCGTTCCGCCGGGTCGTCGTCGACTCGGTCACGTCGATCCGGCGCTTCGCGGTGAAGGCGTCGCAGGACCCCCAAGCGGAGCGTACCGAGATCCAGTCGCTGCTCCGCTTCCTCTCCGAGTCCAACGTGACGAGCCTGATCACCGCGACCCCCGGCAATCCCGCGGACCTCACCCCCGAGGAGATCCTCACCCGGGGCGAGATCCTCCTCACCCGCAAGTGGGTCGGCGACCGGTCGGTCCGTCAGATGAAGATCGTCCGGATGCGCGGCTCCTCGCACGACCCGGAGCGGCGTCCCTTCGTGATCACCGAGCAGGGCATCGTCATCTAGGCCGGCTCCTTCGCCCGCCGGCTCGAAGCTCCCGAGGAAGCCGGATGTCGAAGTGGCTCGTCAAGGAAGAACCGTCGCACTACTCCTGGGCCGATCTCGAGCGGGACGGCCGGACCGAGTGGGACGGGGTCCATAACGCGGTCGCGCTGCGGCACCTGAAGTCGATGGCCCCGGGCGACGAGGCGATCTTCTACCACTCGGGCGACGAGCGTTCGTGCGTGGGGATCGTGGGGGTCGTCTCGACTCCGCGCCCGGATCTCGCGGACCCGCGCGGCTCTTGGTCGGTCGAGGTGCGCCCGCTCCGGGCCCTCGCCCGGCCCGTGCCGCTGTCGGTGATCCGGGCCGACCCCCGGTTCGAGGGGTTCGACCTGGTGCGCATCTCGCGCCTCTCGGTGCTCCCGGTGCCGGAGCCGATGTGGAGGAGGATCCTCGCGCTCGGCGCGGCCGAGCGCCGAACGGCGACCGGCCCTACGGCAGGATCGACGGGTCCCGCGAAAGCCAGTGGCTCGTCGCGTTCCGCACCCGCGCGTCGGCGTAGACGCTGATCGCCCAGTCGGCCGGGGCCCGCGTCGCGAGCTCGCGCCAGGGGCTCGGCCCCCGGAACGGGAAGGCGACCCGGCCGTCGACGGCGAGCCCGACGCTCGCCCAGTCCTCGCCCGGGTCTCCCCGGGGCTCGAGGCCGGCGAGGTCGACCAGGACCCGGCCCGACCGGACCCCGACGTGCGACGCGATCTCGTCCTCGAGGGCCCGGCGCTCGGCCGGGCGGCGAAGGAGCCGGCGCCACCGGGCGCGGTCGGACGGCTCGACCGAGCGCCAGCCGTGCACCCGCTTCAACAAACGACGGGCGGCGATCCCGCTGACCAGCTCGGCGCTCACGCCTCCCACGTCCTGGAGTCGGACGAGCAGTTCGCCGTCGGTGGAGTGGAAGAGCGGACGCGCGGCTTCCGGATAGCCGGGCATCCGCTCGACCGCTCCCTGGGCCATCATCTCCGCCGCCCGCACGGTCTTGTGATAGTACACGGTGGAGTACATCAGCGCCCGTCCGACCAGGAATCCCTCGACGGCGCTCCGCCCCTTCTCGGCGAACACGAGGCGGTGATGCACGCCGTGCATCGTGTCGAGGAGCCGGGCCGCGTCGATCGCCCCGTGGCCGACCCCGGTGTAGTGGGCGTCCCGCTGGAGGTAATCGATCCGGTCCGCATCGATCGCCCCGTGGAGGATCTCCCGGAGGAGCCGCGGCTCCGTGCCCGATGCGGGGGGATCGATCAGGTCCGCCACCGCCCTCGGGGAGATCCCGAACCGCTCGAGGATCGCCGGAACGGTCACCGCTTCGGTCGATCCCGGCAGCGACCGGCCCTCGATGCGAGCCCGCGACGCGGTCTCGTGGCCGAACCCGAGCGCCTCGACCATCGGGCCGTCGAGCGTGTGCGAGAACGGCCCATGGCCGAGGTCATGGAGCAGCGCCCCGGCGACGACCCGCTCGGAGTCCGTCTCGCCGAGCCCGAGATGCTCGGCCATGCGGCCCGCGACCCAGAACGCCCCGAGCGAGTGCTCGAGCCGGGTGTGGTTCGCCCCGGGGAAGACGAGGTGCGCGAAGCCGGTCTGGCGGATCTGCCAGAGCCGCTGGAACTCCGGGCTCCCCACGAGGGCGAGGGCCACCCCGTCGAGCGGGATCGGTCCGTGGACCGGATCGAAGATCGACTTCCGGGGGAGGGTTCGGGACGGTCGCCGGGCCACGAAAGGTCTCGAGGCCCGCGCGCGCATAAGTCGAATGGCCCCGCGGAACGGTGCGTTCGTCTCCCGGCGAACGTATTTATCGCGACATCGCGGTCCGCGGCCGAATGGCCGCTCGTGCTGCGGAGCCGCCGCCGACGGAGTCGGGCGCCCTCGACGAGGTGCGCCGGTCGTACCGGGCCGCCGTGGCGGCGGAGTCCGGCGCCGACCGGGACCGGTTCACCGGCGCGCTCAAGGCGTTCATCGCGGCGGTCGAGGCCCACCTCGCCGACCTCACGGCGAACGCGAGCGAGGTCGCGCCGATGCTCGACGAGGCGTCGATGGCGTTCTACCGGGCGTCGATGCCCGACCTCGCCCGACGCTCGGTCGATCTCGGGCTCACGCTCGCGCCCGGGGCTTCGAGCCTCCTCCACCACAAAGCGCTCATCCTCCTCGCCCAGAACCAGGACCTCCCCGAGGTCCTGACGCTCCTCGAACGCGCGATCGAGGGCAACCCGTACGACAAAGGCATCTGGGCGACGCGCGGCGACGCGCTCAAGCTCCTGGGCCGCCCCGGCGACGCGGCCGACGCGTACCTGCGCGCGCAACAGCTCGACGCGGTGTCGATGCAGTACGTCGATAAGGCGCTGAAGCTCGTCCCCGACAACCCGCGCGCCCTCCAGATGAAGATCGATCTCGCCCGGGCGCGCGGCGGCGACGCGATCGCGCTCGAGGCGTGCGACGAGCTGCTCAAGGGGGCCCCTGAGGACCTCGAGCTCCACCTCGCGCGGGCGGAGCTCCTCGCTTCGCTCGGCCGCGTCGACGAGGCGCGCGAGCCGCTCGCCCGGGTCCGCACCGCGCGGCCGCACGACACGCGCGCCGCGCTCCTCGATCTGCGCCTGCTCTTCCAGCTCGGCCAGAACGACGCGGCGGAGCCGGTGGCGAGGTCGATCCTCGACGAGGCGAAGCCCGAGCCCGCCGCCCTCGAAGAGGTCGCCCGGACCGCCGATGCCGTCCTCCCCGAGATCGCCCTCGCGGCCCGGGAGCGGCTGAAGCAGGTCGATCCCCGCAACCTGCAGAACCTGCTCGACCTGCGCGCCCTCGCGATCCGGCTCGAGCGGGCCGAGATCGGGCTCGCCGCCTGTCGGGCGATCCTCGAGATCCAGCCGGAGAACCTCGAGGCGATGCGGGGGATCGCCGAGCTCGAGCTCGCCCTCGAGCGGATCCCGGCGGCCCTCGATGCCTATCGCGAGCTCCTCCAGGTGCACCCCCACGCGCTCGGCGACCTGCGCAAGGCGCTCGAGCTCGCGCGGACGGCGGGCGACCAGATCGCGGTCCGCGAGTTCGCGCAGGCGATCCTCGCGCAGGAGCCGAACGACCTCGCGGCCCAGGTCGAGGTCGCGCGCCACCTCGTCGCGGACGGCGATCAGGCGGGCGCGGTCATGGCCTACGACCAGCTCTTGACGGCCCATCCCGGCGAGCTCGAGTACCTGCTCGAGAAGAAACAGATCGTCGCGAAATCGGGCGACGCCTCGCAGCTCACTCCGGTCCTCGACGAGCTGTTCCGCCTCGACCCGACCCGCACCGATATCGCGGTCGAGCGGGGGAACGTCTACCTCGGGATCGCCTACGAGCAGCCCGAGGGATCGGCCGAGCGGGACCGCGCCGCCCGGACGGCCCTCGTCTCCTACGAGCGGGCGTCGACCGATCCCGAGGCGGCGAACTCGAGCCTCCTCGGGATCGCGCGGGCCTCCCGGCTGATCGACGACCGCGAGCGGGCGCTCAAGGCGTACCGCGACTTCCTCGCGAGCCCGGGGAACGCCGACCGGAACGACATCTGCAAGGAGTACGGCCACGCCCTCCGGGAGGCGGCCCGGTTCTCCGAGGCGATCGAAGCGTACACCCGAGCCATCTCGGGCGGACTCGAGGACCCGGACCTGTTCTGGGGCGCGGTCGAGGTCCTCGCGCAGCTGAACCAGGAGGTCCGGGCGCTCCAGTTGCTCGAGCTCCTCCTGCAGCGCGACCCGAACAATCCGATGTTCCTGCGCAAGAAGGGTCAGCTCCTCCTCGCCTCGGGCCGGCGGGCGGAGGCCCTCCGGGTCCTCCAGAGCGCGGTCGCCGGGGCGCACGGGGACCCCCTGGTGCACTTCGAGGTCGCGGAGGCGCTCCGATCGCAGGGCGCCTACGCCGACGCGATCACCTACTATCGCCACGGCCTCGAGGTCGATCCCGCGAACCGGCACGGTCGGCTCGCCCTCGCGGAGACCCTGCTGCTCGCGGGCCAGTACCCCGAGGTCCTTGCGATCGTCGATCCGCTCCTCAAGGAGGACCCGAACGATCTTGCCGCCTGGAAGGCCCGGGCGGACGCCTGGCGGGCCCTCGGCCGCCCGAGCGAGGTCGCCTACTCGCTCCGGGCCATGCTGCTTCTCGAGCCGGAGAACCCGACGGGGCTGCTCGAGATGTACCGGCTCCACCAGGAGTCCGGGGAGACCCGGGAGGCGTACGAGACCCTCGGCCGCCTGCTCTCGACCGACGCGGCGGAGGCCCACGACGCCTCCCTGCATCTGGAGCGGGGGGACCTCGCGGCGAAGCTCGGCCTCAGCGACGAGGCGAACGCGGCGTACCAGCGGGCCGCCGAGATCGACCCGGTCTACCGTGTCGAGATCGCCCTGCGCCGCGCCCGCCTGCGGCTCACCGCAGGCCGGCCCGACCTCGCCCTCGAGATGCTCGACGAGGGGCTGAAGGCGGTACCGCCGAACACCCCACCCAGCGTGGCGGCGCTCCTGTTGCGGGCCGAGATCCTGAGCGCGCTCGAGCGTCCCGCCGAGGCGCGCACGGTGTACGAAGAGGTGCTGAAGCGGGAGCCGAAATCTCCCGTGGCGCTCGCCGGGGTCGCGCGCTCTCAGCTCGACGAGGGCCAGCACGGTCCCGCCGCCGAATTCCTGCGCGCGGCGATCCCGCAGGGACCCCCGCAGGAGGCCCTCTTCCTGCTCCTCGGCGAGGCCGAAAGCGGCCTCGGTCACCTCGACGCCGCCCGCGACGCCCTCCTCAAGGGCACGGAGACCCTGCCGCGGAGCGTCGCCCTCTGGGTGCGCCTCGGCGAGCTCGGGATCGCCCGCCAGGCGTGGGCCGACGCCGCGAACGCCCTGGCCCACGCCCTGGCGCTCTCGCCGAGCTCGGTCGAGGTGCTGCTGCGGGCCGGGTACGTCGCCGAGCGGCTCGAGCACCCGAACGAGGCCCTCGCATTCTACGAGCGGGCGAGCGAGGCGGACCCGGCGAACAAGCAGGCCTGGACCAGCCGGGGGCTGGCCCAGCTCGCCACGAGCCGCCCGGCCGACGCGCAGGCGAGCTTCGACCGGGCCCTCGCCCTCGACTCCGACTTCGGTCCGGCGAAGGACGGGAAGAAGCTCGCGCTCCAGCGGACGCGCGACGCCGACATCCAGCGGTACGGCCGGGAGGCGCTCCTGCTCGAGGCCCGCCTCCATCGCACGGTGGCGAAGAACGACCTGTTCGTCACGCTCCACGTGCCGTATGAGTTCCTCGAGCCGGTGCTCACCGCCGTCGGCCGGACCCCGAAGATCGACCTCGACCGGCTCTCCCCGACCGACGTCCGGGACCTCGAGAACGCGTCCTACCACCTCATCACGAGCGCCCTCGATCGCCGGGTCCCGGGGCTCGAGCGTCGGGGGCTCTCCCTCGCGGACGTCGCCGTCCTCGCGCCGCCGAATTACACGCTCGAACAGCTCCAGCGGCTCTTCGGATACCTTCGGGCCGTCCTCGAGGCCGACCTCCGGCCCGAGAACCTGAGGCTGACCCCGGACGTCGAGGAGCTCGCGCGGAAGGCACTGCTCCTGCCGCCGGAGCAGCGGACGCTCTTCCAGCTGGTCCGCAACCTGCGCGTCGGCGTCTACAAGGCGCGCCTGATCAAGATCGTCGAGCAGGCGGGCTCCGCGGTCCACGCCCCCCTGCCCAACCTCGACCTCGGCGCGTACTCGCCCGAGTTCCGTCCGAGCGATGAGGCCGAGGCGGAGGGGGCCGCCCCGGACGAGTACCTGGCCCCCGAGGCGCCCACCGGGGCCCCCCCAGCCCCCGCGTCCTCGAGCGACTGGAGTGCATCGCCGACCGCATCGGCCGCCCCCCCGGGCGCCGTCGTGGTCGGGCACGCGGAGGCCGGCCCGAGCGCCCCGCGCTGCATCGGCTGCGGCGGGATCTCCTCCGTGCTGCATTCCTGCGGCGCGCCGCTCTGCCAGCACTGCATCGGGCAGTTCCCGAACTGCCCGAAATGCGGGCAGCCCGTCTCGACCGAGACCACGCGAGCGATCTCGGGCGTGGTGATCCAGCCGCCGACGCCGCGCCACTCGCGGACCTCCTCCGCCCTCGGCGGGATCAAGGGGGTCTTCCAGCGCGCGAAACCCCCCGCGGCCGCCCGGAGCCACCCGGCGCCCGCCCCGGAGACCCCCGGGAAGCCCGCGCATCCGGCCAAGACCCCTCACCCGCCCGGCGAGACCGTGAAATCGGCGCACCCCGCGAGCGAGCCGGCGCGGCCTGCGGGACCGTCCTCGACCCCAGCGAAGAGGAGCCATCCCGCCCCCGCGACGGCCGCGGACGCGGCCCCGGCCACCGGCGGCGGAGCCCCGCCGGAGCCCCCGCCACCGCCGCCGCCGAAGCGACGCGAAAAGACCGACGACGAGCCGCGCCTGTAGGCCCGAACCCTCGACTTAGCCCTATATACCTGCGAATCCTTTTTCGGTGGCCGAAAGTCCATGACGAGTCCGTCCCCGGCCCTCAAGCCCGTCGGCGAGAAGTGGAGCGGCCTGGTCCTCACGGCGATCTTCCTCGTGATCGCGGCGCTCCTGTTCTTCGGCCTCTACATCGCGTTCCCGCAGAACTCCCACTACTACGCGCTGATCTACATCGGCGCGCTCGCGCTCGTCTTCGCGCTGGTGAGCTACCTCGCCGAGTCGTTCTCGCGGCAACCCTCCGCCCAGCGATCGCTCGCGTGGGGGTTCTTCGGCATGGGCTTCGCCGTGCTCTTCCTGAGCCTCGGACTGGGTCCGTACTACAACGTGATCAGCCAGCTCGAGGCGATCGAGGGGCTCGTCCTCGTCCTCGTCGTGCTGTTCGCCTCAGTCGCGGGGATCCGGTGGCGGGGCCGGGCCGTGCGCGCGACGGAGAACCAGCAGGTCCCCCGCGCCGCCTGGCGTTCGGAGCCCGCTCCCTCCGCGTTCTCGTACGCCACCGCGAGTTCGCCCAGCGTGCCCGCCACCGCGCCCCCGCCCCCGAACCCGAACGCGCCTCCCGCCCCACCGCCCCGGAGCCCGTGAGATGGCCACGGCCCCTCCCGCCCCCGCGGCCCCGAGCCCGGTGTGTCCCAAGTGCGGGACGCCCGCTCCCGCGGGCGCCCGCTTCTGCAACACGTGCGGCTCCTCGCTGATCGTGACCGCCGCCGGCAGTTCCACAGGCACCCAGGGATCCCCTCCACCGCCGGGGGCCGCCCCGGTCGACCTGCGGCAGAAGGTCGAGGATGATCGCGGGGTCCTGAAGCGCCTCCAGCTCCTCGTTCCGGGGTTCCGGGGGTACCGTCAGGCCGAGGACATCCGGGAGGCCGACAGCCTCCTGCGGCTGCAGGTGGCGGACAAGCTCAAGAACGCCCGGCAGACCGTCGAGAACTCGCGCGCCGCCCTCGTCAGCTCGAACCAGTTCTCGGCCCTCACCGACCTCGCCCCCCTCCTCTCCGACCTCTGGCGCCTCGAGGGGGAGATCCGTCACGCGGAGCAGGGATACACGGGGATCTCGCCGGCCGTCCGCATCAACCCGCAGCAACTGGACCGCCTCTACGAGTACGACTACGGGTTCGCCCAGGCCGGCGACCAGCTCTCGCAGACGATCGCTCCCCTTCCCTCGCTCGCGATGAGCTCCGGCGGCAATCCCGGAGCGGTCGGCTCGCTGATCGCGACGGCGCGCAGCCAGGTCAACCAGCTCGACCAGGCGTTCAAGGCCCGCGTCCAGGCGATCGAGGGGATCCGGGTATCGTAGGAACCAGGAACAATAGGGAGGAGTAGGAAGCGATGGTCACGAACGCACCCATCCCGTCGAAGGGCGGGAGCCTGATCGGCGCGACGACGATCAACTGGGAGGACGTCTACAAGGGACCGAACGTGATGTGGCGCGTTCCGCGCAACATCAAGTGGGGCGACAACATCGTCGTTCGCGAGGACGAGACGGCGGTCTTCTACCGGGACGGTAAGGTCCTCGCCTACCTCGATAAGCCGGACCGGTACGCGCTCACCAGCATGAACGCCCGGCTCGTGGGGAGCCTGATCAAGGACCTCTCGGGCGTCCGCCAGGAAGCCGAGGTCTACTATCTCCAGCGCCGCATCTTCGACGGGAAGTTCGGGAGCCCCGAACCGTACGTCTTCCGCGACCCGGACTTCGGGCTCGTCCAGCTCCGCGTGTTCGGCCAGTACCGGTGGACCGTCGGCGCCCCGGACAACTTCATCAATCAGTTCGTCGGGACGTTCGGCGCGGTCACGACCCCCGATGTCGAGGCGCGGCTCCGCGACCAGATGGTGATCCTGGTCTACAACAGCCTCGGCAAGATGAAGGACCAGGGCATGCGGGTCACGGACCTCGCCGGCCAGCTGTCGACCATCGAGCAGGCGATCCTCGGCTTCGCGCCCCAGCACTTCGACGCGTTGGGCGTGAAGGTCAACCAGATCTCGGGCCTCTCGATCAACCTCCCGCCCGACGTCCAGGCGGCGGTCGACACCCGCAGCAAGATGGGGGTCCTCGGCGTGAACTACATGCAGTACCAGGCGGGCCAGGCGATGACCACCGCGGCCGCGAACCCGTCGGGCGCCGCGGGGTCCCTCGCGGGCGCCGGGGTCGGGCTCGGGGCCGGGCTCGGCATCGGCTACGGGATGGCCGGCCAGATGCAGGGCGCCTACGGCCCCGGTCCGGGCCAGCCGTGCCCGAAGTGCGGAACGCTCGTCCAGCCCGGGGTCCGCTTCTGCCCGCAGTGCGGGAACCCGATGGGCCAGCCTCCCGCGGCGGCCCAGGGACCTCCGTGCCCGAAGTGCGGCCAGCCGGTGCCCGCCGGCGTGAAGTTCTGCCCGAACTGCGGTGCCTCGACGGCCCCGCCGCCGCCAAGGAAATGTCCGAAGTGCAACGCGGACGTCACCGGATCGGGGAAGTTCTGCCCCAACTGCGGCGCGGCGATGCCGACCTGAGGGGCCCGGGCGGAAGGGCTTAAGACGCGTCGAGGGGGAGCGACGGTCGGATGATCTACTGCGTCAAGTGCGGCACGAGCCTTCCCGACGACGCGAAGTTCTGCGCGAAGTGCGGCACGCCGGTGGGCGACGGGGCGGCGGCGGGCAGCGCCGCGCCGGCGGC
>JASHPK010000025.1 GCA_030038095.1 Thermoplasmata archaeon | reverse complement strand
GTGCGGGCGGCCGGCCGATTGGCGGGTGACCGTCCGCGGCCTCGACCACGGAAACCACCGCGAGGACGCGCGGGCGATCGAGGTCGAGATGTGCGACCACCACCTGCAGGCCTTCCAGCAGATCGACGCGCGGCTCCACGCGCTCGGCTGGTCCCACGCGGTCCACGGCTCCCCCGCGCCCTTGGGAACCGCGTCCGTCCCCTCCTAGGACGGACCCTCCCACGATCGCTCGCGTTCCGGTGCGCGCTCGCGGGTGCTTGCACAAAACGATAAAAAAGGGTCCCAGCTCCAATCCTCGGCCGCGGAGCGGGTCGCTAGGAGAGTGGGCCGAACGCACCTCGAGATCGTCTACCTCGTTCTCGGGGTACTCGGCGTCGTCCCGACCTCGTACCTCCTCATCAACGCCTACCTTGGCGGACGGCGGGCGGCCCGCGGGCCCGGCCGGATCGTGCCCCGATCCGAGATCACGATCGTCACGCCGGTCCGGGACGAGCCTCCCGAGGTGTTCCGGGAGTCGATCGCGTCGATCGCCCGCCAAGGCTGCCCGTTCCTGGTGGTCGGGGACGGCTGCCTCGAGCCGTACCGGTCCCTCACGGAAGCGCTCGGCGGGAGGTTCGTGGGACTCCGGGCCCACCTGGGGAAGAAGGGCGCGTTCTCCGCCGGCCTCGCGCTCGTCCGGACCCCGTTCGTGCTGTTCGTCGACAGCGACACGGTCTTGCCCCCTCGCGCGGCGGAAGACCTCGCCTCCCACTTCGCGCCGGGGGTGGGTGGGGTCAGTGCCAACCTGACCGTGAAGGAGACCGGTCACCCGGTGGCGGTCTGCGCGGAGTTTGTCGAACGGGCCCGGGAGGTCGTGCTCCGGGCGATGTCCACCCGGGGGAGCGTGCTCTATCTCGACGGGGCCTGCACGATGTTCCGGACCGAGGTGATCCGGCCATGCGTCGCTTCGAGCGACTTCCAGGACCTTCGCGTTCTCGGGCGTCCGAGTCCCCTCGGGGACGACTGGCAGCTCACCGACTTCCTTCTCCGCAACGGGTACACGGCCGTCAAGGCGTACGACGTGCGGGTCGTCACCCAACCGAAGGAGAACTTCGCCGGCTTCGTCCGGCAGAACGTCCGCTGGGCCCGATCCAACTGGATCCGCCTCGGCCGCTACGTAAGCGGTCGGGGTCCGAAGGGTCGAAGCGCGTTCTTCACCTTCGAGGTGGTCGGCACGTACGGGCTCCCGCTGATCGCCCTCGCGACGCTGCTCGCGCGGCTTCCGTTCGTGCTCCATGACGCCGCCCGGGTCCCCTCGACGCTCGACGGAGCCGCCCTGTTCCTCCTCCGCGACGTCGTGGGAATTCCTCGCTCGATGGTCGGCGCGCTAGTGCACCTCGGGCTGACGCTGCTCGGGGCTTTCGCGACCGGCCTCTTCCTCGGAACCGTCCTCAGCCGCAGCCGCCACCCGGCCCTGCGGCTGGTGGCGTACGGAGCGGTGGGCTCCGCCATCCTCTTTGCGACGACCGTCTACGGACTGCTCACGTTCTGGAAACGCCCTCGTTGGGGCGATTCCGAGGACCCTCGCACGAGGCGGTGGCCGGCCCCCGTCCCCGGAGGGGCCGACCGCCCCGAGTCGTCGTGAACGGTCCCGAGCGTGCTCCGCCGACCCTCATCCTGCGGGAGTGGACCGCGAGGGCGGGCGCATCGACTCCGGCATCTCCACCGCCACGACCTCGCCGCGGACCGTCGTCGTACCGCCGACCGTCACCGCGACCTCCACCACGACCTTGCGCCCCGAGATCGAGCGGACCCGCCCGGTGAGGAGCAGCTCGGGTCCGAGCGGCGTCGGCTTCAGGAAGTCGACCCGGAGGGAGGCCGTCACGAACCGGTGGGCCGGGGCCGTCTCCCAGCCCCTCCCCTCCGCCCGGTACGCCGCCACGGCGGCGGTGCCCGTGCCGTGGCAATCGACGAGCGACGCGAGCAGCCCGCCGTGGACGAATCCCGGGAGGGCGGTGTCGTACGGTCTCGGGGTGAACCGGGCCTCGCTGGCCTCTCCGTTCCAAGAGCTCCTCAGGTGGTGCCCGTGCTCGTTGAGGCGCCCGCACCCGAAACAGTGGGCGAGCTCGTCGGGATAGTGGTCCTGGATGGCGTCCATCGCCCGTGCGGAGAGACCGCGTCAGAGATGAGGTGTGCGCGGACCCGGTTCGGCTCCGATGGCCAACTAGGCCGATAGCTCTCGTTCGAAACCGGCGAGCGATCCGAAGTTGGGATCGGCGATCCGGCCCCGTTCGAGCTTCTCGAACCCCCGCTGCAACGCTTCGACGAACGGAGACCGGGCATATGCCGGGTCCGCGATTGCGTCGTGGGCCCCGAACCGGACTCCGTGCAGGGCGCTCAGCCGGCATTCGAGGTAGTACCGAGCCTGGGCCTCGGGATCCGGTGGGCGTCGTCGCGCCTCATCGCTCGAGAGCGCCTCCGACAGCGAGGCGTAGGCCGGCGCTCCCGGCTCCCAGGAGACGATGCACTCGGTGGCCCTCCCATCCGTGCGGAGGGTCGCCGGAATGGGAACCCACCCCACGGCCGCGCGGCGCTCGGGCGGCACCGGTCCGTGGAGCACGAGGGAACGCCAGGCCGCGAGCACGGGCGGCTCGTCCTCGAAGGGTCGCTCGAGCAGCCGCCGGAGCTTCTCGGGGACGGTCCCGCTCGTCCACCGGTCCAGGATCGACACGAACGAGTCCCAGAAGGGCACGGACCATCCATCCGCCGCCGGCACGCTTCCAGGGCCCGAGTGCATGCAGCTCGCCCGGTCCACCCAGTGGACGAACCCGAGGATTCCGTGGGGCCGGGGATCCTCGGGTCGGACGATCCGCACCTCGAGGCGAGGGGAGCTCAGGTTCGCCGTGAACCGTTGGTACCGCTCCGACCACGAGCCGAAGCTCCGCCGGAGCCCGGGGCCGGACTCCGACGAGATGCTGGCCAGCCGGGATCTCCGCGGAAGCGGGAACCGATCACCGGGGCGAAGGATCCCCGCCCAGCTCATCCGGGCCCCGTAGGCGACGATGGGCACGAGAGGCGGCTCCACGCTCATCGTCGGCCGGACCGGGACGTTCGCTTGAGGGCCGTGGCTCGACCGCGCTGGACCCGGTAGTCCCGCGACATCGACCGGCCGAACCGGGCCCACATCGTCCGAAGCTCCCGTTCGAACTCGCTCTTCGGGACCTGAGGCCCGTACCCGAGTCGGGGACGCCGTCGGAGCACGATCTCAAGTCGGCATCGCGCTTCCCCGAGCGGTTCGGGCCGGTAGTCGATGCTCGCATCGCGGTAGTTCCCGATCGATTCGGCATGCCAAGCGTCCGGGGCGCGCAGAGCCACCCGGGTCCGCCGCCATCGCCATCCGTCCCGTTGCCACCAGAGGTCCTCGAACAGCACTTCGGACCGCGAGCGGTGCAGGACGCGCCGATCGAATCGTCCGCCGGCCCGGCGGGCGTCGTCGGGCCGATAGTCGGTACACCACCGGAACGCGAACTCCAGCGGAACGTCGAACTCGCCACGATACCGGTAGACCGGTGGGGGCCAGCTCGTCATCACGGTGGGGAACCGAGTGGGCCAGATAGCCTCGCGGGAGTTTCCGCGTCTTCCGGCTTGTGGGCGACGGATGAACTCTAGTATCCCATCTCGTCTCGGGCCGCGCGCGGGCCCGTAGTATAGCTTGGATATCACGGAGGCCTCCGGAGCCTCAAACCCGGGTTCGAATCCCGGCGGGCCCGTCGCGCCAGAGGTAAGACCGCCTTCGGCCCCGGCCCACTCGCTCGCCCGCTTCGATACACGGCCTCGGCTCGAAAGCCTCTCGGCAAGTCCGTCGGCCGCGCCCTCCCTGGGTAGGGCTCGGGCCGCGGCCGGGTCACCCGGCCCCTCTCGGGCCGGGTTTCAGAGAATCAAACCCGATCCGTGGGGGCTTCGCGAACGGCACGTTCGAGCTTGCCTAGGCAGTTGTCCCAACCCGGGACGAGCCGGTGGTAGACGTGGGGGGCCCCTCGGCGAAGCGCCGCCAACAGGTCGTGGATGACCGTGACCTGCGTCTGTCCTTCGCCCCATGGACGGAGCTGGACCTTGACGAGGGTGTCGAAGTACTCCCCCTTCTCCGGCTCCGTTCCGACGAAAGCCCAATGGTAGACGAGTTCCCGCGGGGGATCGATCTTGACGAAGCGCCCTTCGAACCTTCCGGTGCTCTCGCCGTGGCGCGAATGCCATACCTCGATGCGTCCGTCGACGCGGGGGTCCACGGCGATCCGGTCGAGGTCCAGATCGTCCGGGGTGATCCACTGACGCATCAGGTCGGGGTCGAGAAAGGCGCGGAAGACTCGGTCGGGAGGGGCATGGAGGATCCTCTCGATCCGGATCGCGACCTCCGACTCGTCGGGCCGGCTCATGGTCTTGGCCGTGCCTTCGGCCGGGGGGCCCGCTGGAGGGCCGCGTCCATCCGGCTCAGGCCGTCCCGCCAGAAGCGTTCGTAGTAGGAAAGCCACTCGGAGGCCTCCCGGAGCGATCGTCCCCGGATCGCGTACAAGTGATGGCGGCCCGCCGCCCGGACGGAGACCACGCCCGAGTCCCTCAGGATGCGCAGCTGCTTCGACACGGAGGGCTGGGACATGTGAGTGCGGTCGACCAGATCGCTGACGGACCGCTCGCCGTCTCGGAGGGCCTCGAGGAGGCGCCTGCGCGAGGGTTCCGCAAGGAGTTGAAAGACGTCGGTCACCGACAATGCATGTCCAAAGGGATATATGTCCTTTTAAGCATGCGTTCGCGGCATCGCATGCCGGGCGGGTACCGCGAGGCACCGAAAGATCGGGGGACGAGAAGATGCGAAAGATCACAGCGAACGTTTACATGACGTTGGACGGCCGCGGCGAGTTCCCGAGGTATCCGGGGTCGGATCGGCCATCGACGGAAGTCAGCGCCCTCTTCCGCCATATGTGGTACGACCGATTCGACGACGTCACGACGGTCATCATGGGCCGACGATCCTTCCTGGGTCACCAGCGGACATGGAGTGAAAAGGCACTAAAGCCGGGCGAGCCAAAGTGGCTCCTCGAATACCGACGTTATCTGGACCGCGTGGAGAAGATCTGCCTCTCTCGCCGTCTCAAGTCTACCGACTGGGAAAACTCCAGGATCCTGCGTGGAGATCTCTCTCGGATCCTGGCCAAACTGAGGCGTGAAAAAGGCGGGAACATTATTCTAGAGGGTGGTCCCGCGGTCGTTCGTGAGTGCCTACGTCGTGATCTCGCCGACGACTACTGGTTCTTTGTGATGCCCGTCGTTTACGGTAAGGGCCCCCGATACTGGGGGCCCATGAACGCTCAGTGCACCCTCAAACTCATCGAGACGAAGCCCGGAGAGGACCGGGAGATACTGCTCCACTACGAGGCGGTCCAGTAGGGCGGCACCAGGAGCGAGGTCACCCGTAGCCCGCCTCGTTGATGGCACATCCCGGCCGAGTCCAGGATTTGGCCGTCGACTGGCCGAGCTGATGGTTTGAATCTGCCCGATGCCGGTGGAGATCGGCGTTGAAGAGGGGGACACCGCGGACGGTTCCGTGGGTGGCGCGCCCTGGGGTTGCTCGGTTTCGAATAGGTAGTTATCGAACCCCGACAGGCCCGTCCCGCTTAGGGAGTCCTTCTGTCGCGGGATTCCCCTTAGGGAGCGCACCCTGTGCCTGGCGCCGTACCCGACCGGACCCGAACCGCGGAATCTAGGGTCGAGATTGCGGGAACCGCGACCCATTGGCGGTGGCCTGAGGAGGATTGGCCCTCGGATCGCTCGACGTGCCCAGCCCCGCCGGCCCCAGGGTCGAGCCGAGGGCGGCCCGCCACGGGGCATCGACAAAGGACCCTTCTCGAAGGGTGATGCCGCGCCAAGAACACCCTAGGAGCGAACCGAGACGAGGAGCTCGCGGCGTCCGGGACGTCGAAGGCCGGACGCCGAAGAAATCCGCGGGCCGAGCCTTCGAGATCGAGCGCAACCGGCCTCTGAACCTCTACGGCCAAGCTCGACGGTTCAGGGCCCGGAGCTGCTCAGCCCTCGCACCGCGGAATCTACGCGGTCTACGCTGCGCGCACGCTTCCCCATTCCCCTCATCCTTATACAGGGAAATGATGTATACACATCTATGATAGGTCCTTGCGCCGGGAGCGTTCGCCCGATGGCCGGTCCTGAAGAATACTCAGTCTTCAGGGTACGGTTCTGCGGATTATGTCGAGGGTCGGAAAATTCGGGGCGATCAGCGCGCCGGTACCCTATCGTCGGCGCGCTGACCCGTTGCCTCGCTCGGTCGCGGGGGCCGCGGCTGAACGGAGTCCAGCTCAGCTCGTCCGAGCCGCGGACTTCGGGGCATCGTGCATGACCGCTTACTTTGTGGCCCAGATCGACTGGAAGGACGCGGACGCCCTCCAACGGTACGTTCGCGGGATGTCAGGAATGATCGAGCGGTACGGCGGCCGTTATGTCGTCGTGGGCGGAGCCCTCGAGCCCGTTGAGGGCCGCTGGGCCCCGGGGCGGCTCGTCGTCCTAGAATTCCCCACCCTCGGGGCCCTTCGCGATTGGTATGACTCGGACGAGTATCGTCCGCTTCGAGACTTGCGCCTCCAGCATTCGCGATCGGACTCGGTGATCGTTGAGGGGGTCGAACGGAGATGATCCGGGTCCTCGTTACCGGGGCCACGGGCCATGCCGGAGGCCATCTCGCGCGCCGTCTCTCGGAAGGAGGGCTCGTCGTTCGAGCGCTCGTCCGTACCGACGAGCAGGCGGTCCTCGTTCGCCAACAGGGTTGGGAGGCGGCGCGAGGAGACCTTGCCAATCCCGGTACGCTATCCACGGCGCTCGAGGGCGTCGAGCTGGTCCTCCACGCGGCCGCGTACGCGGGAGATTCGAGGCCTCTCGCCGAGGCCATCAACGTGGCGGGCTCGCGGGAACTGGCCGATCGGGCGCTCCAGGCGGGCGTGAGGGGGTTCGTCCACATCTCGACTCTCTCGGTCCACGGCGATCCGATTCCACCGAACGTCGATGAGGACTCCCCTCTCGCAGTTGACCACCCCGACCTGTACTGCTCCACGAAAGCGATTGCCGAGGTCGAGTTGGGAAAGGTGCGCTCCCGCGGACTCCCCGTGACGATCCTGAGAGCCGGGATGATCACGCACTGGGTTCGCTCCCAGTGGGGCGACGAGATGCTGGAGAGGATCCGCTCGAACGGATGGCCCCCGGGGATCCACCCCGACGACGTGATGCCGTGGGTACACACGATGAACCTGGCCGAGATGAGCTGGCTCGCCCTGAAGGCTGGCCCCGCCGCGAGCGATACCTTCGTCGCCGCGGATCGCAACGTCTCGTTCCGAGAGTTTTACGGTCCGGTGGCGGCCGCCCTGGGTCGCCCCATCTTCGTGCCCGACCGCAGACCCGAGATCAGCAGCGCCCGGGTCGGCAAGATTGCGTCGACGCTCGGCTACCGACCCGTCTACACCTTCGAGGAGACCGTGGATCGTCTCGTCCAGATCGCCAGGCGCCCCGAGAGGCCCCGAGCCGGGGCTCCGTGAGATCGACGCCGACCGAAGCGAGGCGCAGTCCCTCCCGACGTCCGACGGCCGGGCCCCTCGGCTCAGCCGAGGTACGGGTTCCCACTCCTTCGCCTACGCCCGAGGTTCCCTCGATCGCCACCCATCATCGCTCCCCCCACCTCCGGACCTCTCGGGACACGAACAGGGGAACGTTCGTCGCGATGGTTCCGACCCCGGCAAACACGTACGTCCACGTGATTCCCCAGGCGATCACCAGCAACCCCCCCACGGCGAGTCCCGCCGGGATCATCGCGAAACTGCCCGCATCGTCGGTCGCGAAGTACCGGCCGAGGTACTCGTCCGGAACCAGACGCTGCACCCCCGAGTAAAAGACGGTGTTCCCGAAGGACAAGAGCAGACAGGCCCCCACGGTGAACGCCACCGCGACCGGCAACGAGGTCGTCCACGCCGTTCCCACGAGGAAGAACCCGGCGAGCCCCCAGCTCGGCAGCAGCCAAAGTCCGGGGCGCTCCGACGTGCGCATCCGACCCGGGAGGATTGCGCCGATCGCGAACCCCCCCGTGGTCGACGCAACGAGGAGGGCGTACGCGGCGGTCCCCTGGTGAAGGTGGACCGCTGCGTAGATGACGAAGAACCCGGTCCAGATGAGCAGGAAGAAGTTCGAGGCCATACTGTTCAGGGTGATGATGTAGAGTGCCCGCTGGGACCGGATAAATCGGAGTCCCTCTCGAATGTCCCCGACAACGGATCTTGACCCCGAAGCACGGATCTCGGTGAGGGCGGAACGGGCGGGCACGACCATCAAGAAGATCATGGTACCCGATACCGCGAAGGTCAGGCTATTGACCGCGAACCCCACCGTGGCCCCGACCGTCAAGAGGAGGAGGCTACCGACCGGACTCCCGATCGTTTGCGCGAGGGTCGTCGCCGCCTGGAACAGGCCGTTCGCGTCCGACAGCTCCGAGGGAGCGACGATCCGGGGGATGGTGGCGTTCGTCGCCGGCCGAAAGACCGTGGTGAACGTCGCCACAACGAAGACCACCCCGATCAGCACGACGGGGCTGACGCCGTAGACGAGGACATACAGCGCGAGACCCCCGAAGCAGAGGGCACGCGCCACATCGCAGGTCAGCATGAGCCGGCGGCGGTCCAACCGATCGATCAGGGCCCCCGCGAGAAGTCCGAACGCGATCGTGGGAAGGAACTGCACGATCCCGAGGGCGGAGATCGCCCAGGGGGAGTGTGTCGCCGCGTAGATCAGCCACGTGAAGGTAATTGTCCCCACCGCCGCTCCGACCGCGGACGCGACCGAACCAACCCAAAGCCGGCGGAAATTGGGGTTCCGCAAGGTCCGCAGGGGGTTGCCGGTCGGAGTCGGAGCCTCAATCGCGGCCCGGTTCGGCTCGGTTCCCACCCCGGACCTCCGGCTTGGCCAGGACGAGAAAGTATATGAGAGTACGATGTATTTACATCTATTATGAGTCGCGTCGTTCCGAAACCCTGTGTCTGTGCGACGTTCCGCCGTGCGTCCAGAATCCTGACTCGCGCCTACGATGCGAGGCTGAGCAAGTATGGCTTCAGTGCGTCGGAGCTCGCCGTCGTGGGCGCGATCCTGCGACATCCGGGCGAGCCACTCGCGCGGGTGGCCGACGATCTCGCGATGGACCGGACTTCCCTGTATCGAATGCTGGCTCCGTTGGAGCGAAGGGGCTGGGTGCGCACCGAAGGTGGACGCGACGCGCGGGCCCGGACGGTTCGACTCACCGCAGCCGGAGTGAAGGCACACGACGAGGTTTCCCCCGAATGGGCGGCGCTCCAGACCTCGATCGTCGGCGACTTCGGTCGGACTCGTTGGAGAGCGTTGCTTCGGGAGCTCCAGGCTCTGATCGAGGTCGTGCCGGAAGTGGCTTCGGAGCCGGGCTGATGCGAAGGGAACCCGGGGCCGTCGGAGGACGGGCCCCTGTCGTGGAGTTCGACATCCCCCGACGCGCGTGCGCGGAATGCCTCGACCGTCGACCCTCAGTATCGGAAGGTCTGGAGAGCGGCCCTTAGAGCGGGAACGGCATGTCGGCTCGCACGCGCGCTACCGAACGCCTGCTTCGGGATTCGGCGGAACGTTCTCTCGCCTACCTCCGGGGGCTCGAGGACCGCCCCGTGTTCCCGCCGGCATCCTCTCTTGAGGCTCTCGGCCAGTTCCCTGCCGCCCTCCCCGATGGTCCATCGCCGCCGGAAGCGGTGCTCGATCTCCTGGACCGGTACGGGTCTCCAGCAACGGTCGCCTCGAACGACGGCCGATACTTCGGATTCGTGGTGGGCAGCACTCTCCCAGCCGCCCTGGCGGCGAACTGGCTCGCCGCAGCATGGAACCAGAACGCAGGGTTGACCGTGCTCTCCCCCGTGGCCGCTCACCTCGAGCGGCTTGCCATCCGATGGATCCGGGAGTTGCTCGGGCTGCCGGAAGGCGCTGACGGCGCGTTCGTGACCGGCACTTCCATTGCGAACTTCGTCGGACTCGCCGCCGCCCGGCACGCGGTCCTCGACAGGGTCGGGTATGACGTGGAGGGGAAGGGCATGTCGGGCTCTCCTCCCGTCACCGTCGTCGTGGGCGAGGAGGCGCACGTCACGGTGGTCAAGGCCTTGTCGATGCTCGGATTCGGACGGGACCGGGTCCTCCGGGTCCCGGTGGACGACCAGGGCCGCCTCCGTCCGGAGGCGATACCGCCGCTGAAGCCGCCCGCCATTGTCTGCCTGCAGGCGGGCAACGTCAACACCGGGGCCATCGACCCGATGGCCGACATCATACCTCAGGCGAAAGAGCAAGACGCGTGGGTTCATGTGGACGGCGCGTTCGGTCTCTGGGCGGCTGCGGCCCGCTCCCGGCGTCATCTCATTCCAGGAGTCGAGCTGGCGGATTCGTGGGCCACGGACGGTCACAAGTGGCTCAACGTCCCTTACGACAGCGGGGTGGTCCTCGTCCGCTCCCCCGAATTCCTGACGGCCGCGATGTCCACCGACCCTGCGGCGTACCTCGCCACGGTCGCTCGGCACGAACCGGGGCAGTTCACCCCCGAGCTTTCCCGTCGTGCCAGAGGAGTCGAGGCCTGGGCCGCGATCGCGTCTCTCGGTAAATCGGGGGTCGATGCGATGATTGAGCGGTGCTGCCAGCTGGCGGCGAGGTTCGCCGATCGCCTCCGCACCTCCGGCTATTCGATTCTGAACGACGTGACCCTCAACCAGGTCCTCGTGTCGTTCGGTGATGACCCGACCACGGAGCGCGTGATCTCGGCCGTCCAGGCCGACGGGACGTGCTGGTGCGGTGGCACTCGGTGGCATGGGAGGGCGGCGATGCGCATCAGCGTGAGTTCGTGCGCGACGACTGAAGAGGACGTCGATCGGTCCCTCGCCGCGATACTGCGGATCGCCGGAGAGGGCCGAGCGGAGGGGAAGCCCGCTCGCGCGACCCGCCGGAGCGGCCTTCAATAGGTGTGGTGGCCTCGAGGCGGCCGGGAGACCTCGTGCGCCTCGCCGGGATGCCACTCCACCTCGTCGAGTACCCGGCCCGGACCTCGACCAACTGTCGGCTCGAGAAGCTCAATATCGCTGCCTTGGACCGGCTCTTCCTACCACCCACCGAATCCGGGTTGGTCGACGCGGCTCCGCTCGGGGTGCGGGAGTTCGTGGAAGACGACAACCGCGGCGCCGTGACTCCCGAGCCGGTCGCCACCCTCGATGGCGTCCCGTTCCACCTCTCGGTGAAGGGCATTGGGTCGGTGATCGACCCGTTCGCGTCGGCCCCCTTGGACCGGGCGTCGGCCGAGCGACTGACCCACGATCCCGACGTCCGGCGACGACTCGAGAGCCCTACGGTCCGGCCAACGCCGGGGGAGGCCGACCGGTTCATCACGGGAGAGGTCTGGCTTCGAGGTTCACCGTATGGCGGGCAGGGCCTCGAGCATGCCCGGACCGCCCTATCGGTCTCCGAGCGGGCGGATCTCACTTCCCTCGAAGGCTTCCGCATCGCTCCGGTCGTGAAGATCGCCCACTTTCCGCCCGAGCTGGAAGAGCGGGTCCGTTCCCTGCACTGGTTCCGGCGGTTCCGCGCGCCGATCGTCGAGGAGCTCCGGCTCGTGCCGTCGAACGTGCGGATCTACTTCCACGCCCGGAGCACGATCGGGACGGGCGCCCGAGACGTCTTCGATCGGTTCGGCGTCGACTCCCCCGGGAAGGCGCTCGCGTTCGAAGTCGCCTTCCTACGGTCGACGATTCCGCTCCTTACCCTCTTCCCGCGAACCCTCCGAGTCGACGCAGCGAACGGACGCTACTACGGCCTCGACTTCCACGACGTCTGGCTGGACAAGGACGCGGTGATCGCCCCGGACGGTACCGTATTCTTCGTCGACCTCGAGGGCATCGAGGAGGAGGGCGTGGACCGCGAGGCCGTTCGGGAGCGGATCGAGGATCAAATCTACCGCTCGCTCTACGAGTTCCTCTTCGCCTACGAGCAGATCGAACAGGAGCGCGCCCGTCGATTCGGGGGCGTGGTCTCCCGGAAGGAGCAGTTCGTCTCGCTGCTCGATCGCGCCCTCGCGGCGGACCGGTACGTTCGGCCGCGGATCACTTCGGACGAGTGCGTGATCGAGATCCGGAACTCCCTCGGCGACGAGGGCCTTTATACCCAATTCCCGCTCGTGGACCGATAGCATGACCGACTGCAGTCACATCGGCGCGTTCCTCCAGGGCGTCAACGCCCGAGCCGTGCCGGGTCCGATCTCCGATGCGGACCTCGCGCAACTTCAGACGCTCGGGCTCGTCGACCTCCTGACCGCGGACGAGGTCAAGCAACTCGAGCTCGAGGTCTCCCAGCTCGAGGCCGCGCAGAAGGCGATCCAGGACGAGGAAGCCCGACGCGCCGAGGCGGCCGAGGCCGAAGCGACGGACACTCGTCGGACCCACTCGATCCTGTTCCACCTCCAGGGCGTCGACCGGGAGGAGTCGGCGGTCGATCGGCTCCATGAGGAGCAGGCCGCGCTCCAGGCCATCGAGGCGGACCTCGCGAAGCGCGAGGCGGATTTCCAGCGGCTCCTCGTCAAGAAGAGCGAGCTCGATCTGATGAGCCCGTACGACGGGCGGTTCATCGCGATCACCACCGCGGGCCGCGTCGCGCTGCGGGACCTCGCCGCCGCGCTCTACCGGGTCGGGGACCAGCCGTTCGCCTCCTACTGGACGCAGGCGAAGGCCGTCGACGCGGAGCTCGGGGGGATCGTGGACCGGGCCGGGGCCTTCCATCTCAATCTGGCCCGAAACCTATCGGGTGTCGACGATACCTATCTTTGGGCCGTCGCCATCGGCCTCGCAAAACAGAAGGGGGACGCGGGCGCGAAGATCGCGAACTTCCTCGATGCCTATCACGCGGTCGGGTCGCTCTCCCAGAACGTGGAGAACCGGCTGCTGGCCGCCGAGGTCCTCGCCGGGGTCGGCCAACCGATCCCGGGCTCGATCGGCGAGCTCTCGAAACTCCTTCCCGAGGTCCAGCAGGCCGGGGTCCCGGAGGAATCCGCCACGGGGGTGGCCGCGATCCTCTTCTCGGGACGCCGCGCCGATGGGACGTACGCGATCGATCCACTCGGCCAGTTCCTTCGGCTGACTCCCTCGTTCGAGTCGGCGGCGCTCCTCGCGGTCGTGAACAAGCCGTATGACGACCTCGCCGCGACGTTCTCGAAGCTCAAGGCGCTCTTCGCCTCCTGGAACTACTCCATCAGCGAGGATACGGAGCTCTCCTCCGCGTACCTGACGGCCTCCGACCTTCCGTCGGAGACGGTCGGAACGAAGATGGCCATCCTCGCCCGGGGCGTCGGCGCGTACCTCGAGTACCCCCTGGTCGCGGCCGCGATCCTCGCTTCGATCCCGGTACTGGAGGCGAACGAGACGTTGAACCTCCTCGAGAAGGCCTACGAGATCCTGGGACAGCGCACCGGGCCGATGTCGCAGGCCGAGCTGATCACGCTCGCCGTGCGGACCATTCACGGCGTCGAGGTGCGCAGCGTCAACGAGCTCGACCCCACGCAGGTGAGCGCCGCGAGCTATCCGAGCTTCTCCTACTACAACGCCTCGCCCCGGCTCTGGATCCCCGTCTTCGTCGTGCACGGAGGCTACTACTCGACCTTCAGCGCGATCGGCGGGGTCCACCCGGGACACATCCACACCGTGGGCGCGGGGGGCTGGGCCGGAGGGTTCGGCGGATGAGCTCCGCCTCGAGCTGGGCCGCGCTCGCCCTCCTGTCGATCCTGCTCGTCCCCGCCGGAGCCGCTCCGAGCGTCACCGGTCACTACGTTCCGCACGCCGGAGACCGGTTCGCCTACTCGGAGACGATCTTCGTCACGAACGGCACGGGGAACTATTCGAGCTATACCGATGCCGGCTACTACAACGGCTCGATCGCCGTGACGGCCGTCCAGCCGAACGGGACCGAGAGCGCTTCGTACGCCGCGTCCGGCACCTATCACAACAGCTTGGGCGCGCACTATCCCTGGTCGGAGAGCGGAACCTTCTCCTTCTCGGCGGAGACGTTCCTCTACGTGGCGGGGACGGACAACCAGACCGGCTACACGAACCCGCTCGTCTGGTTCTACATGAACAACAGCCTCCCGCGGGGCGCCTCCTTCTCGCTGTTGAACTCGCCGATGACGGTCGTGTCGACCGATCATCCGTTTCCGATGGCCTCGAGCTCGACGGGGTACGTGTCGACCATCTTGGCCGAGGGCAACGGGAGCTACCAGCGGAACGACGCGTACGGGAAGTTCACCGCGAACTACAACTGGAAGGCGTACTTCGATCCCGGCACCGGCTACATCGTGGGGTACGTGGTCACCGAGGTCGACTCGGACGGTGTGGGCGACGGATTCACGTACACCGACACGTTGACCGATACGGCGACGACCTTCCCCCTGACCCCGGCACCGGCTCCGTCCACCTCCTCGCCGTCGAGCTCGTCCTCGCCCTCCTGGCTGCTTCCGGTCGTCGTGATCGGGGTCGTCGTGATCGTGCTGCTCGTCATCGCGCTCGTCCTCGCGAGACGCCGGCGTCGGGGCCCCGCCCTCCCTCGTCACCCGACGATGCCCGCTCCCGGTACGATGCCGACCTACGCGCCCCCGGCGCCCATCAACCTCATTCCGCGCGATCAGCCCGCGGTCCAGCAGGTGGTGATCCGGGAGACGGTGAAAGTCCCCTGCCAGTACTGCGGAACCCTCATCGACTCGACCCTGACGACGTGCCCGCAGTGCGGGGCGGCCCGGACGTAGCGGCTCCCCGCCCTCCCGACGGGGGCCGGAAGTGGAACATCTCCCCGACGCGCGCCATGCCGGCCCGTTCGGCGGCCTTCCTCGAGGCGGCGTTGCCATCGTAGATCTCGCTGACGACCCACCGCGCGCCGGTCCGCTCGAGCCAGAGCATCCGGGCGGTGAGCAGGTCGGTCCCGATCCCGAGACCTCGGAACCTCGGATGCACGACGAACGAGTGACCCCGGGCGAACGGCCCGACGCGAGAGAGCCAGCTGACTCCCACGATCCGTCCGTCGATCTCGCAGAGGAACGCGGTCTCCTCCGGGCGCGGGAGCGTCGCGAGCCAGGGATCGACCCCGGGGCCGAGCTCGGCCCGCATGAGGAGTCGGATTCCTCCGAGGTCCTCGCGTTGGCCGAGGCGGACCGGATTCCGAAGTCGTTCCCGCGCCGCCCAGTCCCTGAGATCGGCGGCGAAGACCTCGATCGGCTGACCTCCGGGCCGCCACGGTTCTTCGAGGTAGAGACCCACCTCGTCCATGCGTTCGAGAAACCGCTCAGCGATCCGACGCTCCCGGGTGAACCCCGAGCCGACCCCTTCGCTCGAGCCGAACAGCCGGAGGCCGCGGACGGCCCCCTCTTCCTCGGCGACCTCCACGCTCCCCCCGGTTCGCAAGGCGTCCCTCGCGAACAGCGGAAGGAACGGATCGAACCAGTCGGAGAGCGAGGTCCACCGAAGCCGGTCGACGTCGTCGGGTCCCGAGAGGACGCGGAGCCCGAGGTCGTCCCAGGAACGTTCGAACGAAGAGGCCGGGCGGTCCTGGCCGGGCCGGGGCTCGTCGATCGCCTCGGTCTCGGACCCCGTCGCCTCGAGAGGGAACTCGGGTCGAGGGTCGAAGGGCGGGGCGGGAAGGGAGAACCGAGCCGGGTCCGCCGGTCCGAGGGGGGCCCAGTCCCCCGTGCGGAGGGCGTCGGCGAGCCGTCGCGCGAGACCGGCCGCCCGCATCGTGCCGAGGCCGTTGAACCCGCACGCGATGACGAGGTCCGCCGTCCCCGGCACCCGGCCGACCAAGGGGAAGCGGTCGGGCGATGCGACGCAGAGTCCCGCCCGCGCCGACTCGACGCGAATCGACCCGAGTTCGCGGAACACGCCCGAGAGCGCGTCCACGGTCGCGTCGACGAACACCGGGTCGGCGGACGGATTCCAGTCGAACGGATCCTGCTCCCGGGTACTGTTGCCGTCGCCCGCGACGAGGCGGCCGAACGGACCGGACCGGACGTACAGGCTCAGATCGAGGTCGTGCAGGGTCGGGAACGGAGCGAGCAGGGGTCGGGGCCGGAGCTGTAGGGCCTGGGCGCGGAACGGGGCGAGCGGCAGGGCGTGACCGAGCGAGCCGAGGACCGCCTTGGACCAGGCTCCTGACGCGATGACGAGCGTTCGAGCGGTGACGGACCGCGGCGTTTCAATTGACCACCCGCCCTCGTTCGATGGGAGGATGCGGGCCGGTCCCGGAAGCGGCGAAACGACCGCTCCCGATCGGGCGGCCGCTCGCAGGTAGGCCGCCTGGGTTTCGGGAGGGGAAATGGTCGCGTCGTCGGGAGTGAAGAGCGCCGAGATTGCATCGCCTAGATCGGCGAACGGCAGCAACTCCCGGACCTCTCCGGGCCCTACCCATCGCGCTTCGCTACCGGCTCGGGCGAGCACGCGTCGAACCCGCTCCAGCCAGCGTGCCCCCTCTTCCGTCCGGGCGACCCGCAGACCCCCGTCGCGTCGGAGGAGCGCGGCCCCTTCCGATTCCACGAGGTCGCGGTACTCGCGAGCGCTCTCGCGAACGATGGCGAGGTCCCAGGGATCCCAACCCTGCACGGAAAGGATCCCGGCGCTCGTCGCCGTGGCGTTCGGCCGGTCGGGATTCGGAGGTGCGTCGAGAGCGACGACCCGCTGGGACCGGTCGCGAGCGAGATGATAGGCCAGCGCGGCCCCGAAGAGCCCCGTGCCGAGGATCGCGACGTTAAACCGCTCCGTCATCTGCCCGGCCGGGACCGGCCCGCGGTGGATATCGCGGTGGACCTATGAAGCGGGACCGGAGCGGGCTTCGTGGGACGCCCGCACCACCGCCGCTTCGCGGCTCGTGCCGGCGGGGGCTCCCTCCGTCACGGGACCGGAAAGCGCCTTCGTTCGAAGGCGCGACCGGCCCTCGAAGCGGAGGTCGCCTCCTGCGCGGGGGAATAACGCGGACGTGCCCGGCCGCCCACCAAGCACTCGCCCGGACCGGCGTCCCTCAGGTCAGGCGATCACGGACGCCAGGGGCCGGCGCACGGACTGAAGAGCGGTGCCCCAGGCGAGGACCTGGTCCAACATCGTGTGGACCGACTTCTCCTTGGAGGGGTCGGGTCGGAACGTGCGGAAGTTCTCGAAGTCCGTGAAGATCGAGAACCACGCCTGGGCCCGGACGTCCGCGACCTGGAGCTCGGCCATGACGAGCCTCAGGTGCTCGACCGCCCGGATCCCGCCCGCGCTGCCGTAGCTCACGAAGCCGGCCGCCTTGTTGTTCCACTCCGCGTACAGGAAGTCGATGGCGTTCTTGAGCACGCCCGAGGGACCGTGATTGTATTCCGGCGTGACGAAGACGAACGCGTCGAGGGAGGCGATCTTCTTCGCCCACGCCTTGGTGTGGGTTTGGGAGTACTGGCCGACCGACGCCGGGATCGGCTCATCGAGGTGCGGGAGCGGATAATCCTTGAGGTCGACCAGCTCGAACTCGGCGTCGGTGCGGCGGCGGGCGATCTCGTAGACCCAGCGAGCGACGGACTCTCCGAGTCGACCCGGGCGCGTGCTCCCGAGGATAATCCCCACCCGGATCATGGAGAGCGCCCTCCCGCCTCGCGACCGCGGATCCCGATCGGCTCCGGTCGACTCTGGCCTGCGAAGCGCGGAGCACCGGACAACGCTATCATTTTGTAATCTGATTAAGTTTAGTTAGCGTATAAGGTCGCGCCAACCTCTCGGATACTTGGTGGACCCTCGATCGTCCTTCCCCGCGTCGGCCCCACTCGCCCGCGCGGGAAGCGCCTTCGAACGACTCGCCGAGGGAGTTAAACAGGGCGAGTGAGCTTCGGCTCGAGATTCGGAGCCGTGGCATGCCGAGGAAGAAGTCAGGGCGTAGCGAGGCGCGCGTCACCGGCATCGGAGGCATCTTCCTCCGATCGAAACGGCCCGAACGGCTCGCCGCGTGGTATCGGGACCGTCTCGGGATCTCCGAGAAGGATCGCGTCGCGGTCTGGAGGTGGCGATCGGCGCGGGACCCCACTCGCGTCGGGCATACCCTGTGGGCGGTGCTGGACGATCACGACCGATCCTGGGGACCGGGCGAGCCGACCGCGCAGGTGAACTACCGGGTCCGCGACTTGGACCGGCTCCTCGCCCAGCTCCGAAAGGCAGGAGCCTCGGTGGACGATCGGGTCGAGCAGTCGAAGTACGGTCGATTCGGCTGGGTCACCGATCCCGACGGGAACCGCATCGAGCTGTGGGAACCGCCCGCGCGATACCGCTCGCCCGACCGTCACGTCGCCATGGAGTAGTGGACGGCTCGGGTCGGCGGTCGGGGCAATCGTGCGTCTCGCGTGCACAGGCCAAGAAAGGCGAGGAATCTTCTCGGAGAGCGCGACCGCCTCCCCCATCGCCGGTGCGCCGTTCCGTTCGGACTCCGAGGGAACCGGCTCGGGACCTCCGAGCCTTCCGCCCCTCGGTCGTGAACTCGGGGAAACCACACCGTCCGGTACCGACAACGTTCAAGTAAGCGTGGCCGGCTCGGGGATACCGCTTATGCCGGTCGATAAACCCCCGGAACCCTCGCCCGTGCCGGACGTGGAGGGCGCGTCCGACGCCGCCCAGCTCGTCGATCGCATCGAGGAGGAGCTCGACCTCCTCGTGCGGAACGTCGACATCCTCGAGAAGCTGGCGAAGAGCCCTCCGATCGGCATCATACGGCTCTCGGAGGCGCTCCACCTCCCCATCCACAAGACCCGGTATTCGCTCCACCTCCTCGAGCGGGAAGGCGTCATCCAGCCCTCGGCGGACGGGGCCGTGGTGACCGAGAAGGCGAGAGAGTTCTGGGCCGACCTCAACCGATCGCTCGAACGGATGCAGGACCTCATCCAGCACCTGAAGCAACGGGCCGCCGAGCACGAGGCCCGGTCGCCGTCCGGTCGGAAAGGCTATTAGAGCGATGCCGGCTCGGCCGCCCCGGTGCCGCCGTAGCTCAGTGGCAGAGCGATCGGCTGTTAACCGAAAGGTCAGCGGTTCAAACGGTGGGCGGGCCTCCTCCGTTCGCCGGAGACTCCGCTCGGCGGCGCCTCCCGAGCTCTCGAGTTGGGCCCGTAGCTTAGCCTGGCCTAGAGCGGCCGGCTCATAACCGGTCGGTCGACGGTTCAAATCCGTCCGGGCCCATCCCGAATGCGAGGTGGTCCGATGCGGGGCACGAGGGATCGCCCTCCCGCTCGCGATTCGGACCCGGGTTGCGGGTGGGTCGCCCCGCTGCGGAACCGCCCAGTAATCGCCCCGCGGCTCTGCCTACGTGATGGAACCGACAGATCACCGTCAGCCCGAAGCAGGGTCCCATCGGTGCGACCGTCACGATCACGGGCGCCGGGTTCCCGGTCTCGAGTACGGTGGGCCTGGTCTTTCACGGCGTGACGAGCTCGAGCTGCTCGGTCGGTGGAGGGCTGGCGGCGAGCGGCGCGGGCAAGTTCACGTGCACCCTCGCGGGGACGAGCGGAACGTCGGGCACCTCCGTGAGCGCGACCGAGGTAGGCGGACCGCAGGCTCCCGCGACGTTCAAGGTGACCTAGAGGGGACCGGAGGTTGCGGGGCCCGGGCGTGAGTCACCGCCCGGGCCCGAAGAGCCCACGATCGCCCACCGGGGTGGGGCCGCCGAGGGTGCTGGGATTCGGCCGTCCTCATCGGGCCGGCACGGGCACCGCGCCCGACGCAGGCGGGGTGACCACTGCACGGACGTGGACCGGGATGTTCGCCCGCTCGAAGATGACCCCCACCGGACAGGTGCGCAGCGTCAGGCGGAGAGCGGCGTTCACCTCCGCCAGCGGGGCGTCGGTCGTCACCCGGAGCTCCCCCCGGACCGAGGTGATCGTGGGGGAGTCCTGAGCTCGGGTCGCCTCGAGGCCGATCGAAGTGGTCCCCACCGTGAGCCGCCGCTTCGCCGCAATCAGTGCGAAGATGGTGGAGATGCATCCGGCGAGGGACATGACGCAGAGTTCGAGCGCCGAAGGCCCGAGGTCTTCGCCTCCCTCGTCGCGTGGGAGGTCTACGGTCACGGTGTGGTCGCGGCCGTCCTTAAGGACCGTCCGGAACCCGTCCAATCGCTGCCCATCCGCTCGCATGACGCACCGCGCTACCGCATGGTCGACGGCGCTGGTTAGCCGTGCCGTGAAACGCGCTTGACTCTGCCGGCCCCCGGCGGGAAGGCTCGCGCACCGCCGGCCCGGATCGAAAGGCCGCGACCTGGTCCCGGCGGCGGCACAACGAGAGCCAGGACCCGGCAGTGCTTTCTCGGTGGGTACTGCCGCCCCGGCCGAAGGGG
>JASHPK010000024.1 GCA_030038095.1 Thermoplasmata archaeon | reverse complement strand
TGGAGGAGCACGAGGTTCAGCGCCGAGACGAGCGAGCGCGGCAGCGAGATCGGAGGGTTCTCCATCCGGTGGACCATCGCGCTCACGCTCTCCGCGTGGAACGTCGTGTAGCACGTCTTCCCCGTGGCCATCGCCTGGAAGACGATGAACGCCTCCGCGCCGCGCACCTCCCCGACCATCAGGTACTGCGGGCGCTGTCGGAGCGCGGCCGCGAGGAGATCGAACATGTCGATCTCGCCCGGGGCCTTCCCGCTCGTCAAGTTCTTCGCGCCGAAGCCGGCGCGCGTCAGGGACGGGACCCAGTTCTCGTGCGGGAGGTTCAGCTCGCGCGTGTCCTCGATCGAGACGATCTTCATCTGCGGCGGGATGAACAGGAGCGTCGCGTTGAGCGTGGTCGTCTTCCCGCTCGCCGTGCCCCCGCAGACCATCATCGACTGGCCGTTCTCGATGGCGATCCAGAGGTACGCCATCATCTCCGGGCTCATCGTCTTGAACTTGAGCAGGTCGACCGGCGTGAACGGGTTGTCCCGGAAGCGCCGGATCGTGAACGAGCTCCCGCGCTTCGTCACGTGGGTCCCGAGGGTCGCCTGGAGACGCGAGCCGTCCGGGACGGTCGCGTCGAGGATCGGGCTCGCGACGGAAATGTGCTTACCGGAGCGCTGCGCGATCCAGATCACGAAGTCGTCGAGCTCCTTCGCGGTCGCGAACTTCAGGTTCGAGCGGATCGAGCCGTACTTCCGGTGGTAGATGTAGAGCGGGATGCCGACCCCGTCGCACGAGATGTCCTCGACCTCGGCGTCGGTCATCGGGACCTCCACGATCCCGTAGCCGGAGAAGTCCCGCTCGAGGTAGTACAGGATCCGCCCCTTCGTCGTCGGCCCGGGGGAGAGCTCCCACTCGAGGAGCTGGTCGTCGACCATGCGCCGGAGCTCGCGCTGCTTCGTGTCCGGGTCGTGCTCGGGCAGCGGCTCGAAACTGTCGATCAGCACGGTCCGCAGCCGGTCCGTGAGCTCCTTCTCGATCGGGGAGAGAGGCGGCTCGATCACCTCGTAGAGGTACTCGTTGCGGCCGTTGTGGTAGGTGACCCGCACGAACGAGAACCCCGGGCGGATCGGCGCGAGGTCGAGCTCCTTGAGCTGCGGGTCGCTCAAGGCGGGGATCGGGGTCGTCTCCCCCTCCCGGCCCTGGCCCGAGACGCCGAGGCGGGCGAGCTTCACCGGGCGCGGCGCGTTCGAGCGCCGCCGCATCGCGGCCCCCATCCGGAGCCACGGCGAGAAGAACCCGCCGCCGCGCTTCTTCGGGGCGGCCGCCGTCTCGTCCTCGCCCGGAATCGGGGCTTCGACCGCTTCCCCGGCCATGCTCGATCTCCTCCCTCCCTACACGTTCAAGATCGGGACGACGAACCGCATCATCAGCCAGCCGATCGCGAGCATGAGCGTCGCGTGCTGGAGGCCCTCGGCGAGGCGCCCGTTGTAGAGGACGCCCGCCATGATCCCGTCCCCGATCGCGTGGACGATGACGGCGACCATGAAGGCGAGGAAGAGGACCGGGACGAAGTTGAACGCGAGGGTGACGGCCCCGGCGCCCGAGAGCGACGAGGAGGCGATCCCCTGGCCCGCCGTGATCATCTGCGGCAGGAAGACCGCCGCCATGATGTAGATCGTGACGAGGAAGACGAAGAACGAGATGTAGATGACCGTCACGTAGGTCAGCATCGAGATCTGCCGCGCCGACGCGGAGAGCTGGGCCTCGCGCGTGTCGTGCGCGACCATCGTGAGGACGTCCGCGACGTTCCCGCCGGCCTCGTTCGCCCGGGTCACGATCGAGACGACCCGCTGGACGAGCGGGGTCGGGACGCGCTCCTCGAACAGGCGGAGCGCGGTCGCGACCGGGACCCCCCACTCGAGCTGGCTCGCCATCTTCTTGATCTCGTCCGTGAGGAGGCCGTAGCGGCCCGAGCTCGCGACCACGATCGCGTCGGGGAGGGTCATCCCGAAGCGGCCGGCCTCCGAGACGTCGCGCAGGAAGTCGGGCAGGCGCTCCTCGATCTTCGAGATCCGGCGGAGCTTCGCGCTCATCGTGAAGCCGTACGGGGCGATCAGGACGAGCGTGCCGAGGACGAAGAAGTCGATCGCCGGGTTCGCCCCGGCCGACTCGCCGGGTCGCAGGAGGATCGTGAACGTGCCGAGGTAGTTCATCGCGGCGACGACGTAGAAGGCGACCGCGACGACGGCGCTCGCGATGAAGATGATCATCTCGCGCGAGAGGCCCTCCTCGTCGACGCGGAGCTCGGGGGCCGCGAGGGCCTTGACCTTGCGGACCGTTACGGGGGCGTTCGCCGTCGCCATGGCTCTCTAGTTCATCTCCTGCGCCAGCGTGTACATGAAGAAGATGAACCCGAACTGGGCGAGCGGGATCAGGGCGAGGACGATCCCCCAGAGGATCTCGATCATGAACGCCCCGCCGCCGCCGATGATCGCGAAGATCGCGATGATGATCACGAGGAAGAGGGGGAACGCCACGACGACCGTCACGAATGTCTCCGCGAGGAGACCCATCGTCTCCACGCGCTGCAGGTTCTCGAGCTTGTTCTCCTGCTCGAACTGCTGGGCCTTCTGCAGGAAGTAGGGCTTGAGCTGGCCGCCGCTCGTCGCGGTCGTCACGACCCCCTGCAGGAAGTCCTGGAACCGCTTCGACGGGCTGCGCTGCGCGCCGTTGCGGATCGCGGTCAGGATGTCGACGCCGAGGAGCTCGGTGTCGCGCGTGATCCAGGCGGCCTCCTCCGCGACCTCTCCGTAGATCTTCTGCCGTCCGAGCTCCTTGAAGATCTGGTCGACGTTCACGTCGGCCGAGCTCATCGCGCTCACGAAGCTCATCGCCGGGCTGATCCGCCGGTCGATCTTGCGGCCCCGCTCCTTCGCCCTCGAGGCGGGCATCCCCGCGAGCAGCAGGAACGTGAGGAGGGGCCCGAGGACCGGGAGCGCGATGCCGATGCCGATCCCGAGGAAGGCCGAGCCCGAGAGCCAGAAGAGGGCCCCGACCACGACCCCGACGGCCGCGAGCGCCACCCCGGCCACGAGCGTCGTCGCGTAGACGGTCGCCATGTACTCGTCCGCGCGCACGCGCATGTGCGCCTTCAGGAGGTTCTCCTCGAGGGAAGGGTCGGGCGGCCGCGCGAGGACCCGGCCGCGGAACATGCGCCAGGCCCACCGCTGGAAGGCCGAGAGCGTCGAGTGCGTCGGCTGCTCGCCGCGCTTCAAGCGGACCGTGCGGACGGGGGTGCCGGCCGCGGCGGTCGGGGTCGCCGCCATCGCGCCTAGGCCCCCTTCGGCTGCGCGCGGGCCTGGATGAGGTTCATGACCTCGGTCGGGTCCTTGTAGTACTGCGCGATCGTCCGCCAGAGCTGCCGGTAGTCCGTGATCTTGTTCTGCACGAGGTAGTGGATGACCGCGGTCCGGCGCTGGAACTCCGCGTCCATCTCGTCCGTCGTGTAGTTCTTGACCTCCATGATCTTGTCGAAGAGGAACGAGTGGCCCTTGAACACGAACCCGTCGGTCGCCGGGTCCCACTCGTAGACCGTGTTGGTGATGAGCTCGTTCGTCTCGGGCTCGAAGCCGACGATCTCGAGGACCTGCTTTAGGCGGCGGACGACGCCCTTCTCCGTCCGCGCCTGGATCTCGATCACGACGTTGTTGAGCGCGCTCAACAGGATCCGCGGGGTGTTGATCGGCGGGTTCTCGAGGCGGTTGACCATCGACTTCACGCTGTCGGCGTGCATCGTCGAGTAGGTCGTGTGGCCCGTCGCCATCGCCTGGAACATCGTGTAGGTCTCCTTGCCGCGGACCTCGCCGACGATGATGTAGTTCGGCCGCTGCCGCAGGGCCGCGCGCACCAGGTCGAACATATCGACCTCCCCCGCCGCCTTGCCGTCGGAGCCCCGGTCGCCCGTCCCGCTGCGCGTCGCGCCCGGGATCCAGTTCTCGTGGGGCAGGTTCACCTCGCGCGTGTCCTCGATCGAGACGATCTTGGAGGTCGGCGGGATGAACAGCGCGATCGCGTTGAGCGTGCTCGTCTTCCCGGCGGCCGGGCCGCCGCAGATGATCACCGACTCGCCCTGCTCCGCGGCGAGCCAGAAATAGGCGACCATCTCCTCGTTCGAGCTGCCCATGAGGATCAGGTCGACCGGGGTGAACGGCCGCTCCTTGAAGCGTCGGATCGTGAAGCTCGCCCCCCGCGTCGTCACCTCGCGGGCGTACGTCGCCTGGATCCGGTGGCCCTCGGGGGTGGTGCCGTCGAGGATCGGCGCGGAGACGCTCACCGCCTTCGAGCACCGCTGGCCGAGCATGACGATGAACGAGTTGAGCGACTCCTCATCGGCGAAGACGACGTTCGTCTTCACCGACTCGAACTTCGCGTGGAAGATGAACAGCGGCACCTCGACGCCGTCGCACGAGATGTCCTCGACCTCGGGGTCGAGGATCAGCGCGTCGACCGGGCCGTAGCCGACGAAGTCGCGGAGGACGTAGTAGACGATCCGCTCGAGCGATAGCGGGGAGAGCGTGATCTGGCGGCTGCGGAAGTACTCCTCGGCCTCCCCGCGCAGGTACGCGCGCTTGTCCGCGGTCGACAGGTTCCCGACGTCGCTCCCGAGGATCTTCGAGAGCGTCGACTTCAGGTGGTCGACCAGGCTCTTCTCGTGCGGGGAGAGCTGGGGCTCGATCGCCTCGTAGAGGTACTCCTTGTTCCGGTCGTTGTACGTGACCCGGGAGTAGGAGTAGGGGGGGTTGACGGCCCGCACCTCGACCTCCCGCATCGTCGGCTCGAGGAGGGTGGGCATCGCGGTGATGAACGTCCCGGGCACGGCGGTCGGGCTCTCGAGCGGCCTCGGCGCCGGGGCCGCGAGCGGCGAGGTCGGCTCCGCGCCGGGCGGGGGCGCCCGGGGGATCTTGACGCGGAGCGGGCTGCTCGACACGGCTACGTCCCTCCGATGTTCGTCGAGATCGTGATCCCCGCCCAGTAGATCCGGACGTAGTCGACGACGAACGCCGTGACCTTGAGCCAGACGATCGAGGTGATGCCGTTCGAGTTGATGCAGGTCGACGGATAGGCCGCCGTTCCGTTCGCGGTGAGGGTGTAGTCGGAGGCCGGGAGCCCGCTCACGTTCATCTGGTGGTGGAAGAACGAGTACCACGCGCACGGGAACTGGGTCCCGATCTCGATCGAGAAGTTCGTGTTGAGGTAGGACCGCGAGGTGCTGTTGTACTTCCCATTCGACGTGAGGAACTGCGTGTAGCGCAGGTGCGAGTAGAGCTCCTGCGAGCCCTGACCGACGATCGTCGACGTGTTGCCGAACGTCTGCAGGAAGCTCACCGAGATCGTGGTGTTGCTCGCGAGGGTCGTGATGTTGAACGGAGGCGCGTAGAGCATGATCTGGTAGCCGCCCGTCTGGCTCTGGATGACCCCGTCGTCCTCGTAATAGTACGTCTCCGCGTTATAGTAGCGGTTCGGCAGGTACATCTCGAGCGCCCCGCTCGCGACCCGCTGGTAGTACGGGGTCCCGATCCCGCCCGGACCGTAGCCGATCGAGACGTTCTCGAACGTGCAGTGGTACTGGTTCACCGGCTGACCGATCGTCTTGCCCGAGGGGAGGAGGGTGGAGGTGTAGAACGAGTAGGAGCTCGTCGTCGACCCCACCGTCACGGGCTGCGGCGGGCACTGGGTGGGGAGGAACGCGAGGGTCGCCTCGGTCGGCTGGGCGAGGAGCGGCACCCCCTGGGAGGCCAGGACGAACGGGTTGCCCATCACGGCCGGCCCGCCGATGGAGTACTGGAGGTCGACGTCCGACTTGAACTGGGCGAACGCCCCCGCGGCCTGGCTCGTGAACTGCGACTCGTTGTCGGCCATCCACACCGGGAGGTACTGGGTGAGGAAGACCCCGAAGAGCGCGAAGAAGACGAGCAACGCGAGGAGCGTCCCGATGACCGCGACCACGCCACGACCGTTCGCGCCTAGGCGTCGCGAGCGACGGTAGCGACGACGGGCGGTCGACCTGTTCCTTCCCCCCATCAGACGGACCGCGCCGGGGCTCCGTTGGCCCTCGAGCAGCGAGAATTAGGCCGGCTTCGGGTATAAATATCTGCGCGGCCGAGTTTTCCGTGATGTCGTCCCGACCGAGAGCCTTTAGTCCGGTCGCGTCTAGCGACGCCCCACCGATGTCGCTCCGAGAGATCTCCCTCACGCTGCCGAACCGCCCCGGGGCGCTCGCGGGGGTCGCCCGCACGCTCGCCAAGGAACGGATCAACCTCGCCGCGATCAGCGTCGACTCCGCGGCCGGGCGGGGGCGGGTCCGCCTCGTCGTCAACGATCCGGACCGGGCGATGGGCCTCCTCGCCCAGGCCGGCTACCCGGTCGAGGTCCGCGAGATGATCGCGGTGCGGCTCGAGGACCGGGCGGGGAGCTTCCTCCGAGTCCTCGAGGCGCTCGCCCGGGAGAAGGTCAACATCCAGAGCGTGGCGATCCTCGTCGCCCGCGAGGGGAACCAGTCGCTGGTCGGCCTCTGCGCGAACGATCTGCCACGAGCTCGGCGGATCCTGCAGAAGGCCGGGTTCGCGAGCCAGCTCGCGGAGCGCCTGGTCTCGAACGCGGACCTCCTCGCGACGGCGCCGACGATCCCATCGGAGTCGGTCGGTCTTCACCTCTGAAGCATCGCCGACCGCACAAAGCGTATGAGGCCCCCGCCTTCCCGGTAACCCCGCGCGGTTGTGGTCTAGTGGTTAGGACGGTAGCTTCCCAAGCTACCTACTCGGGTTCGAATCCCGACAACCGCATCTCGAACCCCCCGGGAGCCGAGGCTCACCGGCCGCAAGGGGCTTGGGTCTACCCGGCGCCGACGCCCTGCTTCGGGGGCTCGTTGGCCGGCGCGGGTCCCATCTGGGACTCGCGGCGACCCGCCAGGAAGGCGAACACGCCGAGGAACAGGATCGCCACCACGAACCCGATCGCGAGGATCGTGTCGAATGGGACCGCGGCCTGGTTCGTGTAGGTGAGCCCGGAGCCGATGAACGGTAACGGATTCTTGTCGGCGACGAAGGTGAAGATCGCCCAAGTGATCCCGATGAAGATCATCGTCGTGATCGCGTCCGTGGCGGAGTGGGGATAGTTGTCCGGAAGGTCACGGTACCGGATCACGAGGTACGCGAACAGGATCAGTAGCGTGATGATCAGCGTGAACGCGAGGAAGACTCCGATCGCGAGGTAGAGGACGGCGAAGACGGCGAGCGCGATCGCGTAGAGCGTGACGTCCATCCGGTTCGACTCGACCCCGCGCAAATCGCTCGGGGAGATAAACCCTCCCGACGACTTGCGGGCAATTCGTCGCGAACGGGACCGATCCGGCGGCTCCGAGGCTTCCCTCGACCCGATCGGGGGCACGGGCCGGGAAACGAGACAGAGTCTGCGTCGAACGTACCCCTCGATTGAGAGCCAACCCCCGCCGATGTCGCCGCAACTCTAAAAGGGTCCACCGCATCGACCCCTTCTGGAGGTTTCGCCGGGATGCTCGACTCCGGTAGGGGTCTCAGTGCGACGCTTGGGCTCGGGTCGCGTCCCACGGTCGTTCGGACCGTCGGTCGTTGGGGGGGCCTGCGGAGTCATCGCATGCATGTGTTCGCGGTCCTGATGGCCAGCTTCGTGGCGGTGTTGATGGCCGCGCCCGGGGCTTCCGCGCTCCTCACTTCCGGAGGCTCCAGTCCCAACGCCGCCACGTCCGTTCCGGCCTCCTCGAACCCCACGACCCCCGTGCCGACCGCGGCGACCGCGCCGCCCGCGTCGGGCATCCCCGGCGAGAACCCCGCGGGTCAGCCCCACACCACGGTCCAGAACCTGTTGAAAGACACTTCTTCCCCTCCCGGATTGCAAGAGATTCGTTCCTCCGCCAAGAACGGAGTTCCCCTTCCCGCGTCGAACTTCTCGATCGCGTCTCCGAGCGGAGCGGCCGCCCGCGCCGCATCCTCATCTCCGACCGCCGGGACGGCGGCCTCTGGGGAGATCACCGGTACGGTCGTTACGTTCGCCCCTCCGCACTCTCCGGTGTCGGGGGCGCAGGTCTCCGCGGAACCCGTGACCGGGTTCTGCCCTCCGCAGGGATGCGTCCCCGTCGCGACGGGGGCCCACGGCCAGTTCACGGTGAACGCCTCCATCGGCGAGAACGAGATCTTGATCTCGAACGCCTACTTCCTCACGAACCGGACCTGGGCGTACGTCACGTCGGGCGGGATCATCAGCGTCGGGACCATCGAGCTCGTCGAGGACGGTTTCGTCTCGGGGGTCGTGCGCGGCGACGACCCCGCGCACGAGCCGGTGCCGGCGATCAACGTCACCGCGATCAGCCGCGACGGCTCGATCGTCGCCTCTCCCTCGGCCCACACGGACGGGGCCGGGGCGTTCACGGTCGCGGTGCCACCATTCCCGTCGGAGATCACCTTCAGTCCCATCTTCACGTACGCTCCCTATGAGACGAACGCGACGTTCGTCAACGTCTCGTCGGGCCAATCGATCGACATCGGTACGGTGTACCTGGAGAAGATGACGAACGTCTACGTGACGGTCGTCGACGCCGAGAGCCATCAGGCGATCGTGGGCCTTCCGGAGGCGATCACGGTCTGCTCGCGCGCGACGGGGTACTGCCCCAACCAGGGAACCACCGTCGGCGATGACCCCGAGGCTCAGGCGCCGGTGGGGCCCGACATCGTCTCGGTCTACGTGTCGGGGTACGTCGAGAACCAGACGACCGCGATCGTCCCCGTATCCCGGCCCGGGGCGACTCCCGTGAATCTCGGAACGGTCGACGTCGTTCCCAGCGGCGGGGTTCAGCTCTGGGTGAACATCACCGGCCTCCCGGTCCAGAAGGGGCAGAACGACCCCACGTCGGTCTGGCCGCTCGGACAGTACTCGATCGTTTCGAACTGCAACCTGGACGGGCTCTACCTCTCGTCGTTCAACGGGTTCAACGTCAGCTCTTCCCTGTGCGCGCTCTACTGCGTTCCTCCCGACCTCCAGGGAACAATCCTCGTGGCCCCGCTACGGAACTACATGACGGTCGAGCCGGACGAGTCCGGCTGCATCATCCCGGGGTACCCGACCTGGCCAATCCCGGGCGACATGCCCGTGTTCGACAACTACGGATGGGTCAACGTCACGCCGGACGAGATCACGAACTACGGCGGCCTCGACCTCCTCGCGGGCACCTACATCGAGGGTGAGGTGACACCCGCGTACATGACCGGTTGGACGGTCTCGGCCTGCTCGATGGACGAACCGAACCTGTGCGGACCGGGCGTCGGATCCGACGCCTCCTACGCGAACCAGTACCGCTTCTTCGACGCGAACAACTGCCCCACGGGAGCACCCAATGGCTCGATCACCTTCTGCGTGCCGGCACCGCCCGGGCCGGTCGAGATCCGGGTGACGCCGGCGAACACCTCGGAGAACTACACGTGGGCTTACAACCCCCCGCTCTCGTGGCCGGATCTGCCGCTCCCGCTCGCGAGCGCGGACCAGGACCGCTCCAACATCATCGGCCTCACGACCGCGCTGGTCTCGGGCCGCGTGCTCCAGGCGCGCAGTTCTACGCCGGTCATCGGCCTTCCGGCGGTCGAGGTCTGCCCCGCGGGGGTCACTCCGAACGCCGTCATCTGCGGCACGGGAGTCGTCAACGCCACCGGTTACTTCTCGGCCCCGGCACCGTTCGGCTGGGACGTGGTGACGGCCTCCGCCCCACAGTACCAACCGAACGCGACCTGGGTCTTTGTCGAACACCGCAATTCGACCGGGACGATCTACCTCAATCCGTACGGTTACGTCAACGGGCAGGTGGTCGATTCGGCGGGTGTGGGCCTCTATGAGGCGACCGTGCAGCTCTGTGCGGTGACGAGCTCGTCCTCCTGCTTCAACGTCGGCTCGGACGGCCTGACCTCGACGGCCGGAGCGTACTACGGAGCCGCGCCGGCCGGACCCAACCCGGTCGGCTCGTACGAGGTCAAGGCCTCGGCCCCGGGGTACGTCACCGATTGGACCTGGGTCAACATCACGACCCCGGGGGAGAACTTCACGGCCCCCACGATCGTGCTCGCGGCGGCGACGGGAAATTCGTCGAGCGGGAGCTCCCCCACGGCCCTCCGCGATCGGCTCCCGGCGTCGTCCCCGTCCGCTCCGGCGCCTGCCGGAGCTTGGGTCATCGGACGGGTGATCGACGCCGAGTTCGGGATCGGACTCCCGAACGCCGGGATCGTGGCCGCGCCCAACTCGGGGGCCACCCCGATCGTGCTCTCGTCCATCCGGGGGACGGGCGGGGAGTTCAACGACTCCCTCCCGGTCGGTACGTACATCCTGTCGTTCACCATCTCGGGGTACTACACCCAGAGCGTGTTCCTCAACGTCAGCGGCAACGCGAGCGTAGTCAGCCTCGGCACCATCGCCCTCGTGCCGTTCCCGACCGTCACCGGACGTCTCACCATCGGCCCGGTCCCCTGGCAGAACCAGGTCACCCTCGGCATGGGCCTCGGCCCGGGCTGGGCCACCATCACGATCTGCACGAGCGACGCCTCCTCCTGCGGACCGGCGGGGGTCGTCTCGACCTCCGGCAACTTCAACGCCTCGGCGCCCGCCGGAAACTATGACCTCGTCGTGGGCGCCGGGACCGGGTCCGGGCCGGGTACCGCCTCCAACGGGTTCGTCGACAACCTCACGTACGTCAACGTGACCAACGGGACCGTGAGCGCCGCCCTCTCGACCCTATTCGCTCTGACCATCTACGGGATCGTTGCGGGCTCGGTCCTCGACGCGAACGCGACCTCGGCCGCGACGCTGCCCGTCCGCTACGACCAGATCACCGTGGACACCACGTACCCCATCGACCAGACCCAGGCCGAGACGCTGACGGCCGAGGGCACCTATGTCGTGATCTTCCCGCAGAGCTACCAGCTCAACATCACCGCCGGGGGGCTCGGGAGCTGGGTCGAGACCAACGAAACCATCAATCCCCCCGGGGGGCACGAGTGCACCTACCCCTGCGTGACGGGACAGTACGTGCTTCCCCCGGCGGGCTCGATCACGCTCGCCCCGATCTCGCTCGAGCACTACGGCTACACTGATCTCCAGATCGAGGACAACTCGACCAGCCTCCCGATCCCGTACGCGACCGCCTCGGCCTCCGAGATCGGATACCTTTGGGGGGCCCCCACGTACTGGACGACCTCGGGCGATGCGAACGGGGCCGGCTTCCTCAACCTGAGCGTTCCGCCGAGCCTTCCGGCGCGCCAGCGCGATGTGCACCTGACCGTCTCCGCCCCCGACTACTCCTCCACGAACTTCTCCATGGAGGTGAACGCGAGCGAGACGACGTACCCGAACTCGACCGGCTACTCGACGTTGAAGCCGATCAAGCTCCTCCCGTGGGGGTGGATCACCGGGACGGTCCAGGACGCCGTGACCGGGCGCCTGCTCCCGCAGGTCTCGGTCAGCCTCACGGTCAAGGGAATCCCCTACGGCAAATCCGGGGTCCAGACGAACGGCCTCGGCCAGTACCGGATCGACGCCCCGCCGGGAGCGAGCGACACGGTCGCGCTCTCCCTGCTCGGGTACTCGGCCAACCGTTCGGTCTATGCCGTGGAGAATGGGACCCAGATCGTCGCGAAGACCGTCCACCTGACGGGGGACGCCATCGTCGCGGGCCGGGTCGTCTCGTACCCGGACTCCCTCCCCGTCGCCGGGGCGACCGCGTCAGTCTGCCCCTCCTCGGCCCCGAACTGCTCGCTCAGCGTCGTGACGAACTCGAGCGGGTTCTTCTGGATCACCGCCACGCCGGGGCTGGACTCCATCCAGGCGAGCGCTCCCGGCTACGTCACGAACACCACCGCCTTCGTCCGGTCCGTCTCGGACCAGTGGATCTGGGCCGGGGTCATCACCATCCAGCAGTACGCGTACGTCGTCGGCTCCGTCATCGGCCTCCCCTCGGGGCTCGCGCTCGTCGGCGCGAACGCGAGCCTCTGCGCCCCGTCGACCACGGGATCCGGGGTCGGGCCCTGCTTCACGACGGTCCTCACCCAGGCCAACGGGCACTTCTTCCTCGAGGCGCCCGCCGGGAGCTACGTGCTCGACGCGAACGCCACGGAGTACAACGACACCTACCTCGCGGTCTCCCTCCTCCCCGGGGAGACGCTCCCGGTCGGCGTGATCTTCGTCCAGCAGTACGGCACGGCGACCGGGGCCGTCTACGGGGCGGACACCGACCAGCCGGCGCCGGGAGCCACCGTCGTGGCCTGCGAGGCCTGGGGGTCCGACGTATGCTCGGCCCCCGTCTCAACGCAGTCCGGCGGCACCTTCATCGTCACCGGCCGGCCGGGGCCGTATGAGCTCGAGGCGTCGGCGCCCAGCTACCAGACGGCGTTCCAGCGCGTCACCCTCCTCTCGGGAGCCTCGGTCGCCGTACCGACGTTCCTGCTCATCCCGATCGGGCCGAACCGCGAGTACACGGTCTCGGGGACGATCCGGCTCGAGTCCAACCCCGGCCTCGGGGTGCCGGGCGCCATCGTGACCGCCACGGGCGGGTTCGGGACTTCGGCGAACTCCTACGGCGGCTACTCGCTCTCGGTCCCGTGGGGCAACTACACGTTGACGGTCTCGGCGCCGGGGTACGTCACCCAGACCCGGGTCGTCGACGTGACCACCGATCTCACGAACGTCGACTTCCTCCTCGCGGACCAGACGTACTCCGTGAGCGGACTCGTCCGCGACGGCCTGAAGGGCACGCCGCTCTCGAACGTGTCGATCTCCGAGGACGGTTCCGTGCTCGGGGTCAGCGGGACGAACGGCGTCTATTCCGTGGAGCTCCCGAACGGGACCCACACCTTGGTCGCGTCGGGCGGTTCCCCGTACACCAACGTCACGTTCACCGTAGCCGTGTCCGGTGGCCCCGTGGCGTATCCGATCTCGCTCTATCCGCCCGCCGTCTCCCTGGACGGTCTCGCCGTGAACAGCCTGAGCGGCCTCCCGCTCTCGAACGTCGCCGTGACGATCTCGGGAACGACCTCCGACGGCACCCCGTGGACCACGAACGTCGTCTCGGGGACCGACGGGCGCTTCGAGGCCACCACGTACCCCGGATCGTACATGGCCGTGGGGAACCTCAACGGCTACTCGAGCGCCCACCTCGCGGTCGTGGTCGGCGCCGCGGTCTCCTCCGTGCCCTTCACCCTCACGCTGCCGCCGAGCTCGGGATCGGCGGCTTCGACCCCCGCGAACGCCTGGATCTGGGCGGCGGTCGGCGGGGTCGCCGCCGCCGGAGTCGCGGCGGCCATCATCGTCATCGGACGCCGGACCCGGGGCCCCCAGGCCCCGCCGTCGTCGCGCCGTGCGCCGGAGTGAAGGTAGAGGAGAACGGACCATGGAGCAGAGAGGTCGGGGAAAATGATCGTGTTGAGACGCCGATCGAGCTGGCGCGCGGTGGGCTTTGGGGCCATCTTAGGCGCGTTCGTCTTCGTGCTCGTCGTCTCGGGAGGGACCCGCATCTCCCCGTCGTCGAACGCGGGCGCCCCGGTCGGCGCGGCCCCGGCGGCGGGCTCGAGCTCGGCGGCGACCTCTCCCGCGACCGCTGCCACTTCCCTCGATCTCAGCGTCGCCGCGAGCCCCTCGGGCATCTGCGTCGACGAGTCGACGAACTGCGCCGCCGGGATCGGCCTCTCCCGCGTCACCCTCACCGCCGCCGCCCCCCAGACGACCTTCGAGACCTGGCCGTCCGTCCAGGTCGCCTTCATCGTCGAGACCACGCTCTACGACGGGGTGTACGACCCGACCGTGGGCGACCCGGGCCACGACATGTGCGCCGAGTCGGACGACCCGGCCGGTCCGGCGTGCGAGGAGTCGAACGGCGTTCCGTTCTTCGTGCACAACGCGCAGGCGATCGCGAACGCGATCGCGGCCGCGAACCCGCACACGACGGTCTCGTTCGCGCTCGTCAACTACTTCGCGACCCTCGACTACCAGGACGACGGGGACGGCAGCGAGTACCACGTCGACATCCCGACGTTCGTCCCTGCGGGCCAGTTCGGCTCCGCGGTCGCGTCGAGCCTGGGGACCTCGGTCCTCGAATCCGGGTACCGCTACTCCGACAGCGACTTCGCGGACAACATCCTCGACTCCTCGTCGATCACGGCGCTCTACGGGACGATCATCGGGAGCGGGCTCAACTGGGCGAACGACACCCACCACGTGATCGTCTGGATGGGGTCGACCGCTCCGAGGGACCCCAATTACGAGCAGGACTACTGTGTCAGCCCCTCGGACTACTATCCGGATGGCGGCCCCGACGCCCTGCCCTGCTACAGCGCGGGATGTGAGCCTTCCTATGCGTTCGGGACCGGGGCGAGCCCCCAGTGCGAAGGCTGGGTGAACTCGCAGAACGGGAACGCGAGCGACTCGATCGCCGCGCTCGCCCACGACTCTCCGACGTGCGCCGACTCAATCGGCGGCGACTGTACGATCGATACGATCGATCTGTGGAACACGGCGACCGACCCCACCTCGCCGGGATGGCCGGCGGGCGACGCGAGTCCCGCGCTCGGGGGCGGCCCGAACGGCCCGATGGTCGACCAGAACGTGGGGCGCGTCCTCCTTGCCGGCTGCGACCTGGCGGCGGCGACGGGCGGGACGTGGAACGGCCCGTCCTTCTTCAGCTGCCCGAACGGGCAGACGGGGTCGCTGCAGCCCGAGTTCCTCGGGCCGTACGGAAGCCCGAACCTGAACAACCCCTCCCTGTTCGCCGCGTTCCGCGGCATCGGCTTCGGGCCGGTGACCTCGAACCTGGTGGCGGTCGGGACCAACCACCCGCTCTTCTCGTTCGTGCCCTTCGGGAGCATCGAGGTGCTTCCGGGCCCCGAGGCGCAGTTCCGGACCGCGTGCATCCTCGGGAACGGCAACCTGGCCCCGAACTGCCCGGTCCAGCCCGTGACGCAGAACATCCCGCTCGGCCCGGGCCTGAACACGACCTACTATGGCTGGAACTGGAGCACGCTCCCGTACCAGAACGAGATGATGGGCGGGGACACCTGGATCGCCTCGTTCTGGGTGATGGCGACCGGACCGCCGTACGCCGTCGTCCCGGTCGACGCCTGCACCACGGCCGACTGCGCCATCGGGGGAAGCCACGCGGTCGGCGGCGTCTACACCGCCGCCACGTACATCCCGGCGACGAACGTCTCCATCGTGGTCCAGTCGTTCCCGCTCGCGACGATCAACGTCGAGTCGCCGCCGTACACCGCTCCCCCACCGGCCCTGCCGACCCCGCCGCCGGTCATCCCACCGCCCGGAGTGCCCATCGCCGCCGGCCTGCCGATCCTCGCCACGCTCGGCGTGGGGGCCCAGGTCGGGGTCGCGACGGTGTCGCTCCAGGCCGCGGCGGCCGGCTTCATCGCCGCGGGGTTCACGGCGATCAGCGTGAAGAACCGGCCCCTGTCGATCCAGGTGGCGCAGCTGCGGCAGCGGAGCCCTCCGCCTCGCTCGCGATTCGAGGAGACGTCGAGCGGGTCCGGGGTCGGTAGGTTCGAGTGAGCCGGGCCCCATCCTCCGACGGCGGGCGGGCCATTCCGCCACCGCCCACCCCGCCCCGGTGCCAAACGAGACGCGGAGGACCCTACCGTGTCTCGCGCCCGACGAGCGAGGGCCGCGGGAGCGCTTGGGGTCCGACGAAGCTTATCAGGCCTGAGGGATGGCAAGCTGCGTCCTCCATGCGACCACCGGTGACGACCCGGGTCGAGCGCTCCCGAGGCGAGCGGGCGGGACCCTCCCGCCGACTCGGCGGCCGCCATCGCGAGGCGCTCTCGGCCGTCCTGGCGGCCGTCGTCGTGCTCCTGTTGTGCTTCACGACCGCGACCCCCAGCGCCGCCGCCGAGCCGGCCGCATCCGCCGCCGACTCGGGCGCCCATGCGCTCGCGGGTCCGGCGGTGGCGGGCTCCTACTGCTACAGCATCAATTCCTCGATCTGCGTCTCGATGGTCAACTCGACCGAGTCCGACATCATCCCCTCGCCCGGCGGCCACTCGACCTCGGTCACCCCGAACCCGTCCGACAACCTCGCCCTCTACGTCGAATCGAAGTACGATCTCGTCTGGCCGACCGCCCACGGGACCGGACCGCTCTCCCCGATCGCCCTCAACGTGACGGCGATCCTCTGGAACGGCGTCCCGTACTACTCGATGAACGACAGCTCGGTCTGGCACCCTTCCGGATCCACCTGGTGGGGGTACGGTCCGACGGGCCAGAACACGACGTATCCGTACTGGTACACGATCAACTTCACCGCGCGTGCCGCGTCGGGGATCCCGAACTTCTACCCCGGGATGGCCATCACCTGGTGGGTCTACATCGTCTCCAACACAAGCGGCGTGGTCCGGCACCTGGAGAACCTCACGTACTTCCACTTCACGTACGGGGGCGCCTGGCCCGTCTCCCCGTACAGCGCCTACCCGGATCACGCGGGGGCGGCGGCCGCGCTCGAGGACGTGAGCGTCGCGCAGCAGCCGCTCGTGCCGAATTTCAACGACACGGTCAAGATCTTCCTCTCCACGACCCCTCGGGACCTCGAGACCGGCGCGCTGATCGGCGCGGCGTACGTGGACGTCACCGAGACCGCCCCCGACGGCGCGCTCCTCAACCAGGGCACCTGGGCGTTCCCGATCAACAGCTCGAAGATCGGCACGCCCGAGTCCAACATCACCCTCCCCGCCTCGTACTCCCAGGTCGCGGGGGCTCTCGTCCAGTATCGGGTCACCGCATCGGACACGAACCCGTACGGCCCCGACACGGTCCAGACGCCGAGCTTCAACTACACGGTGAACGGGAACGGCACGTTCAAGGCCCACTCGTTCGTGAACGACCTGGTCCTCACGGGGACCCCCCAGGTACCGCAGTTCGCGGGCCGCGCGCCGCCCGAGATCCCCGAGGGTCAGCCGGTCCACCTCCTCCTCGCGAGCGCGAGCGCCGGGACCGCGATCCTCGCGGCCGAGGTCGACTACTCGCTCAACTACGGTGCGCTGGGGGAGAACTCGAGCTACGTCCTCCCGATGACGCGCCTCAACTCGACCCACTTTGACGGCACGATCCCCGCGATGCCGCTCAACGTCACCGTCACGTACACCGTCGTCGCCTGGGACTTCGCCCAGGACAAGGACCTCTCGCCGATGTACGAGTACACGACGCCCGGGATCGCGACGACCCTCCTCACGGTCCCGTCGAACTCGACGTTCTTCCTCACCTACGTCTACGATATCGGGACCTCGACCTGGGTCTCGGGGGCGACCGTGCAGGTCCGCGGCGTCTCGGGCTACATCCACACGTGGTCCCAGACCCTCGGCGGCGTCGCCTACCCGAACGCGAGCGGCCGGGCCTTCGTGCCGCTGTTCCTGCCGGCGGGCGCCACCTACCACATCTACGTGAACGATTCGACGTTCCTGCCCGCGGGTGCGACGGCGGCTCCGTCGGTCGAGATCACGGTCACGATGGCCCACGACATGACGACGAACGGCGTCCTCGCCGTCGGGGCCTACTACGAGGTCGCGGAGTCGGGGAACGCGTTCTACTTCTGGCTCAATCAGACCGCCGCCGGCCCGACCTATAGCTCGCCCCCCGGCGGGATCGGGTCGTCGACGAGCCTCCTCGCCGCGGTCGGGCTCGGCGCGTTCGCCCTCGTGTGCATCCCGACCCTGCTCTGGTGGCGGGAGATCCGCCGGCAGCGCGAGTCCGAGGAGCGGAGGATCGTCCTGTGAGCGCATCCGGTGCGAGCCGATCCCGTCTCCTCCCGCTCGTCGCGGTGCTCGCGATCGCCACGATCGCGCTGGTCGCGTCGATGAGCGTCGCCCCCCATGGCGCGCCGATCGCCGCGCGCACGTCGTCGGTCTCGGGGAGCCTCCCGGGGGCCCCGGCCGCGTCCCCGAGAGGGGCCGAAACCTCGTCGGCCGCCGCCCGATCGGGCCCGGACTCCGGGACCTGGAATTCGAACTTCTTCCACGACATCGAAGTGACCTTCGGGGGACAGACCCTGCCCTCGCAGCTCGAGCCGGTGCCGTACCTCAACACCCTCCCGATCACGACGACCGGATTCTGGGTCAACGTCAGCTCGCTCGCCCCCCTCCTCTTCGCCAACGTGACGATCTGGGGCACGCAGTGGCCGGGCACGAGCTCGGTCGGCCTCCCGATCACCGGGTTCAGCCCGGTCGACCCGGCGGTGGCGCCGATGATCGTGAACCACTCCTCGCCGAACCTCGCGAGCTTCTACTTTGACACCTACCGCTTCTTCTGGCCGGGGTCCCTCATCAGCTTCAACCTCACGGCGGTCGGGAACAAGACGACCCCGTCCGAGGTCAAGTCGGCGACGAACGACAGCGTCCCGGTCTCGTACCCCGGCGGCTACACGAACTACGCCACGTGGCAGTTCGAGGTCGACACGCCGTGGGCGAGCGCGAACTTCACGGACGACATCGCGATCGCGACGACGCCGAACATCTTTGGGCCGAGCCCGACGGAGCCGAACGCCGACCAGTCGTTCGACGTGACGATCACGGCGATCGATCTCGGCGGCACGGTCGCCCCGATCCCGTACGCGGAGCTCGTCTACCAGCTCGACCAGAACGGCAGCATCGCCTCCTACTCGGAGCCATTTGGTCCCGAGAACCACACGACGATGAGCCTGCTCGTGCCGCTCGGACCGTATCCCGGCTCGTCGATCACGTTCAACATCACCGCCTACCTGCCGTGGGACGGCGGCGCGCTCGACAAGATCGCGAGCCCGGCGTACAAGATGGCGTGGTCGAGCGAGGGCGGCTGGTGGTTCCCGTCGCAGGGTCTCCTCGAGAACCTCGGGCTCTCCGCCTCCCCCGACGTGCTCGTCGGCGGCGTCTCCCCGACCAACCCGACCGCGATCTCGACCGACGAACCCGTCAACATCACGATCCACGAGCCGATCGAGAACGTGACGATCGCCTCCGCGACCGTCGACTTCACCTACTCCGATGAGGGGTACAACCACTCCGGCTCGGTCGCGATGCGCGCGATCGGCCTCAACACCTCGTACGTCGTCCTCCCCGGTCTCCCCGCGGGCGGGATGGTGACGTTCTACGTCATCGCGAAGGACATCAACGGGAATCCGGTCTCGTCCGGGAACTTCACCTACCTCGAGGTCGGTCCGACCTCGCCGCCGCTCCCCGCCGGGCTCGGCCTCGTCTACGTCGAGGTCCTCGACCTGAACGGCGGGGGCCTGCTCGGAGGCTTCGGCTACTCGATCGCGAACGCGACCTGGTCGACCAGCGGCACGGCGAACGCGCTCGGGTTCGGCACCCCGACGCTTCCCGGGACCGATCTCGGCTACCGCGTCGCCTTCGGAACCTACGCGGTCTCGGTGCTCGTCTACGGGGTCGAGCGGAACGCCGAGGTGACCGTCTCCGCGAGCTCCCCGACCCCGACCGTGCTGTTCCTCGCGGAATCGAGCGCGATCCCCGAGACGACGACGAGCTCGACGAACGTCGAGGTGCTCGCGGCGGGGATCGGGCTCGCGGGCGCCGCGATCGCGACCGTGCCGTTGATGCGCTGGCTCGAGGAGCGGCGCGAGAAGAAGGAGCAGGAGGAGCGGCGCATCACCCTATGACGATACTCCCGAGGACCCGAACGACGCGACCCCGACGAGGACGAGAATGAGCACCAGCGAGCCGACGCAGAGCCCGAAGAAGCCGACCGCAACCCCATCGAGCCCGACGACCCCGGGCGGGACGACCCCGCCGCCGGGGGCCACGTACGGGACCGGGCCGGCGGCCACCGCCGGATCCCGCCCGACGTCCGGGACCGCTCCCGCGGCCGGGGCGGCCTCCCCATCGTCCTCCTCGACGGGGTCATCGTCCTCGGCCCCGGCGCCCCGCCCCGCGGGCCCGCCGGCGGCGAGCACGAGCGCCGCCGTGCCCCGCCCGGCCTCGGCTCCTTCGAC
>JASHPK010000023.1 GCA_030038095.1 Thermoplasmata archaeon | reverse complement strand
GCACCGTCGCCCGACGTTTCCGCCGTCCCGCCGTCCGAGGTTCCGCGTCCACCGGTACCTCCCGAATCGGTCGAGGGTCCACCGGCGCCTGAGCTCACGCTCGGGCCACCCCCGGCTTCCCCCGTCATCCCGGAGCCGATCGCCGAGGCGCCCGCGCCGCCGCCTCCCCCGCCCCCACCCTCGGGCGGGATCGAGATCGAGGTGGGTACCTCCTTCTTACCGTCGCTGCAGACGTTCCTCGATGCCTCGGCCGCGGGCCATCAAGGGGTCTGCGTCGTGCGCGAGTCGCCCGAGAGGGTCCGCGCGTACCTGGGAGGCCGCCCCGTCGAGATTCATTGGCTCACGAACTTCGGCCATGGCGCGACGCTGAAACCGGGCGATCTGCCCGGGCTCGAGGCGTTCTTCGAGAAGTCGCTCATGGAACGGAGGGTTTCGGTCTTCTTCCTCGAGGGAATCGAGTACCTCGTGCGAATCCACGGCCTCGAGCGGGTCCTGAACCAGCTCGTCGCGTTCGATGCGGTCCTCAAGGCCCACGACGCCCGCGCGTGGATCTACGTCAATCCGAAGCTGCTGGGCGAGTCGGAGCTGCGCGCGCTCACGGCGAAATTCGCCTCCACGGGCGCGCCCGTTCCCGGCGACGCATGAACGGATCCCCGCCGCAGCCGGAATCCATAGATTGATTACCCCGGTCCGAGGTGCCCCCGCCCAGACATGATCGGGTTGAACCGCTGGCGACCGATCCTGATCCTCGCGTTGGTCCCCGCGATCGTCTTCCTGCTCGCCCTGCCCGCGCTACCGCTCGCCGCGGCGGCCCCGGCGGCCCGACCGACCGAGGCACGACCGGCCGTCGGGCCCGGATTCTCGGCCAACGTCTACTGGAACGGGGCCAACGTGGCCGGCGCGGGGAGCACCTCGTCGGCGATCACGCTGAGCTCCTACACCCAGGTCACGGTGCGCTACTTCTGGAACTACACGGACTCTCCGCCCGGCTTCAGCCTCACCGACGCCCGGCTCGCGATGACCTACTTCGGGTTCGCGCTCGCCACTCGGGACGTCCCGCCCATCCAAGGGGCGACCGCATCGAGCGGTTCGTTCGACATGAACTGGTCGGTCGGCGCGATCGAGTACGTGCTCGCGGGGACCTACAAGCTCACGGCCACGCTCTTCTCCGCGAACGGCTCGACGGTGTGGAGCGAGAGCTTCTTCGTGCACCTGGTACCCCCGTACTCCATCGGTGCCATCGTGCCGATCCTGCTGATCCTGATCGTGATCGTCGAGGCGATCGCTGTGGCGCGATCCGGTCGGCAAGCGGCCCTCCGGTCCACGCCCTCGAAGGCGCCGCCTCCACCCCCGGCCTCGCCGCCCCCGTCCGCCCCGCCGTCCCCGCCCTCGTCCTCGGCAGCCGCGCCGGTCCCGCCGCCCTCGACCCCGCCCCCTCCTCCTCCCGAACCGTCGACCCCTCCGGGAGGCAGCTCATGAGCGCGACGTCGTACGCGGCCGAGTCCGGGGTCGTACTCGGGGTCGCGTTCGTCCTCTTGGCCCAGCAGCTCGGGTATCTCGGGCTGAGCGACCTCGTCCACGCGATCGAGTACCTCGTGATCGGCGGGGTCGTGGGCGGAGTCCTGTTCGGGCTGATCGGCTGGCTGCTCGGGCACCGATACCTTCAGCAGCACCCGAACCCGGTCCCTCCGCAGTCCCCGTAGGGGCCGCGAAGGAGGGCTTTCGGTTCGCCGAGAGCCTAAGGGATGGCGGGGCCGCCGGTATGGTGCTCCGCCTCCAGGGCCGCCACGATGGCGGGGATCTCGTAGTTGAGGTTCTCCACGACCTTGTCGCCGACGGGACGTCGCTCGAGCACTACCCCACGCTTCGACACCAGGAAGAGATACGATCGGGTCCTCAGGTCCACGCCGAAACAGAGGCCGTGGTTCGAGAAGAGGTACTTCAGGAACAGCCGCTCGGAGTAGATCTTCATCGGGCCGGTTCGCCGCCGGCCCTCACGAGATCCCCCTCGTAATAGCTCTAGGTTCCGGTCGGAGCGTCGCTCGGGCGGAGAGAACGGTATATCGGCTCCCTCTCGATTCGCGCCGCGTGTCCGGGTCCGAGGATCCTGCCGTGGGCGTCGGACCCGTCGACGTCCTCCTCGTGACCTTCAATTCCGCTGCCCACCTCGAGGAGTGCCTCACGGCGGTCCGTGCGATGGTGCCGGTCCATCACCTCATCGTCGTCGACCGGTTCAGCACCGACGGGACCCCCACGATCGCCGAGCGATTCGGCGCCCGCGTGCGCTCGGAGGAGAGCGGGGTGGGCGAGGCCCGGCTCCGGGCGATGGAGCTCGCCGACACGGAACTCGCGCTCTTCGTGGACGGCGACGTCATCCTCCGTCGTTCGGACTTCTTCTCCCGGGCCGTCGCCGAGCTCCGCCGCCCGCGCACCGCGGCGGTGGTCGGCGGGGCGATCGGCCACCCGTTCGAGTACGGCTTGCCGCTGGGGCTCACGTTGTTCCGGGTCGACTGGGGGCGTCGCGCCGGGATGGCCCGGGAGGCGCAGGGACAGGAGACGATCGCCTTCCGGCGCGCCGTGCGGCGACAGCACGAGAAGGTCCGCTACGTCCCGGACGCCATGGAGCATCGGGGCACCTATCGTTCGGTTCCCACCTGGCCCGAGTGGCAGGGAGCGCAGACACGGCTCGTCGCGGGCTGGAGCCCCTACGAGATCGCCTACTCGTTCCTGGTGATCCTGCTGATCCACCTCAACAGCCGGAAGCTCCGGAACATCCTCTACACACCGATCTTCTGGGCGAAGTTCCTGAGGGGATTCTCGAACCCGGAGCGTTGGAGGACCCTCGATCGGCGGGCCGCCCGACCGTCCTGAAGCGACGCCCGCCCCGCGGGGGGCCCGTCGACCGCCCTCGCCTACTGCGGTGGAGTGGGTGGGTTCGGGCCCCGAGCGGGCGGGGCGCCCGGGCCGGTCGGCGGGAGCGCCACCGGCATCCAGCCGAACGGATGCCCCGTGATCCCGGCGATGACGCGGTCGATCCCGATCACCAAGAGCGCGAATCCGAGCAGCAGGATCAGGGTCGCGACCGCAAGCGCGGGGTCAATCAGGACCACAAAGGCCAGCGCGATCGAGATGACTCCGACCAGCACGGCCAGTGCGCGGTACCAGCTGGGCAGTTGGGCCATCGAGCTCTGCATACCCCCGCCAACTCGAGGCCCTTCATTAGTCCTCAGGCTGCGCGATCCGTCCGGCCCACGGGCCGGCACGGGACTCCGGCCGCCCTAGTTCGAGACGGTCGAGGGTCTCACCCGCCGGGACAGGTAGAGATAGGCCGCCCCGGTTCCGACGACCGCCGCACTCGCGATCAGCGGGAGCCCTACGAAGGCGAGCAGTGCCCCGGAGAAGACCAAGGAGACGGCCGCGAGGACCGCCAGCCGTCGCCCGGCCCGCCCCTCGCTCAGGCGGATCCGCAAGCCGGCCGCCGAGCCGATGACGTAGACGGAGAGCGCGGCGCCCCCCGCGGTGAGCAAGGCGGTCGCGAGCGTTACGTTCCCCAGATAGAAGCACAGGAGCACGACGCCCGCCCCCGAGAGCAGCAGGACCATCGCGAGGTCGGGAACGAGCGTCCTCGGATGGAGCCGCGCGAAGGCCCGAGGCAGTCCTCCGTCCTTCGCCGCGGCATACAGGACCCGGGACATGCCCGTGACGTAGGCGTTAACCACCGCGAAGACGATCACGAGGGAGAGGATCGCGGCTCCCACCGCGCCCGCCCCGCCGAAGGAGTCGCCGAGAATCCGGGCGAACGGGGCGGTCCCCTGACCGGCGTGGTACGCCCCGGTGCCGACCGTCACGAACGCGAGGGCAAAATAGAGCAGGCCCACCACCGCGACGCTGATCCAGACGCTCCGTAGGAAATCGCGCTCCGGGTGCTCGAACTCTTCCGCGACGTTGGAGACGTTCTCGTAGCCGAGGTAGGTCCAGAAGATCAGCGCCGCGGCGGTGCCCACGGGGACCCACCCGTTCGGCAGAAGCGGTCGGAAGTTGCTCGCCTCGACGTGGAACGAAGCGACCGAGAGCACGACGAGCAAGAAGGCCACGATCGAGCCGATCACGGCCAACTGCACCCGATTGCTGAGGACGATCCCCCGGAGGTTGACCCCGAACGCAAGGGCCATGACCCCGAAACCGATCAGGAACCCGACCGCCCGCGGAAGCGAGAACGCATAGCTGAGGTAGGAGGCGGCGATCAACGCCACCGATGGGGCCCCGATCCAAGCCCAGGCCAGGAACAGCCAGCCGGTGATCGCGGCGACCGGGCGACCGAAGGCTTCCCGCGCGAACCCGTAGATCCCTCCCGACTCGGGCCGCCGGCTGGACAGCGAGGCGAACGTGAGCGCGAAGGCAATGCTCGCGATCCCGAGCAAGCCCCAGGCCAGCAGGGAGGCGGGGCCGGCGACCTGGGCGGCCAGCCCGGGCAGCACCAGGATCCCCGGACCGACGACGGAGCTCACGTAGAGCGCCACGGCGTTCCGGGTGCGGATCTTCTGGCGGAGCCGGGGGGTCGGCGGGGCCGACGGGTCCGCTCCGGCCATCGTTCGCACTCTCGGACGCTGGGATCGACCGCCTCCCGATCGCCCGGGCCATCGCACGCCGAGCCAGAGAGGAACGCCCCAGATCGGCCGATCGCAACGGACTCGGGACAAAAGGCTCGTCGCCCAGCGGCGGAGCTCACGGCCGGCCCCGGGGCACCTCGGGACCCGGTCGACTCGAAGCCCCGCGTGCCATCCCGCGTCCCGGAGCGATGTCGACCTGGCAGGCTTCGACTCCCGGGATAAAGTTACGAACTCCGCCCCGTAGGGGCGCGTCACCGTTTCCGAGCGAGCGCAGACCATGAATCCTTCCCGAGAGGTCATCGTTCGCGCGACCGACCTCGGTTACGCCTACCGCCCGGATCGGTTCGCGGTGCGGGGACTCCACTTCCAGCTCTATCGCGGCGAGGTGTTCGGCCTCCTCGGACGGAACGGCGCCGGGAAGACCACCACCGTGCGGCTGCTCACGACGCTCCTGCCCCCCACCGAGGGGGGTGGCACGCTCTTCGGCAAGGACCTCCGCCAGTGCGGCCGCGCCGAGCGGGCCCGGATCGGGGTGGTCCTCCAGTCCGAGTCGCTCGACTTCGTCTCGGTCGAGAACAACCTGCGCCTCTACGCATTCCTCTGGGGGGTCCCGAGGGAGGTCGCGAAGAGCCGCGCGGAGGAGATGCTCGAGCTGTTCGAGCTCGGACCGGTCCGCGCCCGCAAGCCCTGGGCCCTCTCGGGAGGCGAGCGACGGCGGTTCCAGGTCGCGCGGGAGCTGATGCACGAGATGGAGCTGCTCTTCCTGGACGAGCCGACGGTCGGCCTCGACGCGCTCACGCGCAGTCGAATCCTCGACTATCTCGCGGACCGGGCCCGACGGGGACTCACGATCGTCTTCACGACCCACATCCTCCACGAGGCGGACCGTCTCTGCGACCGCATCGGCGTGATGCGGGACGGCCGGCTCCTGACCGTCGGCTCGCCGGCGGAGATCAAGCGGACCTACGGCCGGCTGCGCACGGTCGAGGCCGGGTTCGAGCGGGAGCTCTCGGGCCCCGAAGCGAACGACCTCGAACGCCTCCTCGCGTTGGAGGGGGAGTCGTTCTCGATCGTGGAACGGCGGGGGGACCTCCTCGTGTTCCGGGCCGGGAACGCCGAGAGCCTGGTCGCCGACGTGGTCCGTTGGGCCCAGAGCCGAGGGATCGAGCTCGAGCGGATCGCGGTCTCCGAGGCGACCCTGGAGGACGCCTTCGTGAAGTTGGTCTCCGAAGCGCCCGCGCCGGCGGTCCCGCTCGCCGGAGAGGAACCGTGAGCCTCCCTCCCGTCCTCCGGCTCGTGGTCCGCAACTTCCGCGCGAGCATCGACCCAATCACCCTGCTCGTGATGTTCGGCCAGCCGGCGTTCCTCATCGTGATCCTCGGCACGATGTTCAACCAGCTGATTCCGAGCGTCGGCGCGTCGGGAAGCTACGTCGCGTTCCTCGTCCCCGGGATGATCGCCTCGCAGATGATCACGGGGGCGGTGCTCGCGGGCCGCATCTTCTGGCTCGATCGTCGCTGGTCGATGGTCGAGCAGATCTTCTCCGGCCCGTTCCGCCGGGCCGAGTACCTCGCCGCCCTGCTCCTCACGACCCTCCTGTTCTCGCTGGTCGGGGTCGGGATCATGGCCCTGGTCGCCCTCCCGCTCGCGGGCCTTCCGCGGATCTCGGGCGTCGAGCTCGGGGTCATCCTCGCCACGATCGCCCTCGGCGCGACGTTCTTCGGCGGCCTCCTCATCGCGCTCGGCGGACGCATCCGCTCGGCGAACCTCTACTTCACGATCCAGTCGCTGCTCCAGTACTTCCTGATCTTCATTTCGACCGTCTATTACCCCGTGACGGCCACGACCCCCGAGGTGCTCCGGGTCGTCGTGTACGCGAATCCGCTGACCTACGCCGCGAATACCGTGCGGGACGCGTTCACCCACTCGTTCGGTCCGAGCGATCTCACGGCCGGTTCGGTGCTCGCCGTGCTCGCGGCGCTCACGTTCCTTCTGGCGATCCTGTCGTTCCGGAGGCTCGAGTTCGGACCGGTCCAGTAGGGGGACCCGTCGTATCTCGTTCGGCGACCTCGAGTCCGACTCCCGGCCGTCGGGCGGGACGAACTCCGCCTCACCGAGTTCGGCGGCGGTGTCGGTGGCAGCCCGTGCCTAAGGTCGACCCCATCCTCGGATCGCGTGGCTGTAACCGAACGAGATCACCTGGTTCGCGGTGATCGTCTCCTCGACGTAGTAGGCCGAGGTGTTGTTCTCGAGGCCCGAGAGCCGGTGCTGGTAGAATGAGTACGACGCCCAGCTCGGGGTCTCCTCGAACGCGATCTCGGTGTCGATCTTGTTGGTGACGTGGTAGGAGTAGGTCAGGTTGAGGATGATCGCGAATCCGGGACCGATCTCGAGCACGCTCGCGAAGACGCCGTCGGTATCGTAGATCCGGTCGTCCACGTAGCTGAACGCCCGGGTCGGCTGACCGTTCACGTCCGACCACGAGGAGTCGAGCGCGACGTAGCCTTGGGTGACGTTGTAGAAGTAGCTCGTGTAGTTGTAGTAGCTGTCCGACCCGATGGAGTAGTCGTACGCGATCAGCGCGCCGAGCTGCATCGCGAGCGGGTAGGAGAGCGACTCGGTCGACACCGCGGTGCCGTGAGCGTTCCGCTCGTCATAGGAGGTCGTCTGCACGGAGTTCACGGTCTCGCTTTCGGTGATGTTCTGCCAGACGTCGTTGAGCGTCTGCTCGTTGGCGTAGTGCTCGACCGTGGAGAGGGCGACCGAGTAGTGCCCGGTCGAGGTCGCGATGCGGGCCGAATACGCGTACGAGATCCGGTCGAACTGGTCGTAGACGGTGTAGTTGTTCCCGTTCGGGTTCACGATCGTCGAATTCGTCTCGGTCACGGTCACCACGGGGGCCTGATCGTACGCGAACGACGTTTCGGTCGCCCCGTGGACGTCGGGGTTCGTGTAGACGAGGAGGTTCGCGATCACGCTCGCTCCCATCGCCCCCGCGGCGGCGGTCACGTTGAGCGTGGTCTGACCCTCGAGCAGGCCGAGGGCGCCCGTGAGGTTGAAGTTCTCCCACTGGTGGTCGAGCATGTTGACCGGATAGATCGGCCGCCAGGCGAACAGGTCGATCCCCCCCGAATTGATCCACGGGTACTGCAGGTAGGTGCTCAGGTTGTACCCGCCCACGGAGACGGTCACCGCCGTGAAATCCGGGTTGAGGGAATACCAGAACTCGCTGCCGATCGCCATCAGCTGCAGCACGACCGCGCTCGCGTCCGAGGGCACCGAGATGGCGGCGCTCGCGGGCGTGCCCGAGAAGGCGAACAGCGGCTCGATGAGGTTCGCGTACGTGGGAGTGGGGGCACCCTTCGGGACCGGGTAGAAGGCGAGCGAAAGGTTGTTGATCTGGACCCCCTCGAAATTGGTCCCCTGGCCCAGCGACGGCCCCGAGATCGTGATCGATTTCTGGTGATCGAAAAAGGCGAGGTAGGACGAGAGGTTCACCAGCTGGGTCCAGCTGCCCGCCTCCGGATTGACGCCGACGTAAACCATCGCGCCATCGATCGTGACGGTCTGGAAGTAGTCGTACGCGGTCCCCGCGGTGTATCCCGTGTAGTTGAGGACCACCGTCTCCCAGACGCCCCAGGGGATCGCCACCGTTCCGTAGCTCGAGAGAACAAGGACCTTCGGGGAGGTGTGCGGGACGGCCGGGGGCGCCGAGATCGAGGGGTTCGAGTAGTTCGCCGGGGGAAAGTCGCTCGGATCGGCCGCCAGGTCGTGCAGACCCACGGTCCGGCTCGGCGCGGCGGTCGTCGGTCGCGCGAACCCGCCGGGCACGAGCATGAGCAGAGCGATCGCGACGCTGGCGCCCCAGAGCACCCACCGATGCGACATCGACGCCAGCCTCCGCGGTCTCGGTAACACCGATCCGATGGGGCGAAGGCGAGGACCGATATTATGTCCCGGTCCGCCAGCCGCGAGACGCGCCCCGGGCGTGGTCCGTGGCCGTGAATCGGTGGAAGAGTCGGCGCGCCTAAGGATGTTGGACTCCGGTCGGGACCGAAGGCGACGGCGTCGCGGTCGCCCGGCCGGGGGAGCGGGTGACGACCACGAGGTAGAGCACCATGAGGCCGCCAACGACCACAATGCCCACCGCCGTGAGGACGAGGAACGCGCCGACCATCGGACCTTGGGTCGTGACCGAGTCGACCTTGATCCCCCCATGGAAGGCGGTCGGGTAGACGAGATAGGTCTGGGAGAAGATGATCAGCGCGGCGACCGCTCCGAAGACGATCTTGTTGGTTACGATCGGAGCGAACTTCGGGAACTGGAAGAAGAGGGCCGGCAGGACCGTGAGGACGGCCGGCACGAGGAACCACGAGCTCAGGAAGCTCGGAGAGAAGAGGTAGAGGGCGGCGCCTTCGATCCCGACGCCGAGGCTCGCGAGCGGGAGCGTCCAGCGACGCAGGCCTTCGATCCCGTAGAACACCGGGGCGAGGGCCACCCCGATCACGAGCACGCCGAGGAGGTACGGAAGGCTCCCGGGGTTCGTGATCCAACCGACGATCGAGAACGACAGCGTCGAGAGGGTGACGCCGGCGCCGCTCACGATCGCCGAGAGGATGATGACGACGACGATCCCGATCCCGAGGGTGGAGATGGCGTACGCTTGGTAGAGCTTCTTCTCGTCGAGCCATCGGTGCTTGACGATGTACTCCGCGAACGAGATGGAGGCGTTCCGCGCGACGATCAGGATCAGGAAGACGACGATGTACGCGGCCAGCAGCGTCGCGACGGGGATCAGCATCGAGGGGTACGCGAAGTCGGCCGTCACCACCCAGAAGGCGGCGAACGTCCCGGTGACCTCCCAAATCGGCACGACGTGGGCGAGGACCGGCTTCCTCGCGTGCTCGTAGTCGACGAGGAGGAGCACCGCCCCCATCAGCTCCGTGATGAACAACGCGAGAAACACGGAGAAGATGGCGAAGTTGACGTAGAAGAGCCAGTTAATAGTTGACATCGCTCCCCGCGGCCGGCCCCTCGAGATCGACCTCGAGCGCCTGACCGTTGAACACCCGGACCATGAAGTAGAACGTGAACGGCACGAGGAACAGGTAGAACGCCACGATGAGGATCCCCGGCACGAGAAGGCCGGTACTGTAGTTCGCCGCGTGGTTCACGGTCATCACGTTGTAGACGACCCACGGCTGGCGCCCGATCTCGTCGGTCGCCCACCCGAACTCCATGATGATCGCGGTCAGGACGGAGAAGGCGCCCATCCCGTAGGCGAAGAGCGGGCGGTCGTACGGGCGGCGGTGGGCGATCCAGAGCCCGACGTACACCAGCAGGAACAGCCCGAGGATCGCGCCGCCGATCACCATCACATCGAACGTGTCGTGGATGATCAGTGGGGGCCAGTCGGCGCTCGGGAACTGCGAAAGCCCCGGCAGCTCCGCGTGGTGGGTGATCATCCCCTGGAGCCCGGGGATCTGGATCCCGCCGACGATCGACAGACCCGAGACGGACCCGAAGAGCGTGATCGCGAGGTTCGTCCCCGGATTCGGGTTCAGCTCGATCGCGGCGTACTTGAGCGGCTGGTACGTGTACAGGCCCTCGATCTCGAGGATCCCCGAGAGCACCGCGATCAGGACGAAGAAGAAGCTCGCCGCCGCGGTGATCCGCAGGCCCCTCAGGAACAGCTCGCGCTCATCGGTGCCCTTCGCGCGGAAGTAGCGGTAGGAGAAGTAGCCCCCGATGAACATCAATCCGGTGAGGGGGACCGCGGAGAGGACGTGGAAGACCTCGTACCCTGTGGAGGTGGTGAAGAACGGGGCCCAGGGATTCACGCCCGTCACCTGGCCGGTGGAGAGATAGGCGCCGATGTTGAACCCGTTCGGCGTGTTCATCCAGGAATTGACCATCACGATCAGCACGGCGGAGAGCAGGGTCCCGGCGACGATCGGCACGGTCAGCAGCCAGCGGGTGTAGCGGCCGGTGAACGTCTTTCCGTAGTAGACGTAGACGACCACGAAGATCGTCTCGAGGAAGAACGCGAAGATCTCCACGTAGAAGATCGCGATCACGCCCGTCTCCGAGACGAGCGTCATGAACCCGGGGAAGAGGTTGACGAGCTCGACCGCCATCACGATCCCGCTCGCGGTGCCGATCCCGAAGGAGACGACGAACGGCCGGACCAGCCGGCGCGCGAGGCCCCGGTAGTACTTGTCGGAGGAGCGCGCCGCGAGGAACTCGACGGCCGAGATCAGGATCCCGAGCCCGATGCTGAGCGAAACGAGCAGGATGTGGGAGCCGACGGTGAACGCGAAGAGAAACCGGTCAAAATTGACCATCGGAAACGACATCGCGATGGACCCGGCCGGCTCAGCGGCCGGGCCAGTACATAATCCAAAAGTCAATCGCCGTTCACGGAGAGCCCCGGCTCGGATCCGCGCCCGAGCGGGGCGCCCTCCAAGGTGAAGCGGGCTTTACGCGAGCCTCATCAATCCTCCTTCCTCGTGTCGGGGGACTGAGAGCCCAATGTCGACGTCCTCCCTCGCCGCCGCATCCCTCGTCGCCCTCGCCGCGGTCGCGCTGTTCCTCGCGGTGCTCGTGCTGCTTCGATTCCGGAAGGAGGGGCGCAGGTCCCACCTCTACTGGGGGGTCGGGCTCCTGCTCGTGTTCGTCACCCTCGCCCAAGAGGTCGTCCTGTACATCGGCGTCTGGTCCGAACCGTTCGTCCAGACGTACCTCATCCTGGTCGCCCTGCTCGTCAGCATCCTTTCGCTCGGCTCGGCCGAGCTCTCGCTCAAGGGGCGCTGGAAGGCCAGCTGGTTCGCCTTCGTGATCGTGACGGGCGTCGCCCTCACGGTCGTCGGGTTCCTCTACACCGTCCCCTCCTCGATCGTCGTCGACGGGGTGGTCTCGGGCTCCGCCCCCACGCCGATCCTCCTGGTCTCCTCCATCGTCACCTTCCCGGCCGCCGCCCTCCTCGTGGGCAGTTCGCTGTACGGGGCGATCTGGCAGAAGCAGCGGCACCTCCTCTTCATCACCTTCGGGACTCTCGTGATTGCCGCGGCGGGCGCGCTGTACCTCGTCAGCGTGCCGGTCACGCTCTACTACGCGGAGTTCGTCGGGGTCGCGCTCCTCTTCTTGGGCTTCGTCCGGATCCCCCTCCTTCGCCCATCCGCCGAGAGTCCTGCCCCGGGGCCGGCCGCCTAGGCCGCCCGCGCAGCTCGCGGCGGTTCGGACGTACCCGACCCTCGGGACCGGATCTCTGGGCCCTCGGCCGCGTTAGGGTCGGAACCCGACGCTCCGCCAGAGCTCGGCGGTCTCGTAGACCTTCCCCGCCGCAACGACCTTCCGAACGTTCCGGATGTCCCGGATGCGCGCGGAGGGATCCCCCTCGACCACGATGAGGTCCGCCCGCTTCCCCACCGCGAGCGTCCCCGAGTCCGGCTCGAGACCCATCACCCGGGCCGGGACGATCGTCGCCGCCTGAATCGCCTCCATCGGAGTGAATCCGGCTTCCGCATACAACTCGATTTCTCGGTGCAGGCTGTGCCCCGGCACGGCCTGATCGGTCCCCGCGACCACCGCGATGCCCGCCTCGTGAAGAGCGCGGACGATCTCGAGACCCTTTCGGAACAGCCGTTCTCGAAGCTCGGTCTCGGCGGAGGGTGGCGGCACGCTCCGAAGCCGGCCCGCGAGCTCTTCGGGCACCTTTTCGGAGCCGGGTTCGAACGATTCCGGAGGCTTCGCCGTGGAGAGCGTGGACAGTTCGGCCAGCGCGAGGGTCGGATCCACCACCGTTCCGTGGGTCCGGAGGAATTCGAGGGCCTCCCGGGCCCGTTCGGAGTGGAGATCCACTTCGGTGAAGGCGCGCGCCCGGTCCATGGGAGTCGCCCCCGCCGGCAGAGGATCGATCAGCATCCCCGCGAGGCCCCAGACGTGATTCACCTGATCCTGCCCGGCCTCGATGGCGTCGAACGCGGTCAGCCCCTCCGGCACGTGCCCGGTGACGCTCATCCCGCGGCGGTGGGCCGCCTCCGCGACCCAGCGCACCGCAACGCGGGTCATCGAGCTGTAGACCTTGATCTGCTGGAACCCCGCCCGAAAGTACCGTTCGACCCAGGACTCCGCGTCCTCGCGCGAGTCGACCCGAGCGGTCCCGACCGCGTTAGGCCCAGACCCATCGACGACCCCGGCGGCGAGGATCCGGGGCCCCAGCCCCCGGCCCTCGGCGATCGCATCGCGGACCGTGACGAGGAAGTCGAGCTCGTTCGCACAGTCGCGCACGGTGGTCACTCCGGCCGCCAGGTAGATCGGGCCCCACTCCACCTGCTGAACGTGGGCGTGCATGTCCCAGAGCCCCGGAAGGATGGAGCATCCCGTCGCGTCGAGTGTGAACGCTCCGGGGGGCCGGACCACGTTCGTCCCGGGTCCGAGCGCTAGGAGCCGATCGCCCCGAATGACGACCGTGGAATCGGGCACCTTCGGCCCTCCCGTGCCGTCGATCAGGGTCCCGTGCAGGATCACGAGGTCCTGGTCCGCTCGAGCCGAGAACCGCGAGCCAAGCTCGCGCATCGATTGCATGCCGTCGGCGCCGGCGACCCGGATGAACGTTTCGAGGAGCGGTTCGTAACCTTCGCGGACCGCTTCGAAGTGATCGAACTCGGCATCCATCGTCACCAGGGCGGCCAGGCGACGTTCACGATCGAGCCAGAGCGTCTCGCGACCCCAGATCAGTCCATCGATCGAGTAACGCTCGAGACGCTCGGCGCCCGAGCGCCCCGGAAACGCGTCGATCCCGCGGTGGACGATCCTCACCGACCCCGTAGGGAAGGTCGGGAGAAGGGCCGGGGATCCGTGGTCGATCCAGTACCGGACCAGGAGCATCTGGAGCCCGACCGGGGCGTACCCGGCAGTCGTGAAGAATCGGGCCGGCCGGGGGAGCTCGTTCCAGCGTTCGCGATCTCGGACGCGGATTCCCGTCGGCCCGACCTCCACGGAGCAGTGGATCTCGCTCTGGCGGCAGTTCTTCCCCTCGATCGAAAGCTGAAGCGGCGTGAGGTCCGCCGCCCCCCGGAACTCCGCGCGGAGGGGTACGGCCGCGCCCCGGTCGGTGAAGGAGAAGTCGAACCGGGCCGCGATGCCCCCGGGCGTCGCCTCGAGCACGTAGGACTCCTTCCCGATCGGTTGTTGGAACTTGTGGAGCGTGAAGGCCCCCTGTTCGGCCCCGGAGGTCTCCGTCCCATTGAGGCGACCGGCCGACGCAGGCTCGTGCTCCCGGGTCTTGCCGCCGTCACGCATGGGACCGACCTCGTCGGCGGACCAGCGACGCGTCTAGTTAGCCGCGTCGGGCCCCGCGCCCTCCGTTCGGGCGGATGCCTTGGGCCCCCTCAAGCCTCGTCCACTCGACCTTCACGACCGGGAGCGGGAGCGTCGGAGACGGGTGCCCCGCGGCGAACAGCGCATCGAGTCCGGACCTGAGGTTCGATGGTACCTACGGGACCCAAGCCACCCAGGGACTCCGCGCTCGGTCGTCGCAAACCGTAGCCCCGAATCTTCCCCAAGGTTGCTGGCTCCTCCCTACTCCGCCGACGCGAAGCCTGCCACGCGTCGGGCAACCTACGCACTCCCCCCTAGGGCTTGCGGCTCGCGGTGGACCCGCACCGGTCCGAGATTGTCCTGGGGCTCCACTGGTCCGGAATGAACGCGGGCCGCGCTCGACGCGGACCTCGCGGGAGTGAGGACTCTCGGCCGGGGTCCCGAGCCGCCCCGGTAGCCAAGCGATTGCCCGTCGGAGCCGAGGAACGACCTGTGCGGAAGGGGAGATCAACCGACGAGATCGAGGTCGTCCGAGCCGAGGTTCGCGACGTAGACGTAAGTGTCCTTGGGATCGTAGAACGGCGCGACCGCGCCCTTGCCCACCTTCAGCGTGGAAAGGGAGTTGCTGCTGCTGATGAGGTTGAGCACGCTCACCGTTTTTAGGTTCACGTAGCCCGCCCCGACCATGTCTTTCAGCGTGGGGTCGTAGACCAGGAAGTACGCGGACTGCTTCGTCTTGATGGGGGTCCCGAGCGTGGTGCCCGAGATCACCGCGATCTGCTTCGCGTCCGTGGTCACGTAGACGTCGCCGTTCGCGGGGTCGTAGAACGCGTAGAGGTACCCCGTCGGCCCCAAGGCGATCGTGCTCGAAATCGCGTTCGACGAGGAGATCACGAGAGCGAACGACTTGTTGCTGGTGTAGTTGAACGCCACGAGGTAGAAGTCCTTCGTCGCGGGATCATAGCCCGCCGACCCCACGAGGGGGTAGGCGCCGTTGACCGATTTGTCGAGGAGCGTGGTCGCGACGGTATTGCTCGAAGAGATCACGCTGATCCGCAGCTCTTCGTGGGTACCCGAAGTGTAGGTTCCCCACACCAACGTGTCGTTGGTCGCGGGGTCCACGATCTCGTACGCGGGCGTCCCACCGACCGATAGGGAAGTGACGGTCCCCGTCCCCGACACGATGGAGACCGTCCCGGCGATATAGTTGACCAGGTAGAGATCCTTCGACTTCGGATTGTAGACCGCGGAACTTATGGTGCCGGAGCCGAAGGTGAGCTTCTTCACCGTATTCGTCCCGTTCGAGATCATCCACCCCAGGCCAGTGCCGAGACTCGAGGTGCTGTTCAACACCAGTACGTCGCCGCTCGCCGGGTCGTAGACCGCCGAGGACGGCTTCGCTCCGACCCCGAGCGAGGGGTTCGCGACCACCTTGTTCGTGGAGGCGCTGATCACGGAGACGTTGCTCGAGTTGTAGTTAGGGACGTAGAGCTCCTTGTCGCCGGGGTTGTAGAGGATCCCGAGGGGGCTCTTTCCGACGTGCACGCTCGAGTGGGTGTGCGACGTGCTCGAGATGATCGTCACGTTGTTCGATCCCTCGTTGGAGATGTAGACCTCGTACGTCGTCGGGTCGTAGGCGAATCCGGACATCTCCTTTCCGGTCGGAATGGTGTAGTGAATGCTCGCCGCAGCGATGGACGAGGCGCCCGGAGCCGGTGCGGCAGTATGGGCGGACGCGACGGGCATCGCGATCAGAAAGATTGCGGCAATGGCGGCAGTGGTCAGCACGTGGCGTACGCGGGTTCGATTCATGAGGGGACCCCGGAGTCGGTGCGAGCATCGAAGCTCCCGCTTTAAACGTATGGAAAGACCTGCGTCGATTTCCGAAGAAAACCAAGAACGGGGAGTTATCCCCCCTCGGGCCGTAAGTCGCCGGGCTCGCAAGGGCCGTGGATAAGCTCCCACGCCCAAGGTGGAGCATTGCGCGAGGTCCGGGCCATTGGGTTGAGCAATAGTTTCCGCTTTGCGGGGATGGTGCCTGCAGGCAGCAATCCAGTCCCCTCGGGGTTGACCCCGGCCCCGGTAGGTAGCTCGGAGTGCCGTCCGCCGACCGTCGCCTACAGAATCCTCCCCGCTCGGACGACCGGCATCCCGTCGACCGCGATCTCGGCGCCGGCGAGCGTGACCCAGTTCATGAAACTGGACGCATTGGTGCCGTGGAGGTGCTGATTCCTCCCGACCACCAGGGTGACGCAGCCAAGCTCGACGGTCTCGAGGTTAGGCACGTCCTTGGCAGCCGGGTTGAGTCCGAAGGTGAGAGATCCGGTACGGTCCCTGCCCGCCGTGGCTTTCCTGTACTGCCGGGCAAACTCTTCCGCGCCGTTGTCGAAGGAATAGGAGGAGAGCTTACCGTCCACGAAATCGAGCGTGCCCCCATCGCTCCAGTACCACCAGATGTTGGTCCGGCGGTTGGCGTGGATTCGCCCTTCCGCGGTCTTCGCGTCAAGGGCCACGTCGACGCGGCCCCCGGGGATTTGCGCCAGCATGTCGCTCGGGCCATATCTCTTGTCTCGCGGGTGGGGCGTCCCGTCTTGCAGTCGCGGAGCCACCCCGGCCAGTGCGACCTCGAGGTCGGTTCCATTGGAGTGGGTAATCCGGACCTTCCTTCCGACCGTCAGGGCCCGATAAAGCCGAGCTCCACGTTTCGCCGTCTCTTCGGGGTCGGTGAGGCAGGCGTGCAGAATGTTATCCTCCCACTTCGCGCGATCGAGGCCCCACTGCTTGGCGCGACCTTCCGTCGCGAACCCAACCGCCACCCTCCCGCCCCGGAGCCCCGCCCGCCGGGCGGACTCGTACCACGGGGAAAACCAGGCAAGCGCCTCATCGAAGGTCTTCTCCGGGATTTTTTCGATGCGGCCGGTGTCGCCCGGGCCCCAGAAGTGCACGTACACATCCGCCGCTTTCAACGCCGCCCATTCGGGGGCACTCGACATCCCAAGGAGCTTGCTCTGCTTCCGGTCGATCGCACGCCACCACGCTTCCTCATCCTCCTGGATGTGGAGAGTTCGGCCCCCCGCACGGCGGATCTCATCGACCATGGCGGCGGCCATCGGCATCGTGTGGTCCCAGGACTCGATGACCGCGTTCTCTCCGGGTCGGACTTTCAGGTACTTGGTCACGATGTTGCGCGCGGCGTCACGGTGCAATTTCGAGGGGGCTTCGGTCATGGTTGCATGGACCTACTCGACGGGCCTACAAGTACCCCGCCCGAGGTCGTGAAACAGTGCGAGGTCTCCTACGATCCTTCCGAGAGACTCGGATCCGCGGGGTCGAGTCTCGAGACCCCCTGTCCCATTCCGGTCGACACCGGGGGCCGGGCCCTGTCGAGCCCACCCGTACCAATCTCCGACGGAAGTTCATCGAATCGGACGCGCGGATCTGGTGCTCGGCTAGCCGGGTCGCCGATTGGAACCGAACCTCGCGTCGCGCACGAGTTAGAGCATTTGTAGAGGCCCGTGCTCTCTGGCGCCGATGAGCGAGAGCCCCACCGCCCTCGAGCGTGCGGCCGCCCGCAGCCTGGTCACGAAATACCTCCGAGTCGAACCCGACGAGAACGTCATCGTCGAGGCGTGGACCCATACGCTTTCCATGTCGTCGGCGATGGTGGACGAGGTCCGCCGCGCGGGCGGTAGAGCGTTCCTCGCCTACGAGGACGACGACGCCTGGTGGCGCGCGGTGGAACGCAAGCAGGTCAAGCGCCTGGGAAGTTTGTCCGACCCTGAGTGGGCCGCGATCGCGGCGGCGGACGTCTACGTACAGTTCTGGGGTCCGGCGGACTCGGCGCGGTTGGAGAAGTTGGGCGAGAAGAAGCTGGACGAGTGGGGCGACGGTTGGTTCGACCGGTGGTACAAGCTGGCCCGGTCGACCGGATTGCGAGGGGGGCGGATGGCCACCGGGTGGGTAACGGACAGCCGAGTCCGTCAATGGGGGGTCAGCAAGCAGCGATGGATGAAGGCCCTCCTGGGGGCCTGCCTCGCCGACCCGGAGGAAGTGGCCCAGAGCGGCAAGCGTCTCGCCCGCGCCCTGGCCGGGACGAAGAAGGTCCGGATCACTCACTCGAACGGGACGGACCTCGAGGTGGCCCTGGCCGGTGCCCCGGCGAGGGTGTACGAGGGTTACCCCCACCCCAAGGACCGGACCTACAGCGAGTTCGACATGATGTCAAGTCTCCCCGAGGGGAGGCTCCGGATTGCGCTGGACTCCGAGACCGCCGAGGGGAGAATCGTGTCGAACCGTCGTAGTTACGACGAGGTCTGGTTCCCCTGGGCGACGTACTCGGGCGGCGAGTTCGAGTTCTCCGGCGGGAGGCTCACCTCGTTCTCGTTCGAGGGGGGAGAAGCCCAGTTCGCCAGGAACTACGCCCGGGGCACGCCGGGGAAGGACCGGACGGGTTCGCTGGTCATCGGACTGAATCCCAAGCTCCAGAACGTGCCTTACCTAGAGGACATGGAGCGCGGCAGCGTCCGGCTGAGCGTGGGCCGGAACACCTACTCGGGGGGGAGCAACCCCTCGAACTTCTTCGGATCGATCTGCCTCGCGGATTCGGAGATCAGCGTCGGCGGAACGCCGGTGGTCCGCGGGGGGAGGATCCTTTAGACGGCCCCGGACCCGTCCGTCTCCGTGCTGACGGCACCCCGCCCGCTCCCGAACGGCGCGGAACCCCTTCGACTCGCTTCGGTCGGTCATGGTTTTCGTTAGCCACGGGGGTTGGCTGGGCGCCCAAGCGCCTCTCCGTCGAAGACGGAAGGCCGGGGAGCGCGCCGGTTCCGGTCGGCTGAAATGGTCCTCGAGTTACGAGACGAACTGACTCGGCCCTCCCTCCCACGGAGCAATGCCCCGGGTCACGGCTGATCCGATCGAGCGCGCAACGGGGGTCGACGGGGAGTTGGCCCAGGGAGCGCCCGAGGAGACGGTCGGAGAAGCGTTCGACCTGGTTCCGCGCCGGGACGTCGAACGACCTTCCGTGAGCTACGCCGCGACCTGTTCGACCGGGTCTCACCCCGATAATGTTCATTTCCGCTCATCGCGTGACGCGTCGGATTATGATGTCACGAAAGGTCCACCGCGCGCGAGGGGCGTGGATCGGGTGACGGCACGAAGACCAGGCCACTGGAAACTGCTGGGGACGATTGTAAGTGTGGGCGTGCTGGCCCTCCTCCTGCTCGGGACGTTGGGGACCCTCGTCGCGTCGTTACCCCCGTCTCGGGCGGAAGGCGCTACGCCCGGAGCGGCATCGATCCCGCCCCGGACCTCGACGGTCGCGTCCACCGGCGCGTCGGGGACGGCCCGTGCGACCTCTCACTTGCAGCCCGCGCTCCGGACGATGCCCGATGCTTGCACCTCTGCGTCGTGCACGGCCGACCAGCCGATTGCGCTCGGTCAGAGCACGACCGCGGGGGTGAAGCAATTCTGCACGCCGAGTTCTCTCGAGATATCCTCCACGACGTTCGCGGGAAAGACCACGCTGAGCAGCTCTAACGGGGGCTCGGGGGTCGCGGATTTATACTACAATGTGACGTTCTCCGCGTCGCTCCAAGCCTGCTACGTCTTCGACCCGGATTCGATCGGACTCCCGGTCCAGAGCAACTGGATCAACTTCACGGAGGTCTACAGCGAGTCGATCGTCCTCAACGTCAGCGTCGCCGGGCCCGGCAGCTTCGAGCTGGACAACCTCAACGGTCCGCCGCTCGCCCTCATCTCGATCCCCGTCGTGCCGACGGAGGCGATCTGCTGTGGACCGGTGCCGATCGTCTGGTTCGGCGTCAACCTCGACGTCGGCCTCGAGTATTCCATGTCATTCGACCAAAACTCGTGGATCAATGCCACCGAGGCCAGCGGGGGCACACTCGATCAGGACTACAACTTCACGACCGGCCAGTGGTCCACTCCGAACTCGGTGAGCTGCCTCGACGGTCTTTCGAGCTCGGATGCGTGCACCTCGATCGTCACCTCTCCGACCTTCGGGGGGGCCCTGATCCTTCGTCTCGGTCCCGAGGTGGCGGTCAACCTGTCCGTGGGCCTCAACGTGGTGACCGCGGCGGCCGTGCAGGTCGACGCCTACCTGTACGGACAGGCGAGCCTGTACTACGGGCTGGGCCCGGCGGCCTTCAGCTCGAGCGACGAGTCCCTGGGAGCGTGCGGGAGCTCGAACGCGGTCGACGGGCTTCCCCCGGCGAGCGCCAGCCCTGCCCTCGGAGGCGCGCTCTCGAGTGACTGGTGGGGGGTGCTGTGCGTCGGGGTCGGATTCCAGTTCCAGGCCCAGTTCTCCGCGGGCTGCTGGAGCCTGTGGATCTTCAACGGCTGTCTGTTCACGACGAACATATTCCCGGTCCAGACGGTCGCGATCATCGACGACCCGCTCGCGGCCACCATCGTTGCCTGCGACCTCAGTCAGGCCGAGTGCGCTCCGACGTTCACCAATACCGATCCGGTCAGCTCTCCGTATTCATTCCAGATGAACGAGCGCGAGTCGGACAACCTGTTCGCCGCCTCGCCGCTCGACAACGAATGGGGTCCCCTCGGTATCGCCCCACTCGGGATGACGTGGAGCGCTCCGACCGTGGCCGGTTCGACGTCGGGGTCCGCCTGCGGTTCCCTGAGCGGCTCGCCGACGGGCATACCACAGTTGAACGTGTTCACCGCGCCGAACTTCCCAACGACCTGCCAAATCACGGTCACGGACGCGCTACCGATCGGAGACGTCAACTTCGAGGTGTCGCTCGTGACCTTCGATGTCCAGATCGTCGCTCCGACGCTCAACGTGACGCATAGCGTGACGATGACGCCGCACTGTACCAACATCTTCACGTGCGAAGAGGTCATCTACGCCGACGAGAGCTGGAGTGTCTCGTTCACCCCGAGCACGGGCGGTCCGGCGGTGCTCGCTTCGGGCTCCTCCTTGACCAACCTCCCCGTCGACAACCTGACGAACGGGGTGTACTCGTACGAGATCACGCCCCCCCGCGGCGTGACCGTCGAGCCCCTCGAGGGAAACATCACGGTGAACGGCTCGAACACCTATCTGACCGCGTTCTACCTCCCGATCGTCTCGGAGTTCGTGGAGACGGGGCTGCCCTCCGGGACGACCTGGGGCGTCGCGCTGGACGGTCTGAACGGGACGGCCACGGTAGGGACCAACGGCTCGAGCCCGATCCGCGTCACGACGTCCGACGGCACGTTCGCGTACACCGTGCTCCCGCCTTCCGGCTACTCGGTACCGCCCTCGAACTCCGGCATGGTGACCATCAACGGTACGGGGGTCGTGGTGACCTTGGCGTTCTCGCACACTACCGGGGCAAGCCCGCCGTACCTCGCCGAGTACCCGGTCCGGTTCCGGCCCGTGGGCCTCCCGCCGGACACCTCCTGGACCCTCTACATATCGCCCGGGGTGGTCCTCTCCGGGGAAGGCAGTCTGGGCCTTTCCCTCCTCAACGGGACGTACTCCTACTCGATCGGTGGGGGGGGCGGGGCGAACTGGACCCGCAGCGTCTCGGCGGGACAGGCGAAGCTCGTCGTCGCGGGCGCGGCCATCCTCAAGAACGTCACGTTCGCCGCGGTCACCTACCCGATCACCTTCGTCGCCACCGGCCTCGCGAACGGCACCGCGTGGACCGTCTCGATCGACGGCACTCCGCACCACGCGTTCCGCGCCGCGCTCTCGCTGCCGTTGGCCAATGGGACATACGGATACGTGATCTCGCCCGTACCGGGCTACAAGACCCTGAGCGTCACCGATAGCGAGATCTACGTCGACGGGGAATCGCAGGTCATCCTCGTGAACTTCGCCCTGACCTCGTACGCCATCGCGTTCAACGGATCCGGTCTCGCGGCCGGGCGGACCTTCAGCGCGACGGTCGGCGGGGTGACCCACTCGATCGTCTCGACCGGCGAGTGGGAGTATCTCATCTGGTGGGGCGACATCCCCAACGGTTCGTATCCGTACACCATCCAGCGAGTACCGGGGTACACGGTCGTTCCGCACGCGGGGACGCTGCACGTCCGTGGCAGCTCCGTTCAGATCAACGTCACTTTCTCCGCGATCGTTTACCCGGTCGTCTTCAACGAGACGGGGCTGCCGGCAAAAGCCACCTGGACGGTCGTGATCGACAACCAGTCGGTCACCTCGAGCACGACCGAGCTCAACTTTTCCCTGCCGGACGGCACGTACTGGTTCAACGTGACCTCGGACAAGGTCCGATACGGCCCTTCGCCCGAGGAGGGGAAGTTCATCGTCAACGGCCAGGGGGTCACGATCGTGATCACTTTCGAGAAGTTGCCCTTCCCCGGAGGCGTCCCCGACCGACCGGCGAGCGGCCCGACCGGATCGATCTTCGCCGCTTCCCCCATCGCACCCGCGAGGGCGCGGGAGTCGGCCGCACGAGCGCCCGGCACTATGAAGGAGAGGTAGCCGTATCCGCGGAGCGGCCCCCGGACCGGACTGTCGGCGCCGGGGGGCCGCGGTCCGCGGGGGCGAGTCCGTACCCGGTGAGGACCGGGGGCGGTTCGCCAAACCTTAATCAAAGCGGACCCCATCGGGCTGCGCCATGGATCGCTTGGATGCCGCGATCCTGAGGGCCATGCTCCGCACGGGAGAATGGTCCCCGGTCGGCATCGATCCGCGCCTCTCGCCGGCGGAGCTGGCTCGCCGGATCGGGGGCTCGACCGCTACCGTCCGGCGGCGATTGACCGAGTGGCGCCGCGGCGGGTTCTGCCGCGAGGTTGTCCCGGTCGCGAACCCGTCTCTGTTCGGGCTCGTCGCCCAGTTCCAAGTGATCGAGCTCGAGGACCGCGCGCACTGCGCCGAATTTGAGGAGGAGATCGCCGTCCTCGAGGGACCTACCCTCGGGTTCCGGTTCGGGGTCGTCTACGCGGTCATCAGCATCTATCCGGAGCGTCGGGGGCTCGACCGCGACCAGTCCCGGCTGGCGCGGCTGAAGTACGCCCGGCGCGTCATCCCGCCCACTCCGGTACCCTTGCCGGTCCCCGAGCGACCGCTCCGAGAGGCCGACCTGCGCCACTACCGCCGACTGAGGGAGAACCCGACCGGTCCCGGGGTCGCGCTCGCCTCGCGATTGGGGGAGAGCTCGCGGTCCGGGCACCGCCGGCTCACCTCGTGGATCGAGCGGAACCAGGTTTTCTTCCTCCCCTCCCTGGATTTTTCCCGTGCCCGGGGCACCGTCGCGTGGCTGGGAGCGATCCTGCGGCCCGGCGTCGATCGGGAGCGGTTCCTCGAGCATCTGGGCGCGATGTTCCCCGATCGGATACCGGTCCAGGAGATGTTTCCGCTCCAGCGGATCACCCCCGATCTCGGCGCCGCCCCGCCGCTCGAGTCCCTCCAGTTCCTGCTCCCGGCCGGGACCGCCCACCTCGCGGAAGGGGAGTTCGCGCGCCTCGGCGCGATGCCCGAAGTAGCCCGATCGATTCTGAATTTCCCCACGCGCAGCTTCGCCCTGCGGTCCGCGTTCGATGACCACCTCGGGGTCGGGCAGGTGCTCCTCACCTCGATCGAGCGAGGGCTGGCCGCGTTCTCGGTCCCGTCCGCGGTGAGACCGCAGTTGTACGGCCTCTCGGGGATGGATCCGCTCCGGCCCGTACCGGCTTCCGCCGGGCTCGCACGGGTGCCGGCGATGCCGCGGGGCAGCGGACGGGTCAGCTGAATCGCCCAGGGACCCCTTATGTGTCGTACGCGGCCGGCCGAACCGCGGATCGGTTCGATGCGGTCGCGTGACCGGGGTCGACGCGGGGTCCCCTCCGTTAAACCCGAGAGGGTTCGGCCGCTCCGGACCCTGTCCCGCGCTCGCGGCACCCTGCCACAGAGGAGCGCTCTCGGGTTTTCGATGGTTTGCGTTGTCGGACCGGCTAGGAGGACTCGGACATCGCAGATTCGGTCCGCAGAACGACGGGTGGCTGCGGCGAGGTGCTTCAGCTGTGTGACCCCCGAGTCTTCGGTCAGGTCAAACTGGTCAAGCCGGATGCGAAGGAGGGCCGGGTCATCGAACTATCGGACCCCTGCACCGAGCGAGACGGGTAAGAGGTGCCAGCGCACTTCATCGACCAGGCTCGGGGCGATGAACGCTTTGGCTGTGCCCGCGCTACCGGAGAGCGCCACGTCTCGCGCGTCCGCAGCCCTTCAGGCCAACTGGAGAGCCAAGAGCAACCCCTTTGGAACCGGCCCCGCGGTACGGACGCCGGCCGAGGGGGACTGGGCGGCGCCCAGGGCGGGCTGGAGCAGATGGAGCCGCACAACCTCCCCCCGGCGTCGGTGACCGAAAGAGGTTGAGGGACCAGACCCGAGAGGCCCCCCTTCAGCGCGCAAATCGACACGGTTTTTGCTAGGCGAGTTCCCGAATTGCGCCCTTGCCCCGAGGCCCGGTTCGCATGCGCGGTCGTGCGTTTGGCGATCTCGTCCGGCCCCGGCGAGATTTGCACCGACTATCATAGCTAGCTTTGGCCTCCGAAGTGGATCGAGGGGGGCAATAGGTCTCGCTATTCTTCGTCCGGAACGAACTTCACCCCCTTCCTCGCTTTCTCGAATCCCACACCGCCCCCACGAGGGCGGACGGGGAAGAAACCAACCAAGGGGGAAAGAAAAAAGAGATGAGCGAAGACAAAGCGAGACGAATCGAACGACGCCGCAGGTACCTGCGGCGGCTCCGCGGGGAGAAGAAGGGAGTGTCGCCCGTCGTGGCGACCCTCATCCTGATCCTCATCGCGGTCGCCGCGGCCGCCGCGCTGTACCTCTGGCTGGTCGTGTGGCAGGGCAATCTCACAGGCGGGATCGGCCAGCCGGGCGCCCGGCCCACACTGACCATCGGCGGAAGCACGTCCGTGTATCCGTTTTCCGAGCTGGCCGTGACGCAGTTCCAGCAGAACAACTCGGACGTCATCATCAGCAACAACGAGGGCGGAACGGGCGCCGGGATGCTCGCGGTCTGTTCGGGCAGCATTAACATCGGCGCGGCCTCGACGCCAGAGACGCCCGCCGGCCTCGTAGCGAGCGACGGCTGTCCATCGTCGGGCCTGAGCACCATTCAGATCACCACGATCGCGTACGACGCGGTCGACGTGATCGTGCCGGTCGCGAACGTCCACGGTCTGGTCAGCGTCAGTTACGACACTCTCGCCGCGATCTACGACGGGTCCACGGTCGCGTCGGGAAGCACCGCGTCGCTGCAGGCTCCCTCGATCGATACCGTGGCGCTTACCGCGGTGCCCTACACCACCGCGACCTTCGTCACCGCCGGTAAGATCTCTTCCGCGCTCGTGTGGGATGAGATCCCCGCCGCGGTTGACGGGGCGGCACTCGCCGGGACCACCGAACAGGTGGAGTCCGCCGGTGTCACCGCTGCGTTCACCACCGCCTGTACGGCCGCCGGATACACGAACGACATCTGCGCGACGACTCCGGGCACCACTGCGACCCCGTGCGGCTGGTCGGTCTGTGCGGGCGGTTCCGGTGCCGGAGCTGCTGCAGGCGAAGATAGCGCGACGATCGAGACCGTGGCGCGATCCGATGCCGCGGGCTCTACCCAGACCTTCGAGTCGCGCCTCCTGGGAGCGACCAGCTCGAACGCGTTCGCCTCGTCGTTTACCGGCCTGGGCTTCAGCGGATGCGGTACCAACAACCTGATCTCGGACTGTGGGTTGGTCGCGGACAAGACGGCGGTGGGAGACCCCGGCGCCATCAGTACGGTGGCCAGCACTCCGGACGCGATCGGCTATGCTTCGGATGGGCTCGCCCGTGCCTCGTCCTCGGGCGTCACCTGCCAGGGTGTCGCCACGGCGGCGTGCGGGATTGCCGTCGCGGAGCCGGGTCAAGTCACCGGTGCGACCCAGGACGCGGTCCAGCCGTCGCTCGGATCCACGGGTTCGATCGCCGGGGGCGTCGTCAACGGCGGCTTCGGCACGCCCGGGTTGACCACGACCCTGACCATCGACCAGAGCTACTCGGGGGCGCGCCCGTTCGAGTTCGTCTCGCTCCAGCCCTACACGGGAGTGGCCCAGGAGTTCATCACGTTCGTCCTGGACCCGGCGAACAACATCGCCCTGGCGTCGGAGGCCCACGAGGTCAGCGTCTATTCGATCTAGGACGATCGGCCGCTGAACCGGAGAGAACTCCTTCCCGCCCCCGGAGTCGACTCCGGGGGCTCAATTCTGCGTCGGTTGAACGGGCGTTGTATGGTGCCACGCTCGGGGACCAAGCGTCTCTAGAGTCTCCCGCCCGCGTTCGGGACCAAACCCACCGCGGCCGGACCTCGGGGGATCGGTGGGTGCTCCACATCCCCGGTTGTTAAACGGAGGCATCACAATAAAGATATACTCGTTAAATTGTGTTGAACGCGTGCGGACCGCTCGAGCTCCGGCTCCCGCGACTCACTTCCTCGGCGTGCGTCTCAGCGCCGAGGAGGAAGCGCTCCTCGAACGGTATCGCTCCGACCACGAACTGCCGAACCGCTCGGAGGCGGTCCGGTCGCTCGTGCGGCTCGCGGCCGAATCCGGCGCCGCGCGCGTCGAGCTCCCCGTGACCCTACGGAACGAGCTCGAGGAGATCGTCGAGGACGGATACGCCCGGGATCTGGAGAGCGCGCTCGCGCTCGCCGTGGCCCTCGGGCTCGGGGAGCTGGTTCGGACCCACGCCGAGCGACTGCCGTCGCTGCACGAACGTGCGCGATCGGCCGCCGATCGACGCTCGGGTCGCAAGCGAGCGGACCGGGAGGGTCGGGGACTCCTCGGACGCTAGGTCCCCGGTGTGGGGTTGGGCTGCAACATGGAATCGATGGCGATCGCCTGGAGCGAGCGGAGCGGGTTCATTTGCCGACTGTGCCGACAAGACGCGAAGCATAATGAGGTGCTGCACATCTCATATTGCCCCGTCCACGGTCTGAGCTCTCCCTTGGACCAGTTACCGTGGCGACCGGAGGCGAGAGCATCCCGCGTCTCTATACCCGCACCGGCGACCGCGGCACGACCGGTCTCGCCGGTGGCACGCGGGTAGACAAGGACTCCCTGCGGATCCGAGCCTACGGCACGTACGATGAGCTCGGGGCCCACCTCGGGCTGATCGTGGCCTCGCTCCCGAGGGAACTCGACGGACTCTACGGAGTGCTCACGCGAATCGAGCACGAGCTCTTCATCGCTCAGGCCGAGCTCGCGACCGCGGCCGGGGCGAAGCCGCCGGCCCACCGGATCGAAGCTCGGCACGTCGCCCGCCTCGAGAGCGAGATCGACCGGTACGACGCTGAACACCCACCGCTGCGGTCGTTCGTCCTGCCGGCGGGTTCGGTCGCCGCGGCGCAGTTGCACGTGGCGCGCACCGTGGCGCGTCGCGCCGAGCGCGAGCTCTGGGCCCTCCACCGGGCGGAACCCCTGCGGCCGGAGCTCCTCGAGTGGGCGAACCGTCTCAGCGACCTACTCTTCGCGCTCGCGCTGGCCGCGAACCACGCGCTCGGGGTTTCGGAGACCGCTCCCGACTACTCGATCTAGGCAAGTCCCGGAATCAGGATGGAGATCGGGATCGTTGGCAAGCCGAACGTCGGAAAGTCGACGTTCTTCAACGCGCTCACGCTGCTCGACGTGCCGATGGCCCCCTACCCGTTCACGACGATCGTTCCGAACCGGGGGGTCGCCGCCGTGCGCGCCCCCTGCCCCCACGTCGAGAAGGGCACGCCCTGCACTCCGGGCAACGCGAAGTGCGTGGACGGGATCCGCTGGATCCCGGTCGGGCTCGTGGACGTGCCCGGGCTCGTCCCTGGTGCGGCGGTCGGGAAGGGGCTCGGACACAAGTTCCTCGATGACCTCAGGGCCGCCGACGGGTTCGTCCAGGTCGTCGATCTGAGCGGAGCCACCGACTCCGAGGGGCGCATTGCGGCCCCGGGCACCCAAGACCCCTCCGCCGAGATCGTCTGGCTCGAGGAGGAGCTCGTCGCCTGGGTCGCGGAGATCCTCGGGCGCGACTTCGCCCGCTTCGCGAAGGGCGTCGACCTCGAGGGAGGCAAGATCGAGGACTTCCTCGCCCAGCGCTTGACCGGTCTCTCGATCGCTTCGGGGGCGATCACCTCGGCCCTGCGGACGTTGCCCATCGACCGAGCCCACCCTTCGCGGTGGACCGAGGAGGACCGGGCCGCGCTTGCGCGAGAGATGCTCCGCGCCTCGAAGCCCCGGGTGATCGCGGCGAACAAGTGCGACCGGGCCACGCCCGAGCAGGCCCACGCGCTCGCGGAACGGATCGCGCCGATCCCGACCGTGCCGACGGCGGCGGACGCCGAGCTCACCCTGCGCCGCGCGGCGCGCGCGGGGCTGATCGATTACCGCCCGGGGGACCCGAGATTCCAGGTCCGCGACCCGGCTCGGCTCACGGCCGGTCAAACGAGGGCGCTCGAGGAGATCCGCCTCATCGTCGACCGCTGGGGGTCGACCGGCGTCCAGAAGAGCCTCGAGACGATGGTCTTCGAGCGGCTGGGCCTGATCGTCGTCTATCCCGTCGAGGACGAGACCCATTGGACGGACGGGCGGGGCCGGGTCCTCCCCGATGCGCTCCTCGTGCCGGCGGGGACCCCCGCGAGGACGGTCGCCTACCGGGTCCACACCGACCTCGGCGAGCACTTCATCCGGGCGATCGACGGACGGACGCACCGTGCGCTCGCCGCGGACCACCCCCTGAGCCCGAACGCCGTGGTACGAATCGTCGCGAAGAAGTAGGCTCGCTGCTCAGTCGGGATGGGCCGGCTCGACGAGCTCGACCCCGGTCGGGTCCGGCCGGACCACGAACGGGAGCGCCCCGGCGCGGGCCAAGCGACGGACGAGCTCGGTCTCCTTGCCCGGGACGGGGAGGACCACGATCGACCCGCCCGCGCCCGCCCCGGTGAGCTTCGCGCCCTCGGCGGCGGGCGCTGCCGCCTTGAGGAGCTCCTCGAGACGCGGGTGGGAGACCCCGACCTCGCGGAGGAGCTCGTGGTTCCTCCCGAGGAGCTCGGCGACGGTCCGTCGGTCTCCGGCACCCACGGCCCGGATGCCTTCGGCCGCGACGCGGGAGAACTCGTGAAGGAGCTCGGGGCCGTCCGGAGCTTCGAGCCGACGCGCCACGGCCCGCACCGCGTCGCCGGTCGACCTCGGGATGCCGCTGTGGGCCACCACCCAGACCCAGCCGGGATCCGGCACCCGTCTCACGTCCCAGGTCCGATCCGGACCCGATACGGTCCATAGGGGCGTGCCGGCGCCTCCGTTCACCGCGAGGAACCCGCCTCCCACCACGGCCGTGGTGTCGCCCGCGCTCCCGACTCCTTGGGCCCCCCGCTCGATCTCGAAGCTGCGCTGCGCGAGCGTGGGACGGTCGATCCCACCGGTCGCCGCGCCGAAGGCCGCGGCCAGCGAGGCGACGAGGGCCGCGGAGGAGCCGAGACCGGCCGAACGCGGGATGCGAGAGACCGCACGGACGTCAATCGGGGGCCGGTCCTTCCACGAGAGTTCGAGGGCGGACCGGAAGTACGGATTCCGCGAGGTCGCCTCGCGATCGGCGTTGAGGCGGAGCTCGCTCGAGGCGCGAACGATGACCTGCGTGTGCAGATCGATCGCGAAGACGAGCTCGGGAGCGCCGTGCACGACGGCGTGCTCGCCGAACACGATGCACTTCCCGGGGGCCCGCACGGCGACGGGCAGCTCGCGGGCGGGGATGGGAGGAACCCCGTCGATCATCGAGACCCCTTCCGCTCGACGACCTTCTTGCCGCGGGCCCGCGGGACGATCCACCGCCGGGCGCCCGGGAATCGCCGGGACCCGGGGAGCCCCTTGAGCCGCTCGAGCGTCACCGCCACGGCGGCGACCTCGCTATGGGGCTGGTGCCCGACGGCGACGTTGTACGTTGCGAGGCGATAGAGGTCGGGCGGCACCTTCGCTCCGCCGACGACAAGCAGGATCCGACGCTCGCGGGCGAGACGCGGGAGGACCTTCGCGAGGCCCTCGCCGTACATCGTGAGGTGGACCACCGCCCCGTCGAAGCCCCGGACGACCTTCTTCCAGTCGCCGGCCGGGGCGATCTCGAACTGACCTCCCCAGCCCACGACCACGTCCGCGAGCCGGCTCGCGAGCTCGGGATCGGGGGGATGGAGGTACATGCGGTCCGCGCCGAAGGCGCGCGCGGCGAGCGCGACGTGGGTCGTGAGCCTCGGGTCGCGCCCGGGACGGTGGCCGACGCGCAGGACCTCGACCGCGGGCCGCCTACTCTGACGCCTCGGCCTGGAACCGCTCGATCCGGTGGCCACGGTACTCCAGCTTCTCCGATCGCTTCACGAGGCCCTTCAGACGGGTCGGTGACATGCCGAGCTCCTCGGCCACGTCGGAGAAGAAGCGACCTTCCGGGCCGACGGCGTCGTAGATCCGCTGCTCGAGCCGCGAGTACTCCTTCGTGCCCATCGTCGCGATCGCGAGGACCTCGGAGATCTCCGCGAGCGGGCTCGTCGTGTTGATGTTGATGGTCGAGTAGTAGAAGTGGTAGCTCTTGTCGGGCTGGCGTCGACCTTCCCGCGCCACCCACCGGGTGTCGATCAGTCGGAGCTTCTCGAAAAACGCGAGCGCCTTCTCCCCGTCCTTGCCGAACTCGCGCTGCACGTCCTCGAGCGTCAGCCACTGCTCTCCGAGTCGCTGGACCAGCTTCAGCTTGGTCGGCGAGTCGACGGCCCGCAGGATCGGGACGAGATCGCTCACGTCGTTCACGACCTTGATACGGTGCATCGTCGCGGCCATGGGGTCCTACGTCCCCGAGCCCGTCGGGGACGACGCCGCCAGCAGCATGCGGCGGTACTTCCCGTACCGGTCGCTCGGGTCGAAGCGCGGTGGATGCGGCGTGCGGGTCGGAGAGTGGCATTCCGGGCATTTCGGCCGGAAGGTGTAGCGACCGCACCCGGGGCACACGCGCAGGATCGACTCGGTCATTGGCGGACGAAGTTCCCCTCCCCGCCGGAGGTCTTGATCGCCCGGAGCGCGGCGTCGGTCGCCCGCTTGAGCGTCTCCTCCGCCTGCTTGTACTGGGACGCCACGACCCGGATCCGATAGCGGGGCGCCCCCACGTACTGGACCTCCACCGTCTCGGGGTCGACCTTCTCGGCCGCGAGCAGCGCCGATCGGACGTGGTCGAGCCCGTTCGCCGCCGGGTCCGAGATCTCGAGCGTGCCGAGGATCGTCACCTGAGGAGGGACGATGTTGTCATGGGCCACCTTCAGGAACGCGGAGGCCCACGGCGATTTCTCGTTCTCCTTCTGGAAGCGCCTGGAGTCCGCGCTCGCGACCTCGAACGCCGCGAAGAGCGAGCCGTACTTCTCGACGAGCGTGCTCCCGAAGAGCTCGGTCGCCTCGTCGGCGGAGACCTTGAGCGCCTGAGCGACCTGCTCGACGAGGCGCAGGGCCCGCTGCTCGTTCTTCCACGCCTGGACCTTCTCGCGACGCTGGTGGTCGTTGATCCGCTTTAAGGAGAGATCGATCTGACCCTTCGCGGCGTCGACGCGGAGCACCCGGGCGACGATCTTCTGGCCCTCGCGGATGTGGTCTCGGATGTACTTGACCCAGCCGGTCGCGACCTCGGAGAGATGGATGAACGCCTCGCGGTCGCCGTACTCGTCGAGCTTGACGAACGCCCCGAAGTTCCGGATCGAGGTGACGGTCCCGAGGACCAGGTCGCCTTCTTCCGGGAACCCTGCGTGCGAAGGCATCCGAGACGCCGTCCCCGCTACGCGGACACCGGGCGGACCAGCTCGCCTCGGAGCTTGGCGCGACCCCCGGTGGGCGTCGCGAGCGTGGCCCCGCATACGGAGCAGTTGACGACGGTCGCGGGACGGCTGAAGATGGTCTGCTCCGTAGAGCAGTCCGGACACTTGACGATCCAGAAGGGGGCGGGGCCGCGCACGGAGCCTCCTAGTGGTGCTCCACGAGCTCGAGCTGGCTCGCCCGCCAGCTCGCGGGCTGCACCGTGTACTTGCACTTCTTGCAGCGGAACTTGAGGTAGACCCGCCGAACGGCCTTCGCGCGGCCCTCGGGCTTCGGGCGCGGGAAGCCCCCGTACCCACCCGTGGCGCGTCGGAACCGACGCTGGCCCCACTTGAGCTCGGAGGCGGTCCGCTTCTTGCCCTTCTCGACCTCGTGCTCCGTGTGCGTCTTGCACTTCGGGCAGTACGTCGATACGGTCTTAGGATAGTGCATCGGCGGCCGCGGAAACGGATGACGTATATATGCTCGGGGGCCGCTTCGCGAGCCGCGTTCAGCCCCCCCGACGGGGCCCTCGCCACCGGCGAGGCCGTGGGCAGGCTCTCCCGCATTGCCGGAAACCCAAGCCTTAAGTAGGGAGGCCTTCTCGCCGCGCCGCATTACCGAGGAGAGCGGACGCCGATGCCCGACCGACCGTCGATCGAAGTCGTGACCGAGGTGCTGTCGAAAGCGCCGGAGCGGAAGTTCTCCGAGACGGTCGAGATCTCGATCAATCTCAAGGACCTCGATCTCTCGGTGCCAAAGAACCGGCTCGAGGACGAGGTTCCCCTGCCGTTCGGCCGGGGGAAGAACACTCGCGTGGCCGTCTTCGGGTCCCCCGAGCTCTGCCAGAAGGTCCGGGGCGTCGCCGATGTCGTCGTCCCCGCGAACGAGCTGGACGACTTCGCCAAGGACAAGAAATCCGCGAAGAAGGCGGTCTCGAGGATCGACTTCTTCCTGGCCGAGGCCCCGCTGATGCCGACGATCGGCAAGCGGCTCGGCGTCGTGCTGGGGCCGCGGGGCAAGATGCCCCGGCCGGTCGCGCCGGGGAGCGATCCTTCGAACCTCGTGAACGCGCTCAAGCGCTCGATCCGCATCCGATCGAAGGGGAATCGCACGTTCCACGCCCCGGTCGGGACCCGCGGGATGAAGCCGGAGGAGATCGCTCAGAACGTCGATGCCGTGCTGAACCGGGTGGTCGGGAAGCTCGAACGGGGCCGGACCAACATCGAGTCGGTCTACGTGAAGACGACGATGGGGCCCGCGGTCCGTCTCTGGTAGGAAGGTCGCGATGCCCGGACGTGGATCGGTACGGCCCGAGAAGCTCGTGCAGGTCGAAGCGCTCTCGAAGCACCTGCTCGCGCGCCCGGTGACCGCCGTCGTCGGGGTGCGCGGCGTGCCGGCCTCCGCCCTCCAGTCGATGCGACGCGAACTCCGGCGACGCGACCACCCGATCCTCGTCGCGACGAACAGCTCCATCCGCCACGCGCTCGAGGCGGCGGCGAAGGAGCGGCCGGCCCTCGCTCCCCTGCTCGATCACGTCGTCGACCAGACCGCGATCCTCTCCGCGGAGGGCAACCCGTTCTCCCTCTTCCAGGAGTTCGCCCGGACCCGGTCCCCCACCCCGGCGCGCGGAGGCGAGATCGCCCCGAAGGACGTCTTCGTCCCGGCGGGAACGACGAGCTTCAAGCCCGGGCCGATCGTCGGCGAGCTCCAGCACGCAGGCTTTCCCGCGGCGATCGAGAAGGGCAAGGTCGTCCTCAAGAAGGACACGACGATCGTGAAGGCGGGGCAGCCGATCTCGCGCGAGGTTGCGGGGCTCCTGACGCGGCTCGAGATCTACCCGCTCGAGGTCGGCCTCACGCTCCGCGCCGTCGTCGACGGGAGCACGTTCTACCCTCCCGAGGTCCTCGCGGTCGACCTCGAGGCGCAGCGCGCGGAGCTCGCCCGAGCCGCTCGCCAGGCGCTCGGGCTGGCCGTGGAGATCTCGTATCCGACGTCCGCGACCGTTCCGCTCCTCTTGACGAGGGCCCACCGGCGCGCCCTCGGGGTCGCGCTCGCGGCCGGTTACGCGACGAAAGAGACGATCGAGCCACTCTTCGCGAAGGCGATGCGCGAAGCCGCGGCCGTCAACAAGCTCATAGGTCACTGAGGGTCCCCCCGAAGTCCACGGAGTGAGAAAGATGGAGTACGTGTATGGTGCGCTGTTGCTCAATGCGGCCGGAAAGCCGATCGACGAAAAGTCCCTCTCGGGCGTCCTGACCGCTGCGGGCCTCTCGCCCGACGCGGCCCGGGTGAAGGCGCTGATCGCCTCGCTCGAGGGCGTCAACCTCGCCGAGGTCCTCGCGAAGGCGGAGTCGTTCGCGGCTCCGGCCCCGGCGGCGGCCCCCGCCGAGAAGAAGGAAGCCAAGGGCGAGAAGAAGGAAGAGGAGAAGAAGGAAGAGAAGGGCGTCTCCGAGGAGGAGGCGGCCGAGGGTCTCTCCGCCCTCTTCGGGTAGTCCGGTTACCCTTCGGTCATCGCTCCCCTTAAGTCCCGCGACCGGGTGGCTCGGGCCGGAGGCGTCCCGAGCCCCGTCGTTCGAGCCATGCCGGCGCGCGACTCCTGCGGCGTCGTGGGCATCTCCCTTCAGGGGAAGGGAGCGGCCCCGTTCCTCTTCCGGGGCCTTCGGGCACTCCAGCACCGAGGCCAGGAGTCGGCCGGGATCGCGACCACCAGCCACGGGGTCCTCCACCAGCGCAAGGGGATGGGCCTCGTCCACGAGATCTTCACCCAGGAGATCCTCGACTCCCTCCGGGGCACGACCGGGATCGGACACGTCCGCTACCCAACGACGGGCAGCGTCGACCTCGAGAACGCCCAGCCGATCGTTTTCAAGCTCCGCGAGGACGACGCGGGCCTCGCCTGCAACGGCGATCTCGTGAACTACGACCGTGTGCGGCGTCGTCTCCAGGGCCAGGGGATCGAGCTGCTCGGGAACGCCGACACGGAGACGATGGCCCAGACGATCGCCCTCGAGTTCACGCACACGCGCGATCTCGAGGCCGGGATCCGCCGAGCCTGCTCGGAGCTCGTGGGCGGGTACGCGGTGGTGCTGCTCGTCGGGAACCGCGTCATCGCCTTCCGCGACCCGTCGGGGATCCGTCCGCTCGTGTTCGGAACGGTCGAGGGGGGGGTCGCGGTCGCGAGCGAGTCGGTCGCCCTCGAGCTGATGGGCGGGCGGGCCGTCCGCGACGTGCTCCCGGGCGAGGTGCTCGTCCTCGAGAGGGGCCAGCTCGCCCGGACCTCGCGGATCCCCAACTCGGGCAGTCGGGCCCACTGCATGTTCGAATGGGTGTACTTCTCCCGCCCCGACTCGATCCTCGAAGGGCTCCCGATCTACGACGTGCGCCATCGCATCGGGGCCCGGTTGGCGAAGGAGAGCCCGGTCGAGTCGGACGTCGTCGTGCCCGTCCCCGACTCGGCCCGTCCGCAGGCGCTCGGCTTCGCCGAGGGCTCGGGGATCCCGTACGCGGAAGCCCTGATCAAGAACCGGTTCGTCGAGCGGACGTTCATCCTGCCGGACCAGAAGCGGCGCGAGTCCGAGGTGCGCGTCAAGCTGCACCCGGTCCCGGGGCTCCTCAAGGACAAGCGCGTCGTCCTCCTCGACGACTCGATCGTCCGCGGGACCACGCTGCGGGAGATCGTCCACATGGTCCGCGCGGCCGGGGCGAAGAAGGTCGACGTGCGGATCGGCTGTCCCCCGATCCGCGCGCCCTGCTACTTCGGCATCGACATGAAGGAGCGTCGGGACCTGATCGCGTTCGACCGGACGGAGGAGGACATCGCGAGCGCGATCGGAGCGGAGAGCGTGCACTACCTCTCGATCGAGGGGCTCGTGGAGTCGATCGGGCTCAAGGCCGAGGAGCTGTGCCTCGGCTGTCTCACCGGCCGATACCCGGTCGAGGTGCCCGAGGAGCGCCACCGGTTCCAGAAGACCCTCGGGGAGTTCTAGGGGCGTGCCGCCCGCCGTCGTCGTCGGCCGCGGAGCCGCGCTCTACCTCGACCTCGGGAGTTCCGACCCGCCGCTCGCGTACGCCCGGGGTCCGGACCTCGACGCGGCGGTCGCCGCGACGGTCGACCCCGAGGGCGGGCCGGTTCCGCCCGACCTCGTGGAGGCGATCGCGGGCCTGCCGCGCGCGACCCCGATCGTCGCCGCCGACCGAGGCCTCCGCCGGGCGCTCGCCGCCGCGACCGGTCGCGAGATCGGGGAGGCGAGCCTCGGCGAGCTCCGGCGCGCCCTCCCCCGGCTCCCGCTCGCACCGGCGCCGCGGGAGCGGGAGTTCGCGCTCCGCGTGGCGTCCGTCGCGCTCTCTCGGGCGCTCTCCACGCCGGTCGAGGTCCTGATCACGCTCGCCCGGGAGGAAGAGCGGGTCGAACGCGCGCTCGGCCGGGAGGACCGGGCGATGGAGGCGTTCGTGGCGGCCGGATCGCCCGGCCTCGAGGAGTACCGTCGCGAGTGGACCGAGGTCCGGGAGCGCCTCGCCCGTCATCACGCCCGCCTGGTCGCGGTGCTCGAGCGATCCGCCCGCTCGGTCGCCCCCAACCTCTGTGCGGTCGTCGGGGAGAAGGTCGCGGCCCGCCTCCTCTCGGCGGCCGGGGGGCTCGAGGCGCTCGGGCGGATGCGATCAGCCCGGGTGCAGCTCCTCGGTTCTCGCCGTCGGCCCTCGCCCGAGCGCGGCCCCCGCTACGGGGTCCTGTTCCGGGCGGCGCGGATGCTCGACGTCCCGACCGCTCGCCGCGCGGCGTACGCCCGGAGCCTGGCCGCCCTCGCCTCGATCGCGGCTCGGGTGGATGCCTCCACCCGACGGGACCTCGCGCCGATCCTGGTGGGCCGGAGGGACCGCCGGATCGAGTCCTTGCGGAAGAGGCGACCATGAGGCGAGCCCGGGACCTTCGGCCCTTCCGGGAGAGCCCCCGGCTCGCCGAGGCGCGAGGAGCGGATCGGACCGAGCTCTGGACCGAGACCGCGGGGACGCTGCCGCCGGTCTATGGGGAGCGCTGGCTGGAGCGCCGGGGTCGAACCTACCGGGCGTTCGAGCCGGGCCGTTCCAAACTCTCCGCGGGGATCGTCCGGGGCTGGTCGGGGGACCTCCCCGTCCCCGGGGACCGATGGCTCTACCTCGGCGCCGCGAGCGGGACGACCGCCTCGCACGTGGCCGATCTGGTCGGCCGGGAAGGCCGGGTGTACGCGGTCGAGCGCAGCCTGAGACCGTTCGCCCGTCTCGCGGCGCTCGCGGAGCGCTGGCCGGGACTGCTGCCGATCCTCGGGGACGCGCGCGATCCCCGTCGGTACCTGACGCTCGTCCCGCAGGTGGATGGGGTCTACGCGGACGTGGCCCAGCCCGACCAGATCGAGATCGTCCTCGCGAACGCGGCGCTCTACCTCTCGGCGCCGGAGCGGCCGGTGCTGATCGCGCTCAAGACCCCGAGCATGGGACGGGACCTCAGCGCGGCGGGCCACGCCCGGCTCGCGGAGGCGCGGCTCGCCCCGGTCGTCGACCTCGAACCGTCGGTCAAGCTCGAACCGTTCCACCGGGGACACTTCCTGGTGGGCGGCCGGGCGCGGGGCGAGCTGTTCCGCGAGGTGCCGGGCCCGGCCGTCAGCCCGCCGCGCGCGCGCTCCCGCGGGCGACGACGACGGTGACGACGTCCTCGTCGGCGAGCACGTGGTCCCGGCCGACGGTCTGCCCCGGAAAGCGGGCGCTCGGCCCCCAGATCTGAGCGGCCCGGAAAGTACGCTCGAGCTCCTGGGGCAGGCGGCGGAGGAGCTCGGTCACCGAGTCGCCCCGGCGCAGGATCACCGGTTCGTTCTTGTCCGCCGGGCGGCCCGGGGGCTTCACGTAGATGCGGATGAAGCGGAGCGCGCCGCCAATCCGTTCGACCAGTTCGTCGAGGCCGGTGCGGTTCTGCGCCGAGACGAAGATCGGGTCGTAGGGCTTGAGCTCCGGGAGGAGGCGAGCGCGCTCCGGAGGCGAGAGGAGCTCCGATTTGTTCACCGCGAGGATCGCGCTCACGTAGACGCGGTTGCCGGCGAGCACGTCGATCAGCTGATCGATCGTGGCGTCCTCCCGGAACACGATCTGGCCGTTGTGAAAGCCGAACTCGCGGGCGATCTGTCCCGCGGCCCCTCCCGCGAGATGCGTGAGGCGCACGGTGCTCGAGATCGTGAGCCCGCCCCGATCGGAGCGCTGGACCACGATCTTCGGCGGGCGCTGATTGATCCGCACGCCCGCCCCCTCGAGCTCGGTGACGAGCGCGCGCAGGTTGGTGTGCTCCGGGTCGATCAGGAAGAGGATGAGGTCGACCGATCGAACGACCGAGAGGACCTCGCGCCCTCGGCCTCGACCCTTGGCCGCGCCCGGGACGAGCCCGGGCATGTCGAGGATCTGGATCGACGCCCCGCCCCAGCGGAGCATCCCCGGGATGATCGAGAGGGTCGTGAAGTCGTACGCCCCGGTCTCGCTCTCCGCTGCCGTGATGCGGTTGAGCAGGGTCGATTTCCCCACGGACGGGTACCCGACGATCCCGACGGTCGCGTTGCCGCTCTTGCGGACCCCGTAGCCGGCTCCGGCGCCCTTGCCCTTCGCGCGGGTCTCGCGCTCGAGACGAAGCACCGCGAGCTTCGCCCGGAGCCGTCCGATGTGCAGCTGCGTCGCCTTGTTGTAGGCGGTGTTGCGGATCTCCTCCTCGATCGCGGCGATCTGTTCTTCTAGCGAGGACATCGGCGGTGAAAATCGGCTCGACCCTCGGGGGGCCGAGCCGGTACTTGAGCCCTCCCCCGGTCACCGTTCACCTCCCGCGAGCCATGACACGGTCGACTAGTCGGAACAGGTTCGCCCGCCCGGGTTCGTCCGATGCCGCTCGGGCCTGAGTTCGCCTGGTCGCTCTCCTCTCCCGGTCTCGAACTCCGCCGGGAGGAGCACGCGTCCTTCTCGGAGCGACTCGCGCTCGGGCTCCGAGTGGGCCACGGCCTCGGTGCTACCGCCTCGTTGACCTTCCGCTCGGGGAACCCGACCTCGGTGACGTTGCGGTGCCGCGACCCCGCGACCGCCCGATGGATCGCGCGCGTATTCGGCCCGTCCACGTCCCCGGCGCGCTGGGTACCGAGCGACCCGCGATCCTTCGATCCCGAGGCGACCGACTTCGCGTCCGCGCGGCGGACACTCACCGCGTCCACCCTCGAGCCCGTCCTCCCCGAAGGGCGGCACTGGGGGGATGGGATCGTCCGATCGCTCGACACCGCACCCCCGGGAGTCGAGGTGATCTGGCGGTTCCTTCCCGCGGGAAGCTCGACCCTTCCTTTCGATAACCGACGGTGGGACGTGTGGCACACGGCGGGAAGATTTCCCGTCTCCGACCGCGGGAGGGAACGGCCCGTCCGCACTGGCGGAGCCCCACCCTTCCACGCCCCGCTCCTCTTCTGGAAGGTGCGGGCCGAGGCCCGTGGGCTCGAGGGTCCCCCGGGCCGGGGACGTGCTCGAACGGTCTTGGGAAGCCTGAACGCGGTCCTCGCGTCCACCGACCGCCCGCCGATCCGCTTTCCCACGAACCTCGCGGATCGCTGCCGCGGCTCGAAGGAGTTCCTCGTGTCGGATGAGGAGCTCGTCGCGCTCTTCCCGACGCCCACCGCTCGAGTGCTTCTCGGGCCCGCGGGGGCCCCGTCACCGGGCGAGATGCTTCCGTTCGGCCGCACCGACTCCGGCCTGGTCGTCGGTCCCCCGATCGAGCCGGATCAGGGGCGGCACACGGCGATCCTCGGGGAGACCGGCATGGGCAAGAGCTCGCTCCTGATCTCCCTGGCCGAGCGCGCGACCCGGTGGGGGAACGTCGTGCTCTTCGACCCGCTGGGGGAAACCGCCCGGGAGTTCGAAGCCGCGGTCGTTCCGTCGTCGGGCGACCGGCTCCTGAGGGTCTTCGCGGCCGAGGGGACCGCCTCGCTCAACGTGCTCGAGGGTCTCGAGCCCGAGGGACGAGCGCACTGGCTTGCGAGCGAGCGGAGGATCTTCGACCTCGTCCGCGCGCTCCATCGGGTCCGCGCCGGCCGCTACGGGGCGAACGGGTTCTGGGGCCCCCGGCTCGAGGAGATGCTGACGAGGACGTTGCAGGCCGCTTCCTCCATTCCCGGCGCGACGCTCCGCGATGCCCACACGTTGCTCGCGACCGGAGGCCGCACGCATCGAGCGGTGCCCGCGGAGGGACTCGAGGCGTTCCGGGAGCTCGGCGAGCGGATCCGGCAACGGCCGGACGACACCGAGGGAGCGCGGCGCCTCCTCTACGAGGTGGTCCGCAGCCGGCTCCTCGAACGCCTGCTGTGCGACCCCGAGCCGGTGCTCCACCCCGGCAGTCTCGTGGCGCCGGGCCGGATCACGATCGTGTCCGGCGACGCGGGCGAGGTCGGCGAAACGAATGCCCGCTACCTCCTCTCCGTGTACCTGGCCCTCGTCTGGTCGGAGCTGATCGGGCGGACGGATCCGAGGAAGACGTTCGTCCTTCTCGACGAGGCCCAGTGGTTCGCGAACGAGAGCCTCGCGGAGATGCTGAAGCTCGGTCGTCGGCGCAACGTCCACGTGGTGCTCGCGACCCAGGCGGTCGGTTCGCTTCCGGACGAGGTCCAAGAGGCCGTCTGGACCAACGTGGCCGACTTCGTGGTGTTCCGAGGGTCGCCCTCGGAGGCCCGAGAGCTCGAACGGGCGAGCCGAAGCATCGCGCCGACCTCGCTGCTCGGGCTGCCCCGGGGGCGGGCGTTCGTGCTGCTCGGGAAGGGGAATGCGACGTTCACGGTGCGAACGGCCCGAACGCTCGGGTCACGCGCCGAGCCTCCGGATTCGTCGAAGGGAACGACGGATGAGCCTCCCTCCCGGGACTCTCCCGGTCCTCCCCGCGGATTCCCCGTCCGCTCGAAGGCCCCGGGGCTCGGGGACGCGCAGATCGGGGCCGCCGCGCAGGTCCTGGCTCGCCTTCGGGAGCTGGCGAGCGCGGACCCGGCCGCCGCGTCGTTTCGGGTCTATCTGAGCGAGCTCCGCGCGCACGCAGACCCCACGGGAGGGGCCGTCCGCTCGGTGGGCCGTCGGCTCGGCCGCGTCGGGGCCATCGAGCGGATCGGTCGCGACGAGCTCGGATCGTTCTGGACGATCCGGCGCGACCGACTTCCGGGGCCGGACCGGTCCGGAGGCACCGCCGCCGCCGGCGGCGTTGCCGGCTCGTGGAAACCCTCTTAGGGACGGAACGGCTCGTTTTCTCGATGGAGACTCCGTCAGGGGCCGACCCGCCGGACGTTTCCACGCCCCTGCCACCGGCCGGGGGATCGATCCTCGCGCCGGCGGTCGTGCTCGAGCGGTGCGCGACAGGGATCGAAGGGCTCGACAACATCCTCGGGGGCGGGATTCCCCGGGGGAACATGGTGCTCGTGGCGGGCAGCGTGGGCACCGGCAAGACCACGCTCAGCCTCGAGTTCCTCGTCCGGGGGGCGGAGCGCGGCGAGCGCTCGCTCTTCCTCTCCGTCACCGAGTCGTCCTCGAAGCTGATGCTGAACCTCTCGACGTTCGAGTTCTTCCGGCAGGATCTCGTCGCGGACGGCTCGCTCCTCTTCGTCGATCTCCCCAGCATCTACGATCGGCTCGGGCTCGAGCACGAGGAGCTCCTCCCCGAGGAGATCGACATCCTGCTCCGGACGATCCGGGACCTCGTACGCTCCCTCGGCATCCGCCGGCTCGTCCTCGATAGCCTGACGAGCGTCTGCTACCGGATCCGTCGGGACGAGCGGATCCGGGACTTCATGCTGCGACTCGGCCAGGACCTGAACGAGGCCGGGTGCACGTCCCTGCTCGTCTCCGAGATCGGCCCCCAGCCCGGCCGCTACTCCCTCCACGGGGTCGAGGAGGCGATCGTCGACGGGGTCATCCTCCTGTGGAATACCCGGCGGCTCGGCGACATCCTGCGGGTCCTCCAGATCGTGAAGATGCGCGGCACCGCCCACTCCCGGGCGCAGTTCGTCATGGAGCTCACGCCGATCGGCATCCTCATGGCGCCGCACTTGAAGGGCGGCCGCCCCGAGGGGGCGATGTAGGTGCCCGGCGTCGATCTCGGGGAGCGCCTCCGGTCGCTCGGGGGAGGGAGCGCGGTCGCCCTCAAGCTCGATCCTCGCGAGTACGCGGACCACTACTTCGCGGTCTTGAACGCGACGCTCCGCGACGTCGGGAGCGAGACCGACGCGCATACGATCTATGTGACCGTCACCAACCCGGCCTCGTTCGTCTGGACGCTCGCCCAGGCGCTCGACGTCCCGCTCGAGCGGATCAGCTTCGTGGATGCGATCAGTCACATCATGATGAACTACTCGAACCCGCTGCCCAACGCCACCTACATCGACAGCCCGCGGGCGCTCGAGGAGATCATGCTGCGCGTCGAGTACCTCCTGCGCAAGTATCCCCACCCGCGGTCGATCGTCGTCATCGACAGCGTGAACTCCCTCGCCATCCACAATCCGCCCGAGCTCCTGACCGAGTTCTTTCACATCCTGCTGAACAACCTGAAGGCCCGCAACGTGCTCACGCTCGTGCTCGAGTCGAGCGACGACGAGACGAGCGCCGTGGAGCAGATGCTCAACCTGGTCGTCGACGAGACGATCGACATCGCCCGGGGGCGCTGATCGTGAGCGACCCGCTGCGGATCCTCGGAATCCCCGAGATCGACCAGCCGATCCAGACCGCGTTGCCGCCCGGGTGGCTCGCCCTCCTCACGGGACACTCCGGATCCGGCGCGCCGCTCCTCGCGAAGCAGTTCGCGAACGCCGGCGTGGGGATCGCGCCCGTCCTCTACTACACGACCTACGAGCGCAGCGACGACGTCGTGAAGGCGTTCACCGACTTCGGCTGGGACCCGACCGGCGTCAAGATCGTCAACCTCGCCGAAGAGTACTACCAGCGCGTCCTCGTCCGGGGGCTCGACGTGGCGAGCGCCCGCGAGCGGGGCCTCTCGCTCGACCAGCTCTCGGAGCCGGCCCGCGACCGGGGGACCGCCTCGTTCAGTCTCACGAACCGGATGCTGAGCGACCTCGCCGCGATCGACGCGGCGTTCCGGCTCGTGGTCGACTCGATCGACTTCTTCTTCGAGGTGCTCGAGCCGCGCGACGTCACGACGGTCGCGCGCCAGATCCGTCACCGCTGCCACACGATGGGGGGTCAGGCGCTCCTCACCGCGCACACGATCGCCCACGACCGGACCGTCTTCGGCCTGCTCGAGGACCTCGCCGATCTATCCTTCGACCTGCGCGCCGAGCCCCGCGACGACCGCTACGAGCACACGCTCTTCATCGACAAGGTCGGGAACCGCCCGGACCTCTCCCGGATCGTGCGGGTCGACGTCGGCGAGTCCGGCTGGCGCGTCCGCGAAGCCTCCGCGACGGGAAACCGGGCGGCGAGGGCGTAAGCGAGCCTTTAAGGGCGGCGCCCCGCTCCTTCCGCCCGAGGGCACCGTGGAGGACGTCGTCATCCGGACGATCGAAAAGGCGGAGCTCCACGACCCGATTCTCGTCGAGGGGCTCCCGGGCGTCGGCAACGTCGGGAAGCTCGCCGCCGATTACCTCAAGGACCAGCTCCCCGCGAAGCCGCTCGCTACGATTTACTCGAAGTTCTTCCCGCCCCAGGTGTACGTGAGCGAGGAGGGGATCATCCGCCTCGTCTCGAACGACCTCTTCTACTGGAAGTCGCCGGACTCCGCAGCGCGGGACCTTCTCGTCCTCGGCGGCGACTACCAGGGGATCAGCCCCGAGGGCCAGTACGAGATCACCGAGCGGGTCCTCGACTACTGCCACGACCTCGGCGTCCGCGAGGTGTTCACCCTCGCCGGGTTCGCCCAGGGGCGGGTCGTGGAGGAGCCCCGGGTGCTCGGCGCGGCGACGAACGCCGCGCGGGTCGAGGCGATGCGCGCCTTCGGGGTCGTCTTCTCGCGGAACGACCCGGGCGGGGGCCTGATCGGCGCGAGCGGCCTCTTCCTCGGACTCGGCCGCATGTTCGGGATGGAAGGGGTCTGCCTCATGGGCGAGACGAGCGGCTACTTCGTCGACCCCCGGAGCGCCGAGGCGGTCCTGCGGGTCCTCGCGCGGATCCTCAACCTGAAGCTGGACCTCGCGGCGCTGCAGGCGAAGGCGCACGAGATCGACCGCATCGCGCAGAAGATCCACGAGGTCGAGGCCCGCTCGCCCGAGTCGTCCGCGCCCTCCTCCGAGCGGCCCCGCGAAGACCTCGGCTACATCGGCTAGCGGGCGTCGGGCGTCGCGGACGGGCCGATGGATCGCGCCGAACCGTCGGCGGGTGCGACGCCCGCGGCGATCGCGCCGGAGCTTTCGGCGGCGCTCGGCCGGCGGGCGGACGAATCGGGCTTCCTCCGCTTCGACCGGTTCATGGAGGTGGCCCTCTACGGCGATCGGGTCGGCTACTATGCGGGACCCGCTCCCCCGTTCGGCCCGGAAGGCGACTTCTACACCGCCCCTCGCGTCTCTCCGCTCTTCGGTCGCACGATCGCGGCGCATCTCGCCACCCTCCGGGAGGAGCTCGGCAAGGAACGGCCCTTCTCGATCGTCGAGCTCGGCGCGGGCGACGGGACCCTCGCCGACTCGATCCTCGCGTCGCTCCCCGAGGGCGACCGCGGCGGGCTCGAGTACATCCTGGTCGAGCGGTCGCCGACGCTCGCCCGTCTCGCCCTCGAGCGGGCGTCCCACGCCGCCGACGGACGGGATGTTTCCGTGCGCCTCGCGCCCAGCCTCGGGGAGATCGGGCCCTTCCGAGGGGCCGTCGTCGCGAACGAGGTCCTCGACGCCCAGCCCGCCCGCCGATTGCGCTGGACCGGAAGCGGCTACGAGGAGCTCGGGGTCCGTCTCGAGGGCGATCGACTCGTGGCCGACGTCCGCTCGGACGCGGGCCCGATCCCGGGGCCCGCGCTCCCGTCGACCCGCGAGCCGGGGCAGATCGTCGAGATCTCGCCGATGGCCGAAGCGCTCGTGCGGGAGACCGCGGACCACCTGGTCCAGGGGGTCGCCCTGTTCCTCGACTACGGCCTCGAGGAGCCCGCGCTCCTCCGGGGCCACCCGGGCGGCACGCTCGCCGCCGTGCGAGGGCACCGATTCGTCGACGCCCCGCTGTCCCGCCCGGGCGCGACCGACCTCTCGACGTTCGTGAACTTCACCCGGGTCCGGGAGGTCGCGCGACGGGCCGGCCTTGAGGAGCGAGCGTTCCGCCCTCAGGCGGAGGCATTGGGCGATTGGGGGTTCCCGCGGTGGCTCGAGGAGGCCCAGGGTCGCGCGCCGTCGGCCGAAGAGCGGGTCCGGCTCCAGCTCGCCGCGAAGAACCTGCTCTTCGGCTTCGAACGGTTCCGGGTGCTGGAACTCGCCACCCCGCCGGGGCTCGCGGACGAGCCACGCCCTACGTGACCGTGCGGGCGGGTCCGGGTGCGACGAGCTCGGCGACCTTCGCGTCCACGAGGAGCTTCGCGGTCTCGCTCGGCAGCGACAGGACGTCATCCGCCCGGAGGTCGATCGTCTCCTTGCCGACCTCGATCGGGCGGCCGTCCTTCAAGATCCGCACGTAGGTGAGCGGGCCCGAGACCCGGGCCGCCGGCGGAGCCGCCGGGAGCGACGGAGGGGGGCCCGCCGGGGGCGGGGACGCCGGACCGGACGAGGGCGGGGCGGGGTGCGGCGCCGGGGGGACCGAGCCGCTCCAGGTGGGCTCGAGGTACGCCGCGGAGCTCCGACGATGCGTGAGGAGGGCTGCGAGCACCTCATCGAACAGCGCGCGCTCCTCGTTGAGCGCGTTCGGCAGATCGCGGGCGCCTCCGACGCTCGCCTGGAACGCCGCCGAGAGGGTCTTCTGCACCCGGCCCTCGACGATGTCCCGCGCGACCTGGCTCGCCCGCTGGTACGTCTGCCGGGAGATCTCGCCCTTGCGGCCGGACGGGTTCTCCCGGAGCTCGGACTCGTACGACCGACGGACGTCGGCCAGGTAGGCGGTCGTCGCCGGATAGAAGTCGTGGGGGAGCTTCGCCAGCCCCCGGGCCGCGGCCTCATTCCGGCGCCACTCGAGGAGGAGGGTGAAGTGGTCGGGCATCGGATCGGAACGCGAGAGGGCCGGGACGGACGAAGGACTATAGGAGCTGTGCGGTCTCGGCCCGCGTCGCGCGGGGGTCGCCGGGGCCGCCGCCGAGGTCTCTGCGATGAGCCACGGTCGGGCGAACGCGGCCGCGTTCGAGGAGTTCGTCGAGCTGTTCCAGCGGCTGCGGGCCGACAGCCGGGTCCCCGGCACGGTCGTGCTCGTCGAAGGCGTCCGCGACCGGCGATCGCTGCGGCGGCTCGGACTGGACGGGCCGATCGTGGTCTTCCATCGCGGCCGGTCGATCTCGGGGACGGCCGCGCACCTCGTGGGCGGCCAGCGCCGCGTCATCGTGCTCACCGACTGGGACACGGAGGGAGGGCACTTCGTGCAGCGGCTCAAGGAGTTCCTGACGGCGGACCGCGTCGAGCTCGACCTCGAGTACCGCCGACGCCTCGCCCGGATCCTGCGCGGCGAACTCGTGCACGTGGAGGGGCTCCATGGCTGGGCCCGCCGGCTCGCCGAGCAGCGCGGGGGATCGCTCGAGCAGTTCCTCGGCCCGGAGGGTCCCGACTGAGGCCCCGAGCGCGGCCGTCAGGGGATCACTTTGGTCTGCGTCCGACGGGTGTCCCGCCGGTTGCGCGCGTAGGACGGACGGAAGCGCTCCGTGCCCTTGCCCTTCCAGCGCAGGCCCCGGCCCTCGGTCCCGGCGCTCGTGAGCCCGCGGTAGACCCGGCCCTTCTGCGCCGGCGCGGCGATCCAGGAGATCTTCGGGTCCGCCAGGATCTCCGGGTGGCTCGGATCGACCAGGATGACCTCGAAGAACTTCTGCTTCCCGTCCTCGCCGACCCAGTAGGAATTCAGGACCTCGAGGTTCGGGTAATGCTTCTGGGCCCGCTCCTCCGCGATGCGCCGAAGGCTCTTCTTGAGCGTCATCTGGAGCACGCCCTTGTGCTTCGGCCGGCGCCCGGCGATGATCGCTCGCTTGTTCTGGCCGCCGCGGCGCACCCGGACCCGGGCGACCAGGAATCCGCCCTTCGCCCGGTAGCCGACCGCCCGCGCCCGGTCGAGGCGCGTCGGGTGCTCGAGGCGCGTGACGGTGTGTTCGCGGCGCCAGGTGAGGAGCCGCTCGTGGCGCAGGTCGGCGCCCTCGTCGCCCTGGGTGCGGCGGAACGAGCGGGAGATGTGGCGGTACATCGAACTCGCCATGGGAAGCGGGCAGGCGACCCGGGTGCGGATTATAAAGCTGCCGCGCCCGTTTCCTCGCCGGCGGGTCGGGGCCCGGGAAGACGGGGCGCTACGACTTCGCGACCCAAGGGAGACGGGGGTCGCTGGGCCGCACGACCTTCGCGGTCGCATGGCTCTCCGTCGCCACCATCCGCTCGAGGTGAGCGGTCATCTCGCGGACGAGCCGATCCATCCGGGGGAGCTCTTCCGCCGGGATCTCGGTGGGAGCCTCCCAGACGAGGGCGGCGCCGCCGCTCGTCGGATAGAACCGGAACTCGAGCTCCTTCGCCGACGGGGGGACCGCGGGGTTCATCCGCTCGAGCCTTCCCTTCACCCGGCTCTCGGCCGGGTCGACCGACTCCGAGCGCTCGACCGCGTATCCGAGGCTCGCGAGGTACTCCGCGAGGTAGCCGCCGAACCGCTCGCGGCCGATCCCTCGGACCCGAAGCCAGTCACCGTTGCCTTCCGTCATCGCCTGCCTTCCGATCGAGCGCTCGCCCGAAGCTCTTGAAGAGCCCGAGCATCATCCGGTACTCCGCCTCCGTGGGCGTCGACCGGCCGAGCACTCGACGGAACAGGAGGATTAAACCCCGTCGTTTGTGCGCGGGGTATCCGGTGCGGGCGAGGAGCTCGCCGAGGCGCTCGAGGAAGAGCTCCTTTTCCCGCCCATTGAGCTCGAGGAGCTCGGGGGCGGGCGTCGTCTCGGGGTCGGTCGGCCCGCGCGCCCGATGGACCGCGTAGAGGACGATCGCGGCGGCGTGGGACAGGTTGAGGGTCGGGAACTCCCGCCGGGACGGGATGTGGACCAGGAGGTCGCATCGGGCGAGCTCGGTGCGGGAGAGGCCGTTGTCCTCCGGCCCGAAGACGATCGCGACCCTCCCCTCGACCGGGCGCAGCAGCTCCCCAAGCCGCTCGGGGCTCACGGAGCGGCGGAGGTACGCGGTCGAGCGCCCGGTCGACAGGTCGGTCGTCCCGACCACGAGGTCAGCGTCGGCGGTGGCCGCCGCGAACGAGGTCGCCCGGACCGCGGAGCGGAGGATCGCGAGGCCGCCCATCGACCGCCGACGCGCCTCCGAGCCGATCGGCGCCCGGGGGGCGACGAGGATCAGCCGGTCTCCCCCGAAGTTCCTCGAGACGCGCGCGACCGCGCCGACGTTCCCGTCCTCCTTCGGGCGGACCAGCACGACGTCGAACCGGGCCGTCACCCGGCCGTCCCCTCGGCGAACAGCCGCCGGATCATCCAATCGGGATCGAACGGTGCGAAGTCGGCGTACCCCTGGCCCACGCCCACGAACAGGATCGGCTTCTTCGTCACGAAGGTCGCGCTCAGGGCGGCGCCCCCCTTCGCGTCGGCGTCGAGCTTCGTGAGGACGAGCCCGTCAACCCCGAGCGCCTGGTCGAACAGCTTGGCCTGCTCGATCACGTCGTTGCCGCTCAGGGCGTCGCCGACGAAGAGCGTGAGCGCGGGCGAGACGACCCGCCGGATCTTCTTCGCCTCCTCGATCAGGTTCTCGTTGGTGTGCTGGCGCCCGGCCGTATCGACGAGCACGACGTCGATCCCCTTCGCCCGGGCGTGCTCGACCGCGTCGAACGCCACCGCCGCGGGGTCGCTCCCCTCCTGCTGACGGACCACGCGGACGCCGAGGCGCTCGCCGTGGACCAGGAGCTGCTCGATCGCCCCGGCCCGGAACGTATCGCCGGCGGCGATGACGCTCGAGATCCCCTTGCCCTCGAGCCAGACCGCGAGCTTCGCGACGCTCGTCGTCTTCCCGGTGCCGTTGACCCCGACGAAGAGGATGACGTACGGCTTCGGCGAATGCTTGCGCACCGCCTCGGCCAGGTCGATCGGGGGCTGGGCGAGGATCGATCGGGCGGAGCGCTCGAGGACCGTCCGGATCGCCTCTTCCGCATCGACCCCGAAGCGGAGCTTGCGCCCCGCGAGCTCCTTGCGAAGGTTCCGCCGCAGTCGCTCCACCACGGGAAGCGCGACGTCCGACTGGAGCAGGACGATCTCGAGGTCCTCGAGGACGTCGTCGATCGTCCCCTCGGTGAGGCGCTTTCCGAGCAGTCCGTCCGTGAACATCTCCGCGTCGGGGGCCGCCGGCGGCCTCGTCCCGCTCGCCGGAGCGGGGGCCGAGCGCGGGTTCGCTGAGGGGGTCTCCCCGGACGGGGCCGTCTTCGCCTCGGGCGTCGGCGAGGCGGTGGAGCGTCGGAGCCGGGCCTTAATCGCTGCCCACATCGCTCGGGCCGCCCGGGCCCCGGGCGGTGAGGGAGTCCAGTCGCCGGGAGAGCATCTGGATCCGCTCCTCGAGCGAGCCGACCTGCCCCTCGATCTCGCCGATCGCCTGGTCGATCCGGGTCAGCCGCTCGGCCAGGAGCTCGACCGCCTTGGGTCGTTCCATCTCGACGATGACCCCCGAACCCACGCCGATGAGCACCGGGCCGTCCTTCGAGATCGACCCTCGCGCGAGGGTCTCGCCGCCGAGCGGGACGAGGAGCTCCGTCCCCGGCTCGGCCCGGTCGATCCCTTCGAGGCTTTCGCGGGCGCGCAGGTGGTCGCTCCGCGAAGAGGTGAGGATCTGGTGCTGCTGCAGGAGGGCGTTGAGCTGGTTGCGGTACGCCTCGAGGCGCAGGAGGTCCTCCTGGACCTGCTGCTCCGGCTCCACCGGTCGCCGGGGCGTCGACATCGAAGAGGAACCTCCGCGGTCGTTCGGGAGGGGATGGGCGTCTTAACGCTTGGTGCCGGTCGCGGGCGCCTTCGGGCGGCGGAGCCCTCGCGGACCCGTGGCGTACGGCCTACTTCGGGCTCGACTCCGCGATCTGCGAGATGCGGATCTGATGTCGCTTGACGCCGTGGCAGCCGCCGATCTCGGAGAGCGCCCACTCCCGGGCGATCTCCGCGGAATCGGCCTCGCAGTGCTTCGAAAATCGCTGCCAGTAGCCCCGACGGGCGTAGAAACTTCCTTCCACCGTCCAGTGCGGCATGGCGTCGTCCCGTCCGCGCGCGCCACCGAGGGCCCCTTCTTAACCCTATGCAGACGCGCCCCGCCCGAGCGCGTCGGCGATCTGCTCGGCGGTCCACGACGCGAGCGCGTAGATCGAGAGCATCGGGTTCGCTCCCGGCGCGGAGGGCAGCAGGCTCCCGTCGCCGATCCACAAGCCGTCCACCCCGTGGACTTCCCCGCTCGGGCGGGCGGTCGACCGTCGGGGGTCGGTTCCCGCGCGGGCCGATCCCATCGGATGGGCCGAGAACAAGGCGATGGAGTGCTCCCGGATCCCCCGGCGCTCGACCTCGTCGAGGAACCGGTCGAGCTCGGACGGGCTCACCGGCCGTCGGCCGTCGCCCGCCTCGAGGTACGGGGTGTGCAGGGAGAGCAGTCGGGTCGCTCCGGCCGCGCCGAGGATCCGGGCGGTCTCGACCATCCCCCGGACGAGGTGGTCCCGGTCGCGCCGGTCGAGGCGGTAGTCGTACACCGGCCGTCCGTCGGGGTCGATCGTGACCCGCCCCTCGCCGACATCGCGGACGAGGACGATGGGCGTCGCGACGTACTCCGAGCGTTCGAGGAGCCGACGATAGTCCGCCGCCCCGGCCCACGGCACGGCGAGCGCCGCGAGCCCCGGGTGCACGGGAGCGACCTCGATCCAAGGGCCGTGGGCTCCGGGGTCGATCCCCTGGAACCGGTACACTCCGATCGTCTGGTGCGGACCCTCCCAAGTGCGGATGGCCTCGGCGAACTCCCCGACGAGCGCGGTCGTGGGGTCGATCCGCAGGCCGAGCCCGATCCCCTCGGAGCGGAGTCCGGACCGCAGGAGGAGGGCCGGGGTCTCGAGCGCGCCGCCGCAGAGGACGAACGCCCGGGCCCGCACCCGGAGCTCGCGGGTCCCTTCCGGACCCGAGTACCGAGCGAGGAGCGACTTCACCCGTCCCCCGTCGATCTCGAGGCGCTCCGCCTTGGTGGAGCAGACGAGGCGAGCCCCCTGCCGCATCGCGTCCTTGAGGTAGGTGGTGAGCGCCGAGCGGCGGGCACCGTACGGACAACCGAACGTGCACGCTCCGCACCGACGTTCGCACCCGACCGCGTTCCGCGGGATGATGCCCCAGTCGGTCCCCTCGGCGTAGCCGAGGGCGCGGCATCCCCGTCGGAGCGCGTCGTTGGAGGGATTCACCCAGCTCTCGGCGGTCGAGACCTCGAGCCGCCGCCGGACGGACTCGAGCGTCCGGTCGAGCTCGGGTCCCTCGGCGGAGGCGATCCCGCCTTCCCTCGCCCACTCCCGCCGTGCCTCGGGGCGAGGCGGCAGACAGGTCAGCCAGTTCACGGAGGTCGATCCCCCCGCGCCCTGCCCAGCGAGGAAGGCGATCGCCGAGTCCCGGGTCGTGACGATCCCGCGCCCGAGGAACAGCCGATCGTACGCCTCGCGCTCGATCCGTGGATAGGCGAGGCGTGGGACCCACGCCCCGGCTTCGAGGACGATCACCCGGTAGCCGGCCCGAGCGAGGCGCTCCGAGATCACCGCGCCTCCGGCGCCGCTCCCGACCACGCAGGCGTCCACGTCGAGGTCCTGGGGGCGATCCGGCACCCAAGGCGATAGGCCCGCCATCGGGTCGTCCGCGTCGGACGGAAGGGTTCCGGGCGCGTAGTGGATCCGGTCCCAGAGGGGATTCGTCCCTCCGAGGAGCGGCTGAGAGAAGTACAGCCCGGTGACGATCCGCTTCGCCGCCTGGAACCCCTTGCGCTTGACGGCGAGCCGGCTTCGCGACCAGGACAGGAGGTAGCGCTCGCGCTCGGCCGCGTCACGGTCGGCGAAACGTCGCGCGCGCCCGGTGAGCAGGAAGTTCGCGACGCGGCTATCGAGCGCGCGAAAGAGGGCGGCGAGCTCCTCCCGCTGGCCGCGGGGCAGTTCGGCGATGAGCTCGGCCGCTTCCCGATCGGTCCCGACGCGCGAGCCCGACGGGTACGGGGGACTCTCGGGGAGGAACGCGTCGGCGAGCTGGGTCAGCGCCGACGGCACGGGGCTCGGCACGAGCGGGAGAGTGGCCGAAGCTATTTCGTCCCTTCAGTGGGGGGCACGGGACGGGGCGGTCGGGTCGTTCCCCTCGACTCGAACCGTGCTCTTTCCGCGAGCCAGCGGAGCTGACGCTCCCGCAAGGAGTCTCCAGAGGGCGGTCGCGGGGGCTGCGGGGTGGGGGGCGCGGGCGATTCCGGAGCCGGCGAGGCCACGGGCTCGGCTTCCGCGGTGGGAGGTGGGGCCTCCGCCTCGACCTCGAACCGTCGCTGGGTCATTGGACGAGCTCCGCCACGGCGCGCCATCGCTCCCCGACCTCGTCGTCCGTGAGCCCCACCGTCGGGGAGAAGAGGACGCGATCGGCCCACCGCTCCTTCGCCTCGGCGTATTGCTCCACGGTGAGCGGGAGCACCGCCCCGTCGGCCCGGGACTCCTCGGCGAGCGATCGGAGCGAACGATCACGCGCCTCGGGGTCGCCGGGGGTCGACTCGACCCGGGCGTGAGGGTCGAAGCGGACCAGGACGGATCGGGCGAGGGCCTCGCCTTCGGGGACGGTCACGAGGCCGACCCGGCACCCGCGCTTCATCATGAGGTAGGCACCCAGGGCCCCCCGCGGCCCGTCGACGAGCGCGACGAGCCGCCCGGCGACCCCGAGGGGCACCCCTCCCGGCCCCGGCACTCGATCGAAGTACAGATAGGTCCGGGGCCCTCGCACTTCGACGAACAATTCGACGTCGGGGTCCTCAAGGTCGACCTTCAGGCCCCGGTCGGAGAACCGCTCGAGCACGTCCCCGCCGAGGTCGCGGGCGAGCTCCTGGCTCGTGAACGCGTGCTGCCCCGTACGGCGGGCGCGCACCGCGAACCGGGACCCGGGCACGAGCCGCGCGTCGGCCCGTTCGAGGAGCCGCTCGCGGATCGCTCCGCGCTCGGTCGGCACCTCATCGACTTCGCTGACCGAGGTGATCCCGAACACCCGGCGGAGCAGGCGGATCGCTCGCGAGGCCTCATCGACCTCGACGTAGAGGTGCCCGTGGTCGGACCGCAAGCGCCCGGAAAGGCCGTCCCGCACGAACTGGTCGAGGATGTTCCGGCGGAGCGAGCTTTCGAACTCCCGCCGGACGGGCGGCGACTTGAGCGCGAGCTCCCCGTAGCGCACGAGAACGAGCGGGGCCATGGGAGAATCGTTAAGACGAGCGGCCCGCTAAAGCGCTTCCCGCACGGACATGGTCGCGTCGAATCCGTCGGGATCTGCTCCTTCTTCGTTCGACCCTTGGGAGCCGATCCTCGCGGCGATCGTCCTCGGCCTCGAACGGGCGCTCACGACCCTCGGTGTGCTGGCGACCGCGGATGCAGTGCGGGAGGGGCTGGACGTCGAGGGAGGGCCCGAAGGCGACATCGCGTTCCCGGTCCATCGGTGGGCCGCCCGAGCGAAGCAACGCCCCGAGGAGTTCGCCGCCCAGATCGCGTCCGCCGTCCCCGCGTCGCCCGACGTCGGGTCGGTCTCCGCGAAGGGCGCCTATGTCAACTTCACGGTCGAGCCGTCCGTGCTCGTGTCGGCCACCCTCGAAGGGGCGATCGGTCTCGGGACTCGCTGGGGAACCCGTCCCGATACGGGAGGCGAGGCGAGCGTAGAGCACACGAGCGCGAATCCCACGGGACCGCTGCATATCGGGCGGGTACGCAACTCGATCATCGGGGACACCTTCGCTCGGATCCTCCGGGCGGCCGGGACGAAGGTCACGACCCAGTACTACGTGGACGACATGGGCCGGCAGGCCGCGCAGATCACGTGGATCTGGGCGAAGCCGAGGTCCGAGTGGCCCGACACGGTCCGCGCCGCCGTCGAGGGCCTAGAAGTTCCGGGGGAGAAGCCCGATCAGTACCGCGGCCGGCCCTATCCGGCGGTGAGCGCGTACCTCAAGGACCATCCCGAGGCCCGGGCCGAAGTGGCCGGGGTGCTCGGCGCGGTGGAGCGGGGGTCCCCACCGCCTGAGCACCGGCCGCTCGCCCAGTCGGTGCTCGATGGGATGCTGGTCTCGCTCGCGCGCCTCGGGATCCGGTTCGACGAATTCGTCTGGGAGTCGGACTTCGTTAAGGACGGGTCCGTCGCCCGGGTCCTCGACTCGCTGCGCCGCGCTCCCCACGCGGTGCGCGAGGAGAACGGCGCGTGGGCGATCGACACCTCGGGCTACGGATTGCCGAAGGACTCGAACCGCGTCGTTGTTGAACGGAGCGACGGGACGAGCCTCTACGTCACGCGGGACATCGCCTTCCACCTGCAGAAGTTCGGGCGGTTCGCCCGCGTCATCGACGTCCTCGGGGCCGACCATCTGCTCCACGCGCGGACGCTGGAGGCCCTGCTCGCCGAGGTCGGCGAGGCCCGACGCCCCGAGTTCGTCCTCTACGCCTACATCCACGCCCCGGAGGGAGGCAAGATGAGCACACGGGCGGGAACCGCCGTGTACCTCGACGACCTCCTCGAGGAAGCGGTCGCCCGCGCCCGGAAGGAGGTGCTCCAGCGGCGCGAGGACCTCGGAGCCGCCGACGTCGAGCGGATCGCCGAGGCCGTCGGGACCGGGGCGATCCGCTACCATGTGATCCGGGTCGCGCCGGACAAGCCCGTGGTCTTCCGCTGGGAGGACGCGCTCTCCTTCGAGGGACGGAGCGGCCCCTTTCTGCAGTACTCGTACGCCCGGGCCTCGAGCGTGCTGCGCAAGGCGGAGCGGGACGCCGGACCGTACCCGTTCGACGCGGCTCGCCTCACGGACCGGGAGGAGCTGGCCCTCGTCCGCGTGCTCTCTCGCTTCCCCCGGACGGTCGCGTACGCCGCCCGGACCGCCCACGTACATGCGGTGGCCGGCTACGCCCACGACGTTGCCGACCAGTTCAACCGGTTCTATCACGCCGTGCCCGTGATCCGCTCCGGGGCCGAGCGGGAGAGCCGGATCGCACTCGTTGCGGCCACCCGGCAGACCCTCGGGAACGCGCTCGATCTGCTGGGGGTGCCGCGGCTCGACTCGATGTAGCCCCGGACCCGCCTCGCTCCCGAGAAATACTCCTCCTCCCTCCCCAGCACCGCCGGGGGACCGGCGGGAGAAGGAGATCCATGGGTTTCTACGCGGACCTGAAGAAGTTCCTGACCCAGTCGAATCTGGTGACGATGGCCGTCGCCTTCGTCATCGGCGTCCAGGTCGGCCTCGTGGTCGCGGCGCTCGTGAGCAGCGTGGTCGATCCGCTGATCGGCGTGTTCTTCAAATCGAGCTTCTCGAACATCGGGCTCGTGACCGTCAACGGCAGCACGTTCACGTTCGGGACGCTCCTCGGCGCGGTGATCACCTTCCTGATCGTGTTGCTGATCGTCTTCGCGGGGATCGTCTACCCGTACGAGCAGTACCAGCAGCGACAGGCGGCGAAGGCCGCGGCCACGACCAAGACCTGCCCGGAGTGCTGCTCGACGATCAACATCGCGGCGAAGCGGTGCGCCTTCTGTACCGCGACGCTGCCGGCGAGCTAGCCGGGCGCAGGGGGTCCGGAACCCGCGCGCCGCGAAACCCGCGGGCGCGGTATCGGCAGGAGTCGCATCGACCGCAGGGCGTTCGGCCTCCCGCGTAGCAGCTCCAGGTGAGGCGCCAGGGCACTCCGAGCGCCTCGCCCCGGCGTACGATCCCGGCCTTCGAGGTCCGGAGGAGCGGAGCGACGACGCGGATGCGCGCGCCCCCTTCCACGCCCGCCTTCGTCGCGACCCGCGCGAGCCGCTCGAAGGCCCGGAGGAACTGCGGCCGGCAGTCCGGGTACCCCGAGTAGTCGATCGCGTTCGCCCCCAGATAGATCGATCCGAGCCCGTGACTCTCCGCGTAGGCCAGCGCGAGGGAGAGCAGGATGGTGTTCCGCGCGGGGACGTAGGTGCTGGGGATCCGGCCCCCACGGCTCGGCCGAGCGGGGATCCGGCGGCCGGGTCGGGTCAGGGCCGAGTCGAGGAGCGGTCGCAACGGAAGCTCGAGGACCCGGTGGACGACCCGGTAGTGACGGGCGAGGACGCGGGCCGATCGCACCTCCCGGGCATGCCGCTGGCCGTAGAGGACCGTGAGCGCATGGACGGGCGGATCGTGCCGAACCGCGAGGGCGAGGCACGTTGCGGAGTCCATCCCGCCCGACAGGAGGACCACGCTGCCGCGGCCGGGCGGGGACCGAGGGGTCATCCGAGCGCCCCGGCGGCCGCGAGGACGGCGGCGGCGATCGCGATCGCGCTCAGCATCCCGAGGAAGTTCGTGCCGTGCTTCGTGAGATAGCCGCGGTTCTCGAGGACCTCGCCGAGGACGGAGTCGACCTGGCACGCGACGAATCCGCTCAGCGTGGCGGCCCCGATCAGAAGGTAGCCGGAGGGAAGCCGCACGCCGGTCACGACGAAGAGCCCGAGCCCGATCGCGGCCGTGCTCGCCGCTCCGAGGATCGCGGCGAGCTCGCCGCGCCCGGAGACCCCCCCGTTCGTGCCCGGGGGAACCGGTCGCAGGGTGAGGATCGATCGGGCATGGCCGGCGAGGACCCCGAACTCGCTCGCGAGCGTGTCGGAAGCTCCGAAGGCGAGCGCCGACGTGTACAGGACGGCGACCGTGGGCGGGGACACGAGCGAGGGGTTCCAGCCCCCGGCGACCGCGAGCCCCGTCGGAAGAACGATGTGGGCCACGACGTTCGAGACACCGCGCTCCCCCCTCTTGCCTTCCTGGACCTGTCGTTCGCGCTTCTCCGCGAACCGGTACCGGGTCGCGAGCGTGCTGCCGACCACGAAGAGGATCAGCAGGGAGAGGAACGCGACGCCCGCGAAGACGACGATGACGATGCCGAACGCGGCCGCGACCGTTCCCGCGATCGGGGTCAGGGCCCGCACGACCACGGCCGCCGAGGCGAGGAGCACGGTGACCACACTGCCGATGAACGCGAGCGCGAGGGAGAGAACCAAGGGGGGCCCTCGGAGGGCCACCCGGCGGCGCGTTTAACCCTTCCGTGCGGAACGACCCGCGGGCCTATCCGCGGGCGAGGATGCGGAGCACGGCCGACTCGAAGGAGAGGGCCCGGAGGTCCGGGACGATCCCCCCGGCCGCGACCTCGTCCGCCACCGGTCCGTCCGGGTGCCGGGGCGGAACGAGCGCGGTGAGGAGCCCGAGCCGCCGCCCCGCCTCGATGTCGATCGCGCGGTCGCCCACGATCGCGCTCGTGGCGAAGTCGAGGTTCCAGTCGCGGCGGGCGTCCTCAAACAGTCGGGTCTTCGGCTTGCGGCACTCGCAGCCCGCCTCGGGCGCGTGCGGACAGTAGTAGAACGCGTCGATATGCGCCCGCTCCTCCGCGAGACGCTCGTTCAGCCGGACGTGGATCCTCCCGACGTCCTCGGCGGTGTAGAAGCCGCGCTCGATCCCGGACTGGTTCGTGACGCACACGATCAGATAGCCGTGGTCGTGGGCCAGTCGAATCCCGTTCCCGACCCCACGAAGCACTTCGAGTCGTTCGGCATCCTTGAGGTAGTGGAGGTCGACGTTCACCGTGCCGTCCCGGTCCACGAACAGGGCCCGGCGGAGGGGTCGGGCCGCTCGGTCGTCGGCCACGGAACGGGTCACGTCCCGAGCTAGCCCCCGCGGCAAAAAGGGTTGATGCCCCCGGACCTTGACCGCCCGTCGCTTCCCGATGCTCGAGCCGGAGGAATCGCGCTACTTCGATGCCCTCGACGCCGCGTTCGAGCGGACGCTCGCCCCGTACCGCTCCGCGGGCGCGCCGCTGACGCTGCTCTATTCGGGCGGAGTCGACTCCTCGCTGCTCGCGTGGGAACTTCGGTCCCGGACCGGCCTCGTGCTCCTGACGGTCGGGACCCCGGAGAGCCCGGATCTCGCGGCTGGGCGCTCCGGGGCCGAGCTCCTGGGACTTCCGTGGACGCCGGCCGTCGTGAACGCCGCCGATGCGGACCGGATGGCCCGGGCGATCGCGGGCGATCTCCGCGGCACGAGAGCGGTGACCCGAACCGTGCTCCTCGCGCTGGCCCTCGCGATCGAGCGGTGCCCGACGCCGCAGGCGCTGGTCGGTCAGGGGGCCGACGAGCTGTTCCTCGGGTACGCTCACTTCCGAGGACTCGATCGCGAACAAGCCACCGCGCGGGCCGAGGCGGACCTCGCGAGATTGCACGAGGAGGACTGGCCCCACACGCTCGAGATCGCCGCGCGCCTAGGGCACACCGTGACCGCCCCGTTTCTCGACGCGGACTATGTCGCGGTCGCCCGGTCGGTGCCGATCGAGCTGCGTCTTCCGGGGGGAGAGCCCAAGCGCTTCTTCCGGGACTGGGCCCTCCGCCGGGGACTTCCCGAGGAGATCGCGGCGCGTCCAAAGCGGGCGATGCAGTACGGCAGCGGCGTCGACCGGCTCCGCCGGCGTCGACCTGCGTGATCAGTCGCGCTCGACCCGGGTGCCGACCCCGTTGCGGAGGGCCCGAGGCAGCGACGGGATGTCGGTGATGATGAACCGGCGGCCCCCGCCGTCGAGGAAGTCGAGCCCGGCTTCGACCTTGGGTCCCATGGTGCCCGCGCCGAACTCGCCGCGCTCGTGGAGGGTCCGCAGCTCCTGCCGCGTGATCTTCTCGAGCCAACGCTGCCTTGGGGTACCGAAGTGCACGGCGGCGCCGGGAACATCGGTCACGATCGCGAGGATGTCGAGCCCGAGCTCGCGGGCGACGAGCGAAGCGGAGAGGTCCTTGTCGATCACGGCATCGACCCCTTCGTAGCCTCCCCCAGCCCGCGGCACCACCGGGATCCCCCCGCCGCCCGAAACGATCGGGATCCATCCGGTGCCGAGCCCCGCGGCGAGGAGCTGACGGACCGCCCGGCCCTCGAGCCAGCGTACCGGACGCGGCGAGGGCACGAGGCGACGCCAGCCGCCCCGGGCCTCGTCGAACGCGAGGATCCAGCCGAACCGCTGACGCATCTGTTCGGCCTCCGCGTCGTCGTAGAATCTCCCGACGGGCTTCGTCGGGTCCTGGAACGCCGGGTCGTCCGCCGCGACCTCCGTGCGGCTGATGACCGTGAGGACGGAGCGGTCGACCCCGAGGCGTCGCAGCGCCGGGGTCAGCTCGGCCTGAATGAGGTAGCCGATCTGCCCCTGGGTCTCGGCGCCGAGCGCGTCCATCGGCAGCGCGGGGATCTCGGGTTCCCCGAGCTCGTTCTGCCGCAGGAGCGCTCCGACCTGCGGGCCGTTCCCGTGGGTCAGGACGAGCTCGTGGCCCTGGGCCGCGATCTCGGCGAGGACGGGAACCGTCGCACGCACCTGGACCCGGGCCTCCTCCCATGAACCGGCTCCGCCGGCGCGGGCGAGCGCATTACCCCCGAGAGCGACGAGAACCCCCGTCATGGGGCCGGACCCCTCCTTCGGTCAACCTCGGATAGGCTCAATAATGCGGCGGTGGAGCCGACTTCACCGCGGGCGATCCCCCGCCGGCGGTCACGGCTATATATCCCGCCCCGGGTCCCCGGGCGTGGCGGAGGATCCGGCCTCGCTCTTCTGCCCGCTCGAGTTCCGGTACGGTCGCGAACGCGTGCGTGCACTGTTCTCCCGGGGCGCCCGCCTCCAGCGGGCGCTCCAGGTGGAGGCGGCGCTGGCGGCCGCCGAGGCCGAGCTCGGGATGATCCCGAAGGACGCGGCCGAGGCGATCGCGCGCGCCGCCGCCTCCGGGCAGGTCCGGCTCGAGAGGGTCGATGAGCTCGAGAGCAGCCTCAAGCACGACGTCATGGCGATCGCCCGCGCCCTGGCCGAGGCGGCCGGGCCGGCCGGGCGCTGGGTCCATTACGGGGCCACGAGCGCCGACATCACGGACACCGCGCTCGCGCTCGAGCTCAAGGAGAGCGCGACGATCCTCGCGACGGACCTCGCCGATCTCGAGCGAAGCCTCGAGGAGCTCGCCCGGCGGCACCGCGCGACGCCCGAGATCGGCCGCACCCACGGCCAGCACGGGGTCCCCCTCACGTTCGGCTACAAGATGGCGGTCGCCGCGGCGGAGGTCGCACGCCACCGGCGTCGCCTCGCCGAGATCGTGCCCCGCCTCGCGGTCGGCAAGATGGCGGGCGCGGTCGGAACCGGAGCCGGCTTCGGGGACCGCGCGGCCGAGGTCGAGGCCGGGGTGATGCGACGCCTCGAGCTCACCGCCGACGAGGCCCCGACGCAGATCGTGGGCCGAGACCGCATCGCGGAGTTCACGAACTTCCTCGCCCTCGTCTCGTCGAGCGCCGAGCGGCTCGCGACCGAGGTGCGCAACCTCCAGCGGACCGAAATCGCGGAGGTGCAGGAGCCGTTCGACGAAGCGCGCCAGGTCGGAAGCTCGACGATGGCGCAGAAGCGCAACCCGATGGCCTCCGAGAACGTCACGAGCCTTTCGCGTCTCGTGCGCGCCTTCGCGCTGCCCCCGATGGAGAACATGGTCCAGTGGCACGAACGGGACCTCGCCAACAGCGCGAACGAGCGGATCGTGCTCCCGCACGCGATCCTGCTGACGGACGACCTGCTGGGGAAGCTCACTGAGGTGTTCCGAGGGCTCAAGGTCGATCCCGCGCGGATGGCGGAGGAGATCTCCCGCTCGGCCGGTGGGGCGATGTCGGAGCAGCTGATGCTCGCCCTGACCGCGCGGGGGATCGCGCGGGCCGAGGCGCACGAAATCCTCCGGACGCTCACGCGCGACCTCGCGGAGGGCCCTTCGCTCGCCGATCGCGCGAAGGCCCATCCCGAGGTCCGGCGGCTCTTCGAGCCCGCCGAGATCGACCGGCTTCTCGACCCGGCGGGATACGTGCGGGCCGCGGCGGAGAAGACCGACCGGATCCTCGCCCGCCTCGAGCGCGAACGCGGGCCGTGAGCGAGCCCGAGCTGCCGTGGACCGCGGAGCTCGTCTTCCGCGCGTCGAGCGCCGATCTCGCCGAGCAGATCGAGCGGGCGCTCCGACCCGAGGCCGCTCGAGAGGTGCCGAGGGCGAAAGCGGAGGTGCGCCGGACGGACGACCACCTCGAGATCGCGATCGCCGCCCGGGACTCGGGCGCGATGCGGGCCGCCCTCAACACATACCTCGGCTGGGTCCACCTCGCGCTGGAGACCGCTCGGGCCGCGGCGCGGACCCCGTCCCCCCGCGCGACTTCTCGTGGTTGAGCTCGGCGAAGCGCTTATCTTCCGCCGATATGAGCCGGGACGTGGCGCTCCCCGCGAAGCTTCAGAACGACATCAAGCAGTTCCAGCGACTCCAGCAGGAGCTCGCGGCGATCCAGCAGCAGCGACTGCAGCTCGACCTCAAGGTCCGTGAGGTCTCGCACACGCTCGAAGAGCTGAAGTCCATTCCCGAGGACGCGGCGATCTACCGCCCGATCGGGGGGCTCCTCGTCCGGTCCAAGGGACGCAAAGAGGTCGAGGACCTCCTCACCGAGGACAAGGAGACGGCCGAGGTCCGCCTGAAGGCGGTCGAGCGGCAGGAGAACCATCTCAAGGAACGGTACACGACCCTGCAGCAGGAGCTCAGCCAGGCGCTGCAGAACGCGGGGGTGCCGGCCTCGGGCGGTGCCGAGGCGGACTCCGAATCGGAGTCGTAAACCGTCCGGGCCGGAGGCTCAGGTCCTTCGGCGAACGAGCCGGTCCGCGATCTCTCGGACAAGCGGCTTCGCCGTGGCCCGCACGGCCCGCGAGCGGTCGAGTCGCTTCAGGGCGCGTGCCGTGAGCGCCTCGATGCGGCGCTCGGAGTAGTCGAGGCTCCCGGTCGCGCGGATCACTTCGCGCGCCCGTTCGACGTCCTCCGGGGTCGCTTGGGGGTTCCCAAGGACGCGTCGAAGTCGGTCGCGATCCGACGCTGAGCCAGCCGCCCAGGCGCGGACCACGAGAAGCGTCCGCTTCCCCTCGGGGAGGTCGTTCGGGGTCTTGCCCAACGCCTCCGCGTCAAACCCCGCGCCGAGCACGTCGTCCCTCAGCTGGAACGCGATCCCGAGGTCCGTCCCGATCGCCTCCAAGTCCCCGAGGCGAAGGGGCGGCGTGCCGGCGAGCAGCGCGCCGATCTTGAGCGGGGAGACGACGGTGTAGATCGCCGACTTCAGGCGATGGACGGCGAGCACGTCCGCCTCGCTGACGCGCCCCGGATCGAGCACGCCGTTGCGAATGTCGAGGAGCTGACCGTACGCGGTGAGCCGCGTCATCCGCACGTACTCCCGCAGCGCTTCGAGACGCGCGGAGGGAGTGGCCGGAGTTCCGAGAAGCGCCGCCACAGTGAACGGCTCCTCGAGGTCCCCTAACGTGATGCCGATCCCGACTCCGTAATCCTCGCTCGAACCCTCCCGGCGCTCCTGCCGGTGCGTCTCCGCGAGCGCGCGATGCACGGTCGGGCCGCCGCGCCGTTCGTCCGAGTGGTCGATGATGTCGTCGTGGATCAGCATCCAGCTTTGGAAGTGCTCGAGCGCCGCCGCCGCGCCCAGGACCGGCGAGGGGTCCCGGTTCGTCGCGATGTGGTAGCCCGCGAGCACGAGGATCGCCCGGAACCTCTTTCCGCCGCGCAGCGTGAACTCCGAGTTCACGTCCACGTAGCTCCGAACGGCCGGGGGGGCCGCCCGCCGCTCGCCCCGGTACGCCGCGCGCAGGGTCTTCTCGACCCGGGGGACGTAGCGGGTGAGCTCCGACAGGTCCAAGGCGGCTTCTACTCCCGCCCATGGTATTTAACGGACCGGGCGTTCCTCACGCTCGTGACGTCGGCGGCGTTCGTCGATCTCGCGAGCTCGCTGGTCCAGGCGATGGGCCAGCGGATGGACGCGGGGCGGCCGATCCCGGACGGCCTTGCCCTGAGGACCGAGGACGGGTTCCTCTACGCCTTCCTCGAGGATCCCACCCAGATCTCCCTCGAGGACGTGCGGAACCTCTTCGGCGAGGAAGGAGGACCGGAGGTGCGGCTCGTCCTCCTCACTCCACACCACCTTCCGCTCGCGATCGCGGACGAGGCCGTGCGACGCGGGGCCACCCTCGTGGAGGGCCCGCGATTCACCGAGCTCGCCCGGCAGCTAGGGCTCGAGACCCTCCTCGGGGAGGGGCCTCGCGCGGCTCGGCCCGAGATGCGACGGCTGCTCCCGAGCGCGCAGCAGCTCGACGGAATCATGCACCGCGCCCGCTCCTGGCTCGACTGGGGGGTGCCGGCCCTCGGCCTGCGCTTCTACCGTCAGGCCGCCGACTTGAAGCCGGGGTTCCTACCGGCCCGCATCGGCATCGCGCGGTCGCTCCTCGCGCTCGGCCTCGTGGACGACGCGGATCACGCATTCGACGAAATCCTGCGGCTGAAGCCGGACGACCTCGACGCGCGGCTCGGCAAGGCCGCGGTCCTCGGCGCCCGCTCGCGGCCCAAGGAGGAGGTCGAACTGTACCGCACGCTGCTCGCCGAGGACGAGGCGCGGACGGAGGTCCGTGCGCACCTGGTCGCCGCGCTCGTCGACCTCGGGGACTGGTCGAGCGCTCGCGTGGAGATCGAGGCGATGCTGGGCCGGGCCCCCGAGGACCCCCAACTCCGATTCCTCCACGCCGTGGCCCTCGAGCGCACCGGCTCGCCGGCCAAGGGCCGGAACGAGCGCGAAGAGGCTCGTCGGCTCGGCCTGACGCACGAGCGCGAGGCGGCCCTCTGCCAGCACCTCGGACTGCCGCCACCGCCACCTCCGGAGGGACGCGAAGCCCCCGCGCCGGCGCGCGCGCGAGCTCGGGCGAAGCGCGCCGC
>JASHPK010000022.1 GCA_030038095.1 Thermoplasmata archaeon | reverse complement strand
GCCGGAGCCCAAGAGCTGAAGTGCCCCTCGTGCGGCGCGCCGATCCACCCGGTCTTCGGGGAGATGGTGATCTCCTGCGACTACTGCGGCGGTTCGATCACCCTGGGCGGCCAGGGTTGGAAGGAGATCAACAAGCACACGATGCTCACGCTCAAGGTCGCGGACCGGGCCGCGGCCGTCAAGGTGATCCACGACTGGATGGACAGCCAGGGGTTCATGCACCGGCACGACTTCGAGGAATCGAAGCTCACGGAGGAGCACCTCTCCTACGTCCCGTTCTGGGTCCTCCCGACGTCGGCGACGACCACGTACCAGTACCAGGCCGTGGCCACGTCCGTGGGCGCGACCGTCGGGACGATGGCCGCGGGGGCCCTCCTCGGGAGCGCGCTCGCGGGCCGGCGCGGCGGCGGCTTCGCCGTCGTCCCGATCTTCGCCGGGCCGGTCGTGAACCCGAACCGCTCGGAGACCGTCTCGGGCCAGTTCGAGTACCCGATCGTCGCGGTGAAGGCGATGACCGCCTACCAGCCGAAGGACTACCAGTTCACGCTCGGCGACCGGGGGCTCTTCGACAAGAAGCAGATCCCGCAGGGGACGCCGATCCTGAACGGCGACCTCGGCGAGGACGCGGCGCAGCACGCCGCGAAGGCGTACGTCCAGCAACTGCAGTCCGACATCGTCCACAAGAAGCACGGCATGATCTCGAACCTCCGCACCGAGGTCGAGGTGACGGAGGGGGAGCTCCTCCACGTGCCGATCTGGTACTTCCAGTTCGAGCACAAGGGCCAGAAGCCGGTCTTCCTCGTGGACGGGCATGCGGGCCGTCTCATCCAGACCCAGGGACCGCCCCAGTAGCCCGCGAGTCGAGACACGAGTTTAAGAGGGGTCCGTCAGCATCCGGCGGACGATGGGCCGCCCCCGCCAGCTCCTCGCCGGAGCGCTCGCTCTGGGAGTCGCGACGATCGTCGTCGGGTCCTTCCTCCTCCTCGCGACGATCGCCCCGGTCGCGGGAGCCGCCCCAGTCCCGCTGTCGAAGCCCCCCGGGCCCACCCCGTCGGGATCGACGGACGGCGCACCGCCCGCGCCGACGCCGTCCCCCGCGACGGCCGCCTCGGCTCCCCTGAACGTCCCGACCGCGGGCCAGGTGACCCAGACCGTGCTCGACGGTCTCGACACCGCCTACCTCCCGTCCCTGCTCAATCCGGCCAACGGCACGATCGCGGGCAACGTCGCCTACCGCACCGCCGATTGGGCCGTGGGGTCGCCCGTGGTGCTCACCCCGCCGACCGTGCCTCGGGACGTCGTCTGGTACCCGACGTATCCGAACGCGCCGGTCTCGTCGACCCTCCCCCGATACCCGCAGCCGTCCACCGCCCCCGTCCTGGAGTACTTCCCGGAGAACACGACGCTCAACGGGACCACGATGCCGCCGGGATTCTTCGGCGTGATCCCATCGCTCGTCAACACGTCGGCGCTCGCCTTCGACCCGAACAACGGCCTCGTCTACGCGACGCAGCCGCTCAACAACTCGGTCGCGGTCTTCAATCCGAGCTCCCTTCAATCCGCCCACGCGCCGATCCCCGTGGGCATCGATCCCTCGGCGATCGTCTACGACCCGCAGAACCACACGCTCTTCGTCGCGAACGAGGGATCCGATAACGTCACCGTGATCAACGCGACGACTGAGACAGTCGTTGTCAACGGTGTCCCAGTGGGCAGCAGCCCAACCCGGCTTACGCTCGTCCAGTCCGATTCGGAGGTGTTCGTCGTCAACGCGAATTCAGACAATATTACAGTGGTAAATTCAAGTTCGTACCGGGAGGGCCCACCGGTAACCCTGACGGGCCCCGCTTCAGACGTCGCATATTCCAACGCATCCGGAAACATTATTGTGACCATCCCGAGCAGTCACCTCGCGGTCCTCTACAATGCGAGCTCGCTTGGCCCAACCGGACTTGCACAAACCGGACTTGGTGCAACCTCCGCCGCCACCTGCTGGGACGGTTGGGGATTCCTCGTCACGGACAACCGCACCAACTCATTCTCCACCTGGAACTCGACGACGGGTGGTCTCGCTCCCCTGAACGGGACCATACCCACGGGAGTCAATCCGACCGGAATCGCCATGGTGCCCGATCAGTCCGGGAACGCTCTCATCTGGAACGAAGCGTCCCGCTCCGTCACCTTCGTCAATCTCTCGATCGGTCGCGTGATCTCCAATGCGACGGGACACGACATCTGGCCGGGACCGGCGGGCCTCGCGTACTCGCCGTCCACGAACCAGCTCTTTGTCGCGAACGCCCGCGACGGCTCGATCGCGGTCCTGAATCCGATCACCCTGCAGGTGTCGCTCTCCATCCCGAATCCCATCCCGGAGGACTTGGTCGGGGGCCGCCCCGTCGGCCTGGCGCTCAACGACTCGTCCCATCTTCTCTACGTGGGCGCAACGGACGCCGTCGACGCGATCAACTACTCCGCGTCGACTGCCACGCTCGAAGCTCGATACGCGAACTCCGGCACGAACATCGCTCTCACCCTGGATAACACGAGCAACCGATTGTGGCTGCTCAACAACGAGACCGGGTTGATCGCGCTCTACGCGAACAATCTGACCCTCGCCAATTCGGTGGGACTCGCCAAGGGCAACTCGACGGAGACCGCGATCGCGCTCGATCCGATGGACGACGATCTCTACGTAGTGAACCACACGAGCGGAGCCGTCTCCGTCGTGAGCGGGGCGACCGGAGCCGTCCTGGTCCCGGCGATCTCGAACGCGGGCACGAACGACACCTCGGCGACCTACGACCCTGCCGACAACTGCGTCTATGTGCTCGGCAACGAGATCACGATCATCAACGCGACCTCGAACGTCGCCTACGCGACTCCGGTGACCATCCCCTATCACTACGTGTCCTGGAGCATCATGTATGATCCTTCTCGAGAGTTCGTCTACGCGCTGACCACGTTCGGGATCCCGGCGCTGTCGGGAAACCTCACCGCGATCGACGGTTCGAGCGTCGCGGCGGGCTGGGGTTCCTCGATCTCCATCCCGGTCGGCCAGTTCCCGGTCCAGGCCCTGTCCCTACCCACCCCCAAGCTCGGGAGCTTCCCCGAAGCGCATGGACAGTTCAACGAGATCTGGATCACGAACTACGAATCCGGAACGCTGAGCGTCGTCGCGAGTCCGCTCGGGACCCCGTCGGTCACAGCCACTCCCAACCCGGACCGAGTGGGCCAGCCGTTCAGCGTCCGCATCACGGTGACCGGCGGCTCGGGTCCGCTCGCGTTGGGCCCCATCCTCTCGAGCGGTCCCACCGGTAGGTGCGGCGGAGGCGCTTCCGGGCTGAGCCTCTATTGGAACTGTACGCCGAACGCCCCCGGTACCGTCAACCTCACGATCAAGATCGGCGCGACGGTCGGAGGGCCCCTCGTGGCCGTGTCGGTTCAGGTGTACGTGTACGCCAGCCTCGTCGCGACCGCCGCGATCGGCGGTGTGACCCTACCGGCGACGGTGATGACCGACACCAATGCGAGCGTCTCCTTCAACTCCACGGCCAGCCTCGGGGTCGCCCCCTACAACTTCACTTGGTGGGTGGACGGGCTCGCCGTCGCCTACACGAACAACTTCACGACCTCCTTCCCGTCGATCGGGACGAACACCGTCAACCTCGTCGTCACCGACTCGGTCGGGGAGTACTACGCTGCGGTCGGGACGGTCGACGTGATGCCCAATCCCTCGGGACACATCGTGATCTCGCCCGTGGGCGGGGTCGACGTGGGGCAGCCCGTCAACCTCACGGCGGTGGTGTCCGGAGGCGTCGGCACGCTCGTGGACGACTGGACGGTCCAGGGAGGGACGAGCGGCACCGGCCTTTCCACGGTCCAGACCTGGTCGACCGCCGGAACCTGGAACGTCACGTTCCACTACGAGGACTCCTTCGGTCGCGGATTCAATGCCACCACTCAGGTGACGGTCTATCCGGCCCTCGGGGCCACCGAGTCCTACGTCTACAACGGCTCCTCCACCACGTCCCCCGTCGTCGGATACTCCGTGCAGTTCTCGGCGGCGCCGAGCGGAGGGAAGGTGCCGTACACGGTCTCCTGGTCGTTCGGGGACGGGTCGAACGCCTCCGGATCCTCGGTCCGTCATCTGTTCGCGAGCGCCGGGACGTTCCTGGTCTCGTTCAAGGTCACGGACTCGACCGGGGCCGCGGTCTCCGGCTCCCTTCCACTCACCGTGGTCGCGGTGGCGGTCAAGCCGCCCACCTCGAGCTCGACCTCTTCGAGCACGTCCGATCTCGAGGAGGGGCTGATCCTCGGGCTCATCGTGGGGGCCGCGGTCGCCGCCGGCGTCGTGTATCTCGCCGATCGGTCCCGCCGGAGGGCCCGGCCTCCTCCCCCGCCGTCCGCCTACGTGCCGCCCGCCGCGGTGGCCCCGGAACCGGTGCATCCCTGGAAGGAAGACTGATTGGTCCGGCCTCCCGGACCACCCGGGGGTCAACCCGTCAGCCGTCCCTCGGCGCCGCCCTTCGAGAACGTGTACCGCACCGGCACCCGGCGCTCCTCGTGGGTCCAGTAGGCACAGCGCGTGCACCGCTGACCGAGGACCACCGAGTCGCCCGTCAGGGTCCGGTTGTGGATCGGCCTCAGGGGGGAGAAGCAGACCGGGCAGACGGTCGGCGGCGGCTCGCCGTGCCGCTCGGTGTAGCGCACCCCGATGCGGACCCCCGGGACGTCGACCAGGAGCCGACGCAGCCGGGCCCCGCTGATCCTCGTGGCCGGGTCGTCCCGTCGAAGGAGGTCGAGCAGGGCCGCTCGGAAGGAGGCCTGGGACGTGTAGGAGGCGCGGCCGGCCCGCACGACGCGACGGGCGAGCCGCCGCACGAGGTCGGGGTCGGCGCGGCGGTACTTCGCGCGCGGCCGTCGTCTAGGGGCCGGCTCGTCCGTGGCGCCCTTCTCGGGCACGGATCTCCTCCTCGTAGAACCGCTCGGCGAACTCGGACTCGATGTCCCGGATCCCGAGCCCCGGCTCGGAAGCGTGGGCGAAATAGGTGAGCAGGGACGCCGCGGCGGCGAGGCGCACCGCGCGCGACTTGAGCCGCGGGGAGAACTTCGGGTAGCTCGTCGTCTTCAGCGCCTTCTCCGAGACCGCGCGGAGGGTCGCATAGAGCGCTCGATCGAGCCGCACCGGCCGCGCCCGGAACCGCCCGGCCACGAGCGGGTGCCCGGTCTCGATCGCATGGACGAGCGTGAGGTGGTCCCGGATCCGGCTCGCGAGGGCGAAGTCGAGGTCGCCGAGCTCGAGCCGTTCCGCGCTCGCCTCCACGGCCCGGAAGCGCTCGCGGGTCATGGCGTGGAAGCGGAGGAGCATCCGATCCTCGAGCGCCGCGAAGTTGGGGTCCGCGATCGTGGTCCAGTAGTCCTGGGCCCCCGCCGTGCGGACGTTGTAGTTGACGGAAAAGAACGAGCGGAAGGTGTACGGGCCGACCGTGCCGAGGGTGGTCTCCCACTTCACCTCGCGCTGCTCCATCACGAGCTTGAGCGGCTCGACCATCCCTTTGTACTTGAACCAGTCGTTGAACTCGGGCACGATGAAGTTGAACGTGCGACCGGTGTACGACGCCCCGACCCGGAGGAACTGGACCGGCGTGATCCCCCCGCAATAGCGGTTCCGACCCGGAAGTCCGTGGGCGGGCACTCCGCTCCTCGGGTTCCCGCGGATCAGGTCGTCGATCGAGAAGGTCTTGCCCGTTCCCGGTGGGCCGAAGAGCGCGAGGTGGAAGCCGGTCGCGCCGGTCGCACGACCCGAGGGCGCGATCAGTGGGACGTCGGCGAGGGCGTACTGCTGCAGGATCGAGATCAGCGAGTCGAAGTACAGCGCCTCGCCGAAGAGGTCGCGGAGGTACTTCGCGAGCGCCCGGACGTCGAAGGTCTTGCCGAACTCCACCGTCTCTTCGAGCCGGTCCCGCAGGATCTCGCGGAGCAGGTCGAGGAACTCGTGATCCATCGAACGGATCTCGGCCGATTCGTCGGGGACGGGCTGGAGGGCGGACGGTTCGAGGGTCTCGGACCGCTCGACCTCGTCGAGCAGGAGCCGTCGGAGCTCGTCCGGATACGGGACCTGGTACTGCTTCTCCCCGTGTCCCTCGGGGACCTCGAGGAGGAGCCCCCGCCGCTTGAGCCGGGTCAGCAGACGTCCCGAGTCCTCGAAGACCCGGTCCCGCAGGAGACGGCCCCGCAGTTCGGAGAAACGGAACCGAGCCGGCTGGGCGGCGACTCCCCGAAGCGTGCGGCGCCGGTCGGCGTCTCCCACCACCGCCGCGAGCACCCGCGCGACCGGCACGTCCGCCGCCGCAATCTCGAGGCTGGCCGACGCTGCCACCGACGCCCGGGAGTCCCTGCGCCGACTTAAGCCCTCGAGCGCCGTCGGGGGGGCCCGTGGTGGGACGCAGCTTCTCCGCGTACGAGCGGGAGCTCAAGGACCTCCTCCAGGGGGACCGGGCGTCGGTCCTCGCCTACTCCAAGACCCTCGAGCCCCGCGATCGGGAGGTGCTGCGTCGCATCTCGAGCGAGCCGTTCCTCGTGGTCCGGGGCGCCGGCTCCCTCGGCTTCGATCTCGTGGCCCTGAGGCGCGAGCTCGCGCTCCCCTTCGAAGTGAAGGCGTCGCGGGAGGTCGCCATCCACTTCAGCGCCGCGAGCGGGCGGGCGGACGAGCAGTTGGCCGCGCACCGGGCCGCGGTCGAGCGCGTCGGACTCGTCGCGATCTACGCCTACCGCCGGCTCGGCTATCGCGACGGCGACCCCTGGCGCCTCTTCGCCGCAACTCAGGTCCCGAAGCGAGGGGTGCTCGGCCTGCTCGCCTCGTATCTGCCTCCCGTGGAGGCGACGCGCGAAGGGAACGCGGTCCTCCGTTGGGATCACGGGCTGCCGCTCGTGAAGTTCGTCGAGCGGGTCCACTTCATCACCTCGCGCAACGGAGGCGGCCCCCCGTGAGCGCCCAGGTGACCTCGACCGGATTCGCCCGGTTCGGGAAGCGACCCGAATCCCTCGTCGACCTCGCCGCCGAGGCGGCGACCCAGGCGCTCGAGGGCGTCGGCCGGAAACCGTGCGACCTCCTCGTGGTCGGGAACATGCTCTCGGGGCCGCTCAATGGGGTCGAGAACCTCGTCTCACGGGTCGCCAACCGCATCAGCCTCGAGACGTCCGCCGGCCTGCGGGTCGAGGCGGCGAGCGCCACGGGAGCCGCCGCGTTCCATGCGGGGGTGCTGGCCGTGGAGAGCGGCCGGTATGAGCGAGCGCTCGTCGTGGCGGCGGAAAAGATGACCGATCGTCCCACGCCCGAGGTCGCCGCGGCGCTCGCCCGCTCGCTCCACCCCACCGAGCAGGTCGCCGGCGCGACCATGCCCGCGCTGGCCGCGCTCGTCACCGAGCGGTACGTGCAGCGGTACTCCCCCGACCCCTCCGTCGTGGATCGCATCCCGGTCGAGGCCCGACGTGCCTCCTCGCGGAACCCGTACGCCCAGTTCCGGACCCCCGTCACGGAAGAGGAGGTGCGGGCCAGCCGGTCGATCGCCCCGCCGCTTTGCCTCCTGCACTGCTCGTCGATCGCGGACGGGGCGGTAGCGGTCGTGGTCGAGTCCGGGAGCGGCGCCGCGACCGTGCGCGGCATCGGCCAGGCGTTCGAGGCCCTCCCGATCGTCGACCGGCCGGACCTCACGACGTTCGCATCGAGCCGCTCCGCCGCGGACCGTGCGTTCTCGAGCGCCGGCATCTCCCGGAAGGAGATCGGCGTCATCGAGGCGCACGACGCGTTCGCCCCGTTCCTCCTCATCGACCTCGAGGACCTGGGTTTCGCTCCCCCGGGCGGCGGGTCGGCCTGGTTCTCCGGCCGCGGTCCCGGACCGGAGGAACGGGTCCCGCTCAACCCCTCGGGCGGGGTGCTCGGCCGAGGTCACCCGGTCGGCGCCTCGGGTCTCGCGGCCATCGCGGAAGTCGCCCGACAGTTGCGGGGCGAAGCGGGCCCGACCGACACCGGCACCCATCCGCGGTTCGGGATCGCCCAGTCGGTCGGGGGGCTCGCCTCCCACAACTTCGTCACGATCCTCGGAGAGGCGCCAGGATGACCGAGGTGCCGCCGGCGATCCTGGTGAGCCGCTGTCCCTCCTGTACGCTCCGCTACTTGCCTCGAGCCGGTCCGTGTCCGAAGTGCGGGGCCCAGACGGCGGTCCCGTACGGATTGCCGCCATTCGGCACCGTGCTCGCGCGCACGGAGCTGTCGAGCCCGGCCGCGGGGTGGCCGAGCCCGCATCGTCTCGCGCTGGTCGAGCTCGCCGACGCGGTCCGGGTCCTCACAATCGTCGACGGACCTCTCCCCGAGGCGGGCTCCCGGGTCGAGGTCCGCCGGGACGGCGAGGTCTATCACGCGACCGCCGCCCCAGCGGCCCCTGCGGGATGATGGAAGAACGCGGGGAGGGGGACTTCCCGGGCCCGGGTCGCGTCCCGGGCCCCTTTGAACCCCCGAGGTGAAATCACCACAGGATTAGCAATCCTGCGCCTTACCGGGCTGGGCCATCCCCGCGCGACGGGTGCGAGCCGGGACCCGACCTTAATGCTTCCCTTGCTCGAGGGGCCCGGCGCGGTCGAGTTATCTACCCGCCGACGGTCGCGGCGTCCGAGGGTATCAATGCGCGTCGCAAAGGCCGGGGTCGTCGGCGCCGGAACGATGGGGGCGGCGATCGCCGAGGTGCTCGCCTTCAACGGGATCGAGGTCGTCCTGAAGGACCTCGATCGACCGCTCGTCGACCAGGGGCTCGCCCGGGTGCGCAACTACGTCGACGAGCTCGTCCGATTCCACGAGGAGCGGGCGGCGAAGGAGATCGAACGGGTCGAGCCCGAGACCGGCGGGCTCACCGACGTGCAGAAGGCAAAGGTGCGGGAGAAGCTGGCGGCGAAGTTCACGCGGGCCCGGGGCGACGAGGTCGTCGCGCGGGTCCGGGGCACGACCGACTATGCGGACTTCTCCGACGTCGACCTCGTGATCGAGGCGGTCTTCGAGCAGACGGAAGTGAAGCGGCCGGTCCTCGAGGCCCTCGACGCGGCGATCCCCAGCCACGCCGTGATCGGTTCGAACACGTCGTCCTTGTCCATCACCCGCCTCGCGAAGGGGCTCCGGCACGTCCGTGAGACCCTCGTGACCCACTTCTTCAATCCCCCGTACACGCTGCCCCTCGTGGAGGTCGCGGGCGGGGTCGAGACCCGCGACGACGTCATCTCCGACACGATCGACTTCCTCCAGGGGCTGCGGAACCACCGGTACCCGCTCGTGCCGATCCGCGTCAAGGAGTCGCCCGCGTTCCTGGTCAACCGCCTGCTCATCCCGGTCCTCAACGAGGCCTGCTTCGCGCTCGATGAGGGGGTCGCGTCCTCCCGCGACATCGACACGGCGATGAAGGCCGGGGCGGGGATGCCGATGGGACCGTTCGAGCTCGCGGACATGATCGGCCTCGACGTCAGCCTCGAAGTGTCGGAGACGTTGTATCGGGAGTTCGGGGACTCGAAGTACCGCCCGGCCCAGGCGCTCCGCCGCCTGGTGGACGCGGGGCACCTCGGTCGGAAGACCGGACGCGGCTTCTACGACTACTCCGCTTGACCCGGCGCGGGCGGAGGGCAGTCTCTTACGTCCGAGGGCCGTGGGAGAGGTCCGATGGAGTTCCCGTCCGCCGAGTGGGCGCTCGCCTATCAGAAGGCGCTGAACGCCAACGCCGCCTACCGGGAGGCGGCCCAGGCGTGGGTCGGCGACATCCTCCTCCTCGTACGGCCCGCCGCGGCGGACTCGCCCGCGCCCGGCGTACTGCTCGCGCTCGCCCACGGGGAGTGCTCCGCGGCCACGTACCATGCGGACGCGCGCGCCCTGGCGAGCGAGTTCGTGTACGAAGGGACCCGCGAAAACTGGAACCGTCTCATGAGGAAGGAGATCGATCCCGTGAAGGCGATCCTCGACGGCACGTTCCGGATCAAGGGGAACCTCGCGAAGGCCATGCGGTTCACGCGAGCCGCGAAGGAGCTCGTGGAGACCGCGGCGTCCCTGCCCTCGGGGCCGTGAGCCCGGTCGGCCGGACCGGGCTCAGCCTGGGCCCGCGGTCGGCGGCGTCCCGCCCGGCGGTCGGGTGGGGACCGGAGCGGCAGGTTTCGCCGGGACGGCCGGTGTCGGGGCCCCCGAGGCTGGAGGAGCCGTGGGCGGCGGGGACTTCGCCGTGGGAGGCGCCGGCGGCTTCGGTGGCGGAGGCATGAGCTGCTGCTTCAGGAACGCGACGATCCGACCCCACGCCTCTTCCGCCATGGGCAGGTCGTAGGCCCGGAGGTCGCGCGAAAGGAAGTGGTGGCGCACCCGGGGGAGGTCGACGTAGTCGAACGGCGCCTTCGACCCGATCGGGATCGCCTCGAGCTGGTGCCGCGATCGCGCCGCCGCCCGGTCGAACGTGCCGCCGACGAACAGGAGAGGCGCCGTGACGAGCCCCCCCAGCTCCGCCGGGCGCACCGGGATCGGGTAGGCCAGCACCACGGCCCCAAGCCGGGTGTCCTCGGCCGCGAGCGCGAGGGCGAGGGTCGCCCCGTACGAAGTGCCGAAGACCGCCGACTTCGCCGGGTCGACCAAGTCGCGTCCGCGGAGGAAGGCGAGGGCGTCCGCGTAGAGCCGCAGGAGCTCCTGGACCCGCTTCGAGCCGATGTCCACGCCGCCGCGCAGCATCGCCCCGCTTCGGAGCGCGGCGTGGTGGGAGGTGCCGAACCCCTCGGTCTTCGAGAAGTCGGGGATCAAGACCTCGAACCCCTGGGTGGCGAACCGGATCGCCCCGTCGAGGAGGGTCGTGGTGATCCCGTAGGAGTCGGGTACGACCAGGATGCCGGGATGCTTGACGACCTTGGTCGGGGAGAGCGCCACCGCGGGGGCCTGGCCCTTCGGCGTCGCGTCGGTGGGGTACCAGACGCGCTCGCTGCGGTAGGCCGGCGCCGGGGCTCCCGGCTTCTTTTCGGTCTTGATCCACGTCTTGTTGAGGAAGTCGATGACGCAGAGCTTGTAGCGTTCCTTGCTGAGGACGATCACCGCCTGGCGTTCCCCACAGATGTCGCAGACCCCGATCACCCCGCTCCCGAACTCCGGTTCGGGCAGGTCGAGCATCCGATCGTTGTCGCGGTCCGCCGCGTGCATCTCGCTCGACCGCGCTCGAGCCGGGCGCGCTTCTTAACCGTTGCCGCGCCGGCGGGGCGGGTCCCGTTCGCCCACGTACCGCTCGAGTCGGTGACGGTCCCGGGGGAAGAGCACCGTGACCCCGTGGGCGACCAGCCGACCCCGAAGGGCCCGGTCGGAGGTCACGACCCAGGCGCCTTCGCGGACGGCCGTCTCGAGCACGGCCTCGTCCCCCCGGGCGTGCGCGGGGATCGGCCGGTACCGATCCGCGAGCGAGCGCGCGGCCCGGGCTCCCGGGACGTCGCGCCGCACGAGCCGGTCGAGCTCCCCGAGGACCGAGGACGGCACGCCGATCGTCGCCCCGGGGCACGCTCGGGAGACCTCGGCGTCGAGCGGGAAGCCGACCCGAACGGGCAGGAACAGGGAGTTCGTGTCGAGCAGGACGAGCGGGGGGACCGGAGCGCCCGACGGTCTACGGCTTGCGGACGACGACGCCGAGCTGCTCCCGGTCGTACTCGACGCCTCCCTTGCGGCCCCGGAGGAGATAACGCTGCGACTTCTGATTGGCGGTCTTCGGGATTTCGTCGATGAACTCGAGGACCTTCGGCACCATGAAGAACGGGAGGTGCTCGATGCAGAACTCGAAGAGCTCGGTCGGCTCCGCGGAGCTGCCCGGCTTCAGCTGGACGAACGCCTTCACGTCCTCCTCCCCGAGGGGCGACGGGATGCCGACGACCACCGACTCGAACACGGCGGGGTGCCGGTTCAGGACCGACTCGACGTCGTACGGGGCGAGGTTCTCCCCCCGACGGCGGATGACGTCCTTCTTCCGGTCGATGAAGTAGTAGTAGCCGTCGCGGTCCTTCGTGACGTAGTCTCCCGTGTGGAACCAGAGGTTCCGCCACGACTCGACCGTCTTTTCGGGCTTGTTGAGGTACCCGAGGAACATCGTGAACGGCGCCTTCGGGCGGACCACGAGCTCCCCCCGCGTGTCGGGAGGCACCGGCTGGTCGTTGTCGTCCACGACGTCGGCCTCCACGAAGCCGAGCGGCGTCCCGACGGACCCGACGCGGATCGCTTCGGGCGGGTTCATGAGCGTCGTGCAGCCGCACTCGGTCATGCCGTACAGTTCGACGATCGAGACCCCGAACCGATGCTCGAAATCCGGCCAGATCGCCTTCGTGGTCCCCGCCGTGAGCGCGGTGCGGACCCCGTGGGTCCGGTCCGTGGCCTTCTCGGGCTGCTTGTACAGGATGTTGATCATCGCGATCAGGAGCGAGATGTGGGTCGCGCCCATTCCCGCCGCGGTCTCCCAGTACGCCGACGCATGGAACCGCTCGTCGAAGGCGGCGGTCAGGTCGTTGAGCAGGGCCGTGAGGGCCGTCATCTCCTGCGCGTTGCAGTGGAAGAGCGGGAGCGCGGTGAAGAGGACCGCCCGCGGTCCGAGTCGGCTCCGCTGGCCGATCTCCCGCGGCGTCGTGATCAGCTTCTCGTGCGGGATGATCGCTCCTTTCGGCGGTCCGGTCGTTCCGCTCGTGTACATGATGGAGGCCGGGTCGCTCGGCTGAAGCTTCGGACCGGGCGGGGCGGTCTCATCGCTCGCCAGGGAGGCGAACGACGGGAGTCCGGCGGCGTCTGCGGCGTCCCCCGTCGGGGCGCCGACCGTCCATTCTCGGGAGATCCCGAGCCCGACCCGCAGCGGTTCGTAGTTCGGCCAGAGCCGGAGGTCGATGACGAGGCCCGCGGGACTCGAGTCGGCGAGCTCGTAGCGCAGGATCTCGCCCTTCAGGCCAGTGTTCAGCGGGACCAGGACCGCACCCCGCTTCGCGAGACCGAACCACAGGAAGGGGAACTCGGGCGTGTTGAACAGGAGCGATGCGATCCGGTCCCCGGCGTGGATCCCCGCCCCATGGAGGCCGTTCGCGATTCGGTCGCTTTCGCGGTCCAGCTCCGCGTAGGAGATGTCCCGACCGTGGAAACGGAAGGCGGTCTTGGGTCCGTTCTTGCGCGCCTTCCGCCGGACGAGGTCCGCGAGGTCGTGGTACTCCTCTTCCGGGTCGAGCATGGTCGACCCGCGGAGGCCTTCCGGCCGATAAGGATTCGGCCGTCCCGCTCCTGAGGAGAGCTCTTAGCAGGAGTCGCTCCTCCCCTTACCATGCCGCCGCGCAGCGCTCCGTACCGCGCCGAAGCGCCGATCGTGCCCGAACTCGCCGCGGGAGCCCTCGTGGTGCGGTCCGACTCCGGTCAGCTGTTGCTGCTCCACGAGGCCGCGGAGGAGCGGTGGTGCTTTCCGAAGGGGCACGTCGATCCGGGCGAGTCGCTCGGCGTCGCGGCCCTGCGGGAGATCCGGGAGGAGACGGGCTTGAGCTCGGTCACGCTCGGCGAGGAGCTCGGGGAGGTCTCCTACCGCTTCTACGACCTCAAGAAGGCCGTCAACGTCCACAAGACGACCGTCTACTTCCTCGGCTACGTCTCGGACGGGGAGGTGCGTACGGAGCCGATCTTCGACCGCTTCGCGTGGACCGAGCCCGCGGAAGCACTCCAGAAGGTCCGTTACGAGACCGACCGGCACGTGATCGAGCTCGCCCGTCCGCACCTCTCGACCCGTCGGAGTGCGACTCGCGGCCGTTGACTTCCGGCGAAAAGAAACTCCGGGAAGGGGTTGGTCGGTGGACCCCGGGCCTTGATTGAGGTCCACCGAGGGTGAGCGATGCCCGTCTACAGGCTCCGAGGAGGCTCCTCGGGAGCGGACGGTCCGCCCACCGGTGTCGTGGGACCGGCCGGCGCTCCGGGCAGGGAGGCGGCGGGGGGAACCCCGTTCTGCCAGGCCTCGCCGTAGCCGCCGATCAAGCTCTTCGTGCGCGCCGTGCGGGCGGCGTAGCTGCGCCACTCGATGACGCCGACCGTGCCGAGGATCACGATGGCTACGAGCGCGACCACCGCCACGAGGAGGATCCCCGAGGCGACGCCGCCGCTCGCGGCCTTCGCGCTGCATCCGCCCGTGAGGCAGTTCGCCTCCGCCTGCGCGGCGCTGACGCTCATCGGCTGGCCGGTGATCGTCGCGGCCGGCCCGTCGGGGGCCGCCGCGGTGACGAGGCCGGCGCTCGATCCGGCGATCGGCGCGATCGACGTGCTGGTGGCCGCGTCGCTCGCCGCGAAGGTCGAGGCCGCCGCCTGGATCTCCGGTCCGCGGGGTCCCTGACCCAGATAGAGGGTCTCCCCCGAGGCGATCGACGCCGATCCGTACGCCATCGAGTCGAACGGGAGGGCCGCTCCGCCGAAGAGGTCGAAGTCGTGGGGCACGAAGATGAACATGTCGTAGTTGTCGAACGGTCCCTGGTAAACGAGCACGATCCCGATGCGGGCGTGGTGGTCGGAGAAGGCGCTCACGATCCCGACCTTGTACCCGGAGAGCGCAACCGACCCCGAGACGGTCAGGTCCCCGCCGTGCGAGCCCGAGCCGCTTCCCGTCGTCCCGTTGAGCCCGGAGGCGACCCACGACCAGTTCAGCTGCCAGCCCGCGGAGCCGACCGCGTTCGCGGTCGAGTTCCACTGGTCGACGTCCGTGAGGTTGAGCGGGACGATCCCGAGACTGGGCGTGAACGCCACCGCCGCGGAGGCGTTGCCGTTCACGGTCAGCGAGGCGCTGCGGGTGTGCGAGTCGGCCGTCACGTTGACCATCTCCGCGATTGCGCCGTGGATGTTCGCCGACACGTTATCGACCCCGAGCGCCGGGAGCGCGACCCCGTCCGAGTAGACCGTCGACTGGTTCGTGAGGTTCACGAACGCGGTGTCGACCTCTTGCCCGTGATAGAAGTACGAGGCCTGAACGATCGGGCCCTTGTACGTCGCGCTCACGGTCACCCCGACCGTCCGCTGCTCCTCGAGCAGCACGGTCGTCGCGGACGTGTTCGTCGCCGTGAAGACCACGGTCCAGCCGAACCAGGCGTCCCAGGTGGCGGTGGCGTTTCCGATCGTGATGGTGTTGTTCGACCATCCCTGCCCGCCATACGCCCATTGCTGGGTCTGGGGCGAGCCGGCAGCCGGGGTCGCGGCCGCGGCGCTCGCGGCCCCCGCGAGCGCCGGAACGATCGCGAAGGCCATCAGGACCGTCGCCCCGAGCGCGACCACCCAGCCGATGGTTCGATTTCTCTTCGTTTTCTCTGCAGCCTTGGTCTCCATGTTCCCTTCCGACGGACACGTTCCGTCAGAGGGCTCAAGTCGCGGATTCGTGAGATATACCCGTGTTCCGAGAGAGCCGCCCCTCGATGGACCGTATGTCACGCCATAGCACGGTCAGCGGAAGCGGCGGCGGTCAGACGATCCGACCCGCCCGGGCGAGGGGCCGGCCGTCGACCGATACGGTGGCGCCGGCGAGCGTGACATAGGAGAGGAAGTCGCACTTCGTCTTCCCGCCGAGCCGCGAGTTGCCTCCGACCCCGATCGTCACCGCCCCGCGCTCGCTCTCCTCGAGCGTCGGTGACGCATGGATAGCCGGGTCGAGCCCGATCTCGATGAAGGAGGGGCGGTCCTTCCCGGCGGACGCAGCGGCGAACCGACGCTGGAACGAACGCTCGCCTTCCGCGAAGTCCGCTCGAGCGAGCCGGCCGTCCTCGAACGTCCACCGCGCGCCCCGGAGGGATGGACCCGGAATGAGCGTGGGACGGTTCGCGATGAACGTCCCGTCGGCAGTGTCCTCCGCGAGGGCCACGAGCACGTTGGCGTCCGGGACCGACGCCATCGTCCCGGCGGCCCCGCCTCGGGATTTCGGGGTCACCTTCCCGAGAAAGACGGTCGGCGGCCGCTGGGCGAGTCCAAGGGTGAGGTCAGTCCCGTTGCGGTGGCGGATCCGGAGCTCGGAGCCGCGGGCGAGGGCGCGGCGGATGCGCCCGGCGTCCCGCGCAAGCGTCTCGGGGTCGCGGAGCGACGCCGCGAGGACCTCCTTCCTCCAGCGGGCGAGCGAAACGCCCCAGAATCGGGCGTTCTCCTCGCTGACCCGGGCGATTCCCATACGGACCCCGCGCACCCCGCTCTTTCCCGCGATCTCGTACCAGTGTCGGTTGAACGAGGTGAGCTTCGACGCGGTCGATTCCGGCAGGGCGTGGTACCGGGCCTGATCCTCCGGCCCCCAGAAGTAGACGTACACGTCGGTCTTCTCGAGGGCCGCCCACTCGTGGTTCCCGGGGGTCCCCACGATGGACGCGTTCCCCGAGTCGACCGCCTGCCAGTAGGAGCTCTCGTCCTCGTAGTGGAGGAGCGGGTACGCGCCGAGACGGCGTGCCTGGCGCACGAACCCCGCGGCCCACGGGAGCGAAGACGGATAGACCTCGATCGTGACGTTCTCCCTCGGACGAAGTCCGAGCCGGGAGGTGAGCACGCGACGTGCGACGAGATCGGCCTGAGCCTCGGTCGGCAGGGTCGGCATGCCGGGCGGAAGCCCTGACCCCTCTTGGGTCTTTGCGGGCCACCGCTCGGGCCGGGGATCGGGTCTCGGATTCAGCTCTCCGGGATGCGGAACCTCGCGTGACGGGCAAGCTCGATGGACTCCGGATATCCCGCGTCCGCGTGCCGCGCGACCCCGAGGCCGGGATCGTTGTGGAGCGCTCGGTCGATCCGTCGGTCCGCGTCCTCCGTCCCGTCCGCGACCACGACGAGCCCGGCGTGGATCGAGTTGCCGATCCCCACCCCACCCCCGTGGTGGACCGACACCCAGCTCGCGCCGCTCGCCACGTTGAGCAACGCGTTCAGGATCGGCCAATCGGCGATCGCATCCGACCCGTCGCGCATCGCCTCGGTCTCGCGGAACGGGCTCGCGACGCTTCCCGTATCGTGATGGTCGCGTCCGATGGCCACGGGGGCCGTGATCTCTCCGTCGTGCACGAGCGCGTTCACGAGATGCCCGAACTTCTCCCGCTCGCCGTACCCCATGTAGCCGATCCGCGCGGGCAGTCCTTGGAAGTGCACCCGCTCTCCCGCGAGGCGTATCCAGCGGCAGAGGTGGGCGTTCTCGGAGAACTCGCTCAAGATCATCCGGTCGATCCGACGGATGTCCCCGGGTTCGCCGCTGAGGGCCAGCCACCGGAACGGGCCGCTGCCGACCGCGAAGAGCGGACGGATGTACTTCGGGACGTAGCCCGGAATCTCGAAGGCGTCCGCGACCCCCGCGTCGCGGGCCTGAGTTCGGAAGTCGTTACCGTAGTCGAAGGTGTGCGACCCCCGGCGTTGCAGCGCGAGGATCGCCCGGGCCTCGGTCGCCAGCGAGGCGCGCACCCGGACCAGATACCCCGCGAGGTCCTTCGAGCGCGCTTCGGCCGCGGCCTCGACGGTCAGCCCCTGAGGGATGTACCCGACGCGAATGTCGTGGGCGGCGGTCTGGTCGCTCACGATATCCGGCGTCAGGCCCCGGCGGACGATCTCGGGGTAGACGTCGGCGGCGTTCGCTCGCAGGCCCACCGAGAGGGGCTGGTGCCCGGTGACCGCCGACTGAACCCGGGCCAGCGCCTCGTCGAGATCGGTGGCTTCGACATCGAGGTACCGGTGTCCGAGGCGACGCGCGACGGCCTTCGGGTCGACGTCGACGACGAGCGCTACGCCCCCGAGCATCGTAATGGCGAGCGGCTGCGCGCCGCCCATTTCCCCGAGTCCGGACGTGAGCATCCAACGGCCCTTCAGGTCGGGCGCCTGGAACTCGAGGCGGGCGAGCGAGGCGAGGGTCTCGTACGTCCCCTGCAGGATTCCCTGGGTGCCGATGTAGATCCAGCTTCCGGCCGTCATCTGGCCGTACATGGTGAGCCCCCGGGCCTCGAGGTCCCAGAAGATTTCGTCCGTCGCCCAGCGGGGGACGACAAGCGCGTTCGCGATCAACACGCGGGGCGCGAAGGGATGGGTCGGGAAGACCCCGACCGGCTTACCGGACTGGACGAGGAGGGTCTCGTCGTTCCCGAGCGTCTTCAGAGCGGCGACGATGCGATCGAACGACTCCCAGTCCCGCGCGGCCTTGCCCCGGCCCCCGTACACGATCAGATGGCGGGGGTCGCGGGCGACCTCGGGATCGAGGTTGTTCATCAAGAGGCGGAGCGCCGCCTCCTGCGACCAGCCGCGGCACGAGAGCGTCGTGCCGTGGGGGGCGCGCACGATCCGGTCGGATTCGAGCGTGCGGGGCATCGATCCGGTCACCGCTCTGGGTCGTCTTAGCTTCCGCCGTTCACCGTTCACGGGACTCGCTGGAGACGGTCAAGCAGGACCGAGCTCCCCGGCTCATTCGGAGTCGAGCTTGGCGGTCGAGGCGCTCGAGGGTCCGTTCTGCGGGTCCGCCGGATGAGCTTCGTCATTGGATACCGTCGGAATCCCTCTGGGGAGGTGGTCCAACGGCGGTCATCCGCCGGCCGATCACCTCACTCCTATAACGACCCCGATAGTCTACGGAGGCTAACCGCCGGACGGGAGGTCCCTTCGAGTGGTACGTCCGCGTCGATCGGAGTCCACTCCCGCGATACCGGCGAGACGGATGAGGGATGGATCGCCGCGGCCCCGGCGAGCCCCTCCTCAAGCTTAAGGGGCCGAAGTCCATCCACGTTCAGGATGCCGCCCGCAGCGGGATCCTCGACCACATCGCCGGCGTCTCCAGCCAGATTCACTCGCCTCCAGATCGTAATATTGGCCGTGGGAATCGCCGCGGTGGTCCTGGTATCCGCCATAGCGATTCCCTTCCTACTGCCTTCGCACGGTAAGTCCACGAGCGGGACCCCCAAAGCCTGCACCGGCTGTTCACCGGTGCTCGTCTCGATTTCGCCCGCGAGTGTGAAGCTCGGATTCGGTCAACAACAGGACTTCAGGGCTCTCGCATGGAACCAGTCCGGGGCCGTCATCCCGAGTGGGGTCACGTACTCCTGGATTGTCTCCCCCGGGGCGCTCGGGGCATTGAACGCCACGTCAGGAGAGACGGTCCAGTTCACCTCCGGCACCACCAACCTGACCGGGAACCTGACGGTGACCGCGACGGGCAACAGCGAATCAAAGTCGGCCAATGTCTCGATCATCGTCACCGCGAAGGAAGTGAGCTGTTCCGTCCCCGCCGGGCTGACCTTGAACGGGGCGGGCTCGACCCTGGTCGCGCCTTTGATGAACGCGTGGGCGCTCGCGTACACGAACAGCACGGTAAATTACCTCGCCGAGGGGAGCGGCGCAGGCATCACCGACATAATCGAGAAGACCATCGACTTTGGCGCGACTGACGCACCGCTCAGTCCGTCGGAGGTCGCGACGGAACCGGCACCCGGCCTGTTCACGTTCCCGGAGTCCGCCGGGGCCGTCGTTCCGATTTACAATCTGCCCTCGGTGAGCAATCCCCTCAAGTTCACGGGACAGATACTGGCCGGGATTTACCTCGGGGACATCACCAACTGGAACAACAGCGCGCTTCAGGCGGTCAATCCGGGGGTGGTCCTGCCCAACGCGACCATCGTTGCGGTCCACCGATCCGACGCGAGCGGCACCACGTTCGTCTGGTCCAGCTATCTCTCGAAGTCGAACGCGACGTGGAACAGCACGGTGGGCCGGGGTCTCTCCCTCTTTTGGCCGTCCATCGGCGTCGGGGCGAAGGGTAGCTCGGGAATGACCGAGGCGGTACAATCGATGCCGGACTCGATCGGCTATGTCGATCTGTCGTACGCGCTCTCGGATGCGATCCCGTACGGCGCGGTCCAGAACCCGGCCGGGAATTACATCCTGGCCGACCTCGCGGACACGGAATCCGCCCTCTCGGACGCGAGGGTCCTCTTTCCTACGCCCGGAGGAACCTGGTACAATGTGTCCGTGCTGGATGCCCCCGGCCCGGGCGACTATCCGATCGTCACCTACACCTACGTGTTGGTCTACTCCGACCTCGGTGAGGCGTACGGCTCCTCGTACTCCATGGCCCACGCCCAAGCGCTCGTGGATTTCCTGAGCTGGATCGTGTCGGCGGCGGGCCAGTCGTACTCGGCGCCGCTCTTCTACGCCCCGATCTCGAGCTCCGTGATCAACTACGACCTCAACGTGATCGATTCCGTGACGTACGATGGCGCCGCCCTCGGGGCGTGTGCCCCATAGACCGATCGAGCGTAAGCGGCCGAATCGGTCGTCCCGGTGAGGCGTCGCGGTGAGCCCGCCATGGCCGGAACCCGGCGCGCGAGCTTCGCGAGGATCGCGCACTCGACCGGGCGGGTAGCCCGCCGCCCGAGAGGGCCGTGCCGGCCGGCATGAAGTGTCATCGTGTCCGCGAGAAACGCACGGTCGCGGCCGTCGAACAGTGACCTGTAGGTTATTGCGCGACAGTCGGCTTATCTGCGCAGCCGCGGGTGAGACGCCGTCCAAGGTTCGATGGCGCCGTCGGAGTCCGTGGCACCGGCATCTCGCGCCGCGCCGTTCGAGGTCGCGGGCCCTCCCGAGACGGAGGCGACCAAAGCCCGCCGCGAGGCGAGCGTGGTGCTGCTCACCACGATCGGGACGCTGATGGTGGCCATCGACAGCACCATCGTCATCCTCGCCCTCCCGACGATGGCCCGGGACCTCGCGTCGCCCCTCGAGACCGTGATCTGGACGATTCTCATCTACCTCCTCGTCACCACCGTGCTCACCACGCAGGCGGGACGGTTGGGGGATGTCCTCGGCCGCGGACGCGTCTACAATCTCGGTTTCGCCGTGTTCACGGTCGGATCCGCGATGTGCGGGTTCGCTCCGAGCACGGAGTTCCTCATCGCGTCGCGCGGCGTCCAGGCGATCGGGGGCGCGATGCTCTGGGCGAACGCGCCGGCGGTCATCACGGCGGCCATCCCCGCCCTGCGCCGAGGACGGGCATTTGGATTCATCGTGCTCGGGTACAGCATCGGGGCGATCCTGGGCATCCTGCTCGGGGGAGTGATTACCTCCCTCATCGGCTGGCGGTACATCTTCTTCATCAATCTCCCCATCGGCGCCGTCGCCATCGCCCTCGGGTTGAGGACCCTGCCTCGGACCGGCCGGGTCCGGGCCCAGTTCGACCTCCCGGGATTCGTGGTGTTCTCGGCGGCGCTCGCCCTCATCTGCTACGGCGCGATCGAGATCGCGTCGTATGGGACGTCCGCCCTGAACCTCGACTACGTCCTCGCGGGCCTCGCGCTGGTGCCCGTGTTCGCGCTGATCGAGCTGCGGGCGGCGCAGCCGATGATCGACCTGCACCTGCTCCGGAACCGGGCGCTGGGACTCTCCCTCTCGGCTCTCTTCTTCCTGTCGATCGGGTATCTTTCCGTGATCTTCCTCCTGACGATGTACCTGCAGGGGCTGCGGGGACTTTCGCCCCTCGACGCCTCCCTCCTGCTCGTGCCGGGGTACATCGTCGGGGCCATCGCCGGTCCGTACTTCGGGCGGCAGGTGGACCGGTTGGGCGTCAGGGTCCTGATGTCGCTCGGAGTCGTCATGCTCGTGGTGACGGTCCTCGGCTACTCGACGCTCACGGTGAATTCGTGGCTGGGATGGATCCCCCTGATCTCCCTGACGCAGGGGATCGGCGCCGGCATGTTCTACCCGGCGAACAGCTCGGCGATCATGAACCGGGCGCCGCCATCGGCGCTCGGATCGATCAGCGGACTTCGCGGCACTTTGGGCAACATGGGCATGTTGCTCAGTTTCGTGCTGACCTTGACCATCGCCTCCGTGAGCATCCCCCGGTACGTCGCCTACGGGGTGTTCCTCGGGACGACGAATCTTGTGGGAGGAGTCGGCGGCCAGTTCCTGAACGGCATCCACGTGGCCCTGCTCGGCTCGGCCGCGATCCTCGCGGTGACGGCCGTGCTCGCCTGGTCCTCCGGGAACCTGAGTCCGGCCAACGCGCCCGGTGCCGAGCTCGAGCCTCGCGCCGACGCTGGACGATCGCCGGCCGAGCTGGACGCCGATCCGTGACCGGGTGGCGCCGGAGAGAAGACTTCACGCTGCGAAAACGAACGACCGGCCGGGCGCCGGGAGGAAGCCGGCAACCAGCCCATCGGCCCAGGCTCGACCAAGAACGCGATCGTGGATCGCCGGGCCCCGGACGGTCACACCAGGAACTTCGAGATCAAATCGGAGATCTCGACCGGCTTCTCGACCATCGGGAAATGTCCGGCCCCGTCGATCGCGGAGAAGACGGCGCCCGGAATTCCGCGCGAGGCCTCCAGAGCGGACGCCCATGGGAATTGAACGTCCTGGCGCCCCGAGATCACCAAGGTCGGGACCCGAATCCGGCCGAGCTCGGAGGCCACGGATGCGTCGGGCAGTCGCAGCGCGAACGCTGTGGCCATCAGCGCCCGCCTCCGATCCCTCGGACTCCAACCGGCGACCATGGCCGAGACCCAGGCATCGTCGGCGAATCCGGGGTCGTGGAAGACCGCCTTGGTGAGCAGCTTCCTTACGTGGTTCGGGCCCGGCGCTCGGAAGTAGCAGGGGAGCAAGAAGGGCAGGTACAGGCGTGCCGTGCGACCGGGCAGTCTTGGAGTGAGCCCGGCCGCGTCGAGCAACACGAGCCGGGAAACTCGTTCCGGACGATCGAGAGCGACCATCGCCGCGAGCGTACCGCCCATCGAATTGCCCACGAGAGCGAGCCGAGGCATCTCCAGCGCATCGACGAAAGCGACGAGGGACCGCCGGTAGGCGGATAGATTTCGATCCCTGCCCGGGAGCAGCGAGCTTCGATTCTGGCACGGCAGGTCCACCGCGACCCAAGGATGCCGCGTGCCGAGGCTCGGTGTGACGCGTAGCCACACTTCCGACCAGGTCGGCCATCCGTGCAACAGGAGAACGGGGGTCGCGTCACCGTCGCCACCCGTGAGATAGCGGAAACGGACGCCCCCCGCGTCGACGAATCGCTCCTCCACCCCAGGAGGCAAGTCGCGTCGAGGAGTGCACACCGACCTCTCGGGGCTGGTCGCGTCGCCGGCCATCGGGGTGGGGAGCCGCGGGTACATGAAAGTCTTCCGACTTTCCCCGCCGTCGCCCATGCCGTCCCCCCGGGCGCTTGCAAGGACTTCTCCGGCGCGCGTCACGCCAGCTGAACCGCGAGACGGCTGCGCGTTCGGAACGCGCCTAGGGCCGGTCGGAGGCCCTCGAGTGACCCCGATCGCGCTGCCGGGTCCGCTTCGCGCGGAGGAGGCAGACTTGCCCTCCGAGGACGCGGGCGTCGGACGGCGCGTCCCCGCACCGATGGTCCGACCGAGGGGACGCTTCGGGGGAGTCAAGTTATTTCGGAAGTAGCGAGTCCGGGGGCAGTATGGCTGGAGGACAAGTCACTCGGGAAGACAAAGTGAACCTCGAGGAGAAGTTCGCCCGGTTCTCGGAATACTGGAAGCCCAAGATCGTGGGCGAAGTCAACGACTTCTACATCAAGCTGGTCAAGTTCGAGGGAGAGTTCGTCTGGCACCGGCACGAGGACGAGGATGAGTTCTTCCTCGTGACGAAGGGCGAGTTCACGATTCAGCTTCGGGACCGAGAGGTTCCGCTGCGGGAGGGTGAGTTCTTCATCGTTCCACGCGGCGTCGAACACAAGCCAGTGGCGAGGAAGGAGGCCCAAGTCATGTTGATCGAACGCAAGTCGACTGTGAACACGGGCGATGCCGGTGGAGCGCGGACCGTCGTCCCTGACTGGATCTGACCCGGACGAAGGAACCACGGGACGGGTGGGGAGCGCCGGATTTCGATCGCTCCTCCAAGGACGACGCTCGGTAGCCTAGGTGCGAGACGGGGGGCCCCGGAATCACCGGTACCGTGGGGGCTGAAAGACCAAATGCGGGGTCCGAGGGATTTCGACGCGCAGAAGAGGAGCGGACTCCGACCGGGAGGAGCTTGAACCAGGAAGGACTGGATGCCGATCGACGGTCCGGTTGGGTCGAATCGACCCCCTCGGGCTTGCACATTTGGGAGGAGCATGGTTTCGAACCGGTCGCCGACCGGCCGTGGCGCTCGCCCTCCAGGGGGTCAAGAGGGTTGCCTAGAGCGCGACGAGCTACGATCGATTCAACTCCACGGCCTGGCGGATCAGCGCCTTGAGGTCGCTGTCGGTGACGCGTTCTCCTTCGTGCACGTCGATCGCGCGAACCGTGCGACTCTCGAGTCTCGTGTTGAAGAGCTTCCTCGGGTCCCGGATCTGGGCGCCTTGGGGGAAGGTCAGCCGAACCGCGCTCTTGAGAATGTTACCGACGCAGACGATTCCGTCACGGGACCAGACCGGAACCCCGTCGGGGTTGCTGGGCTTTCTCCACTTGACCTCTTCGACGATGGTGGGATCGGCCCTCCGGATCGCTTGTCGGAGCCTCGCTAACGTCTCCCCTCTCCAGTCGTCCGTCCCCCGGATCATCTCGTCGATCTCCTGAGAGGGAGACCTCCCCGACCGTGGTTCTCGTGTCTTCGTTCGCATCCGACGCCTCACCCCGGTCAGCAGTACGCCGATTCTTCCGTCTTCGGTCCGAGCCGGTCGCGGGTGGTCGACTCCGGAGAGCGCTCGCTCCCGGTACTGAGGCTCCGCCCGTCCCACATGCGGGGTGCGCGCCGGGCCGCCGATCCGGAGCGGGACGGGGACCCCCGGCCGGATACGTTCTCCGTCCTCGTCGCGACTACAACTTCCGACGTTGGTCCGCCCGAGGTTGAATCTCCCGCCCGGAGGCGTGCTCCCGAACGGCGCTCGAAAGGCCGTCTCGCTTCCGACGACGAGTCTGCTGGATGTCGCGCCAAAGGTAGTATGCGGCGGTTCCCCCTAGAAGGACCAGGGCTCGGACCCGGCTGTGCTGGCAGCCACGTTGCCCTGCGAAACGCCGGAGGTTCTGACGCTCACTGCACGTTCTGCCGGGAGGGTCGGAACCGCCCTTGGACCAAGTCCCCTCCGACCGCGGTGAGGCGCTACTGCCCACAAGCAAGAGGGACCTTACAGGGAGTGGACCCCGTCCCGGCCCGCCGTCGAGACGGTCTCCACCTCTCGAAAGACCCGTAACAGGTTGCCCCCCAGAATCTTGCGGCAATCGTCGGCGGAGTAGTCGCGCTCGAGCAGGGCCCGAGCGATCTTGGGCAGGTCGGCGGCCGAATCGAGGCCCTCCGGGAGCTGACCGGTCACCCCGTCGAAGTCGGAGCCGAGGCCCACGTGGTCGACGCCCGCCACCTGGGCGACGTGATCGATCTGGTCGACGAGCTGGGAGAGCGGCGGGCGGGGGATCCTGTCCATGTAGCGACGTCGGAGCCGCTCCCCGTCCGCGGCCGAGAACTCGCGGCCCTCGGCCCTGGCTCGTTCTTGGGTTTCGGCGACGACCCGGTCGACCTCAGGCCGGAGCGCCTTCCACGCGTCGCAGTAGTCCTGGGAGACGAATCCGGAGAAGAAATTGACCTGGACGACCCCGCCCCTCGAACCCGACCGATCGAACTCGGCCACCGCACGAAGCATGTCGTCGGTCATGTTGCGCGGGTGGTCGCACAGCGAGCGCGCCCCCGAGTGGGAGGCGATGGGCGGAGCATGGCTGACGGCTAGCGTGCGATAGAAGGTCGGATCGGACACGTGCGAGATATCCACCATCATGCCGAGCCGGTTCATTTCGAGGACCACCTCCTCGCCGAACTTCGTTAGGCCCTCCGGAGCGTGCGGGACGGAAGGGTCGTCTATATCGCCGGAGGAGTCCGCCCAGTCGTTCGAGTTCGACCAGGTGAGCGTCATGTAGCGGACGCCGAGCGCGAAGTATTGTCGCAGCAAGGCAAGCGAGTTCTCGATCGAGTGGCCCCCCTCGATGCCCATCAGGGCGGCAAACTTGTGGCTCCGATACGCCTCCTCGATTCCTTGGGAGCTGGTCACCAGGGCCATCTGGTCCGCGTGACGGGACACCTGACGCTGGACGGAGTCGATCAGCTCGAGGGTACGGCGGGCATACTGCCCCTCGTACCGTTTGGGCTCGGCCCAGATGGAGAAGAACTCCGCGCTCAGGCCGCCCTGGTGAATCGACTCGAGGTTGAGGTGGCCGCCGCCCAGAGGTCCGGCGAAGTCGAACTGCTCGTCCACGAACCGCTGCGGGGTGTCGGCATGAGTGTCGATGACGATGGCGGATCTCTGGAGTTCAGTGGGCAGAGGAGTCTCGGGGATCATCCGGTGATTCTCCCAAGTTGAATCCCGCGGGGAGACAAAACCCGGAGGGGCCGGTGGCAGGAGGATAGAGAATTCATCGGACCCGAGTCTTGTCGCGGCGAGAGAGGACTCTTGGGCTTCCGGGGGTATCCGGTCCGGTCGACCAAGGTTTGAACCGGCCCGTCGGCAATCGCCGGTCCGGTTCTACGGAGCCCCTTCGGACCTCCTCCCGGGGCCGCGGACTGACTCTCGGAGGGGCATTCTCCCCGCTATAGCGTCGAAGCAACCACGCCTGGGTACCCTCCCTCCTCCTACTGAACGCGGTTCTGCCATCAGACGCGCGCGCTGCTCGCCGAAAGACCTGTGCCATCGAACTCCTGTCGTTGGCCCGGCCGCGGCGTCCGGTCCGACCTTCAGACGAAGGAGGGAGCAAAGGTCCACGTTCGGTGCCGCCGCGCGACCTCCGTTCGAGTCCTCTTCCAGTCCTCGTCCTTCGCGACTCGGAGCGGAAGTCGGGTGACCGCGCCACCCCGATGCGGGATCCGGTACCCCCACTCGAAACCCGTCAGCGGCACAATCGGCTCACGTCGGGTCATCATCGGAAACGTGCAGAGAAAGAGAGAGGCATTCCAGTTGATCTTCGGGTGCGAAGGGTACGCCGGGGCGTCGAAGAATGTGGGGCAGTAGCCGAACGTCGAGAACGGAAGATCGAGCTGGGCCATCGACGGGGGTCGGTCGACGAGGGCCGCATCCTTGTGCCCTCCATGATAATCCATCGTTACCCACTGAATCCATCCGAGGTTGCTCCAATAGCCGGGTTGATCGCACGTCACGGTGCACTGGATGGTCGGGAACCCGACTCCTGTCGCTGGACCTCTCTTCCATCCCATCAGCGAGGGGAATCCGCTGTCCTCGGGTCGCAAGGTGCTCCCGTAAAAGACCCGCACAACACCGGTGCGCCCCGCCCGGTCATAGCGGACCGCTCGGGTAGGTCGGGCCGTGAAGCTGCGTTCGTGCATGCCCGATATAACGAGTGGGCTCCCAAAAGGCGGACTCACCGCAGGGCATCGCTTCTCGTGAGCTTCGCTACGCCGCCCTCATCGCGGTCCGCCCTCGACCTCGCGGGTCCCACATTAACCCCGCGCCCGCGCTGCACGAGTTGATGAGTAGACTCCGGGTCTAGGCCGCCATCTTCTGACCGCAAGCTGGGCAGAACGCCGAATGACCGATCGGATAGACCCGTCCGCAGCCCTTGCACGCCACCAGCGAACCTGGCGTGAACGCAGCATACCCGGTCGCTGACGACTGCTGCTCCCGAACGGCCGAATCCAGCTTCGCGTATCCGATGAGGTAGAGGATTCCCGGGATAAGGCCCGCGAACAGGGAAAGGATTCCAATCACCAAGGTGGGAGTCCGGGCAGCCTCGTATTCTCCGCGTCGGATTCGCTGGTAAGAAAGCGTGTAAGCAAAGTAGAGGAACAGGACAACGATCGCGGACACGACCACGCCGCCGATAATGGCTGCCCAAAGGAACGGGAAGGGGTGGAAGGCCGAGTAGCCGAAGAACCAGGTCAGCCCTCCGATCACGAGGGCTCCCCCCAGGACCTGTAGAATGAGTCCGACCAGGACCAGCGTCTCTGCAGTCCCTCCAGAGGTGGTGCGGGCGTGAGACACGGTCCATGGAACCGAAGGTGTTACTGGCACGGCCGACATGAAAACCGGACCCGACTCATGGGGGATACCTGTTCTGTGGACTTGGCTACACCTTCCAGCAGCCCGTTCGCCGGGGGACGCCGATGGGCAGCGCCCGGACAAAGCCGGCCCGAGTAAGCAGGTTCGAGTTCTCTCCGTCTCTCAGCCCGCGCTCAACCGGGTCACGGGTAGGTCATCGGCCGCGCGCCCCACGTCAGGCCGGCGAGAGCTCACTCTATTCCACCCTTCTCACTGGCTCGGAGCAGTCGGTCGCTTTCTCGGTAGTAATTCGACCCAGATACCGTTCGGGTCCTTGACAAAAGCCTCGTTCCAGTTCCCGATTTCCTTTGAGCGGACAAGTACCTCCACGCCCTGGCGCTCTAGCGCGTCGACCGCGGATGGCACGTCGTCGCACTCGAACGCGAGGTGGTCCATCTCCTCCCCGTTCGTGTATTTCGGACCGAACCGGCTCCCCGGCTCATACCAATTCAGCTCGAGCTGCTGGGAACCGTCGGGGCTCCGGAGGATGACCACCTGTCCCTTGGTGAATGGCGTTGGCTGAAGCGGCTCGACGACTTCCATTCCCAAGATTTCCGTATAGAAGTTCATCGAGGCGGCCATGTCTCGGACCCGAATCGCGGTGTAGACGAAGTCGAAGCTCACACCAGCGGCCCTCTGTTTCCCGGTTGATATCCCAGTCGCGTTCATCGCGGTCGTTCATCGAACGCCCGGTCCCTTCATGAAGGTCGCGTGGCCGAGCGCTGGACCACGCCGAGCGCGGAAGTCGCACGGCGATGCGGGAAAGCCTTACGGTCCCACGACCGTAGGTCTCTCTCGGATGCCGCCATAGCTCAGTCGGGAGAGCGGCTGAGTTGTAATCAGCAGGTCGGGAGTTCGATCCTCTCTGGCGGCTTGGTCGCCCGGCCCTCCGTGGCTTAGACCCGACCGGCGCCGTCGTCGCGGCGCCGGGGCAGGTTGGGAGCCGCGAGGTCCCCTAGTTCGGCTTGGGCGGAGGGGGCGTCGTCGAGGTCGAGGCCGCGCCGGGTCCCGCGCCCGGGGTCGTCGAGGTTCCCGGCTTCTCTTCCTTCTTGCGCCGGCGGTAGATCAGGAAGAAGATGAGGAGGAGCGCGGCCAGCGCCAGGATCGCCACGGCAATCCAGGTCCACGGGAGGGCCGGGGACGAGGAGGAGGACGACGGCGGCGGGACATTGCCGGAGTTCGAGAACGTGACCGTCACCTCTTGCGCGGCCCCGTTCACCGTGACGGTCCCGCCCGAGGCAGTCCAGTCCTTCGAGTTGGTGGCCGCGGCGTAGGTGTAGCTCGCGTTCGTGAGGTTCACCGAGACCTGGGTCCCGCCCGAGCTCGAGACCGTCGCGCTCAGTGGGGACTGTCCGCTGATGTTGATGAACCAGGTCACGCCCGACGGGAGGTTCTTCTCCACGAAGGTCACCTCGTAGGTCGCGGGCGGTGGACCGGTGAATGACACCGTCTTCAGCACCGGCCCGCCGTTCACGGTGAACTGGCCGCCCGCCGTCGTGCTCCACCCTTTCGCGCTGGTGGCGGCAGTGAACGTGTAGGTGTTGTTCAGCAGGGAGGTCGAGACGGAATGGCCCGATCCCGCTTCGACCGTCGCGACGAGACCCGGTTGACCGGTGATGTTGACGAACCAGGTCGCTCCGTTCGGTAGGTTGAACTCCGTGAACGAGACCAGGTAGAGCCCCGTGGGGATGCTGAACGCGACCGACTGGGACGCGGGCTTGCCCGAAACGTTGAGGGTTCCCGAGGCCGGGCTCGCGACGTATCCGATCCCGCCCCCGACCGAGAACGGATACGACCCGTTGTCCTCGGTGAAGTTGAGGGTCGAGCCGGTCGTGGCCTCGGTATAGTAGTTGAGCGTGATCGACCAGTTGGTCGAGGCGGGCAGACCGGTCTCCGTGAACGTGACCGTGTAGGTCGGCGACACCGTCGACGAGAAGACGACCGAGACGGTAAGGCCCGTCCCGTTCACGGTGAGAGATCCCGTCTGGGGCGTCGGGATGAACGTCCCGACCGAGTACACGTAGTACGAATACGTGCCGTTCGGAGTCAGAAAGCCCATCGTCGGAGTGTCGGTGTAGTTGTAGAAGTCAGCGAACAGGACATCCCAGTCGGTCCCGCTCGGGAGTCCCGTCTCGGTGAAGGTGACGGGATAGACGGCCGAGAATACGACCGGTTCGTAGACGGCCGCCCCGTCGATGTCAGGATATCCGTACGTGGGGGTCACCTCGAATCCGGCGACGGCCCCGACGGTGAACGCGTAGGATCCGTTCGGTTCCTCGAAGGAGAGGGTCGTCGCGGTGGAGTTGACGGTCACCACCGCCGAGGTCGGCAGCGTGAGCGAGACCGACCAAGTGGTCCCGGTCGGGAGTCCGGTCTCGTTGAACTGCAGCAGGTAGGTCGGGGCGAGGGTGAACACGACCGACGCGTTCGCGAACGCGCCGTTCACGGTGAGATCGCCCGATATAGGGCTCACATCGTACGCCCAGACCGGGATCACGTAGAACTCGTACGAGCCGTTCGGCATGGCCCACTCGATGGTCGAGTTCGTGGAGTACCCGGTAGTCTCCCCGGTGATCCCCTGGAGGTACGCCGACCACGACGTCCCGGTCGGCAGTCCGGTCTCGTTGAGGTACACGGGGTAGAGCAGCGAGTAGTTCAGGAGCACCGTCTCCGGAGCTCCAGTGACGGTGAAGTAGAAGGAGGTGGGAGGCTGGTATCCCGCGACCGCGAGGGCGTTCACGTAGTCGTATCCGTACGTCGCGTTCGGAAGCTGGAGCGTGAACGAATCGCTCGACGTGGTGTTCGTGAAGTACGCCCAATTCGAGGAGACGTCGGCTCCCCAGCTGGTGCCCGGGGCGAGGTACTGCTCCTGGAAGGTGATGTTGTAGAGGGGTGGGGGAACGAACAGGATGCTCTCGGAAACGCCCCCGCCGTTCACGGTGACGGTGCCGTTCGCCGGCTCGGGGACGTAGAGGCCGGAGTCGCTGACCGTGAAGTTGTAGGTCCCGTTCGGTGCCCCGAACACGATCCCGAGGGGGACCGTCGCGGACCCGGACACCTCGAGCGCTTGCGAAGTGTTGTTGAGCCCCACCGTCCAGCTCAGATACGAGGTCGGGGGAATCCCCGTCTCGTTGAAGGTGATCGGATAGAGGATCTCATGGTACGGAATCCGGAGGAAAGCCGGACCTCCCGCGATCGTGTAGCTGCCCTTGAGCGCGATCGAGGAGTACCCCGTCACGGGGGAAGCCGAGTAGCTGTAGGTGCCGTTGAGGACCTTGAAGCTCAACGAGCTCGTGCCGCTCACCACGGTACCGGTGTGGGTGGTCCCGTTCGTGGTGACGTTCCACGTCGCGCCGTTGGGGAGACCTTGCTCCTGGAACGTGACCTTGTACGGTGGAGGAAGGGCCGGCACTCCGACATCCACCACCTGGCCGACCCAGGTGAAGCAGTCGCCGTCGGTGGGGAACATCGCCGCCGTCGTGTTGTTGGCGCCGGCAGTCACGTTGACGGCGTAGGTCTTCGTGTCCGAGAGGTTCCCGTAGCTCCAGGTGTAGGGCGACTCCTTCGGATCGCTGCCCGGGAACGCGTTCGTGTCGATGACCGTCCCGTTCCACTCCGCCTCGTTCCCGGGAAGCTGGCCGTCCGCGACGATGTAGGTGGTGTTCGCACCGGTGCGGTTCGCGGTGCTGTAGTTGAGCTGCGCGGAGAGCGTCGCGCCTTCGCTCGTCAGCGCGCCCGAGTACACGGTGATCTGCTGGATCGCCCGGCTCCCGGTATCGTAGATGGCGATCAGGGAGACCCCCTCATCGAGGATCCCCGTCTCGGTCTGGTTCCACGGATCGTACCCGTTGGTCAAGCTGGAGGGGAAGTTGGTGAGATTGTTGATCCCGTTCACGACGTCGCTGGTGACCTCCGCGACGAACGTGTAGATGTACGTCTGGGACCAGCAGGGTGAAGGCGTGGCGTACGCCGTCCACGTCCCGGTGACGTTCACGCCGTTCAACGTTCCGTAGGATGGAGGGACGGAGTTGTTCATCTCCGACCAGATCATGTACGCGGCGACCAAGTTCGAGGTCGAGGATCCCGGCCACGTGAGGTTGATCAGCCCGTATCCCTGGTCCCGGAGCGCGGCCCCCTTGGCGACGTAGGCATACGGCCCCGTCAGCACCGCGTAGGGCACGACCTGAGAGTTGAACAGGGGGGACTGGTCGGGCGATAATGAGGCTCGAGCCGCGGGAGAGGCCGGAGCGGCCGCCGGGGCGAGCTTGGCCCCGGAGGCCGACGTCGGAGAACCGTGACCCCCCGAGCTGCACGCGGTGGGTGTCGATTTCGAGGCGATCGGGCTGATGGCGGCCGACGGCGACGCGCTCTTCGAGAGCCCGGAGGGGCCGGGGATCGACGGGGAGAGGGCGAGAGGCCCCGCCAGCGCGGCGAGGACGAACAGGGCCACCACCGCGGCGGCCGGCGCCACCTTCCACGCTCCGCGGAAGAGGCTTCCACGGTCGTCGCCGGTCCTTGAGATCGGAGGGTGCTCCGCCGATGCTTGAATCGTTCGCCGGGGTGGGTTCGCGCCTGAGGTCGGGTTCCGTGCGGCCATTCGGGTTCCGGGGGTGAGAACCCGACCAAGTCCTCGCCTTAAAGGTTGGGGTCATCGCGGCTCCGCGTCCGGGTGGCGAATGGAAGTGCCGGGCGCTGAACGGGAGCTTTGGGCGGGACCCGTTCCGTCCGAAGCACTTAGGGACCGGCTCCCAGGTTCGATACGAACACGAAGAGGTCGAGCTGGCCCTGGAACGCGATCGCCGGCAGTGAGACGTTGGCCCACAGCCACCCGGTCCCCGAGCCGGGCACGGTGACTGGGGCGGAGTCGTTGAGGAGCCCGAACCCGACCGTGGAGATCGCCACCGCGCGCACGACACACGCCGTCGGCCCCGGAAGGGAGTAGGCGAGGTCGATCCCGGTGGGCCAGACCGCTCCGGCGAGAAGGGTCGTACCGCCCGTGGTGGCGTTCGGCCAGCATCCCTCGGCCCCGACAAACTGCCAGAAGGCGCTCGTCACGACGACGAACGTCTCGGTGGTCGACGACGAGCTTTTCGAGCTCCACTGCGGCTCAGTGGCCCATAGGGTTAGCGTGGCCACCACGGCCACCACGACCAGAAGGAGCAGCAAGCTGCGGGCCCTGCCCGGCACCCGGCGGAGCTCTGGCGGGACTAGGGCGTCGTCGGCCGACATGCGATTTCGCGCGGCAACCTGAGAGTACGCGGGAGCCCCGGATAAGGGCTCTCTTCAACTTCCGATGCTGAACCAAGGTATCGGAATCGGTCTTCCGGACCCCAGGGTCACGTCGATCGGGACTGGGCGGAGCTCCCCCGGGCCCGATCCGCCGCAGAGTCGGCCGAGGACGCCGATCGGCGTACCCAGGTCCCGGCGATCACCCAGGGGGGCTCGGGTCCGATGGGCTCGATCACATCCGATCGGAATCGCTCGACCGCCCTCTCGTCGACCTGGACCCCGAGGCCCGGACGTTCCGGGATGGGAAACTCCCCGTTCTCGATCGAGTATCCTCGAACGAGGGAACGCTTCCACTCCGGCCAGCTCGCTTCAAAGCTCTCCTGCAGGAAGAAGGTCGGGAGCACCGCGTCGATCTGGAGGGTCGCGGCCGTCTGGACCGGCCCGAAGGCATTGTGGTAGGCGACCGGGGCCCCGCGCGCCGCGGCGACCCCGGCGATCTCCCGCCCGTAGCTGAACCCTCCGGAGTTCGTGATGTCCGGCTGCAGGATGTCCACGAGACCCCGCGAGAGGAAGCTCTCGAAGTCGGCGGGGTGGAGGAGCCGCTCCCCGAGGGCCACGGGCGTACGAACCCGACGTCGGAACCCTCGCAGGGCATCCGAGAGCTCCGGCAGGACGGGCTCTTCCATGAAGCGGGGAGAGAACTCGTCGAGGGCCTGCCCGGCCCGGATGGCGGCCTCGGGAAGGAATCGGCCATGGTACTCGATCAGGAGGTCTACGTACGGTCCCACCGCGTCGCGGACCGCGCGGACCCTTCCGACGGCGGCCGCGAGGCCTTCCGGAGAGAGGTTCCGGAACTCGTCGCCGAACGGGTCGAACTTGAGCGCCCGGAATCCACCCTGGACCATTCCCTTCGCCTTCGCGGCAAACTCCGCCGGTTCGATGCAGTCGGAGTACCAGCCGTTCGAGTAGGCGCGCACCCGGTCCCGGATCGCCCCCCCGAGCAGCTCCGACACCGGGGCCCCGACCTCGTGCCCC
>JASHPK010000021.1 GCA_030038095.1 Thermoplasmata archaeon | reverse complement strand
GGTACGCGGCGCGCCGCGCCCGGCTGTTCATCGTCGCGGTGAACTGCACCGAGCCGGGCGAGACCTGCTTCTGCGCGTCGATGGGCACCGGGCCCGGCACCGACAAGGGTTATGACCTGGCCCTCACCGAGATGCTGGACGAAAGCGGTCACCGCTTCCTGGCCGACGTCGGCTCGCCGCGCGGCGCCGACGTGCTGGAACGCGTGCCGAGCGAGCCGGTCGATGAGGCCACCGCCCAGGGGGCGCGGTCTGCCGTAGCGGCAGCGGCGGACCGAATGGGCCGCCAGATGGAGACCGACGACCTGCGGGAGCTGATGGCGGACAGCCATCAGGCCGCCCGCTGGGACGACGTGGCCGCGCGGTGCTTGACCTGCGGTAACTGCACCATGGCGTGCCCGACGTGTTTCTGCACAACCATCGAGGACACCACCGACCTGACCGGTGATCACGCGGAGCGCCTGCAGCGCTGGGATTCGTGCTTCGACCTGGACTTCTCGTACCTGCACGGCGGCGGCATCCGGAAGTCCGCGAGGAGCAGGTACCGGCAGTGGCTAACCCACAAGCTCGGCACCTGGCACGACCAGTTCGGCTCCTCCGGGTGCGTCGGCTGCGGGCGGTGCATCACCTGGTGCCCCGTCGGGATCGACATCACGGAGGAGGTCGCCGCCATCCGCGCCACACCGGCGGCCGCGAGGCCCGAGGGAGGCAAACCATGAGCACCAGTCCCAAGCACGCGACGAAGCTCCGACTGAGCGAGCACCGGTTCTTCCAGGGGTTCGAAGGACCGCTGGTCGGTCTCTTGCAGAAGGAGGCGATCGAGCAGACGTACGGTCCGGGGGACCTCCTCGTCCGGGAAGGCGACCCGGCGGACAAGTTCCTCCTCATCTACGAGGGGAAGGTCGCGCTCGAGATCGCGACCCCGGGGAAGCCCCACCTCACGATCGAGACGATCGGCGCCGGGGACGCCCTCGGCTGGTCCTGGCTCTTTCCGCCGCAGGAGTGGCGGCTCGACGGCCGGGCGCTCAAGGCGACCCGGGCGCTCGTGCTGGACGCCGAGTTCGTGCGCTTCACGCTCGACCACCATCCCACGGAGGGCTACCGTTTCGTTCTCCGGCTCCTGCCCATCATCGCGGAACGCCTCGAGAACACCCGGGTGCAGCTGCTCGACATCTACGGAGCCTAAAGTGACCGCGCTCGCTCGCCCCGAAGCGATCTCGGCCCATCCGCTCGCCCCGACCCCCTACGTCGTGCGCCGACGCACGATCGAGACGTCCGACACGACCACCCTGGTCCTGACCCCCACGAAGGACGCGCTGCCCCCGTCCCACCACCCGGGGCAGTTCAACATGCTCTACCTCTACGGCGTCGGAGAGGCCGCGATCTCGATCGCCGGGGACCCGCTTGCCCCGAACGAGATCGTCCACACCGTCCGAGCCGCCGGGAAGGTCACGAACGCCCTCGCGCAGCTCGAACCCGGGTCAACGGTCGGTGTGCGGGGCCCGTACGGCACGGGCTGGCCCCTCGTCGAGGCCGCCGGCCACGATGTCGTCATCGTCGCGGGCGGCCTCGGTCTGCCCCCGCTCCGCGGGGTGCTCCGCGAGGTCTTCATGCACCGCGAGCGGTACGGCCGCGTCGAGATCATCTACGGAGCCCGGTCGCCGCGCGACCTCGTCTACTACACCGAGATCCAGGACTGGCGCGGCCGCCCGGACATTCGGTTCCAGACGACGGTCGATGCCGCCGGCCGGGAGTGGTACGGGGACGTGGGCCTCGTCACGGCCCGGATCCCCGATGCCCGGTTCGACCCCGCGAACTCGGTCGCGTTCCTCTGCGGACCCGAGATCATGATGAAGCTCACCGCGCAGGCCCTCGAGACCCGCGGGATCCGGGACGATGCGATCTGGGTCTCGCTCGAGCGGAACATGAAGTGCGCGATCGGGCTGTGCGGCCACTGCCAGTTCGGCCCCGACTTCGTCTGCCGGGACGGTCCCGTCTTCGTCTACCGCGATGTGCGCCGGCTGTTCGGCGTACGGGAGGTCTAGCATGCCCGGGGCGAAGCCGCGCCTCGCGGTGTTCAAGTTCGCGTCGTGCGACGGCTGCCAGCTGAGCGTCCTCGACTGCGAGGACGAGCTGCTCGCCATCGCGAAGGCGGTCGACATCGCGGACTTCCGCGAGGCGAGCAGCTCCTTCGTCGACGGACCGTACGACCTCACGCTCGTCGAGGGGTCCGTCACCACCCCCGAGGACCTCCACCGGATCCAGGAGATCCGCGCGCAGTCCCGCTTCCTCGTGACGATCGGCGCCTGCGCGACCGCGGGCGGGATCCAGGCCCTGCGGAACTTCGCGGACGTGGCCGAGTTCCAGAAGGCCGTCTACGCCCATCCCGAGTACCTCCGGACCCTCGCGACCTCGACCCCGATCCGCGACCACGTGACGGTCGACTTCGAGCTCCGGGGCTGCCCGATCAGCAAGACCCAGCTGCTCGAGACGATCTCCGCCTTCCTCGGGCGCCGCGCGCCGAACATCCCGACGGAGAGCGTCTGCGTCGAGTGCAAGCGCCGGGGGAACGTCTGCGTCGTGGTCGCCCACGGGACCCCGTGCCTCGGGCCGGTGACCCAGACGGGGTGCGGGGCGATCTGTCCGTCGTTCCACCGCGGGTGCTACGGCTGCTTCGGACCCCAGGACACGCCGAACACCGAGTCGCTCACGAAGAACCTCGAGCGGCTCGGGATGGCGCCGACCGAGGTCCAGCGCGTCTTCCGCACCTTCAACGCGATGGCCCCGGCGTTCCGCGCCGCCGGGACCGCCGCCGTCAAGGAAGGGGGGAAGCCGTGAGCGAACGCACGATCGCGGTGAACTACATCGCCCGCGTCGAGGGAGAGGGCGCCCTCCGCGTTCGCGTCCACGACCGGACCGTCGAGGAGGTCCAACTGAAGATCTTCGAGCCCCCACGGTTCTTCGAGGCGTTCCTGCGCGGACGCTCGTACCGGGAGGCGCCGGACATCACGGCCCGCATCTGCGGGATCTGCCCGGTCGCCTACCAGATGAGCAGCTGCAACGCCATGGAGCAGGCGCTCGGGATCCCGGTGACGGGGCCAATCCGCGAACTGCGGCGGCTGATCTACTGCGGGGAGTGGATCGAGAGCCACGCCCTCCACGTCTACCTCCTCCACGCCCCGGACTTCCTCGGCGTCCCGGACGCGATCCAGCTCGCGAAGGTCCACCCCGAGGCGGTCCAGCGCGGCCTCGCGCTCAAGAAGGTCGGGAACGCGCTGATGACGCTCCTCGGGGGCCGCGAGATCCATCCCATCAACGTTCGCGTCGGCGGCTTCTACCGGTGCCCCTCACGCGACGAGCTCGAGGGGATCCGGCCGGACCTCGTCCGGGCCCTCCACCTCGCGGAGGAGACCGTCCGCTTCGCCGCGAGCCTCACGTTCCCGAAGATCGAGGAGGACTACGAGTTCGTCAGCATGCGCCACCCGGACGAGTACCCCCTGACGGAGGGGGACCTCGTCTCGAACCGGGGCCTCCGCATCCCGGTGTCGAAGTACGAGGAGGAGTTCGAGGAGGTCCACGTGCCGTACGCGAACGCGCTCCAGTCGGTGCGCAAGGGGGGCGGTGCGTACCTCGTGGGCCCGCTCGCGCGCTATGCCCTCAACCGGGACCGCCTCTCCTCCCGCGCCCGGGTCCTCGCGCAGGAGGTCGGGCTCGAACCGGTCGTCACGAACCCGTACCGGAGCATCATCGTCCGCGCGGTCGAGACCGTCTACGCCTGCGAAGAGGCGCTCCGCATCATCGACGCCTACCGGCCCCCGCCGGAGCCGTTCGTGCCGCCCCCCGCTCGCCTCGGGCCGGCGGTCGGCGCGGGGATCTCCGAGGCGCCGCGCGGGGTCCTCTACCACCGGTACCGGCTCGATGCCGACGGTCTCATCGCGGAGGCGAAGATCGTCGCCCCGACCTCGCAGAACCAGAAGCGGATCGAGGACGACGTCCGGGGCGTGGTCACGCGCTCGCTCGACCTCGGCGACGCCGCGCTGACCGATCTCTGCGAGCGCGCGATCCGCAACCACGACCCGTGCATCTCGTGCGCGACGCACTTCCTCGACCTCGAGCTGATCCGGGACTGAGCCCGTGCGCGGCGTCACGGACGATCCGGCCCGTGGCGCGTCCGTGCGCCCGCTCGTCGTGGGTCTCGGGCACCCTGCCCGGCACGACGATGCGCTCGGGCTCGAGATCGTCGAGCGGGTCCACCCCCGCCTCGGCGAGAGCGGCGAGGCGCGGTCGTGCGTGAGCGACGGGACCGAGCTGCTGGACCTCTGGGAGGGGCGGGAGCTGGTGGTCGTCGTCGATGCGGTGCGGTCGGGGGCGGCCCCCGGCACGGTCCATCGGCTCGAGGTCACGGACCTACCGGTGCCTCCCGTCTTCCGCATCACGTCGACCCACAACCTGTCGATCGCGGACGTCGTGGCGCTCGCCCGGTCGCTCGATCGCCTCCCGGCCCGCCTCGTGATCTACGGCGTCGAGGGGGAGCGGTTCGATCCGGGGGTCGGCCTTTCCGACCGGGTCGCGGCGGCGATGGCGACCGTCGTCGACCAGGTCCTCACGGAGGTCCGCGGCCCCGCCCCGCGCGACGGGGACCGCGGGTCCGGGGAGAACGGCCATGCATGAGGAACGGCTGATGCGCGATCTGCGACGCGAGATCCAGGCGATCGCCGAGCGGGAGCACGTCGCGCGCATCGTCCGGGTCGACGTGCGGCTCGGGGCGCTCTCGCACTTCACCCCCGCCGCGTTCCGGGCCGCCTGGCCCCGCGCGGTCGAGGGAACCGCCGCGGCGAACGCGGCCCTCTCGGTCGAGCCGGCGAGCGATCCGACCGCGCCCGACGCCCAGGGCGTCCGGCTCCTCCAGGTGGTGGTGGAGGACGCCCCGGCGTCCCGCGGGTCCCCGGCCCCTCCACGCTTTGAGACCGGCGGTCCTCTCTGAGGACCGAGGAGGGCGTCGATGTGCCTCGCGATCCCGGGAAAGGTCGTCCGCGTCTGGAGCGAAGGCGGGGACGCGCGGATGGCGGAGATCGACTTCGACGGCGTACGGAAGACCGCGAACCTCGTCTTCACGCCCGAGGCCGGGGTCGGAGACTACGTGATCGTCCATGCGGGCCTCGCGACGACGACGCTCCCCGAAGCGGAGGCGCTCGAGGCGCAGCGCCTCGCGCGCGAGATGCGGGAGCGCGGGGAGGCCGAGGCGCCCGCGCGATCGGGACCGGCGCCTCTCCCCGTCAACCTTCCTTCACCCGAAGACTGAAGAGGCCGCCGGGAATTCCTCACCGTTCGGGGGGTTTTTCGTGAAGAGCACCGTCGCATCGTACGGGACCATCGCCGGCGCCGGGATCGTGCTCGTGGTGGCGACCGCCCTCATCAGCGGCGTCTCCACCTTCGTCAACTCCTATGCCGTCGCCGGCACGAACTCCGACGCGTTCGTCACGATGCGAAACGTCGCGGTGGCGTTCCTGGTGGTCCCGCTGTTCCTGCTCGGGACCTCGCGCGCTCGGGCGTCCCTGCGTCGCCAGGACTGGGCGCGCCTCGTGGCGATCGGGCTCATCGGCGGCGCGATCCCGTTCCTGCTCTTCTTCCGCGGGCTCGAGCTCGCCACGGCCGCGCACGGCGCCGCGACCGCCTCGTTCCTTTACCGCACCCTCTTTCTGATGGCGACCGTGATCGGGGTCCTCTTCCTCAAGGAGCGCTTCCACTGGCGGATCGCCCTCGCGGCCGGCCTCCTGCTCGGCGGGAGCTACCTCATGCTGTCCCTCGTGTCGCCCGTCTGGACGGACGGCTCGCTCTACGTCCTCGCGGCGACCGCCCTCTGGGCGGTCGAGTACTCGATCTCGAAGCGGACCCTGCGCGACCTCCCGAGCGGCACCGTCGCGCTGGGCCGGATGGGCTTCGGCGCGGTGTTCCTCGTCGCCTACCTCGGGCTCACCTCCCAGTTCGGCGCGGTCGTCGCGATGACGCCGGGGCAGTGGATCTGGGTGGGGATCAGCGCGGTGCTCCTCACCGCGTTCGTGGCGACGTGGTACGCCGGCCTCGCCCGGGTCGACCTCGGGGTGGCGACCTCGGTCCTCGTCCTCGGGTTCCCGGTGACCTTCCTGCTGAGCGCGCTCGTCCAGGGCGCGAAGTTCACGCTCCCCGAGACGATCGGGGCCGCGGTCGTGGTCGCGGGCGTCGCGATCGCGATCGGCCGGTCGCTCTTCCGGGACACGTGGTCGTTCCTCCGCGCCACGGTCTCCCCCCGGACCGCGGCCTAGGATGGACGGCGTCGAGCTCGGCGCGCGGTTCAGCCTCGCCACGAACCGCCTGAAGTACTGCGGGCCGGCCGACGCCGAGCCCCGGCTCTATCGGGCGATCGTGGAGCGGGACGGCCTCGCGGAGGCGGCTCGGGCCCTGAGCGGCTTCGAGGCGCTGATGCCGTACCTCGCGGCGATCGCCGCGAAGCACGGACGGGCGCCGTTCGACCGGGACGTGGTCGAGGCGTACTGGATCGGCAATCGCTTGCTCGACGGCTTCTCCGCCGACGAGTTCCGCGCGCTCCTCGGCGCGCTCGTCCAGCGGGGCCTGCCCCGCCGGTTCGCCGAGCGGCTCGCGACGCATCTGCCGGAGCGGCCGCTGCCCCATCACATGTTCCACGTGGGGTACGTCGGGGTCGGTCACGTCACCGGTCACGTGGAGACGACGATCGAGAACATGGAGCTCTGCCGCCCGGCCTGGGCCGAAGTGACCGAGGTCCGCGATCGCACCCTCGAAGTTCGGAAACCGTCGCTCGTCCTCGACGAGGGACGCCTGAGCCTGAAGGGGACCGGGGTGACCGAGCTCCCGTTCGACCCGAGGGTCCTTCCCGACGTGGTCGTGGGCCGCAGCGTCGCGGTCCACTGGCGATGGCCGACCCTGGTCCTTTCCCCGTCGCAGCGCTCGGCGCTCGAAGAGTACACCCTCCGCTCCCTTGCCCAGGCGAACGAGGGGCTGGCCTCCCTGAGGGCGGAGTCCCCCCGGTAGGGGGAACCGGGGCGAACCCGCGGCTCGGGTCCCCCGGCGTGGAATCGGGCCCGTCGATACGCCGCGGTCCGGCCGTTCCGCGCGTTCGGGGGATTTATCTCACGGCCCCCCTCGCAATCTCGTGGGGCGCGGGAGCGGAGGGATGGCGACCGCGCGAACGACCGCGGGAGACCGGCCATGCTCGGGCTGAGCGCCTACCTCCTGATCGCCCTCGCGTTCGCCTTCGCGATCAGCATCGGCGCTCACTACACCGGGGCTTGCATGGGGATGCCCTACGCCGCCGGAGCGATCCGGCCGGCCCAGGCGCTCCTCCTGATGGCCCCGCTCGCGCTCGTCGGAGCCGCCCTCGCCAGCGAGGGTGTCGAGTCGACCGTCGGCCACGGGATCCTGCACAGTCCCTCGGTCGCCCTCGGGGTCGCCGCGGCGATCGTCGCCTCGGCGCTCGTCCTGACGAGCGCATACAACTTCGTGGCGTGGCCGACGTCGACGATCCAGATCCTGGTCTTCTCGGCGGTCGGGGTCGGCCTCGGGGCCGGACTGCCGATCGACTGGGCGACGATCGGAACGCTCGTCGTGCTGTGGGCGATCGCCCCGTTCGCCGCGTTCGGCCTCGGCTACCTCTTCGTGCGCGTATCGGACCGGTGGCGGCCTCCCTCGCCCCGGGCGGCCGCGCTCGGCCGGTCGGCGGCGGTCGGGCTCGTGGCCGTCGGCGCGGCCGCGTCGTTCGCGATGGGGGCGAACGATGTGTCGAACGCCTCGGGAGCGTTCGTGATGACCGGCCTCTTCGGGCTCGTGCTCGCCGGCCTCGTCGGCGGGATCGGGCTCGCGGTCGGGGTGCTCACGTGGGGGCGGCCGCTCCTTCAGCGCGTGGCGTTCGACGTCGTCCAGCTCGACCCGCGGATGGCGATCGCCTCCCAGCTCGCGCAGTCGACCGTGATCCTCGTTTCGGTCGCCTTCGGCTTGTTCACGTCGATGAACCAGGCGCTGGTCGGCGCGATGATCGGCACAGGGATCGCCCGCCGGCGCACGACCGTGATCTGGAAGGCCGTCCGCGCGATCCTGCTCGGCTGGGCGCTCGGCCCGGTCTCGGGCGTCGCGCTGGGCTTCGCCCTCGCGCTCTGCCTCGCGCACCTCGGCGCGGTGTAAGCGCCGCGCCCCGGCGGCCCCCGGACTATCGCGGGAACGCGGCCGAGCCGTACGGATTGCCCGCCCGGACCTTGCGGCGGCAGTCGTGGGCGGCCACGAGGATCAGGATCGCGCCGATGAGGTCCAGGATCGGGAAGATGAGGAGAACCGCCCCGGCCTTGAACATCCCGTCATCGTAACGACTCCCGAGCCTCCAGATGCCGATGAGGACCCCCACGAAGCCGACGAGCGCCAGGATCACACCGATGCCCGCGAGGGCGAACCCCCCGCCGAAGCTGCCGCTCGCGAGACAGCTCTCCCAGGCGGTCCCGGTGAGGCCGGCGCAGCGGCTGGTCGCCGCCGCGAGCGCGTTCACGAGGATCGCGGCGCCCGCGAGGATCATCACGTACCCGACCATCGCGACGATCGAGAGCACCGCCGGAGCCCGGAACCTCGAGTCCTTCACCATGAGATGGGAAAATCCGCCTCGGTAGAAGGCGAGCTGCAGCAAGGTGAAGATCCCCGACCCCACGAGCAGCGCGTAGAAGAGCCCCCAGTTCACCGAGAGGCGGACGGAGGAGCTCGTTCCGCTCCCAGCGCTGAGGGCGGCGGAGACCGGAGCGAGAAGCAGGAACGCCGTGGAGAAGGCGAATCCCACGAGGGCCACGATCGCGGCCCGCTCGATCGACTCGAGGGCGGCCACCTCCCGGGCCGAGTCCTCCGCGCCCGGAGCCGGGGGGTAGGCGCCACCCCCCGGCATCCACGTCCCCGACGTCGGGGGCGTGGAGGCGTAGGGGGACCGGTACGCCGCCCCGGGCGGGAGCGGCGTTCCACCCGAGACCGCGGCCCCGCAGGAGGGGCAGAAGGTCGCGCCACCGGGAATCGGCTTGCCGCAGAAGGCGCAGAACTGACCTGCCACGGCGGGGTACCCGATCCCCGAGTAATTATACTGGACGGCGCCGGCGCGGTGGATGCGGCGGTGGGGTCGCGAGGTTACCCTCACTGCCCGTCTCCTTTAAGTTACCAATGGTAATTGAGTGAACCGAGGTAACAACCGTGTCCGACCCCATCCGCTCCATCGTCCGCCGCTTCCCGGGCGTCCCCACGCTCGAAGGCGCGGGCGTCCGTCTGCGCCGATCCTTCTCGAACCGCGAGGTGCCGCTGTTCGACCCGTTCCTGCTGCTGGACCGGTTCGGCTCCTCGAACCCCGAGGACTACCTCGCGGGGTTTCCGTGGCACCCGCACCGCGGCATCGAGACCGTCACGTACGTCCTCGACGGCCGGGTCGCCCACGGCGACACCCTCGGCAACGCGGGGGAGATCGGCCCCGGGGACGTCCAGTGGATGAACTCGGGAAGCGGGATCATCCATCAGGAGATGCCGCAACGGACCGAGGGTACGATGTCGGGCTTCCAGCTGTGGGTCAACCTGCCGGCGGCCGCGAAGATGAGCGTGCCCGCCTATCGGGGCCTCACCGCCGCCGAGTTCCCCGAGGTGACGACCGACTCCGGCGCCCGCGTGAAGGTCGTCGCCGGCCGGTTCGGCTCGATCGAGGGGCCGGTGCGCGGGATCCCGGTCGATCCCACGTACCTGGACGTCTCGGTGCCGGCCGGGGGCAGCTTCGAACGGGAGACCCCGCCCGGCCACACCGTCTTCGCCCACTCCATCGAGGGCGCGGGATCGTTCGCCGGGACGGACCCTCGCCCGGTGGGAGGCGGAGAGACCGTCCTGTTCGGCGACGGGAACGCCGTCCGCGCGACCGCCGGGGACTCCGGTCTACGCTTCCTCCTGGTCTCGGGTCGACCGCTGCACGAGCCCGTCGCCTGGTACGGCCCGATCGTGATGAACACCCAGGAACAGCTCACGGAGGCCGTCCGCGAACTGCGGGCGGGGGACTTCGTGAAGCATCGCCGTCCCCTCGTCGAGGAGTGACCCGCCCGCGATCCAGTGTTACGATTTGATATTACGACATAACCGTTAAATCCCGGGACGCGTCGGCGGCTTCGTGGCCTCCGATCCCCTCCCGGTCGGGGTGGTACCTACCGGGAATCCCTTCACGCTCGACGCGCGGGAGAAGCGCGGTGCGACCATCATCTACGCGTTGATCATCGGAGCCACCGTCTTCGGCTTCGTCGCGACGTTCTATATCGGCCGGACGTGGGGCATCTTCATCGGCCTCGGAGTCCTCGCGTACACGCTCGGCCTCCGCCACGGGGTCGACGCCGACCACATCTGCGCCATCGACAACACGACGCGCAAGCTGCTGCAGGACGGCCAGAAGCCGTACACGGTCGGGACGTGGTTCTCGCTCGGACACTCCACGATCGTGATGGGCATGCTCGTCGGGCTGGTCGTGGCGGCTCGGTTCGTGATCAGCGCCTATCCGACCTTCCAATCGGTCGGGGCGATCCTCGGGACGGCGATCTCGGGCGGGTTTCTCTACATCATCGCGTTCATCAACCTGTTGATTTTTTGGGAGGTCTACCTCATCTTCCAGCAGCTCCGCGCCGGGACCCTCGACAACGACCGGTTGGAGAGACAACTGAACAGCCGCGGGTTCATGAACCGCTACTTCAACTGGCTGTTCAAATTCGTCAACAAGCCCTGGCAGATCTACCCGGTGGGGGTGCTCTTCGGGCTGGGGTTCGACACGGCGACCGAGGTCACCCTGATCGCGATCACCGTCACGGTCGGGACGGCCGCCGCCGGATTCCCGCTCTGGGCGGTGCTGATCCTTCCGTTCATGTTCGCGTGCGGCATGGTCCTCACCGACACCTCGGACGGGGTCAGCATGCGGTACGCCTACGGCTGGGCGTTCGCGAAGCCGATCCGCAAGGTGTTCTACAATCTCACGCTGACGTTCATCTCGGTGCTCGTCGCCTTCGTCATTGGGACCATCGAGATCCTCGGGGTGATCGCGGCCGAATTCGGTTTCGCCGGCGGGCCGTTCGGGTTCTGGAACACGATGAACTGGCTCAACAACGCCGCGGGCCCCGAGGGGATCGATGTGTGGGGCTGGGTCGGCATCGGCATCGTGATCCTCTTCATCGGGACGTGGTTGATCGCGATGCTGATCTACCGATTGAAGCGCTACGAGAGGATCGGGTTCGGTCCGAAGGACGCCGTCGCGCAGGCCGCCGGGAGCCGATCGGGCGACGCGGCCAGCTCGCCCGCGTCCGTGCGGGTGGCGTCCCCTCCGGGCGAGATCTTCGAATAGCGGCCGGGCGGAGCGGGATCCCGGTGGCGGCGC
>JASHPK010000020.1 GCA_030038095.1 Thermoplasmata archaeon | reverse complement strand
CGTGTACGAAGCGGTGAGCCCGTCGTCATTCCCCGCGAGCGGTCGTCGCGCGCTCACCCGCGCGGACCTTCTGGTCGTGACCAGCCCTTCGGGCCTCACCGAACTCAAACGTCGAATGGATCGCCCGAGCTTTACCCACCTCGCGCGAGTGACCCCGACGGTCGTCCTCGGGGAGCGTTCCCTTCGGAAGGCCCAGGAGTACGGCTTCCGGCGGGCCTCGATCGCCCCCTCGACCGCTGCACAACGATTTACCCGCCACCTGCTCGGGGAGCTCCGCCATGCCCGCGCGTAGGCCAGCGGGGCCCGAGGAGGAGGCCGCCGTCCGCCCGCCGGTCCGGCTCCGACGCCTTCGACGAACGCCGGCCCTCCGCGAGTGGGTCGCGGAGACCCGCGTAGAGCCGGGGCGGCTCATCTACCCGGTCTTCGTGCGTGCCGGCCCGGGGCCCTCCGAGCCCGTGCCCTCCCTGCCCGGCGTCCAGCGGTACGCCGTCCGGGACCTGCCGTCGCTCGTTCGACAGCTCGACACCGAGGGGGTGCGCGCGGTCCTCCTGTTCGGGGCCGGACGCACCCGGGATGCCGAAGGCCGCGACGCGTGGGCCCCCGACGGGGTGGTCCCCGAAGCGGTGCGGGCGATCAAGCGATCGACGCCCGAGATCGTGGTGGCCACCGACGTCTGCCTGTGCGCCTACACCTCCCACGGCCACTGCGGCGTGGTCGAACGGGGGGAGGTCCGGAACGACCCGACGTGCGAACGGCTCGGCCGGGTCGCCGTCGCGCACGCGCGTGCCGGCGCGGACGTGGTGGCCCCCAGCGCGATGATGGACGGCCAGGTGGCGTGGATCCGGGCCGCGCTCGACCGGGCCGGACACCCCGAGACCGCCATCCTCGCCTACTCCTCGAAGCACGCCTCCGCGTTCTACGGTCCGTTCCGCGAGGCGGAGGGTTCGGCCCCGGAGTTCGGCGATCGGCGGGGGTATCAGATGGATTACCGCAACGCGCGCGAGGCGTTGCGCGAGATGGACCGGGACGCGGAGGAGGGGGCGGACCTCCTGATGGTGAAACCGGCGCTCACCAGCCTCGATCTCCTCGTGCGCGCCCGCGAACGGTTCCGGCTGCCGCTCGTCGCCTACCACGTGAGCGGCGAGTATGCGGCGTTGAAGGCGGCCGTCGCCGCCGGGATCGTGGAGGAGCGACCGGCGGTCGAGGAGACGTTGACGGCGATCCGCCGCGCCGGAGCGGACCTGATCATCACCTACTTTGCGCGGGACTTCGCTCGTTGGACCTCGGGGGGACGATGACGGACGAGGGGCCGGCGCACGGATCTCGACCGGCGCCCGAGGCCGACGAGCCTCGGGACTTCGTGAAGTACACGTTCTTCCACCTGCTCCCGGAGTGGCGACGTCTCGCGGTGGAGGCGAGGCAGGAGGGGAAGCGGCGGTTCGTCGACGTGCTCGAGCACCCGCCGGCGGGCGTCCTGGTGCGGACCTACGCGCTCACGGGGTTGAAGGCGAACGCCGAGCTCCTGGTCTGGTCGATCGGGCCCGAGCTCGAGCCCCTCCAGGAGCTCCACGCCCGCCTCCTCGGGACCCCGCTCGGCGGATACCTCGAGACCCCGTACTCCTACCTCGGCATGGGCCGTCGGTCGGAGTACGTCGGGACCCACGCCCATGGGGGCGAAGGTTCGGAGACCCAACGACGACCCTTCGACCTGCCGTACCTCTTCGTCTACCCGTTCGTGAAGAAGCGGGAATGGTACTCCCTCCCGTTCGAGGAGCGCCGCCGGATCATGGGCGAGCACTTCCGCATCGGTCACCAGTACCCGCAGGTCCGCATCCACACCGGCTACTCGTTCGGGCTCGACGACATGGAGTTCATCCTCGCCTTCGAAGCCTCCCGTCCGGCCGACTTCCTCGACCTCGTGAACGACCTGCGCCCCAGCGAGGCGAGCCGGTTCACGGCCCTCGAGACCCCGATCTTCACTTGCGTCCTCACCTCCGCCCGTCGGGCCCTCGACCTGGCGGAGGGCCTGCCGTGAACCGGGCTTCGCCGGGACGACGGTCCCGCGCCCTCGGGCGCCGGGCGGCCCGGGTCCTCGTGGGCGGCGTCGATAGTCCGGTCCGGTCGTTCCGGTCGGTGGGCGGCGCCCCCGTGTTCTTCGCCCGAGGGCGAGGGGCCTACCTGTTCGACGTCGATGGGCGTCGCTACCTCGACCTCGTCGGCTCCTGGGGGGCGAACCTCCTCGGAAACGCGCCTCCGGGCATCGTCGCCGCCGTTCGACGGGCCGCGCTCCGAGGGCTCACCTTCGGCGCCCCCACCCCGCTCGAGCACGAGCTCGGCGAACGGATCCGCCGCGCCGCGCCCTCCCTCGAGCTCCTGCGGTTCGTGAGCTCGGGGACGGAGGCGGTGATGAGCGCCGTCCGCGTCGCGCGGGGGTCCACGGGACGAACGAAGATCGTCAAGTTTGCCGGAGGGTATCACGGCCACTCGGACGGCCTCCTCGCCCGCGCCGGGTCGGGGGTGGCGACCCACGCGCTGCCGGATTCCGCCGGCGTGCCCCGGGCGATCGTGGGCGAGACCCTGGTGGGCCGGTACAACGATCCGGACCATCTGGCGCAGCTGTTCGAGCGGCACGGTTCCGCCATCGCGGCGGTCGTGATCGAACCGGTGGCGGGGAACATGGGGGTCGTCCCCCCGCGGCCCGGCTTCCTCGCGTCGGTCTCGTCCCTCGCGCACCGCCACGGGGCCCTCGTGATCGCGGACGAGGTGATCACCGGATTCCGTCTGCGTCGGGGGACCGTCCACGAATCGCTCGGCCTCGCCGCCGACCTCGTGACCCTCGGGAAGGTCGTGGGCGGAGGGATGCCGGTCGGGGTCTACGGAGGCCGCCGCGCCGTGATGGAGATGGTCGCCCCCCTCGGTCCGGTCTACCAGGCCGGCACGCTCTCGGGTCATCCGCTCGCGATGGCCGGGGGGATCGCCATGCTCGACCGGCTGACCGATCGCGTCTATGCCACCCTCGAACGGGAGGGCGCGGCGCTGGAGGAACGGCTCCGGCTCGAGGCGGAGCAGGCGCGCCTATCCCCGTTCACGGTCCAGCGCGTCGGTTCCATGCTGGGGGTGTTCTTCGCCCCGGGTCCGGTCCTCGACCTCCCGAGCGCCGAGCGCTCGAACCGGGCCCGGTACGCGCGCTTCTTCCACGCGGCCCTGGATGAAGGCGTGTACCTTCCCCCGTCCGCGCTCGAGACGACGTTCGTCTCGGCGGCGGTCCGTCCTTCGGACCTTGAGCGGGCCGCGGCCGCCGTCAAGGCGGGGCTGCGCGCCGCTCGGGCGGTGCGGCCGTGAGGCGCGATCGCCTCGTGCGGGCGCTTCGCGGCGAGGAGACCGACACGACGCCCATCTGGCTGATGCGCCAGGCCGGTCGTCATCTGCCGGGGTATCGAGCCCTCCGCGCGGCCCACCCGATCCTCGAGATCGCCCGGACCCCCGAGCTCGCGGCCGAAGTGACCCTCGAGCCCGTTCGGCGCTACGACGTCGACGCCGGGGTCGTCTTCGCGGACATCTCGCTCCCGTTCCTGGGCCTCGGGGTCCCGTTCTCGATCGATCCCGGTCGCGGACCGGTCGTGGCCCATCCGATCCGCTCCCGCGCCGACGTCGAGGCCCTGACCGAGTTCGACGCCCGAGCCTCCGTGCCGTTCGTCGGGAAGGCGATCGAGCGGTTCCTCGAGCTCGAGGGCGAACGGCCGATCATCGGCTTCGCCGGGGGACCGTTCACGCTCGCGGCCTACCTGATCGAAGGGGGACCCTCCCGGGAGTACGCGGAGACCAAACGGCTCCTCTACTCCGACCCGGCGACGTTCGACCGCCTGATCGACCGGTTGGCCGAGATGACCGTCGACTACCTTCGGCTGCAGGCGGAGAGCGGGGCCGCCGCCCTCCAGGTCTTCGACACGTGGGTCGGAGCGGTCTCCTGCGCCGTGTTCGAGCGGCATCTGCTCGAGCCGATCCGGACCATCCTCCGCGAGGTACGCTCGCTCGGACGGCCGACGATCTACTTCTCCACGGGCTCCTCCCACCTCCTCGAGTCGCTCGCCCGCACCGGCGCGGACGCCCTCGGGGTCGACTGGCGGGAGCCGCTCGGCCGGGTCCGCGCCCGCGTCGGTCCGGCGATCGCGCTCCAGGGGAACCTGGACCCGGGGGTCCTCCTCGGCGACGGCGCGACGGTCGGCCGGGAGGCCCGCCGGGTGCTGGAGGAGGTGCCCGCCGGGCGGGCCCATGTCTTCAACTTGGGCCACGGTGTGCTCCCGGCCACGGACCCCGAGCGGGTGCGGGAGCTGGTCGAGCTCGTGCACGCCGTGGGCCGGGAGCAACCTGGACGATGAGCCCCTCTCGAATCCCCGAAGGAACGGCCGTACTCCTCATGGGATACGGAAGCCCGAACGGAGCGGAGGACCTGCCGGAGTACCTCTCGGAGGTCCTGCACGGCCGTCGCCCGTCGGACGAAGTCGTGGCCGAGTACGTCCGCCGCTACGCGCGGATCGGCGGCTCGCCCCAGAACCGGATTCTCGCCTCGCTGCGAGACAAGCTCGAGCGGCGGCTCGCGCGCGAGCCGCCGGGAGCCCGGGTCTACCTCGGCGTCAAACACGGTCGACCGGCACTGCGGGACGTCATCCCCGCCGCCGCGCGCGACGGCGTTCGTCGGCTCATCGCCGTGCCTCTGTCGCCCTACGCGTCCACCTGGATCAGCGAACCGTACCAGGAGGGGGTCGCGGAGGGGATCCGGGCCGCCGCGACGCCGGTGGACGTCGACGTGCGTCTCGGCTGGCATCTCGACCCGAACTGGATCGGGTACTGGGACCGCGCGATCCGAACCGAGCTCGCCCGGCGCTCCGACCCGTCGGAGGCGGTCCTCCTCTCCGCCCATAGCCTCCCCCAGCGGATGCGGGACCGGGGCGACCCGTACCCCGAGATCCTTCGGGAGACCTCGGAGGCGATCGCGCGCCGTGCAGAGCTGGCCCGCTGGTCGTTCACGTTCCAGAGCGCGGGCAACACCACCGAGCCGTGGCTCGGACCGGACATCACCGACGTGATGCTCGAGTGGAGGGCGCGCGGTGCCCGGAGCCAGGTCGTCGCCTCGTTCGGGTTCGTCTTCGATCACCTCGAGGTCCTCTACGATCTCGACGTCGTGGTCCGCGAGTTCGCGGAACGCGAGGGACTCGGCTACCACCGGGTTCCGATGCCCAACGACGCGGACGAGGTCGTCGAGGCCCTGGCCGCTCGGATCCTCGCGCCGCCCTCCCCGGCTCCGACGGGGCCGCGGAACTCGTAGGGAAGGCGGGGACCGAACGCCGCTTCGGACCGCCCACCCCCGAGGCCGCGGCCCGAACCGGAGCGACCGCACCCGCCGATCGGCCGCCTCGGCCCGAACGATACGACTTTCTAACAGGAGAGAGTCTCCTCCGCCGGGTGGTCCTAGATGCGAATTGGGATCTTGGTCGTAGGGATCGTGCTGATCGTCGTCGGAGCCGTGCTCCTGTTCGTTCCGGTCGGGGTCCAAAGCTCGACAACGATCGACAACAACTCGAGCACGCCCGAAGCGGTGCAAAGCGTCTCGGGATTCTCGCTGACCGGGAGCATCCCGATCGCCGTCAGCTGGTCGTCCCCCGTGGCCGTCACGATCGGGGCCGTGGCGTGCACCGGCACCTGCAGCAACGTCTCGCAGCTCTCCGGGATCACGATCCAGACGGGGACCAGCGGAAGCTTCACGCTCAACCAGCCGAACGGAGGCTCGATCGGTTTCGTCGTGGTCCCGGCTACGGGAGGGGCCCCTTCCACCAACGTGACGTTCAAGTTCACGCCCGCCCTGACGACGGTCGGATCGATCCTGATCATCCTCGGCATCATTCTCCTCATCCTCGGGGTCGTCCTGAAGAGGAAGCAGCCTGCCGCCCCCGCGGCGGCGCCGAGCTACCCCGCGGCCGGATCCGCCGCGCCCCCGCCGCCGTACGAGGGCGCCCCGCCGACCCAGTAGGTCCTGACCCCTTCCGGGCCCCCTCCCGGCCGGGAGGGGGACGTCCCCGGAACTCGAGCTTAAGTGCGGACGGCGCACGGGAGGACGGGGAGGGGTCCGAACGGCCTACTTCGTGGTCAATTCGTATCACGGCCCGGCCTGGATCGAGGGCCGTCCGATGCAGGAGCAGGACGGCTGGCCCGCCCACCGGGACTTCATGAACGCCCTGCCGGAAGGGTTTGTCTTCCTCGGCGGACCGGTCGACGGCCACCGTCGGGCGATGCTCCTGGTGAAGGCCGCCGACATCGCGGAGGCCCGCCGCCGGCTCGACCCCGACCCCTGGGTGCGGTCCGGCACCCTCGTCGAGGTCATCGAGCCGTGGGAGATCCTGATCGGGGACCCTCCCTGACGGGGGGACGGCGCGCCCGAGAGGTCACTCGAGCGGCAACCCCTCGAGGGAAGAGAGCCGACCGACCGGGTACTCGCCGACGCGATTCGCCCGACCCCACGGCGACCGATCGAAGAAGAAGCCGAGACGCGCCCTCGGATCGCCGGCGAATTCGGGGTCCTCGGCGATCCGACGCTCGAACTCGGTCCGGAGCCCGGGGTCGCGGGCGAGCTCCTCCCGGGCCAGGCGTTCAAGCACGTACGCCTCGGCTCCCTCCTTCGGCTCGAAGATCGAGTCGAAGAACCCCCACCGGAGGGCCGAGTCGGGCGCTTCCGGTTCGAGCCAGTGGACCGCCACCCGCGCCAGGCGCTGGTCGAGCGGGACCACCACCGACCCCGCGGGAAAGGCGGACCGTTCGGTCCGCCGCGTCACGGACCCGAAGTGGCCGGACGCCCGCTCCACCGGCCCGCCCCCGACGATCGGATGGCGGCCCTCGAACGGTCCCGAGGGCCACTGCATCCCGGCGCACCGGTAGCGGCCCACCTCGCCCGTCCACGGGCCGTTCGTGCGCCGCAGGTTGACCCCGTGGGCGTCGAGGACCTCCACCACCCGGGCCCAGCCCGGCGGGACGATGTATCCCGCGGGCGGGACCACCGACCGGACCACCCGGACCCCGGTCTCCTGGGGCAGCGTCGCCTCCCACGGTCGGTGGTCGTAGCGGATCGACATCGTCCCCGAGATCTCGGAGAGGGCCCGGGTGAACGCGTAGCCCCGAAACGGTATGGGGGTCGTCTCTCCGGTGCCCGCGATCTCGAGCGGGAACGGCTCGTCCCGCGCCGCCGCCGAACCGAGGCGGACGGCCGCGAGGTCGGCCTCGCGGTTGAGCGAGATCAGTCGGTCCGCTTCGCGGTTCAACAGTTCGAGCAGGGCGCGGAGGATCGCGTAATTCGCGCCGACGCGGGTCGCGTAGTCCTTGAGCATGTGGAGCTCCACGAGCAGTCCCGGGCGCCCCTCGAGGATCATCTGCCCGGTCGAGAAGCGCGGCGGGTTGTTGCTGAAGGTGAGCCCCTGCGCGGGGTCCGCGTCGTCCTTCAGGAAGATCGTGTCCGGGAACGCGAGGTGACCCGACGCGTTCACGCGTCGCTCGAGCTCGGGGGTCACGGTTCCGCGCAGCCAGGCCGCGGTCGCGGGCGCCACGTCGGGCGTGGCGTCGACCCGGAACGTCACGTCGTACTGGAAGTCCGCCCCGTCGGTCACGTGGTCGTCGACGAAGAAATCCGGGAGCCAGCGATGGAACAGCTCGAGGAACGCCCGGGTCTCGGGCGCCTCGGCCTTCATGTAGTCCCGGTTCAGGTTGAGGTTCGTCGCGTTCGCGCGCCAGCCCATCTCCTCCGGACCGTTCTGGTTGATCCGCTGGTACGGTGACCGACGCTCGTGGCCGTCGGCGTTGTAAATCGGGATAAAGACGAAGACCACCCGGTCGAGGAGCCCTCCCGTCCCCGAGTCCGAGAGGAGGTCGCGGAGGAGCGCGAGGCAAGCGTCCTTCCCATCCATCTCCCCGGCGTGGATCGCGTTCTGCACGAGCACGACGGCGCGGCCCGAGCGGTGGATCGCTTCGGGGTCGAACACCCCGTCCTTCGAGGCGATCCCGATCGGCAGCTCGCGCCCTTCGCCGGAGCGGCCGAACGGTTCGATCCGCACCCGGTCGGTGTGGGCGTCCCGAAGCCGCTCGAGGAAGGCGACGGTCTCGGCGTAGCTCGGGGTCGTCCGATACTCGCTCTTCTCGGCCGGGGTCCGCCAGTCCATCGTTCCTCCCTGCGGCACTGTCCCGCGGACCGGTCCGCCGTCGAGCGAGCCCGAGGAGCCTCTTAACCCTCGGGCCCCGGCGAGGGACCGCTCTCGGGGGCAGGGCGGGCGCGAGGGAACCGCGCGGCTCGACCCGGCGCCGGGACCCCGGTCGCCGTTCGGTGCCCGGTTCGCGGCTGGGTTCGGGCTATAAATCGGCTCATAACGTAGGGTTTCGTCCCATGCTGCCGGGACCTCTCCCGAGCAGCCCGAGTTCGCGCCGGGTACGGACCCGCGGCTCCTGTCGACCCGGGCCGCTCGGCCTCGCGATCCCCATCCTGGTCGTGGGGATCATCCTCGTCGCCAGCGGGTCGGTCGGATCGTCAAGCTCGGGGGCTCTCGGCGTCTCGATGGGGGGTTGGCATTCGCTGGCTCCGTCGGAAATCCTCGGCGACGACGGAGGCGCGAAGCTGCCGTCCAGCGTCTCGCTGGTCCCACCTCCCACGTCGGCGCCCGAGACCTGCGCGAACGGCACCCCGTCGAATCCGTTTCCCGTGGCGTTCCTGCCCTACGGCTACATCACGCCGAACCTCTACGGCCTGGGGAAGGGGAGCGTCGGCACCGACCGGCTCTGCTATACGGGCGGTGCGACCGGAACGATCTCGAATCGCGTCCACTTCTCCAGCGTCGGCGGGGCCGGCGGGGTGCTCGCCTACCCGCACGTCGAGTACGGTCAGGATCTGTGGGGGGGTAGCCCGGGAACGATGGCGCACGGATTCTCCCTGCCCGAATCCGACGAGGCCGCCGTTCGCTCGAACCTCTGGCTCACGAACACCTACTCCATCCACGACGTGGGGAAGGCCGCCTACGACTACGTGTGGGACAACTTCCTGTCCACGTACCAGCCGACGCCCGCGAACCTCTCGGGTCCGGGCAACTACTCGCTCGAGATCATGCTCTGGATGACGACGGGCTTCGAGGGCTCGCCCTGGGAGTACTTCACCGACTACGGCGCGACGGACCTTCCGACCCTCGTCAACTCGTCGCTCGCGGAGGAGCCGTGGTCGTTCTCGTACTTCTGCCAGGGGTACCACGACAACGAGCTCACGGTGCTGTACTTCTACAACGGCACGGGGGACGCGATGAACACCACGAGCCGGACCTTCGGCGTGAACTTCAGCGCCGTGCTCGACAACGTGAACCAGATGATCCACCGGACCCACGAGGGCTGCTGGTCGTACCCGGCGAACCGCGACTCGCGCATGTACCTAGACGATCTCAACGTCGGCTCGGAGTTCCTCACGCCGTACCCGTCCCCCTACTACGGGACCGCGACGTTCCGCTGGACGATCTCCTCGCTCTGCTTCCGGTTCCCGCAGGGGAACGCGACCGTGACCGGCGTTTCGTGCCCCTAGGGGAGGGCGACGCGCGGTCGAGGTCGCGCGCGAACCGGAGGGTCTCCATCCCGAAGTACTGCCCTCGGGGCCCGCTCAGTCGGAACCCGTTCCTCCGGTAGAACCGGATCGCCCGCTCGAGCGGATGGGTCGTGTGGAGGGCGACCCGGCGGATCCCCGCGCCGCGCTGCTCCGCGAGCGCGCGGTCGAGCAGCCGCTGGGCGATCCCGGTGCCGAACCGTCGGGGATCGACCGCCATTCCCCTCAGGTAGCCGATCCCCGAAGGCTTCCGCATCCAGGCCACGGTCCCGAGGAGATGGCCCGCTCGGTCCACGGCGACGAGCACCCGCATCCCGCGCAGGCGAGCCCGGGCGGTGGAGAGGTTGAGGGTCGTCTCCGCGTAGGCGGCGCGGGTGTACTGGTGACGATAGGGAGCGAACGCGGCATGGAGGCACCGCACGATCCCCGGAACATCCTGGACCGTGGCCCGCCGCACCGAGATGGGGTCTCCGGCAGGACGAGGGCTGGCCGGTCGAACACGGTGAGGCCGGCCTCGGATCGCGGACGTGGGCACGATCCTCCGCGAGGGAGCCGATCCGAGATGAACCCGGTGGGCCGGAACCTGGACCTTGGATCGAGGTCGCGCGGATCTCCTGATCGTATGCCGGGCCGGCGCTCTGCGCGCCCTCGAGCCGGTGGCCCGTGGGTCTGACCTCAGTGGCGACGGGTCGCGGGGGGGACCAGGGCGCTCACGCCGTCACAGATCGAGCGCGCCTTCGGGGCCCCGAACGCCCGAGTGGAGTTGATGGGCGGGGACCCTCCGGCGGGCGGGTGCCCGGGCCGCTCGTACCCGTCGAGGTCATCGGGGATACTCAGCGGGCTATCGCGTGGACCCCGTGGGAGTCACGGACGCTGGTCGGGCGCGGTGAAGCACCGTCCGGATCAGGGCGGATGCTGCGAGGCACGCCCCGAGGCCGGCAGCGAGCGCGATCCCGACCCCATAGGGAACGAGGGTGACCGCCACGACCGCGCAGAAGGCGGCAAAGCTGAGCATGCCGTACTGGAGGCCGGCCAGGAAGACCAGGATCGGTGCGGGGCCTTCCCGGGAGTGCGTGAAGATCACCAGCGTGATCGTGAACACCGGGATGGGGCTCAGGAGCCCGCTCAACTGGGGACCCAGGCTCCCGGCCGCCGTCGTGATGGCGAGCACGAGGAGCGCGGCGGTCAACATCCGAAGGGGGATCTCCCAGCGTGGGGCCGGGACCGACCGGACCGGTTCCCTCGGCCGCGGGAGCACGAGGAGCACGACCCCGATCGACCCCGCGGCGGCCGCCGCATCGAGGAAGACGAGCGCCGGCACCCGGGTCAGGAGCAGGGTGGAAGCGGCGAACGCCGCGCCGGCGACGCCGAGACAGGCCGCCCAGCCGAAGCGTAGCGAGGCCCGGGCATACCCGATCGAGAAGGCGCTCAGCGAGACCACCCCGAGCAGGGCCCCGAGCGCGGACGTCGCGGCGAATGCGGGGCCCTCGGTGATGGCGAGGACGAAGAGGATCGAGCCCGTGTTGACCGGGAGGGCGACCAGCCAACCGGCCGCCCGGTGGCCGTAGCGACGGGCGATGAGGCTCAGAAGGCCGATGAACGACGGCGCGATCGCCAGCTTGAGGAGGAGGACGTCGAGCTCGACGTTCACCGCCGGCGGAGGTCCGGGACGGTAAAGGCCGTTCGGGTGCGATCCGGACCGCGCGTCGGCGGTGAGCGAGGGGGGATCAGAACGTGATGCTCAGGAGCTTCCCTTCCGGGCCGCCCGCCGGCCAGGTCACTTGGGCCAGCGCGTTGTTCGCGGAGCCCAGCGGGCCATCCGTCTCCGCCCGGGCGGTGCTCTCGATCCAGGAACGGAGCTCGTAGACCTCGCCCGCGACCAGATTCACCGTGACCTCCATGGTCGCCAGCACGGCCGTCCGGGTCACGTAGTTCTGTTGGGTCCCCTGCGCGTCGTCGAGGTAGGTGTAGTCGTCGTACACGGATCCCGAGCCGGTGTTGACCCCGGTCGAGATGTCGTAGACCCAAGCCCCGATGATGACCTCGGCGAACGCGTACGAGGTGTCGCTCCCTCCCGCCCAGGTCGTGTTGACCAGGAGATCGTAACTGAGGGACCAGTGGAAGCGCACGTGGTCGTGCTTCACGGTCGTGCTCACGCGGAAGGAGGAGAGGTTGATCCCGAACCACATGTCGACCTCGTGGTACTCATCGACCCCGGAGGAGCACGGAATGGAGGTGGACTCGTCGTCGCCCCCGCCTTGGCCCTTCGTGAGGCTGAAGAACGGCGGCGCGAAGGTGTAGTTCCCCGTCCCGGGACAGCCGATCCCGTTGAAGGAGGTCTGGGTGGCCGTGTACGCGACCCCCGAGTACGGCTTCTTGTCCACCACCCCGACCTGCGCCGCCGAAGCGAGCGGGGACAGGACCAGCAGGGCCACCACGAAGATGAGCGAGGCGCCGATGCCGGCACCGGAGAGGATCCGCCGCCGCCGCTTGCCCCACCGTGACGTCACGGCCGCCAAGATCCTCCGTCGCTCCGAGTCGACCGACCGTACTCTTGGGATATCTACCCTCGCAGCACGTCCGAAGGGCGATTTCGACCGCACGGGCGCGGTCCTCCGCGGGTCCGCGACGCCGCCCGACCCACGCCGAAGGTTCATCCGAGCGAGTGCCTCCGTAGGGTTCCGATGGGCGCTCCCCGACGGCCGCGCATCCGGGAGACCGGTGTCCCGCTCGGGACCCTGGACCCCGGGCCCACGAACGGCATCACCGATGTCCGGGGCGTGCGGGTCGGGCAGACCACCCTGATCCGAGGCGACCGGGTGCGCACGGGCGTCACCGCGGTCGTGCCGAGGGGCGGGGATCTCCTCGAGCGGCCCGTTCCGGGCGCCATCCACGTGGGGAACGCGTTCGGCAAGCTGGTGGGTTCGACCCAGGTCGAGGAGCTCGGGGAGATCGAGACCCCGATCCTCCTCACCTCCACCCTGAACGTCCCCCGGGTGGCCGATGCCCTCATCGACTGGGTCCTCGAGGCTCCCGGCCACGAATCCGTCCTCTCGGTCAACCCGCTCGTCGCGGAAACGAACGATGGCCGCCTGAACGACGGGCGGTCTCGTCCGGTGGGGCGGGAGGAAGTGTTCGCCGCCCTGCGGAACTCGAGCGCCGACCTCCCTGAGGAAGGAGCGGTGGGGGCAGGCACCGGGACGATCGCCTTCGGGTACAAGGGCGGGATCGGAACGGCCTCCCGACTCCTGACGGGCCCCCTCGGCGGCCACACCCTGGGCGTGCTCGTCCAGTCGAACTACGGAGGCCGCCTCACCATCGCCGGGGCACCGGTGGGGGACGAGCTCGGCGCCCGGTACCCTCGAGCGGCCCCCCGAACGGTGGGGGGCTCGGTGATCGTCGTGCTCGCCACGGACGCACCGCTCGAGGCGCGCCAACTGAAGCGCCTCGGGGCCCGCGCGATGTTCGGGATCGCCCGGACCGGGGCGGACGGCTCGAACCGCAGCGGGGACTATGCGATCGCCTTCTCGATGACGGAACCCAGGACGCCCTTCCCGAACGCCTCGATGGACCCGCTGTTCGGGGCGGCGATCGAGGCGACCGAGGAAGCCGCGTACAACTCGATGTTCCGGGCGACCTCGATGACGGGATGCGGGCACGCGGTGGACGCCCTCCCGCTCGACCCGACGCTCGAGATCCTGCGTCGGTTCGGGCGGCTCCCGGCGCACTGAACTCGACCGGACCCTCCCCCGACTAGTGGGACGCGCGTCGCCCTAGCACCCTCCGGGCCGCCTGTTCCCGTTCGAGGAGACGGCGCTTCGTCCGCGGCCCGCCCTCGGCCGAGTACTGTCCGACCCCGCCGGACGCGGGGACGACCCGATGGCACGGGATCACGAGGGGGACCGGGTTCGCGGCGACCGCGTTCCCGACCGCCCGTGCGGCCCGGGGCTCGCCGAGTCGGATGGCGATCTCCCCGTACGTGCGCGTGGTCCCGGAGGGGATCCGGCGCACCTCTTCGAGCACGCGCCGGGCGAACGGAGCGACTTCGAGGGCGACCGGGAGGTCGTTCAGATCGTCCGTCCCCGTCGTGACGTGCCGAAGGATGCGACGCAGGTACGGATGGTCCCGGGCTTGCCCGCGCTCCGGCGGGCCCCGGCTCAGCCGGATGCGGGTGATCTCCTCGTCGCGCAGGGCCATCTGGACATGGAGGTCCAGCTCGGCGCTGAACCGGGCGTAGTACTCGAGATCGGCCTCTCCCGGGAGCGCGCCACCGGTCCCATGCCGCGCCGCGACGAGCGGGGCCACGCCTCGGACGAGCGTCGATTCGGCCGCCCGAAGATGCTCCTCCGCCGTGCTCCGGGCGATGCCGAGCCGCCGCGCGATTGGGCCGACCGGGACCCGGCGGGGGACCTCATAATAACCGGAGTCGACGGCCCGCAGGAGCACCTCGGCCTGGCGTGGAGTGAGCGCGGAAAGCCAGTCGGCGGTCCCCCCCACGAGGTCGAAGACGTCCCGCGGAGCGATCGCGCGCTTCATCACGAGCCGTGCCCCGGGGTGGCGGACGTGCCAGGACGCCGGCGGTCGGCCGTCCGGGACGACGAATCGGATCGCGAGCCGACCGTCCGACCAGACGAGCGGCGGGACGAGCGAGGCCCCGGCGCCGACGACCTCCGCGAGGACCGACCGCTCTCCCCGTCGGGGGGCATAGAGGAAGCACGCGGTGGCGACCGGCGGCTCCGACCCCCGGATCCGGTCGGCCTCGGGGGCGATCCGGGCGACCTCCTCGGAAGGCCCCGTGCACCGAACGACCCACCGCCGTCCGAGCGGATGGGCGGCCCAGGTGCTCGTGGGATGCTCGGACGACAGCCGATAGAGGGGACCGGGAACCTCGAGTTCGTACCCGTAGACGTGCATGGACTCGACCGTCCGAAGCGAGCGGCGTAGAAGAGGTTTGAACCGACGCTTGTCGGCTCCAGCGAGCTGCGCCTCGGCGGCGCTAGCTCGGCGTCGGTTCCGGGGCCGGCCGGGCCTCGGCCGCCGGCGCCTCCGCGACCACCCGGAAGTTCCGGATGAACGCGCTGAGCGCGAGACAGCACAGCCCGAGGGCTGCGATCAGCCCGAAGATGAGCTGGTACGCCCCCGTGGACGGCCCGGTGAACGACGCGACCGGTAGGTGCGGGTACGGCGGGGGGGCGTAGACGACGACCGTCGTGACGAGGCTCGCGAGGATGGTGGACGCGACGATCGGTCCGATGGCGGTCCCGAGGTTCCGGAACGTCTGGTTCATCCCGGTGTTCACGCCCGTCTCCTGCGGCTTCGACGAGACGACCACGAGGTTCGTCATCGCGATGTAGATCAGGATCACGCCCGTCAGCGTCGGGACCGGCCCGAGGATGAGCTCGGGGACGGTCGTGTTGTAGAACACGAGCCACACCCCGCCCAGGACGATGAGGACGCTCCCGAGGAGCATCACCGGCTTCGGCCCGTACTTCGGGATCGAGCGACCGATGATCGGCGCGACGATCATGTTCGTCACCGTGGTGGGCACGCTATAGAGGCCGAACTCGAGGTACGTCTTGCCGAGCCCGAACGGGCTCGGTGCCTCCGCGCGCGCCACGAGGCCCACGAACATGAGGAACATCGCGATCCCCGCGAAGAACCCGGTCGAGTTCGCGAGCGCGATGTTCCGCTCGGCGAGCTTCGCGAAGTCGACGATCGGCCGGGAGCTCCGGAGCTCGACCAGCACGAACGCGAGGAGGAACGCCCCGGCGAGGAGGAAGAAGTAGGGGGAACCGAGGCGCAGCCCGAGGAAGGTGTAGGCCGACCAGTTGGTCCAGCCCCACGTCGGACCCTCGGTGAGCCCGAGCAGGAAGAAGGTGAGCGAGAGGGCGAGGGTGGCCGCGCCGGGGATGTCGATCCGCTGGGCGAGGCGGACCCGGGACTCGTGGAGGAGCAGGATCGCGAGCACGAGGACGCTCCCCGCAATCGGGATCATGGTGTGGTAGGTCAGCTGCCAGCCGTACTCCTGCGTGACCCACGCTCCGCCGAGGAGCCCGACCGCGGCCCCGACCGAAAACATCGCCGAGACGATCGCCTGGGCCCCCGCGATCTTCGCCCGCGGGAACTCATCGCCGATCATCGCGAACGCGAGGGGGAACATCCCCATCCCGACGCCCTGGATCGCGCGCACGGCGATGAGGAGGTAGAGCTGGTTCGCGCGGGAGACGCCGAAGGCGGCGCCGAGGTTGGGCGTGAAGCCGGCGACGCTCACGGCGACGAAGTAGATCGAGAGAATGACGACGAGGATCCGCTTCTTGCCGTAGATGTCCCCGAGCTTTCCCGCGAGGGGCGTGATCGCGACTCCGACCAGGAGGTACGCGGAGAGGATCCACGTCACCGAGGTGAGCGGGGCGTTCGCGAAGAACGACTGGAAGTTCGTGAGCCCCGGGATGATCATCGTCTCCACGTACGTGACCATCAGCGCGGCCGCGGAGAGGAGGATGAGGACCGAGCGCTGGCGCCGTCCATCGTGCTCGGCGGCCCCGTTCGGGCCGGGGGGCGCGGGGGATTCCATCGTGGGTCGTGGCTCCGGGGCCGCTCGGGCGGCTTCCCGAAGGCCAGCTCGGGCGGGTTAAGAGGCTATGCCGGAGCCCCGGCCGTTCCGGGGCCCGCCCCGGCGAGCAGCGAGTCGAGGAGCCCGATCGGGGGCGAGCCGAACGAGAGCAGCCGGTCGTGGAACGCGCGGAGCTCGCCGCCGAAGCGCGACTGGAGGAAGCGCGCGCGAGCGTTCAGGATCGCGAGCTTGCCGAGCGTGTAGCAGAAGTACTCGGGGTTGAAGGTCCCCCGGATCGCCTCCCGCTCGGCGGGGAGCCGCTCGAAGTACGCCTCGCGTTGGAAGAGCGCGGTCGCCGCCTCGAGGGTCATGCCCTCGGTGTGCAGCCCCACCGACACGAGCAGCCGGCAGTCGCGGAGCAGGGCGTCGTGGATCTGGGCGACCTCCGCGAGGACGCTCTCCCGGCCGAGGCCGGCCTCGATCGCGAGCTGTTCGGTGTAGTGCGCCCAGCCCTCCGTGAACGAGGCGGAGATGTAGATCTTCCGGACGAGGCTGCGCGAGCCGCCCCGGAAGTGGAGGAACTGCAGGTAGTGGCCGGGGTAGACCTCGTGGACGGTGATGTTGCGGAGCATCGAGCGGTTGAACGAGCGGAGCCACTCCTCCTGCTGCACGGGGGTCCATCGGGGGTCGACGGGGGTGACGTAGTAGATCCCCTCGACCGAGCCGGTGTCGAACGGGCCGGGGGCGTTCATGCTCGCGGTCGAGAGCGCCCGGCCCCACACCGGCGTCTCCTCGACGCGCACGGCGACCGGGGTCGGGATCGTCACGAGGTCCTGGGCCACGACGAACGCCCGGGCCTCTTCGACGAACCGGGTGGCCGTGGGCAGGACCGCGGTCGCGTCCGGATGGTCCTGGCTGATGCGGACGAACAGATCCGGCACCGGCACTCCCTGCGCTTTCGCGATCCCGGAGAGCCGCGCCTGGTTCCGCTCGAGGTCCGCGAGCCCGGCCTTTCGGATCGTCTCGATCGGCCCCTCGATCCCCTCCCGAACGAAGAGCAGCCGCTGGTACCGGGTCGCTCCGAGGGCGAAGTCCGGGGTGGCGGAGGGAAGGCGCTCCTTGCGGAGCCACTCGAGGAACGTCTCGACCGCGGCCTCGGCGGGCGCGCGGACCGCGGCCACGCGGGCCCCGAGGGAGGCCCGGGCGGCGAACGTCTCGGCCTCTCCGAAATGTTCGGGGAGGCCCCCGCCGATCGCGAGCGCGAGCTCGACGAACGGTTTCGGGAGGACCGGCTCGAGACGACGGCGGCCGTCCTCGAGGAGGCGCGGGACCTCCTCGAGGGTCCGAACGATGGCGGCCACGCGCGTCTCGACGCTCGCGTAGTCCCGGGCGAGGTACGAGGTCAGGGAGACGGTGCCCACGTACGACATGGGGTTCCGCTCGAGGTCCCGGGACTCCCTGAGATCGAAGAGCGGGCTCTCGAGGAGCAGCCGCAGGAGGAACGCATCGACCCGCCGATCGTCGTCGACCGCTCCGAGGTCGACCGCCTCGAGCCGACGGAGCAGGCGGTCGGCCCCAGCCGCCCAGCGGTCGGTGTGGGCCGTCGACAGATCCGGTACCCTTCCATCGTACTCGTGGAGACCGAGCGAGACCGCGTAGCCGGGCTGGAGCAAGAACAGATGGTCGACCACCTCGCGTTCGAGGGCTTCGAGCTCACCCCCCGCCGTTCCCGCGGACGCCATCGGTTAGGCGAGGGGGAGAGGCTCAAAAGCTCGACGCGCGGAGCGGCGCGGGGGGAGTCACTCCATCCACGTCATCCGGCAGGTCGGGCAGGTCCCGCCGTCGAGCGGCGTCCCGCACACAAAGCACGACGCGAAAGGCCCCCGCTCTGCCTTGGGATGGGAGGGGGAGACCAAGGTGCGCTGCGGGAGGGGCGGAGGAACGGCCGACGGGACCGCCGCCGCCACCTCGGGCGCCGGGGCGGGCGGGGCCTCGGTCACGATCGGCTCGACGGCCGCCGGCTCGACCGGGGCGATCTCCCCCGAGGCGGCCTCGGCCGGCGCCTCCGGGGGTGCTGTCTCCGCCTCAGGAGCCGGGGTCTCCTCGGTGGGCTCGTCCCGGCCCCGCCGCAAGCGGCGAAAGAGCATCATCCCCCCCGGACCGGGTCCGGACGCTTTATCTCTAGCGTCGATGCGCCGCCCCGCACCGTTTTCTCTCAGGGCGAAGTGGGGGACCGTGGCCTCCCGTCCGTCGGAGCGGCTTCGTAGCCTCGGGATCGTGCTCCCAGAGGCGCCGGTCCCCGCGGGCAGCTACGCGCCGGTCGTTCAGGTCGGTAAGGAGGCGTGGGTCTCGGGACAGATCGTCCGCGAGCACGGGGCGGTCCTTCACCCGGGGCTCGTGGGTCGGGACGTCACCCCCGAGATGGCGCGCGACCTCGCGCGGCGCGCCACGCTCCAAGCCCTGAGCGCGCTCCACGCGGCCCTCGGGTCGATCGACCGCATCGATCGGTTCGTGCGGGTCACGGTGTACGTCGCCTCCGCGCCGGGCTTCGACCGTCAGCACGAGGTGGCGAACGGCGCGACGGACCTTCTGGTCGAGCTCTTCGGGGAGGCGGGACGACCCGCCCGGAGCGCCATCGGGGTCGCCGGGCTTCCGCTCAGCGCACCGGTCGAGGTCGACTTCGTGGCGAGCACTCCGTGAGGTTCCGCCATGGAACCGACCGCGTGGCCCGGGATCTTCCGGGAGGGACGGGACTTCTACACGGTCAACCGGGTCCCGGGGGTCCGCGTCTACGGCGAGGTCCTGCGCTCGGTCGGCGCCGTCGAGTACCGCTTGTGGGACCCGTGGCGCTCGAAGCTCGCGTCGCTGCTCGCCAAGGGGGCCCCGAGGGACCTGTTCGGCGAAGTTCGCCGGGTCCTCTACCTCGGCGGAGCTCATGGCACGACCGTGAGCCACCTGTCGGACCTCTGGCCCGAGGGGGAGATCTTCGTCGTCGAGAAGAGTCCGACGGCGTTCGCCCCCTTGCTCGCGGTCGCTCGGCGTCGGACCAACCTTCTGCCGCTCCTCGCGGATGCGCAGCTGCCCGAGCGATACCTTGCCGACGTCGGCGAGGTCGATCTCGTCTACCAGGATGTGGCCCAGCGCAACCAGGCGGCCATCTTCATCGAGAACGCGAGGGCGACGCTCCGTCCGGCGGGACGGGGGGTCCTGATGCTGAAGGTCCGTTCGATCACCCAACGCCGGCCGGCCGCGGCGATCGTCCGGGAGGCCCGGGCGGAGCTCGGCCGGGGCGGGTGCACGGTCGACCACGAGGTGCCGCTCGCTCCGTTCTCGCGCGAACACGTCGCCCTCCTCGTGCACCGCTAGCCGCAGCTCCCATCGTTCGCCGGCGAATGCGGCCGCTAATACCGGCCTATCGTCCCCGACCCAGGGTTTCGGAGCATGGCCGGTTCCGGGTCGCTTCGGAGGCAGCTCGGCACGCTCCGGGTCGGGGTCGCTCTCGGCGTTGCGGCCGTTCTTCTCGGGATGCCTGCCGGCGGGGCCTTGGGGTCGCGGGACCCACGGCTCCCCACCGGCGCCGGGTCCGCCCTCGGAGTCGACCGACCGTCGCTCTCCGTCGATCCGGCCCGCTGGTGGCTCGGAGTCGGGAACTCGACCGCCCTCACCGCGGCATGGATCCCCGGGACCCCGGGATGTTCGGTCACGCCGAGCTGGTTCCTCTGGACGGCGGTCGGAGGCCCGCCCTTGGGCTCGCTGTCGTCGAGCTCGGGGGCGATCGTGAATTTCACGGCGGTCGCGAACGAGACCGGGACGGAGTCGGTCTCGGTCCGCTCGGCCGGGACGTTCGATTGCGGCTCATCCTCCGCTCCCGCCTTGGCCACGGCGACCGCGAACGTGACGGTCGTGGCGGCACTGGCCCTGACGAACCTCTCGGTCGGACCCGGACCGGTCCGCCCGGGGACGACGGTGAACCTCACCGGCTCCGTGGTGGGGGGCGTCGCTCCCTACTCCGCCGAGATTGCCTGGGCGGACGGGAGCCGCTCGTCCGTCGCACTGGACCGGTCCGGCCCATTCTCGGTGCCCCACACCTTTCCGGGAGGACAGTTCCTCCCCCAAATTTCGATCGAGGACGTGCTCGGCTCCACCACCACCGCCCTCGCTCCCCAAGCGATCGAGGTGAGCGACCAGGCGGCGTCCGGCATCGAGACCGCGGTCGACGGGGCCGAGGTCGAGACCCCGGTACTGTACTCCGTCCGCTTCGCGAGGGCCCCCGAGGGATACCCGCCCTTCTCCCTCTGTGATGGACTTCCGCCGGACTGGATCGATCTTGGACCCTCCACCGAGAACTTCAGCTGCTCCTTTGCCCGCCTCGGCCCCGCCACGGTCATCGCCGGCCTCGGCTCACCGAATCTCCCGATCGCTTCGAGCGAGCTCGTCGTCCCGGTCTCCGCGCCCCTCTCGATCGACGTCGAACCTCCGGTGCTTTCGGGCGAGGTCGGCGAGTCCTCCGAGATCGTCGTAGAGATCGCCGGTGGAGTGGCGCCGTTCCACGTCGCGGCCCAAGAGCTCGGTTCCCCGACGCCCGTGGATTCCCTCGCGGCCGCGGATGGGTCCGTGCTCGTTCCGCTCGAGGACAGCGAGCCGGGCTCGCTCCCTGTCGTCGTGAACGTGACGGATGCCCTCGGGGTCGGGGTGACGGGGGCGACGACCCTCACTGTCGAGCCGACGCTCATCCTCGACGCGGGGTTCGGCCGGGCGCTCACCGCCGCCTCGAGCTCGGTCACGGGAAACTTCTCGGTCACGAGCGGGGCGCCCCCCTTCTACTGGTGCGTCGGCGCCTCCGGCCCGACCTCGTCGAACAGCCCCTTCGCCGGAATCGCCGGCGCCGGGGATCCGTTCGGATGGTCGGGAGAGTTCGATCCGGAGGCGTCGGCCACGGTGACCCTCGAGGTCTTTGATCCGTCCGGAGCCACCGGGAATGCGAGCATTTCTTCCCTCGCGGTCGCTCCGTTCACCGCCGTCCTCGGAGCCAGCGCCGGCGCCCCGGGAGACCTCGAGGTGACCGCGGAGCTCGAGGGCGGGGTCCCCCCGTTCACGTTCTTCGCCAACGCTTCCACGGGAGGGCCGTGGACGACCTCCGAAGCCTCGGACGGGGACTTCCGATGGACGGTACCCGAGGACGCGAGTGGCCCCGTCAATGTCAGTCTGGTCGTGGTGGACCGGTACGGTTACTCGTTCGAAATCAACGCGACCGTGGATCTGGGGATCCGTGCAACCCCCTCGACCCCCTCCGCGATCGGAGAGGTCGCAGCGGGATCCGTGGCGATCGCCCTGATCGTGGCCGGCGGAATCTGGTGGCGGCGGCACCGGCGTGGCCGATCGGTTCCCCCCACGCCCCCGGACCCGGAAGCGGTCCTTCGACGCATTCTCGAACCGGCCGATGGCGCGGACCGGCCCACCGTGGAACTCCTCGCCGAAGAGGCCGGAATCCCTCTAGATCTCGCGCGCTCGACGATCGACCGGCTCGTCGGCGAGGGAAGAATCCGCAGCGACACGACCTCCGACGGGGAGGAGGTGCTCGCATGGTCCCCCAGCCCTTCCACCTAGACCGGCCCATACTCGGAACGCGGAGGATCGCACCCGTCCTGGCGCTCGCGCTCCTCGTCGCTCCGTCCCTGGGCGCGGCCTGGGAGCCCCTGCCGACCCGGATCGGGCCCCGATGGGCCCAGGGTCCAGCCACAAACTCCTCGGCCGTGGCCAACTTCACCGGATCGATCGATCGGCTCGTGGAGCTGGTGGGGCTGGCCGGCGGGGGGATCCTCGCCCTCGTCTGGGCCCGGGTGGCGCTGAGCTGGTTCTCGAACGACATCACGAAAAAGGTCCAGGCAAAGGACCGGGCCCGGGACGCCCTCATCGGGACCCTCCTCTTCACCGCCGCCGTCACCGGGCTCTTCTGGGGCCTCGCCCACTGGGTCCTCACCGGGACCTAGCCCCGACCGTGTTCGATCTGGCCGGGAGCCCGGTCGCCTCGATCCAGTCGCTGCTCTTCGCCCTCTTCGCCGCGCTCACGGCCATCGTCACCGCGATCGTCGGCCCGACGTACGACAACCTGCTGGTCCCCGAGCTTCAAACGACCGCGCTCTACCCTCCGCTGAGCGGCCCAAACGCGGGGGCCGGCTTCCTCGGCACCGCCGTGCGCTTCTCGATCTTCACCCTCGCGAACGTGGTCGATCCAGCGATCGGCCTCATCGCGATCGGCGTGGCGGTGGTCTACCTCTCGAGGGCGCTCGTCGCCCGGTGGGCGACGCTCTTCGATGGCCTGCTCGTGCGCCTCGTGATCGCGGTCGTCACCGCCAACTTCACCGTTCCGATCGCGAGCGCCATCCTCACGGCGTCGGGATCGTTGTACCCCGTCCTCGCGGGGTGGGACGGAGGTACCTGGCAGCACTGGGTCAACCTCGCCGGGTACGGCCAGATCTCGTACTCCTGGGACAACGGCGCTCTGGCCTTCGTGCTCTCGCTCGTGGAGTTCGCCCTGGTCCTGGGCCTCGTCCTCGCGGTCGGTGTCCGGGACGCCCTGCTCGCGGTCCTGCTCGTGCTGCTCCCGATATTCACGCTGCTGTGGCCGGTGAGGCCCTTCTCCACGATCGCCCGACGCGCGTGGCTCCTCTTCCTCGAGCTCGCGTTCCTCCCGTGCGTCCTCGTCGTGCCTCTGGAGCTCGCGGTGGGGAGCCCAACCCCGGTGCTCCTCGTCGCCTTCCTCGGCGTCGCGCTCGCTTCGCCGTTCTTGCTGTCCCTCGCGGGCACCCACTTGTCCGCGTTCGGCTTCCCGGCGGCTGCCGCCACTCTGTCGGCGGGCACGCAACGAGGCCTCGCCACGGCCCCGGCGGGCGCCACGGCCTTCGTCGCACCGGCGGCGTCCAGCCTCCGCTCGTCGGGTCCGGCAGGGGCCGCGCTCGCGGGGGGCACGCGAGTCGCCGGGAGCGCGGCCGCCCCGGCCGCGGCCCCCCTCGCGGCGGCGGAGCTGGTGGGCCACGGAGCGCTCCACCTCGTGCGACACTTCTCCGAGCCGAAGGGCGGAGCTCCGAGATCCTCGGCGATGCCACCGATTCGCGGAAAGGGGCCGTGACGCGATGGACGAGGGGTCCGACGCGCCGCCGGTGGTCGTACTGCCGGAGCGATTCGACCGGCGTCTGCGGCTCGGTCCCTTCCCTTCCGCCCGCGATGCGCTCAAGTTCGTCTGCTACGCGGCGACCGGAGCGGTCCTCGCTCCATTCGCCGCCCCGTACCTGTGGCTACCGCTCGTCGGGATCGGGTTCGTGGTCTCCGCTTGGCGGCCGGACGGCCGCGCGATCGACGTTCGGGCCCTCGACTATCTGGCCTGGCGCCTGCGCGGAACCCTCCGGGAGGGTCCCATGAGCGGACCCCGCCGGGGTCCCAAGGTCCAAGGGATCTGGTTGCAGATCTCTCCGTCGCGGTTCGTCGCGGTGCTGCGGGTGCCCGGGGTGCCGTTCGCGTACCTTCCACCGGCCGAGCTCGCCCGACGTTTCGATCTGTTCCGCGCCCTGCTGCGTACCATGCAAACGAGCGTCGTCTTCCTCGTAGGTCTCGAGCCGATTCGATACCGGGACGTCCGGCCCGCGCCGGATTCCGCGGCGACCCTCGGCCGGGACGCGCAGCGCGGTTATGCCGAGCTGGCTCAGCTCCTCTGCCGACGGCGCGGTCGTCGCCGCGTCTACCTCGCCCTCGCGACTACGGAATCCCGACCGGAGGCGATGGGCGAGCTCGACCGTCGGATGCAGCAGCTCGAGCAGCAGCTGAGGGCACTCGAGCTCCACCCCTCCCGGCTCACCGGCCGTGCCCTCCGAGACGCGGGGCGAAGGTACGGCTGGGGCCCCGTCGGGGAGCGACCATGACGACCCGGAGCGGACCCACGGAGCTCGACTTCGAAGCGTTCGGCCTCGCGGTCGGTTCGGCCGTCATCAGCGGAGCGCTCTCTCTCGCTCTGCCGTTCCTCGTGGCCCTTACCGGGTCGCTCGCCGCGCTCGCGGTCGCGGGCTGGATCGCCCGACAACGGCACCGAGGGGTCCCTCGGAGCGAGCTCCGTCGGGCCCGGGTGGTCGGCGCTGGCGCGTTGCTGGTCCTCGCCATCGTGCTGTACGTGGCTCCCCCGGTCTCGCTCGAGCCCGGGCGGGGGCTCGCTCTCGGGCTCGGGCTGGTCCCGCTGTGGATCGTCGAGCGCCGGCGGTCCGGCGGTGCGGCCTCCACGGAGGTGCGCCGTTGACGCGTGTGACCCCGCCCCGCGCGGAATGGGAGGGGCCCGGTCATCTTCGGATCGGCACCCACTACCGCGCGCCCCTCCTGGTCCTCCAGTTCCCGCCCGAGGCTCCGTTCGGCCTTCTCGGGCGGCTGCTCCCGACGACGGAGCCCCTCGAACTCCTCCTCGAAGCGCACCCCATCCCCGGCCGAGAGGCCCTCGAGATGCTTCACGGGGCACGCGCCGTCGCGGCGGCGGAACTGAGCTCGGGGACCGAAGGGAGCGCGACCGCCGAACTCGAGGCGGAACGCGCCACGGCCGAGGAGCTCGCGCGGTCGGTCGCGCGGCGCACCCAGGAACTGTGGAAGGTCGGTCTGCGCTTCACCACCCATGGCCCGTCGCGGCTCACCGCCGAGCGGGCGCGAACTCGCCTCGCGCGACGACTCGAGGGGCTCGGGTTCCGGGCGAGAATCCCCCGGTACGAGGTGGGGCGAGCGCTGGCTCCGCCGTACCTGACCGGGGCGGAGCCCCGACCCACGGGCTTCTGGCACTCGCTGCCGACCGACGCGCTGGCCGCGCTTTATCCGTTCACGGACGAGACGGTCGTCGAGCCGGGGGGCATCCTGGTCGGCGTCGCCCTCGCCGATGCGAGCCCCGTCTTCCTGAACCGCTGGCGCCACGCGAGCTACTCTTGGGGGATCTTCGGGGCGACGGGTTCGGGGAAGACCTTCGCGACCGGGCTCTTCCTGCTCCGGACCCTGTGGATGCGGCCCGAGACCTCCGTGGTCGTGCTCGATCCGCTCGGCGAGCTCTCCCGGCTCGTTCGCGCCCTCGGGGGAGACGTGATCACCCCCGCCGACGGCGCCGCCGGCCGGTTGAACCCGCTCGATCCCGTGACGACGGGCGGGGACCGGCGCGAGAAGGCCGCCCGCTCCACGGCCATGCTTCGGGCGCTCTTCCCGAGCCTCCGCGACGAGGAGGTCGCCTCGCTCGACGCCGCCGTGACCCGGCTCTTCGCGAGCGGCGTCACGGTCCCGACGTTCGACGACCTCGCGGCCGAGCTTGCGGCGGTCCGCGGTCCGTCAGAGCGGCTGCCGACCCTGCTCGAGGTGCTGCGTTCGGGCTCGTTGCGATCGCTCAACGGGCCGACGACGGTCCGCGCCGGCGCGCAGATCGTGTCGGCCGATCTCCGCGGCGTGCCGATCGAACAGCTGCCGTTCCATCTCACCTATCTCCTCGACTGGGCGTACGGCCGGCTCGGCGAACGGAAGGGCCCGAAACTGCTCGTCGTCGACGAGGCCCACCTCCTCGCTTCCCTCGACATCACCTCCGAATTCCTCGACCGGGTCGTCCGGCACGTCCGGCACTTCGAGGCCGGGGTCGTGGTGATCAGCCAGAACCCCGACGACTTCCTGTCCCGCGCGAGCGGACGCTCCCTCCTGAGGAACCTCCACGCGAGCGTCTTCCTCCGGCTCCCCGAAGTCTCCCACGCGACCCAGGAGTTCTTTGGGCTCACCCCCGCCGAGACGTCGTGGCTCCCTCGGGCCCGGCTCCCGCGCGAGGTCGGTTACGCGGAGTCGCTCTGGCGGATCGGGGCGTACCACCTCCCGCTGGCGATCATCGCCTCGACCCCGGAGTACGAGCTCCTCGCGAACCACCTCGATGGGCCCGCGGTCGGCCGAGACGAGGCTGCGGTTGCCGCTCCAAGCGGAAGTTTATGAGGCCGCCCCGCCCGGAGTCGAGTCGTGGTCGCCGAGGCGACGGTCGAAGGGCCCCCTCGTCGCCGGACGAGCTGGAGCCTGAAGACGATCGTGGAGGACGTCGCCGGCTGCCCCATCGCCGACCTGCAGGACCCCGGGCGGCCGGTCCATCCCTACCTGCGCGGGAAGATCGATCCTCCGGCGACGGCCCGGAGCGCGAGCGCATCGGCTTCCCGGGATCGCTCCGAGGACGAGGCCCCGTACGATCCCGTGGCCCACCTGTACCCGCCGCTCACCGGCGCGACGGGGCGCGCCTACCACGGACCGGAGCACGAGCACCACGGGGAGACGCTCGAGCGCCACCGGCCTCCGGTGGACGAGCCCGGTGCCCCGCACCGGAGCCCCGGCCCTTCCCACCGACCCGAGCGACTCTACCTCCACTACCTCCTGCTCCACGTGGACCGGCTCAGCGACTCGGGCCTCCACTATCTCCACCACGCCGTCGAGGAGGAGATCGCTCATCGGACGCGCCCGGCGAACTCTTCCCCGGACCACGCGGAGTGAGGAACCCTCGCCGACGAGCCGCGTCGCGGAGCGCGGTGAACACTTCGACGTCCCACTCGACGCCGATCGCATTCCGGCCCCAGCGCGCGGCCGCCCACAACGTGGTCCCCGTCCCGGCGAACGGATCGAGCACGGTGTCCCCGCGGACGGAGAACATCCGGATGAGCCGCTCGGGGATCGCGCTCGGGAACGCGGCGCTCCGTCCGTTCCCGTTCCGCTGCGGCGCGCCGCGGACGTCCGACCAGACCTGGCTGAACCAGAGGTCGCGTTCCGCCCGCGAGAACCGGCTCGCGGCGCGCTCGGGATCGTTCGGAGGGAAGCGCCGAAGGTCTCCCTTGCGGAAGAGCAGGATGTACTCGCAGTCGAGCGTCACGTACGCGTTCGGGGGAAGGAACCCCGAGCCGAGGAAGGCGTTCGGTCGGTTGGTCGGCTTCTTCCACAGGAGATAGGGAAGGGGACGGAAGCCGACTCGGCTCGCCGAGCGCAGCGTCTCCGCGTGATTCGGCCAAAGGCGAAAGCGTCCGTCCTCGGTCCGGAGGGCATCCCCGATGTTGATCGCGAGGATTCCCCCGGGGACGAGGACCCGGTAGCACTCCTGCCAGGCGCCTTCGAGCACCTTCAGCATCGAGGCGTAGTCGTCCGCCCCTAGCGAATGGAACAGCCGGTCCCATTGCGGGATCTTGGGGTACGGGGGCGAGGTGACCACCAGATGGACCGATCCGCTAGGGATCCCGACGAGACGCCGGGAGTCCCCGTGGTGAACTTCCACACGGACCGTGGGGCGACTCGCCACGCGGGGCGCACGGTGCGAGCATTATTACCAACCCCCTCCTCCGAGGGGCATGCGGCTCGAGCGGCCGGTCCTTCAGGTGGCCCTCGACTTTGAGAACGGCTCCCGCGCCCTCCTCGCGGCGCGAGAGGCCGTCGAGGGAGGGGCGGACTGGGTGGAGGCCGGTACGCCCCTCATCAAGAGCGAGGGCCTCGAGGTCGTGCGCGAGCTGAAGAAGGCCTTCCCGGGCCACCGGGTCGTCGCCGACATGAAGGTGATGGACACGGGCGCCTTCGAGGTGGAGATCGCGGCCAAGGCGGGGGCCGACGTCGTCACCATCCTCGGCGCGGCGGACGACGGCACGATCGCCGATGGGGTCCGCGGCGGCGAACTGTACGGCGCGGAGGTGATGGTCGACCTCCTCGGCGTCGCCGACCCGATCGCGCGGAGCCGGCAGGTCGCCGAGCTCGGCGCCGCCGCGGTGTGCTGGCACGTCGGGATCGACATGCAGATGCAGGCGAAGACGCCGTTCGCCGTGCTCGGGGACCTCGCCAAGCACTCCCCGATCCCGGTCGCGGTCGCGGGGGGGCTCAACTCCGAGACCGTCGCCGGAGCCGTCCGCGCCGGCGCCCAGATCCTGATCGTCGGCGGAGCGATCACGAAGAGCCCGAACATCGTCGAGGCGACCCGGAAGATCCGGGAGGCGATCGAGACCCAGCGGGAGGTCGCGACCGAGCTCTTCCGACGGTACGCGGGCGACGACATCCGCGCCGCCTTCCTCAAGGTGTCGAGCCCGAACGTTTCCGACGCCATGCAACGACAAGGGGCGATGCATGGGATCATCGCCCGGTTCCACGACCCGAAGGTCCGGGTCGCCGGCCCGGCGGTGACGGTCGTCACGCGGGACGGGGACTGGGCGAAGCCCGTCGAGGCGATCGATCGGGCGGGACCCGGGGACGTCCTGGTCATCGACGCGGGCGGGGGTCCCACGGCGATCTGGGGCGAGCTCGCCAGCTGGAGCGCGCACGGGCGAAAGGTCGCGGGCGTCGTCATCGACGGGGCGGTGCGGGACCTCGATGCAATCGTGGAACTCGGCTTCCCGGCGTTCAGCCGTTCGGTGAGCTCGAACGCCGGGGAGCCGAAGGGACTGGGGGAGATCGGCGTCGAGGTCGAAGTCGGGGGCCAGCGGGTCCGGCCCGGCGACTGGATCATCGGCGACCTGAGCGGCGTCGTGGTCGTGCCCCGGGAACGCGCCCAAGAGGTCGCGAACCGTGCCCTGGACGTCCTCGAGCACGAGAACCGCGTTCGGGCGGAGATCCAGCGAGGGTCGACCCTGAGCGCGGTCCAGAAGCTGGAGCGCTGGGAGCGGGTCGGTTAGCGCTCGGGCGAGCCGCCGGGCCCGGCCGCCAGCGCCTCCAGCACGGCGCCCCGGGTCCTCCACGCCGCGCGCTGCTCCAGCCTCCACCGGGTCTGGTGACGGTTCGGCCCCTCCCACCGATCGGTCCAGGGGAGATCGAAATCCACGTCCCAGAGCACGAGCGGCTCGGGCTCGGCGAGTGGCAAGGTGAGGCGCGCCTGCCCTGCCACCGCCTGCTCGAGACGCTCGAGGGGGAGGCGGCCGTTCCCAACTTCCCGAAGCGCGGCAACCACCTTACGTACCATCCCCCAGACAAACGACGGCGCGACAACCTCGACGACGACCGATTGGCCCGAGGAGAGGAGGGAGACTCGTTCGACGTCGCGGAACACCGGGCCCGAGGCGCGCAGCCCTCGTCCGAAGGACCGCACATCGACCGGGCCGCGGAATATCTCCGCCGCCGCTCGCCACCCGTCGAGATCGACCGGCCGGGTCGGCTCGAAATACCGGTAGGTCCGTCGGACCGCCCGTCGGGCCCGAAAATTGGGTGGAACCGCGCGGGCCGCCGTGAAGAACACATCCGGCGCAATACCGTTGAGGACCCGGAGGAGCGAGCCGGCCTCGAGGGTCGACTCGAACAAGGCGGCGTTGCCCCGGGCGTTCACCCCCCGGTCCGTCCGACTCGCGACGTCGAGGAGGACGGTCCGCGCTCGGTCCGACGTCCGCATCCGCGCAAGCGCACGGTGGATCTCTCCCTCGAGGGTTCGGAGTCCCGGTTGCCGGGCCCACCCGGCGTACTCCGAACCATCGTATCCGAACCGCACCAGGAAACGAGGCGTGCCGGGACCGGGGCCGCTCGGGGCCTCGGGTTCTCGGTGGCCGGGCCGACCGTTTTCGGTGACTATAGCTCGCATACATACCTGTATTTATCACTATATAGACTAAATCGGGGGCCGTTAAATCCGTGGTCCAAGTTGGCCGGTCGATGAGCCGTGCCGGGTGGGCCTGCCGTCGGCGAGCCATCGCTCCGTCTTCCTGTTGCCCCCGTTTTTCGTCGCCTCAATGCCCTGGAAGACGAGCGGCAAGGATGACCGGATCGAGAACATAGGAGTCGAGATACGATGAGCAGTGGAAGTGGAACGAGTACGAATCCGCCAAGTGGGAACCCGCCGGGTGCGAGTCCGCCCAGCGACACGATGGTCCGGCAAAGGAGCTCGAGAACCGGGCTCATCGCCGTCATCGCGGTGATCGTCGTGGTCGTGATCATTGTGGGCGTCGGCTATGGCGCGGGCTGGTTCAAGCCTTCGAGCAGCAAGACCTCCTCGTCCGGGTGCACGTTGCCCTCCTCGACCCCCCTGACCGGGGCCGGATCGACCCTCGTGGCCCCGCTGATGCTCGCTTGGGCTGCGGCGTATACGCAGAGTTCCATCTCATACTCTGCGATCGGAAGCGGAGGCGGAATCACGGACATTACCCAGAAGACGGTCGACTTCGGCGCTTCGGACGCGCCGCTGAATCCGAGCCAGTGGGCGGCCGTCCCGTCGCCCGGCGTCGTGACATTCCCGGAGTCCGCGGGGGCCGCGGTCCCAATCTACAACCTCCCCGGCATCTCGGCGCACCTGCACTTCACAGGTCAGATCCTTGCGGCCATCTATCTCGGTGACATCACGAACTGGAACAACTCGGCGCTCTCCGCCATCAATCCTGGCGTCACGCTGCCGACCGCCGCGATCACGGTGGTTCATCGGTCGGACGGGAGCGGGACCACGTTCGTCTTCACGAGCTTCCTCTCGAAAGAGAACGCGACCTGGAAGAGCACGGTGGGCTATGCAACCAGCGTGAACTGGCCGGTCGGGATCGGCGCGAAGGGGAACTCGGGCGTGACCGAGACCGTCCTTTCGACAGTGGACTCGATCGGGTACGTGGACATCAACTACGCGCTGACGAACGCGGTGGGATTCGGTGCGGTCGAGAACCCTGCCGGAAACTTCATCCTAGCCAACATCACGAACATCGCGTCGGCGATCAAGGACTCGAACGTGGTCTTGCCGGCCGCGACCAACTACTCGGCCTGGTACAATATCAGCGTGCTCAACGCTCCCGGCTCGGAGGACTATCCGTTGTCCACCTTCACCTACCTGTTCGTCTACACGGACCTCGGGGTGGCCTACGGATCGTCGTTCACGCTCACCCAAGCGGAGAACCTGGTCGACTTCCTCCATTGGATCGTTACGATAGGCCAGCAGGCGTCGGCCGGACTGTATTACGTGCCGCTGCCCGCGTTCGCGGTGACGTCGGACAACGCGACGATCAACGCGCTACTGTACAACGGAGCGTCGATCCCGGTCTGCGTGCCGACGACCGCAGCCTAACGACGGGACCCGCCCATCGACTTCGAGGTCGATGCCGATGGGCTCCGGGGCGAACCCTTTCCCCTCTTCTTCTCCCTCGCGTCCGAGGCGCCCTGCGCGTTGGGGAAATCGAATCTTTGCCTTCCTCACCGGGGCCGGTGCGGTAATCCTCGTCGGGATCGTCCTTGCGCTGTTCGTCTTCCTTTACCTGGGCGCGAAGCAGAGTATCGACACCTTCGGCTTTCGATTCTTCACCATCTCGATCTGGAATCCCTTCCCGTACAACGTCTACGGGATCGTCCCCTTCCTCGCCGGAACGCTGATCACGAGCTCGGTCGCCCTCTTCGTTGCGGTCCCGCTCTCGCTGGGCGCCGCGATCTTCCTCACCCAGCAGGCGCCGCGCTGGATGCGGGGGCCCGTGGCGCAGCTGATCGAGCTCCTCGCGGCCATCCCGTCGATCATCTACGGGTTCTGGGCGCTCATCGTCCTCGTACCGATCATGCGCTACGACATCGAACCGAAGTTGTACACTTACCTGGGTTGGACCGGGTTGTTCTCCGGAACCCCCATCGGTCTCGATGTGCTCACGGCGAGCCTGGTGCTCGCCGTGATGGTGATCCCGACCATCACCGCGATCAGCCGCGACGCGATGGCGGCCGTCCCGATCAGTCAGAAGGAGGCCGCCCTTAGCCTCGGGGCGACGAACTGGGAGGTGACCCGCCGCTCCGTCATCCCGTACGCCCGTACCGGGATCTTCGCGGGCATCGTGCTAGGGCTCGGCCGTGCCCTCGGTGAGACGATGGCCGTGACCCTGGTCATCGGCAACAGCAATCATGTCCCGAAGTCGTTGTTCTCCCAAGGCCAGACGATCGCGAGCGGGATCGCGAACCAGTTCTTGGAGGCGAGCAGCCCGCTCGAGCTCTCCGCGCTCATCGAGGCGGGCCTGGTCCTGCTCGTGATCGCGCTCGCCATCAACGTCGGCGCCCGCGTCATCCTAGGGCGGTTGCAGACGGGGCGGGGGGTGGGTCAGGAATGAAGTTCGACCGCCACCAGCGCCGCAAGATCTTCAGCCACGGCATGACGGTGTTGAGCGGCCTCGCCATCGTCGTGATCCTCATTCCGCTGATCGCAATCCTCTACGAGGTGATCGTGCAGGGGTTGCCGGCGTTCTCGGTGGGGTTCTTCACGAAGCAGTTTCCGGTCCCTTGCGGGAGCTCTAACCCGTCCGCGTGTCCGCAGGGGGGCATCGCGCCGGCGATCCAAGGAACGTTCATCCTGATCGGCATGTCGTCGTTGATCGCGCTTCCGATCGGCATCGGCGCGGCGATGTTCGCGGTCGAGTACGGCGGGCAGAGCGTTTGGGCCCGGGCCATCAGCACGATGGCGGACGTGCTCTCGGGCCTTCCCTCCATCCTCGCGGGAGTGTTCGCCTACTCCCTCTTCCTTCAGTACAACCGGACGCTCACCTTCAGCACCTTCTCCGAGGCCATCGCGCTGGCCGTGCTCATGGTCCCCGTCGTCACCCGGGCGACCGAGGAAGCGTTGCGGACGGTCCCGCAATCCGTTCGTGAGGCCGCCCTCGCGCTCGGCATCCCTCGATGGAAGTCGGCGCTCCGGATCACGCTCATTACCGCGCTGCCCGGAGTGGTCACGGGAGCGCTCCTCTCCATCGCCCGGGCCGCGGGAGAGTCCGCGCCGATCCTCCTCACCAGTCTCTTCAGCCTCCACGGGTTCACCGGTTTCAACTACTCGGTCACTCCGATGCCCCTCTGGATCTACTACGCGGCGACCTCGCCGTACCACAACTGGCAGGTCCTCGCGTGGGGAACGGCTCTTTTCCTCGTGCTCATCATCTTGAGCATCAGCGTCGTGTCCCGGATCGTGCTGAACCGGCTCACGCGCCGTGCCGCAGGAGGCTGAACGGATGGACGGGAGCTCGATCAAAATGCGGGTCCAAGACCTGAGCGCGTACTACGGCAAGTCGCGCGCCATCGAGCACATCCAGCTCGACATCCCCGAGCGCAAGGTCGTCGCGGTGATGGGCCCCTCCGGATGCGGCAAGTCGACGCTGGTGCGGTGCCTGAACCGGATCCACGAAACTGCCCCCAAGGCGCGCGTCGAGGGCACCGTCCTCCTGGACGGCGAGGATCTCTACGCGCTCGACGCGACCCTGGTTCGCCGGCGGGTGGGCATGGTCTTCCAGAAGCCGAACCCGTTCGCGACGATGTCGATCTACAACAACGTCTCCGCCGCGCCCCGATTCGGCGGTCACTACTCGAGGGACGAGATGGACCGGATCGTCGTCCGTTCGCTCAAGCAGGCTGCGCTCTGGGACGAGGTCCGGGAACGCGTCGACGCGCCCGCGACGTCGCTCTCGGGCGGTCAACAGCAGCGGCTGTGCATCGCCCGGGCCCTGGCCGCCCAGCCGGAGGTGCTTCTCATGGACGAGCCGTGCTCGGCGCTGGATCCTCTCGCCACCGCGAAGATCGAACAACTGATCTCCGAGCTCAAGCAGGAGTACACCGTGGTGATCGTGACCCACAACATGCAGCAGGCGGCGCGGGTCTCGGACTATTCGGCATTCCTGTACCTCGGCAAGCTCATCGAGTTCGGACCCACCGAGGAGGTCTTCGAGCGGCCGAAGGATCACTTGACCGAGGCCTACATCACGGGCAGGTTCGGATGAGCGACGATCCCCCAGCGACCGGAGTACGACCCCGCGGATACGACCTCGAGGTGCGCCACCTCAAGGAGCGCGCCTCGACGATGGGAGACTGGGCCCTCCACATGGTCCACGACGGCTGGCGGGCCTTCGACGAGTGCGACCTCACGGCCGCGCAGGTCGTGCTCGATCGGGACACCGAGCTGGACCGGATGGACGACGACATGGAGCACGCCACGATCGCGTTCCTCGTCCTGCGCCAACCCGCGGCCGTCGATCTCCGCACTGCGGCCGGTCTCCTCAAGATCACGACCCACCTCGATCGGATCGGGCGCCTCGGGTTCGACATGGCCCGACAGACCTCGGACTCCTCGAGCCAGTCGGCCCCCCGCGTGCGGGAGATCCTCCAGAAGATGGACGACGTGGTCGAGGGGATGGTCGAGCAAGCTCTCGAGGCCATGGCCGACGATGAGGTCGAGCTCGCCCGCGGGCTCTTCATCCGCGACGACGACGTCGATCGGATGCACCGGCAGGCGACCCGAACGATCGTGTCCGAGCTCACGAAGCATCCGGACAACGCGCCCCGGCTCGCGAGCCAGCTCCTCGTGGCCCGGCACTTCGAGCGGATCGCGGACAACGCCTGCAAGATCGCGGAGAAGACGATCTACGCGAACACCGGCCAGCGCCGGGCCGAGTACCTGCCCCGGCATCCGTACCGCCCGTACGCGCTCGAGACGGTGCGGGACACGTAGCCCTCGGGCTCACGGAAGGAGTTATCCGGGCGGCGGGCTGACCGTACGGACCGGCGGACCCGTGCTCCCGTAGTCTAGTCCGGTCAAGGATTCGGGGCCTTCGACCCCGTAACGCGGGTTCGAATCCCGCCGGGAGCACTGCCCCCGGGGGGAGCGACCCCCCGGGAAGCCCCGCCGCGCGCCTTCACCGGGGCGGGCCTCAGGGCGTCGTGAGGAGGATAGAGGAGTAGACCGACACGCCCGTGGGAATACCGGTATTGGGATCGGAGAAGACGAGGATCCACGAACCGGTCGGGACGCTCACGTCCAGGTCGTAGATCGTCGTGGCGCGCACGGCCCCCGAGGTCCATTCGTAGCCCGTGACGTTGCCGGTCTTTCCGAAGGTCTCGTACTGAGCCATGTCCATGATGTACATCTGGACCCCCTCGCTGCTGTTGACCGAGCCGTGGAGCGTCGATGTGGCATTCGCACTGAACACCACGCCGCTGATCTGGCCGATCGGGAGCGAGTAGCTCGTTCCGCTCGGTGCCAGCACCACGGAGGACGAGGTGGAGGATGGCGCGTGATGAAGACCTCCGATCCAAACGACGGCGACGGCGCTCCCTACGGCGAGGATCACGACCCCGATTACGACCCACGTCCAGGATCCCAGGAAACGTTTCGGTACCTTCGGGGCCGCTGCGGATGTGCCCTGAGCCCCGTCGGAAGCATCGGATGGACCCTCGGACGCGGAGGCAGAGGAGATCATCGTGCTAGGTTCGACCCGTGACGCGCGGAGGGAACGGCCACCTCGTCACTCGACCACGACCCGGGGGGTCTGCCGGGAAGCAGAGCCCGCGGCTTATCAGGGTTGCAGGCGAGACTCGGCGCGCTCCGGGCGTTTACGAGTGCTTACGAAGTCTACCGAGGTCTCGATCGCGGCCCGCGCGGGGTCCGGGCCGGGCTCGTCCCGCAGCCGCGATAGGCCCTGTCCGAACCCGTCAGCTCGGCAGTCAGGCCGGTAGATACCACCCAGCGCGGCGAAGAGCGAGCTTCTATGGTCAGAATATAGGGTATGAATGTAGTATAGTGCCTATGGTTTGAATGCTTAAACCTCCGTAATGGATGACCGCATCGGTTCCTCGTGATGGAGGGTCGGAAGCTTCAACTGGCCGGGAAATCGACGTTCCTCGTTTCCCTGCCGAAGCGCTGGGTCACGAG
>JASHPK010000019.1 GCA_030038095.1 Thermoplasmata archaeon | reverse complement strand
GGAGCCGCTGGGCCTCACCCTGGGCCTCGAGGATGGTCGCGACCCGGGCGCCCTCCGCCTCCAGGATCTGGGACTGCCGGACCCCTTCCGCCTGCAGGATGCGGGAACGCTTCTGACCCTCGGCGACCAGGATCGCACTGCGCTTCTCGCCGTCCGCGCGGAGGACCGCGGCCCGCCGCTGGCGCTCGGCGGACGTCTGCTCCTCCATCGCGCTCTTGACGGGACCGACGGGGTCGACCTCCTTGATCTCCACCGCATCGACGCGGACGCCCCACTTGTCCGTCGCTTCGTCGAGGATATCGCGGAGCCGGGCGTTGATCCGCTCGCGGTTGTACAGGATCTCGTCGAGCTCCATGTCGCCGATGATCGACCGCAGGGTCGTCTGCGCGAGCGCGACCGTGGCCACGTGGTAGTCCTGGACCTGGAAGATCGCCTTCGGCGCATCGACGACCTTGATGTAGATGATCGCGTCGACGTTCGTTGGCGAGTTGTCCTTCGTGATCACTTCCTGTCGGGGGACCTCGAGGACCTGCGTCCGCAGGTCGATCTTCATCACGGTCGCGAGCGGGCTCACGAGGTTGAACCCCGGGTTGATCAGCCGCTTGTACGATCCGAGCAGGACGACGATCCCCTGCTGGTACGGGCTGATCGTGTAGATCATCCGGGCGAAGAGGACCAGGATGATCACCGCGACGAGCACGACCAGCGCGTAGACTCCGGTGTAATCCATACCCTGCCTCCGGCGTCCCTTCCCCTAGCCCGGTCGCCGAACCTCCCCGAGGTGGTAAGGGTTTCTCCCGGCCATCGCTAGCTCGCCTTGGGCGGCTCGAGCGGCTCGACCGAGACGGAGACCCCCTCGCCGTGGACGATGCGGACCCGGGTCCCCGCCGCGATCGGCATCGTCGAGCGGGCCGACCAGACCTCCGAGCGTACGCGCACCTTGCCCTTCAGCGTGCCCGGAACGATCGGGGCGATGACGATCGCCTCGTCCCCGACCAGTCCTCCGCTGGTCGTGGAGAGCGGACGGTGGGTCGGCGCGACCCAGCGATAGTACGGGATCTCGATGAGCGCGGCGATCACGGCCGCGATGACGATCGCGATCGGACCGATGGCACTGTCCAGGAGGACGCTCGGTAGGATCAGATAGAGCAGTCCCGCGACCAGCAGGATCGACCCCGGGATGAGCAGGAGCGCTCCGGGGTGCACGAGCTCGAAGGCGAGGAGCACGATCCCCACAACGACGAGCAAGATCCCGAATCCCACGTCGATGCTCATGGACGAGAGAGGGGATGGCCCGAGGGCGCTTAAGATGCGACGGGGTCCGAGCTGCCCTGCCTAGCGGATGTACATCTGCGTCGTCGCGAGGTCGAACCGCGGAACGACCTTGATGCGACGGCCGTCGCCGCCGGGGGCGTACGCGAGGAACGGATAGAGTCTCCAGAGGTCGCCTTCGGCCATCGCCGTCGCGGGGTGGTCCGGTCCGAGCGCCTCCCGCGTGACGTGGGCCGTGACCCGTCGCACGGACCCCTCGTCGAGGTAGCCGAGCGCGTGGAGGTACTCGTGGGCCAGGATCACGTACAGGAACGAATTGAGCTCCAGCGGGCTCTTCGCCTGGCTCCGCATGGCGCGGACGAGGCCCTCGTTCAGAATGATGAGGTTCCCCGTCAACTGCCAGTAGGCGCCCACGTTCGGCGGAAGGTTCGAGAGAGCGAGCCCGAGGCCCGGGCGCTCGATTCCCAAGACCCGTCGGACCGCGGCCCGCACCACCCGGAACACCTGATCGTAATCGGCCGGGCCCTCCAGCGGCGAGTCGATGCGACCGGGAGATCCCGCCGCGCGCGGCGGGGCGCCACGGAGGCTCGGCTCGGGAGGGGGGCTGGCGGCGAATCGAGCGACGCGCATCGCCGAGACATGGGATACCTCGGGGGATATAGGCTCGGTAACTCCGAGGAAACGAGGCTACCTCGCCCCGGCAGGGCGGGCGGGGACCGGGCCCCTGGAGATCCGGTCGGCGGTCGAGGGGTACCGGCCGGTGAAGGCTAAAGGAGCCCCGCGGCTCCTTTCGGCCGATGCCGAACCCGGAGGAGGTCGTCTTCCCGAGCCGACGCGAGCGGTTCGAGGACCGTCGCAAGGAGGGCCAACACCGTAAACTCCTCGACGAGTTCTTCGACCACGCGACCCTCCTCGCGGTGTCGCGCCTCGTCAGTCGCGGCCTCTTCGACGCGGTAGACTATCCGATCTCCACGGGAAAGGAGGGTGGCGTGTTCCGGGCCACGAAGGGAGAGGAGTTCCGGGCGGTGAAGATCTACCGGATCTCGAACACTTCGTTCCGGCACCTCCCGCCCTACACCATGGAGGCGCTGCGACGCGAAGCGAGCGCAAGGAACTTCGGCGGGCTGATCTACGCCTGGACGCGGCGCGAGCACACGCTGCTCGGGCGACTGAAGGCGGCGGGCGTTGCCGTGCCCGAGCCGTATGGTCACTACCGCAACGTCCTCGTGATGGAGTTCATCGGCAATGCGGATGGCGCCGCGCCGCGACTGCGCGACGCGCACGTCGAGGACCCGGGACGTCTCTACGAGGACCTCGTGGCCGCGATCGGCGCCATGGTCCGGAAGGCGAAGCTCGTGCACGGCGATCTTTCGCCCTACAACACCCTCTTCTTCGAGGGACGTCCGATTCTCATCGACGTGGCGCAGGCCGTCGAGGTCGACCATCCGCAGGCGAGGGAGCTGCTCACCCGCGACATCCACAACTACGCGAAGTTCCTCGCCCGGCTCGGAGCGGACGTGGATGCCGCCGAGTTCCTCCGGGCGGTCGGGATCGAGTCGGTCGGTCCCCCGACGGAGGTGACCGGCTGATGCCGATCCTCTACGCGCGGATTCCCGAGGACCGCGTCGGGGTCGTGATCGGGCCCGGGGGCCGCACTCGCCGCGACATCGCGAACCGCACGCGCGCGACCGTGACCGTCGACGCGGAGGAGGGAGAGGTCCAGATCGAGAGCCCGGACACGGATCCGGGAGCGGCGATGCGGGCCCGCGACATCGTCGTCGCGATCGCGCGCGGCTTCTCCCCCGAGCGGGCCTACCGGCTCCTCAAGGAGAACACGTTCCTCGGTGTCGTCGACATCAAGTTCACCACGGGACACCGAGAGAAGAGCGCCCTGCGGCGGATCCGCTCCCGCGTGATCGGGACCCGCGGGCGGGCCCGCTCGCGCATCGAGGAGCTCTCCGGCTGCTCCGTCAGCGTCTACGGCTCCACGGTCGCTCTGATCGGGGAGGAGGACCAGCTCGAGCGAGCGACGCGCGCGATCGAGATGCTCCTGAAGGGCAGCGAACACTCCACCGTCTTCCATCTCCTCGCGCGCCTGCGCCGCGACGCGGCCGTGGCCGACGCGATCGCCCCCGCGACGGACGAGCCCGACGCGGCCTAGCGCCATGGCGAAGACGGTCCCCCTCGATGCGGCGGCCCTCGCCTGGGCCCGCCGCCAGTTCGCCCGGTACTACGCCTCGGCGGAGCTCGCGCCTCCGCTCCGGCTCGCTCGCCGGGAGTTCGCGGCGTTCCCGTTCGCTTCCGAGACGATGATGCGCCGGCACGCGACCCTGCGCAGCCCGACGGAGTTCCGGGAGTTCCTCGGTCGCGAGGTCCCGCGGCACGTCTACTACTCGAGCGCGTACTACCGCCACCCGGCGGAGCCGACGATGGCTGCGAAGGAGTGGCTCGGCGCCGACCTCATCTTCGACCTCGATTCCGATCATCTGCGGGGCGCGGAGGCGCTCGACTACGCCGGCCAGCTCGCGCTCGTGAAGCGTCGGCTGCTCGAGCTCGTGGACGATTTCCTCTTCGGCGACTTCGGCATCGACCCGGCCCAGACGTCGTTCGTCTTCTCGGGCGGCCGCGGCTACCACGTCCACGTCCTCGATCCCCGGTTCCAGCCGCTGTCGAGCCCCGAGCGGCGCGAGCTGGTCGACTACGTCCTCGGGACCGGGTTCGACCCGATGCGGGCGATCGAAGGGCGGCGGGAGGACGTGCGGAGCGGGGCGACCGCCGGGGTCCTCGACGAGGACGGGGACGGCTTCGGGCGCGCCCGGGCGCCGCGGACCCGGCAGCTCGCCCCGCCCGACGCGCCGGGCTGGCGGGGTCGGACCACGCGGTCGGTCCTCGAGGTGCTGAAGCGCTGGGAGGCCGAGGGGAAGGAGGCGGCCGCGCGCGAGATGATCTCCTACGGGCTCCCGCCCCCGAAGGCCCGCCGCTGGGCGAAGCTCCTGATCGAGGAGGGGGGCGCCGCCAAGATCCGCGGGACGCTCACCCTCGATGTCTTCAAGCACGACCTGCCGGCGGAGTTCCTCGAGGCGGTCGTCCCCCGGGCGGCGATCGAGGTGCAGGGCGAGACCGACGCCCCCGTCACCACCGATGTCCACCGCCTGATCCGGCTGCCCGGATCGCTCCACGGGGGCACCGGGTTCCGTGTCGTGCCGCTCGCGCGGGACGCGATCGACGCGTTCGACCCGTTCCGCGACGCGCTCCTGCCGGTGCCCGAGGGCGAGCGGGTGCGCCTGACCTACCGCGAGGAGGTCCGCTACCCGTTCGACGGCGCCCCGGTCCACGGGTCTCCGGGAGCGAGCGACGAGCTCCCGACCGCGGTCGCCCTCTTCCTCGTCCTCAGGGGGGAGGCGGAGCTTCCGCCCTCACCGGCATGACGAGCCGCCCGATCCGCTCGATCGACGCCTCGATCTGATCGCCGGCCTTCAGCTTGCGGGACTCCTTCCCGAACTCGAACCCCGGCACGCCGCCGAGGCTGCCGAGGGAGAGCAGGTCCCCGGGCTCGAGCGTGATCCCCCGGGAGAGGTGCGCGACGATCTCGGGGATGCGGAAGAGGTAGTCGGTGGTGTCGCCCTTCTGGCGGACCGTGCCGCCGATCTTGAGCTCCATCTGGAGGGGGTAGGGGTCCCCGACCTCCTCCTTCGGCACCACCCACGGGCCGACCGCCATCGTGCTGTCGAACCCCTTGCCCATCACCCAGTCGACCGGTCCGTCGCCGGGGTACTGGAGGTCGCGGTAGCCCATGTCGAGAGCGATCGTGTAGCCCGCGATCTGCTCCATCGCCTTCTCCTTCGGGACATGCTTTCCCCGGCGCCCGACCACGGCGGCGAGCTCGAGCTCGACGTCCGGGAAGGACCCCGCGGGGTTGAGGAGCAGGGGCTCGCTCGGCCCGACGAGGCTGTTGAAGAACCGGGTGAACAGGTACGGCTGCTTCGGGGCCGGCTTCCCCAGCTCGGCGACGTGGCTCTTCGAGTTCTGGGCGAGGCAGTAGACCTTCGCGTCGTGGACGACCGGAGCGAGGAGCTTCACGCCCTCCTCCGGCTTGAACAGGTACCGCGCCCCCGTCGCGGCCCGGGGGGTCCATCCCATCTGCCGGCGGCGGTCGATGTAGCCGATGATCTTCTTCGTGAGCTCGACCGAGTCCGCGCCCCCCTGGAAGAACTGCTGCATGTCCCGGAAGCGGCTCGGGTCGGCGCCCTTCACCGGGTTCACCCCGTAGTAGTCGCGGCAGGCGGTGTCGAGGTCGATGTACTCGTTCGTCTCCGAGATCATGCCGAAGTGGAACTGATCGGCGACGGTGAAGTGCACGAGCTTCACGAGGGGTCCTCCGCCGGCGGGGGAGGCGCTCGCCCGCTTAACGAGTGCGCGTGGACCCGGCCCGATCCGCCGCCGACGTCCGGCAGTACCGGAGACGAGAGGTCGTTCGGACTAGTCGAAGTGCCGCGAGACCGCGATCAGGTAGACGAAGAGGAGGAGGCTCACGATGAACTGCCAGGTCAGGAAGGCGTGGGCGATCCCGTAGAGGACCATCTCGAGGAGCAGGAAGAGCAGCGCGACCACGAGCGCCCAGAGCCGCTGATGCCAGAGACCCACCGCGATCCCGAGGATGATCAGTCCGACGATGAAGATGATCGCGCCCGCCTCGATGCCCGAGGTGCCGAAGAAGGTGACCCCGCCGAACGACCCGAACAGCGAGCTCCCGACGATGTAGAGGAGCCCGAGCAGGAACACGAGGAACCCGTAGAGGCCGACCAGGATCGCGATGATGCTGACGAGGATGGGGCGGGACGGGGCCGAGGACGGATAGCTCGAGTAGGTGCCGGAGGTGCTCATCGCGCGCGGGCCCTCTCCCAGGGTCCCGTAAAAACGGCGCCGCCATAGGATATGAACCTGCGTCTCGAAGCGACCTGGAGGCGGACCCGCGACTAGCCGGTCCGGCCCGCCCCGGGAGCGGAGGGGACGGATTTCGCTCGCGGCACGAAGCTCGCGACGAATCCCTCCCCGTAGCGCTCGAACCCGAGGGTTTCGAGCGCGACCAGCTCCTCCGGACCTCGGACCTCCGCGCCCGAAACCATGGGCGGTGCCGACCCGCCCCCGAGGACGACGGGGGCGTAGTAGACCGTGAGCCGGTCGAACAGCCCCGCTTTGAGGACGCTTCCCAAGACTTCGCTCCCCCCTTCCACCATCAGACGACGGACCCCGTCCTCGTAGAGGCGGGTGAAAAGGAGCGCGAGGTCGACCCGGCTCGCCCCCGCGACGATCGTCCGGACGTGGGAGGGGAAGCTCCGGGTCGACCGCTCGCTCACGGCGACGACGGTGGGGGCGCTTCCATCGAGGACGCGGGCCGAATCGGGGGTGCGGCCGGTCGAGTCGACGATCACCCGGGTCGGCTCTCGCCCGGGGCGTTCCTCGAGGAGATCCCAGTGCACCCGGAGCGACGGGTCGTCCTTCAACACCGTGCCGACGCCGATGAGGACCGCGTCGGACTCGGCGCGCAGTCGCTGGACCCGCACGAGGTCCTCGGGAGAGGAGAGGCGGGCGCGCCCCCCTTTAGCGAACGCGAGCCGCCCGTCGAGCGAGACCGCGCAGTTCACCCAGACCGCGGGTCGTGGGGCGACCGGCCCTGTCCCTCCGGGCATGGCCGCCCTACGGTCTCGGGCGGAGCCGTTCGACCTCGGCCGCGAGCGCCTCGATCGGCTCGCCGGCGGCCTTCAGGTCGTCCAGGTTGATCGAGACGTTCGCGAGGGCGCCCTCCGCCGCCGCGCGGAACAGTGCGATCGCGCTGACGAGGTCGCTCGCGAGCATCGGGCGCGTCCGCGTGCGCACCGCATCGAGCCGCTGCGACGAGTCGACCGCGAGGCGCGCGGTCTCGAGCGGCACTTCCGCGGCTCCCCGCACCGCCTTCAGAAAGCCGGCCTGGGACTCCGGCGCGTCCGGCCGCTCCTTGCGGGCCCGGCGCGCCGCGCGCACGGCGTCGTAGGACCGGGCGTCCTCGTCCATCAGCTCGAGGAACCGCGCGCGCGCGCGGGTGAGGGCCTGGACGACCTCGGGGAGATCCGGGGGCGCCGGTTTCGCGGGGTCGATCGAGTAGGCGAGGACCATCTCCCCGAGGGCCGCGCCGAGGGCCCCCGCGAGCGCCGCCGCGCTGCCCCCGCCGGGGGTCGGGGTCCGGGCCGCCAGGCGGGAGGTGAACGATCGGATCGTCTCGGCACCGGGCCCCGACGCGTCGACCGCCCGGACCTTCCGCTCGAGGATCGCCGCCCGATCGAACTGGTGGAGCTGGAGATAGTATTCCGCCGCGTCGTACAGGGCATCCTCCGGGATCAGCCCGACGACCTCCGACTCCTCGATCGCCGCGCCGAAGCGCGCCGCTTCGCGCCGGACGGCTTCGAGGGCCCGATGGACCGGCGTCACCCGATAGTCCGTGAGATTCATCGACACCTGCGCGCGGTTCCGCTCATGGATCTCGAAGCCGAGCGCCTTCACCTCGGGAAGGCCTCCGTCCCGCGCCCGCACGGCCTTCGCGACCTTCTTCGCGACGGCGACGTCCGGGGTGGTGAGGTAGGCGTTGTACGCGATGAGGATCGGCCGCGCCCCGATCGCCACCGCTCCGGCCGTCGGATGCACGTGGTTCGGCCCGAAATCGGGGGCGCGGGCGGGGTCGGACGCGATCGTCTCCCGGATCCCCTCGAACTCCCCCTCGCGGACCTTCGCGAGGTCCGCCCGCTCCGGTCGACGGGCCGCGGCGGCGTAGAGGTAGACGGGAATCTCGAGCTCGCGGCCCACGCGCGCCCCGAGCTTCTCCGCGAGCTGGACCGCATCCTTCATCGTCGAGGTCCCGAGCGGAACGAAGGGGACGACGTCGGTCGCCCCCATCCGGGGATGCTCGCCGTGGTGCTGGGTCAGGTCGATCGTCGCGGTCGCGACCTGCATCATCCGGAGGACCGCGTCGACGAGGGCGTCGCCCTCCCCGACGAGGCTGATCACGGCGCGGTGGTGGTCCGGATTGCGCTCGATGTCGAGGACCGTCACGCCCGCGACCTCCCGTGCCGCCGAGGCGATCCGCTCGATCTTGGCCGGGTCCCGCCCTTCCGAAAAGTTGGGTACGCATTCGAACCGACTCATGGGTCCTGTCCTCCGAACGTCTCGAGGAGCGTCTGGTGACCTCGCGCTTCGACCGGGCTTTCGCTGGCGCGGGGGCGCTGACGGGCGCGCGCGATGGCCGCCGACACGCGCTCCTCGGAAAAGGCGTGCTGGTCGACAAGGAGACCTCGTACCGCCTCCTCGTTCACCGGGCCGAAGGTGGGCGCCGGCACGTCCACCGACTCCGGGTGGCGGAAGATCTCGGCGACCTCCTCGGCCTCCGCCGCTTCGAGACCGACCTTCGCGAGCGTGGGGCCGAAGCCGAGATGCTCCTGGACGAGCTTCAGCGCCTTCTTAGGTCCGTAGCCCCGGACCCCGTCGTTGAAGTCGGTGCCGACCAAGATCCCGACCAGGATGAGCTCCTCGTCGCTCAGACCGAGCGACTCGAGGAGGTCCTTTCGATCGATGAGCTGGGCGCCCGGGGTCGTGCCCCCGCGAGCTCGCGCCGCCAGGCCGCGCACCAGCCGAGGGGCCCCGAAGAGCAGGCTATCGTAGTCCTCCGACGCGCTTCCCCACACCATCCCTTTCGCCGCCATCACCGCGGCCTGCGCCTCGCCCTCGCCCGGGGCCTGCACCGTGGGGACGCCGAGCGCCGCGAGCAGCCGGACGAGCTCCTCGACCATCGGCCGGGTAAGCCGCGACGTCTGGGCCGCCTTCAGCCGGGCGGTCTCGAGGTCACCCGCGGCCAGCGCTTCGCGGTACTCCCCCTCGGCCTTCTCCTTCGCCGCGATCCGCTGGCGGATCGTTCCGGCCTTGCGCTCCGGCGGCTTCCCGTCGAAGACCCAGACCGGGAGGACCCCCTCGCGGAGGAGCGAGGTCGTGCGATAGAAGACCCCCATCAGGTGGCTGGTCACTTGTCCGTCCGGGTCGGTGAACAGCTGACCGTCCCGCTGGCGGATCGTCGCGAGGAACTGGTAGACCGCGTTGTAGCCGTCCACCGCGAGGGTCCGGCCCGCCAGGGCGTCCCAGGGAAGCTCCTGGGCCGCCACGATATCCCTCAGCGGAAGCCCCACGGCGCCGAGGAGCGGCGCGAAGTACTTGGGCTTGCCGCGACGGGACGGACCGGGCTGGCTCGCTCCGCTCCGCATCCCATATAGGTCCCCGGTCCCTCGGGCGCGACGGAGCGAGTCCATGGAGTACACCTGGCGCACCGAGGTCCCAGCCCCGAACGACGTGAGCGCCGGAGCGGTGCTGCTCTCCTCGTTCCCGAGTGCCGGGCTCGCGACCACTGTCGCGGGACACTACATGATCCGGGCGCTCAAGCTCCCGCGGATCGGACGTTTCGAATCGCCCGACATCGCCCCGATCGCCGTCGTCCAATCCGGGGAGGTCAACCCCACGATCCGGGTCTACGGCCACCCGAAGCTCGGTCTCGTGCTGTCCGAGTTCCCGCCTTCGCCCTCCCAGGCGAACGCGCTCGCCCGGACGATCCTCCATAACGCGGAGCAACGGGGCGCGCGGCTCGTCGTCTGCCTCGAGGGGGTCGTCCCGCATCCTGAGAGCGACGACGAGGATGCGGATTCGGCCGAGGCCGTCCCCGACGAGCAGGTCTGGGTCGCCTACTCCCGTAAGGACCCGGCGGTGCTGAAGTCGTTCGAGACGACGCGCGTGCGGGCCCTCGACGACGGGGTGATCGGAGGGGTCTCGGGCGCGTTGCTCGTCCAGGGGATCGGCCGTTCGCTCCCGGTCGCGGTCCTGCTCGTGAGCGCACGAGCCGCGGGGGGCTTGCCCGATCACCGCGCCGGTGCCCTGCTCATCGAGACCCTCGATCGCCTCATGCCCGAGCTGAAGATCGACACGGGGCCGCTGCGCGCGCAGGCCGAGGAGATCGAGAAGGCCCTGCGCGCCGCCATGCGGACTCGACCTTCGGCCGGCCCCCCGCCCGAGCCGGAGACCGTCGGCGCCAACGAGATGTACCGTTAGCTCCCGCGGGGCGGACCCTGGTGCGTCCGGTTCAGGCGAACGACTCGTGGTACGTCAGGAGATAGTAGCCCCCGGCGATCATCACCGCGAAGAGCACGAAGATCGAGACGGGGTTCGAGGCGAAGTAGACGATCGTGACCCCCATCAAGACGGCGGGGAGGAGGAACGCGAAGAGGACCGTGAACCACCGGCCGTCCATCGGAAGGAGTCGGAGGTCGTCCCCCTCTTAAGGTTGGGGGGCGAAACTTCTCGGCGAGAACCGAGCCCCTCGCCTTCAGTTCGCGTTCGGGGGACGTGCCTCGTCCTCGACCTCGAACGTGAGCTCGACCTCCGCGCCGGGAAGACCGGCCGCGGGCAGCGGCGACGGGAACGGGGCCGGCAGCTCGGGAGGGGCGGGGACTCGGACGGGTCCCTCGGCCTCGGCCTCGACCTCGGGCACTTCGGCCTCGGACGGCCGGTCCAGCGGGATCTCTTGGGCGATGCGCCCGAGCTCCGCGGTCTCGAGCAGCGCCTCCACCGGCGCGAGGAACGACTTTTCGATGTGGTCCTCGATCAGCGACGCCCAGTGCTGGGCGACGTGGTTGAACGCGAGACGGCCCTGGACCGCGACCAGGCTCTCGTTGTCGAGGGTCTGGAGGGTCGCGAGTCCCCGCTCGCGCTTGTCGTTGAACGCCTCCACGAAGGCGAGGCGGCCGATCGCTCGGTCGGCGAGCGCCCTCCGTTCCCCCTCGCATCGGAACGGCTTGACCACGAACGCGCTCACGACCTCGGAGTTCCGGCAGGCGACCTCCAGGATGTACGGGAAGGCGCCGCTGCCGGCTCCCCCCCCGAGGCTCCCGACGAGGATCACGAAGGTCGCTCCCTCAAAGATCCGCCGGAGAGCCGGTTCCGCGGCGCGGGCGAGGAGGCCCCCCACGAAGGGGGAGCCTCCAGTGTCGGTCTCTGCTCCCGTGTCCGGGCCGAGGTACACGCGTCGGTCGAAGTCGTCGAAGCCCTGGACCTTCGGGTCGCAGTTGATGGCTACGGTCTCGAGGTGGCGCAGGTGTCGTCGCGCGATCTCCCTACCGATCCGGATCCCGCCGCCGCCGACGGCCACCAGGACGAAACGCACGTCCTGGCCGAGGCGCAGGTGGCTCTCCCATCCGCCCTCGGCGATGCCGCCGCTCTCCGGCGCGGTCGCTCGGTCGTTCGTCGTCCGCTCGGCCTCGTACGCTCCCACAACCCCCCCTTGACCGTATCCGTACTCGTCCGGATCTCCTACCGACCGACGACCCCCTTCCGTTCGAGGTCCTTGCCGCTCTCCCGGAGGGCCCCGACCTGAGTACGGGTCTCGACCGCGTCGCGCAGCGTGGCGCGCGCCCGGGCGACGAGCTCCTGCACCTGGAGCTCGGACTCGCCGCGTCGCACGAGCTGGGCGAGGATGTCCCTCACCGGAACACCGTTCACGACGTGACGGGCGTAGGTCTCGATGGTCGCGTACTCCTCGGGCCGCAGCCGCACGGGGACCTCGATGTATCCCTCGGCGTCCACGGGAGGCGTCGGTGCGGTCGACATCGCCCGGGACCGCAGGAACGCGTGCAGCGCCGCCCGCATCAGCTCCGACCGGGTCGGGAACTCGCCGTTCGCCACGAACGAGTCGACCAGCTGGAGCTCCTTGCGGTTGCACCGGAGCGCGATGCGCGCGTCCTCCGATCCGTCCTGGCGGGCCGACGGCGCGCTCGCGCGCACTCGCTTCCCGTCCGGAGCGTTGTCGAACACAGTCGAGCAGAGTCATAGAAATTCCTGATACTTAAACATCCGTACGTTTTCTGAGAGGCAAATCCGGAACTCGAGCGGTTGACGCTTTTCTGACGTGTCGAACACATGAACCAGTCCGTCGAACGAGCGGCGACGCTCGATCGTTCACAGTATAACCGCCCTCCGGAACGACGCAGAACAGAGTCCGTCGAAAGCACGCCCAACAGGGAACGAACGCGGGGATTTCCTCGAGGGGAATCGGCGTCTCAGAACGCCGGCGAGTTCGTTACAAAAAGAGGGACTTCGTAGTACGAGAAAAATCTCGTCCCGGGGCGACGTTTTCACGCGCCCGGTACCCGAACTCCGCGACGAATGACCGTGTGACGCTCTGACGTGGGGCCGTGTGGTGTTATGCGCATTAGTATGTATTACGTTTATAGACGAACTCCGATTCGTTCTTTGTCGTTTCCAGTCGGGTTTGTCTTTTTATAGGAGAAGCCGGCCATAGCGTTTCCCGCGGGTCTACGACCCCTCGGAGGAAAAAGCGAATGAACGTCTGGGGACAGAGAGAACGAAGCTGGAGAAAGGCGCGGAAGCGCGGGGTATCGCCGATTATCGCTACGATCTTGCTCGTGGCGATCACCGTCGTGCTCGCAGCTGTGCTGTACGTGCTCATCTCGGGTCTGACGAAGGGTCCGGGGAACACGCCGCTCGGCAGTGCGTTCGCGATGGGGGCAGCGAGCCTTGAGACTGTCTCGACCACGGGCGCGGGCATCGGGTGCACGACCCCTGCGGCGGGAACTGAGTACTGCTACCTGCTGACGATTGAGCAGGCCTCGACCGGCCTCACTCTCTCGAGCGTGGGCTTCGAGGTCAAGACGACTTCGGGGACCCCGTTCGCCGTGAAGGGCATCTCGATCGCTTCGGTCGATTCGTCGACCGGCGCGGCGAGCACGACGCTCCCGGCCACCTGCGCGGGCCCCATCTGCAACGGCGGCAGCGGCACGGTCGCATGGACGTACGGAACCACCGGCGTGTGCGCGGGCAGCCCCGGTTGTGGCGCGAGCACCCAGATCTCGTCGGCGACGTATGAACTCGTCATCGACATGGGTACCACGAGCCCCACCGGACAGGGCTACGTCCTCATGGCGCTCGCCGCGGGCTCGTACTCGGGCACGACCAGCGCGCCCCTCCCGTAGAGTTCGATCGGGACCGACAGAGCGAACCCCTTCCTCGGCGGGGCCGGGAATGCCCGGTCCCGCCCCTCTTCTACCTCCTTCCAGCACTTGAACCGAGGTTCGAACCGGCGCGGCCGTTGGCAAAGTACGAAAACGACTAAATAGGCCCCGCCCACCTGATTGTCTCGTCAACGGGGTTTTGGATGCGCCACGCCCGGTCCCACCATCGCCGAGGTTCTCTGCGGTGCCGGGCCGACGCCCTCCCGAACCGGCGCACGACGCGGTTCCGCCGCCGTCGGGCCGTCTCGGACGTGGTCGCCACGATCATCCTCCTCGCGCTGACGGTGGTCCTGTTCGCGGCGATCTTCGCGTTCGTCAACACCTTCCCGGCCCCGCCGCCCCAGAACTCGAACCAGTTCCAGGCGACCTTGCTCTACCAGGCCAACGCCTCCAACCCGGGCACCACGGTGGTGGGAGCGATCAGCATCCTGCACCTCGCCGGGCCCAGCGTCTCGGGGACCGGGCTCGTCTACCTCAAGTCCGCGACCCACCCGGCGGGCCCCGAGTTCGCCAACCCGATCTCGATCTCGTCCGGTCTCAACGGGAGCGCCACCTGGAACCTCGGCCAGAACTGGTACTATCCGTTCCCCTCGGGCGAGTGGCCGATCCTGCCCGATAATATCACGATCTATATCGTGGCGGGCTCGTCGCTCGTCTTCAGCGTGATCCTGCCAGGTCAATCGATCAGTACTCCTCCGACGGTCGTCCAGACTTGGGTCGCCCCCTCCACGCCCGGCGTCGGGGTCTCCTTCACCGTCTACGCCGCCATCGCGGGCTCCGTGTCCGGCCTCACGGTCACGCTCGACCTCTCGACCGTGCCGGGTGTCCCCACGGGTCCGCACGCCATGGCCCAGAACGCGGCCGGCCAGTGGTATCTCACGATCCCCGCGGGGGAGACCACCAAGAACGGCACCTACGTGGGCTTCGTACGGGCGGTCAACACCCTCGGCCAGATCGGCTCGGGGACGGTGAGCCTCGTGATCGCCGCGAGCACGATCAGCGTCGCGGTCTCCCTCTCCACGACCCCCGCGGTCCAGGGGACGATCGAAACCCTCGTCGCCACGCTCACCTACTCCGGGGTCGGGGCCGCCACGGCGCTCACGGTGGCGTTCTGGGCCGCCACGGGATCGACCCGAGTCTATACGGGCGTCGGTCCGAGCGCCCAGACGATCACCGGCTCGGGCACGGCGACCTACCAGAGCACGACGACGTGGATGGTGCCCTACACGACGTCGTCGTACACCGTCACCACGTCGGTGAACGTCACGGGGGTCGGGAACGCCCTCGGCAGCATCAGCTTCACTCCTACGATTCCGCTCACGCTCCGGGTCTGGCTCCAGGGTACGGCGGCCAGTACGTGCACGAACTCCTCGAGCGGCACGTGCCCGTACGTCGAAGCGGACCTCTGGGACAACGGGACCGGCACGTCGGCGATCGCGTACACCGTCACCTGCTACATCAACAACACCGCGACTGGGAAGGCGTTCTCGCCGGCGATCACCGGCAGCCCGGCCTCGATCACCCCGGGCACGGTGGTGCTGTTCAAGACGACGAACGAGTGGCAGCCGACGAAGACCACGACCTACCTCATCACCGTGGTCGTGACGGTGACGGGCGTCGGGAGCGTGGCCAAGACGATCGTCTTCAACGACACCACGTGAGCCCCGGCCCCCGGAGCTCGGGGCTCCGGGCTCACTCCTCGGAGCCGGGCCCGAAGTTTCGCTCCGGAGAACACGCCGTACTGGTCAGCTCTTCGGGCCCGAGGGCAAGGGCGCGCCCGTCCCGGAATCCCCGACCTTCGCGCCGCACTTCCAGCACGAAGTCTCCCCGGCGTAGAGCACGGCCCCGCACTGCGGACAGTTGTGCTCCTGGGCGGCCGACGAGGCGGAGGGACCCGGAGGGGCCGACGGCGGTGGGCCGCCGGTCGTACTCGGCGTCGTCCCGGGGGCGTCGGGCGGGGGCGGGCCGGCGGCCCGGCGCTGCGTCTCGCGGCGCGTGCGCTCGCGCCGCTTGAACCACATGTAGATGACGAGCACGAGGTAGAACGGCAGGCCGAGCAAGAGGAGGGTGTCGAGGTAGATCGAGGGTACGACCTCGCCGTAGGTCGTCCACCAGCCGCCGATCACCGGCCCCTCGATCCCGTTGTAGGTCGGGTCCCCGACGAGGAGGACGACGTTGGTCTCGTTCGGGAGAGCGCCGGTCGAGCCGTTGGCCAGTAGGGCGCCCATCTGCCAGTCCCAGACGCCGTCCGAGCCGATCTGGTAGTGGAAGGAGAGGTTCGTGGGCCGGGCGAGCGGAGTCGAGAACGAGATCGTGATCTCGTGGAAGAAGTACCCCGACGCACAGGTCGAGGAGTTCGGGTTGATCGCCCCGGGGCACGCGGACACGAAGAGCGCGACCGCGACCGGCGTACTGTTGTGGGCAGGGGCGTACGCCGGGTTCACCGTCACGTTCCACGTGAAGTTCGTCGAGGTGTCTCCCGTGTACGGCGAAACCTGGGCGTTCTCGAGGAGGGGCCCGGTGCTCGCCACCGCGGTCGTCGCGGCCACCGCGAACGGTGGGACGCTGAGGAGCGGCCCCGTGATGCCCCCGTTCGGGCCGGAACCGTTCAGGTAGAGGTGGACCACATTGTCCGGCGGCGCCGCCGAGGTGTTGCGCAGGAGGATGCCCATCTGCCAGTTCCACCACCCGAGGTTCGGGAGGGAGCTCGAGAACGAGATGCCGACCGGCAAGGTCGGCGGAGCGGAGAAGTTGTGGGTCAGATTGAGGAGTGGATAGCCGGCCGCGCAGTTCGGGGCGCCCGATCCGACCGCTCCCGGGCAGGTGCTCAGGTAGAGGCTGACCGCGAGCGGGACGTCCCCCGCCGGGGCGAACTCGGGTTGGACCGTCACGTTCCACAGGAAGCTCGTCGAGGTGTTGCCGGCGTAGGCGCCGAGGTGGGCATCGGTCAGCAACGAGCCGGTGCCGTTCGGGTTCGTCAGGGCGCGGGTGCCGTACGTGGTCGAGTACGGGAGCACGAGCGGTCCGTTGATCCCGTTGTTCGCCCCGTCGCCGGTCAGGTAGAACGGAGAGATCGTGCCGGGGGCGGCCCCCGAGGTGCCGTTCGGCAGGAGGACGGCCATCTGCCAGTACCACTCCCCGACGGCGCCGATCTGGTAGTGGAAGACGACGCTCGTCGGCGGCCCAAGCGCCGCGGAGAACGTATGGGTGAACTCGCGGAACGAAAACGGCGGGCAATCCGGGGCCGTCGAGCTCAAGGCCCCCGAGCACGAGGTCACGATGAGCTCGACCCCGGCGGGGGAGCCGTACCCCGGGGGGGTGTACTGGGGCTGCACGATCGCCGACCACGTGAAGTTGGTCGAGGCGTTCCCGGTCGCCGGGCTCACCTCGGCGTAGGCGAGGACCGAGCCGGTCCCGTTGAACGAGGTCGTCGAGCCCGAGTCGATCGGACCGACCGGGGTACGGATCTCCTGGACGAGCGCGGCGCTCGAGATGGGCGCGACGAGGAGGATGATGACGAGCCCCGAGAGCGCGAGGTACTTGGGACGCTTGAGGCCGGCCCAGATCGGAACCCCGAGGCCGAAGACGAGGATCGCGGGGATCGCGAGCAGGCTCGAGATATACACGTACGTCCCGAAGGTGATCAGGATCGTGGCCGCGGGAAGCGCGGCCCGGCCGTACGGCGTCTGCACGAAACGCCTAAAGCCGCCGACCGGCTGCTGAGCCTGCACGGACCCGGGAGCTAGCCCGACCCCCTCATATAGGATTCCGATGGCCGATAGCGCTACCGAGGGCGCGTCGCGCCGCCCGGCCGTCGCCCTCGTCGTCTTGGACGGGCTCGGCGACCGCCCTCATCCGGCGACCGCGGGTCGCAGCCCGGTGGAGGACGCCGCCACCCCGCACCTGGACTCGCTGCTGGCCCGAGGGACGATCGGCGAGGTGACGGTCGTGGGACCCGGGGTCGCCCCGGAGTCGGACGCCGGGGTCTTCGCCCTGCTCGGCTACGACCCGGTCCACGACTCCCCCGGCCGCGGGGTCCTCGAGGCGCTCGGCGTGGAGATCCCGCTCGCCCCGGAGGACGTCGCCCTGCGCCTGAACTTCGCCACGACGGACGGGGAGGGAGGCATCCTCGACTCGCGGGTCGGCCGATCGCTCTCCACGACCGAGGCCCAGGACCTCGCCCGCGGCATCACGGCCGCGGACCTCCTGGCGGCCCTCGGAATCCGCGCCGAGGTCCGCGCGACCGTCGGCCATCGGGGCGTGCTCTGGCTCCATCCGCTCTCGGGGGGACCCCTTTCTCCGAACGTCTCGAACGCGGACCCGTTCTACGAGAAGGTCGGAGGCATGGGCCAGGCGCGACGTCCGGAGCACCCCAAGCTGCTCACCGTGACCCCGCTCGACGCCTCGCCCGAGGCGGCGCGGACGGCCGCGGCGATCAATGAGTTCCTCGTGAGGGCGGCCACGGTCCTCGCCGGGCATCGGATCAACGCGCGCCGCGCGATGTCGGGCAAGAAGATCGCGAACGGTCTGCTGGTCCGCAACGCGGGCTCGCTCCCGAAGGAGCCCGTGCCACCGTTCGAGTCGCGCTACGGCGTGCGGGGGGCGGCGCTCACGGAGATGCCGGTCGAGCGCGGGATCGCGCGGACGCTCGGCCTCGAGGACCGGTATGTGGGCCCGATGGGCGCGGATCGCGACGCGGGGTACCGGGAGCGGGCCCGCCTCGCGCGAGAGCTCCTCGACCGCGTCCCGTTCGTCTACGTCCATCTGAAGGGACCCGACGAACCGGGTCACGACGGGGACGCCGCGCTCAAGAAGGCGATCATCGAGTCGATCGACCGCTCGTTCTTCGGCCCCTTCCTCGACGGGCTCGACCTCGACCGCGTGCGGGTGGGCGTGACGGCCGACCATGCGACCCCGTCGGTGCTGAAGGGCCACTCGGACGATCCAGTCCCGTTCGTGGTCGCCGGATCCGGGGTCTCCCCGGCGCCTCGCCGCGATGCGGGAAAGTTCGGAGAGCCGGCCGCGCATCAGGGACCGCTCGGCGCTCTCCGCGGGTCCGATGTCCTCCGGATCCTCCTCGGATCCGCCCCTCCAGGCGACGCGCGGCGATGAGGGCTCGCGCGCTCGTCGTCCCCCGCTCGAACGGGGAGGCGGTGCGTCGCCGGCTGCGGGAGGCGGGTCTCCTGCGCTCGGACCTCGAGATCCTCGCCGAGGACGACCGCATCGCCTTCCCGCTCGTCACGGCCGAAGGCGCGCCGGGCGAGATGGGGGAGATCTCCGAGCGGGAGTTCCGGGAGGTCGCGCCGGCGGCTCCGGAGGACTACCGAGACCTCCTTCCGGGGACCGCGATGGAGAAAGAACGACTGCCCCGGTCGTTCGACGTGGTGGGCGACATCGTCCTCGTCCGGCTCCCCGAGGACCTCGTTGAGCGCGGCCCCGAGATCGGAGAGGCCCTGCTCCGATTCGTGCCGGGCGCCCGCATCGTGGGCGCCGACCACGGCGTCCACGGGCGCGAGCGACGGCGGCGGATCGAGCGCCTCGCGGGCTCCGGCGGCTGGCGGACCCGCCATCGCGAGAACCACGTCGAGCTCGAGGTGGACCTCGAGCGGGCGTACTTCTCGCCCCGCCTGGCCCGGGAGCACGCCCGGGTCGCCGCAGAGGTCCGCCCCGGGGAGACGGTCTACGACCTGTGCTGCGGGGTCGGGCCGTTCTCGGTCCTCATCGGGGCGGACGGACGGGCGCGCCGGGTGGTCGCGGTCGACGCGAACCCCGACGCGATCGGGCTCCTACGCGCCACCGTCGAGCGCTACGGGCTCGGCGGCCGGATCGAGGCGCTGGAGATGGACGTCGTACAGTTCGTCGCGGACCGGCCCCCCGCCGAGCGGGTCGTGCTGAACCTCCCTCACGAAGGGATTAAGTACCTACCCTCGGTGGCACGCGCCGTCGCGCGCTCGGGGCGCCTCCACTTCTACGAGGTCGTCCCCCGCGCGGAGCGGGAGCAGCGGGCGGAGGCGGTCGTGGGCACGCTCGTCGGTGGGGCCGCCTGGTCGGTCGTGGAGTGGCACCTCGTCCACCCATACTCGCCGTCGTCCGACCTCCTCGCGATGACGCTCGCCCGCGGGCCGGAGTGAAGGAACCATGCCCCTGATCGTGAACCTGGCGGACGTCTCCGACAGTGACCTCCCCCTCGTCGGCGGGAAGGCGAGCAAGCTCGGCGAGCTCGTTCGCCAGGGGCTCCCGATCCCTCCCGGGTTCGTCCTCACCACGGAGGCGTACCAGGCGTTCGTCGAGCGGACCGGGCTCCACGCGGAGATTCCCGCGGCCCTGGCCACGATCGATGCCGACCGGGCCGAGACCGTGGAGTCCGCCTCGCAGCGGATCCGCAAGGCGTTCGAGGCCGCGGAGTTCCCCCCAGACCTCAAGAAGGCCGTCACCGAGGCGTACGAGGCCTACGTCAAGCAGCATCGGGTCCGCTTCTCCGCCGTCCGATCGAGCGCGACGATGGAGGACCTCGAGGGCGCCTCGTTCGCCGGGCTCCAGGAGACGTACCTCAACGTCGCGGGCACCGAGCACGTGCTCTCCGCGGTCAAGAAGTGCTGGGCGTCCTTGTTCACGGCCCGCGTGCTCGTGTACCGCCAGCGCAAGGGGTTCGATCACGCGCAGGTCCGACTCGCGGTGCTGATCCAGAAGATGGTCGACGTGACGGTGAGCGGGATCTGCTTCACGCGCGATCCGAACACCGGGGAGAACCACATGATCGTCGAGGCCGGCCTCGGGCTCGGGGAGGCGATCGTGGGCGGTGAAGTGACGCCGGACCACTACGTCATCGACGGGGCGACGCAGAAGATCGTCCACAAGCAGATCTCCGCCCAGAAGGTCCGGATCGTCCGGGCCGAAGGCGGAGGAAACCGGCGTGAGGAGATCCCCCCGAACCTGCGCGAGGTCCAGAAGCTCCCCGATCAGCGGCTCCTCCGCCTCGTGTCGCTCGCCCGGCTCATCGAGTCCCACTACCGCCGGCCGATGGATATCGAGTGGTGCGCCGACGCGGAGACCCTGTACGTCGTCCAGGCGAGGCCCGTGACGACGATCCCCACCTCGACGGCGCCCGGCACTCGGGCGGAACCGCCCTCGGCCGAGGGCGGCCCCGAGACGCCCATCCTCCGGGGGTTCGGCGCCTCGCCGGGGATCGCGACCGGCGTCGCCCGGATCTTGCACGGTCCGGCCGAGATGGAGAAGCTCAAGACCGGCGAGGTGCTCGTCACCACGATGACCACGCCGGACATGGTTCCGGCGATGAGCCAGGCGTCGGCGATCGTGACCGACGAGGGCGGGATGACCTGCCACGCGGCGATCGTCTCGCGCGAGCTCGGGGTCCCGTGCGTCGTGGGCACGCGCGAAGCGACCCGCGTGATCGCCGACGGGAGCGAGGTGACCGTCGACGGGAAGACCGGCGCGGTCTACCGGGGGTCGGTCCGCCTCGGCCGCCCTCCGGCGGCCGCCGCGGGGGCCGGGATCGCCGCCGCGCCCGCGATCCACGCGCACGAAGGAGCCCCCGTCACGGCGACGAAGATCTACGTCAACGTCGGCGTCCCCGAGAAGGCCGAGGAGTACGCCCGCCTGCCGGTCTCGGGGGTGGGCCTGTTGCGCATCGAGTTCATCTTCACGGCGCACGTCCGGGAGCATCCGCTCTCGCTGCTCCAGAAGGGCAAGAAGGACGAGCTCGTCAAGCGGCTCGCCGACGGGATCGGGAAGGTCTGCTCCGCGTTCCATCCCCGTCCCGTGATCATCCGCACGTCCGACTTCAAGACCAACGAGTACCGCGGGATGCCGGGCGGCGAGACGTTCGAGCCGCTCGAGGAGAACCCGATGATCGGCTGGCGGGGCTGCTCGCGCTACATCTCGCCCGTGTACAAGCCGGCGTTCCTCTGCGAGCTCGAGGCGATCCACCGGGTCCGGACGGAGATGGGCCTCAAGAACGCCATGGTGATGCTCCCGTTCGTCCGGAACACCTGGGAGCTCGAGGAGATCGCGGAGATGATGCGCGCCCAGGGGCTCCGCCGCTCCCGGGACTTCCAGCTCTACCTGATGGCCGAGGTCCCGTCGACCGCCCTCCTCGCGCGGGAGTTCTCGAAGCACTGCGACGGCTTCTCCATCGGGTCGAACGACCTCACGCAGCTCGTGCTCGGGGCCGACCGCGACTCCGAGACCCTCGGGAAGATGGGGTACTTCGACGAGCGGGACCCCGCGGTCCAGCGGGCGATCCAGCTCCTCCTCGAGGGGGCCCATGCCGAGGGTCGGACGGTCGGCATCTGCGGCCAGGGGCCGAGCGTCTACCCCGAGTTCGCGGAGTTCCTCGTCCGCGAGGGGATCGACTCGATCTCGCTCAACGCCGACACGGTGATCCCGACGATCCGCACCATCGCCTCGCTCGAGCAACGGATGAAGCTCGCCGGCCTGCGTCGGCGCGAGCGCGACTAGGCCGCCCGGCGGGGCGGTCGCCACTGCGGGGGGCCGGGCGGGCCCGGGCGCGGGAGGGCGAGCTCCGCGTCGCGCGGGAGCTCGTACTCCTGGAAGGAGCGCGCGGGCCGGAAGCCGAGGCGCACGAGCCGACGCTCCAGGCGCTCGGAGTCGGAGAAGATCGAGTAGCGGACCTGCGGCCCCGCGAGGGCGTGCGCGAGGGCGTGCGCCACGAGGTCGCTCGCCGCGCCGCGGCCCCGGGCCCCCGGGCGCGTCGTCACGGCGTAGATCCCGGCGGACGCGCGGTAGCGGTAGAGGATCGCGGCGCTCACGGCCTCCTCCTCGAGAAAGGCCAGGAGCGGCACGAGGCGCTCGTGGGGGTTGGGGTGGCTCCACGCGACGTCGAGGGCGGTGCGGAACTCGGGCCGCTCCCGGTCCGAGGTCCAGAAGGAGGCGACCAGGTCGAGCTGCCGAGGCTCGGCCGCACGCACCTCGACCGAGGGCGGCGGGGCCGCCTCGGCCTCGGTCCCCGACAGCATCAGCGTCAGCGGGGCGTCGCGCGCGCGGAAGCCGAAGCGACGCAGCCCCCGGTCGAGATGGTCCGGAACCGGCCTCGGAACGCGGAAGGTCGGGCGGAGGGCCCGCTGGAAGTAGTGGTCGAGCGCGTGCTCGAAGAAGTGGGCCTGGCGCTCGGGTCCGACGCCGAGCTCCTGCACGAAGTTGAACCGCGGGGCCGGGATCTTCTCGTGCGTCACCAGCGTCGCCCCGGGCAGCTCGAGCGCGAATCCGCCGAGCGTCAGCACGAACTGCCGTTCGGTCTCGAGCGCGGCCTCGGTCGCGAGCTCCTCGGGGTCGGCGCCCACGCCGCGGGGAGCCGACCTGAGGTTATGGGTCCTTCTCCGGACCCCCGGCCGCGCACGAACCGTTAAGAAGTCGGCCCCATCGTCCGAGGGCGAGGAGCGTCGCTGCCGTGCCGGAGCCCGTCGGATCCCGCGTCCCGTCCCTCCGACCGCCGGCCGTCGTCGCCGTGCTCGGCGGGGGGAACATGGGTAGCGGCATCGCGCAGGCGTGCGCCCAGGCCGGCTTCTCGGTCCGGGTGAGGGACGTCGACTCCACGGCGATCGAGCGCGGCCGATCGCTCGTCGCGAAGATGCTCGACGGCGCGATCCAGCGCCAGAAGCTGACCCCGGCGAAGCGGGACGAGATCCTGGCCCGGATCTCGTTCTCGACCGACCTCGCCTCCACGGTCGAGGGGGCGTCGCTCGTCATCGAGGCGGTCTTCGAGGAGCTCGCGGTGAAGCGCTCGCTCTTCTCCGAGATCGCGCCGCTCGTCGGCCCGGGCGCGATCGTCGCGACCAACACCTCCTCCCTCTCCGTCACGACGCTCGCGGAGGGCTTCCCGCGGCCCGAGCGCTTCGCGGGCCTCCACTTCTTCTACCCCGCGGCGATCAACAAGCTCGTCGAGATCATCGGGGGCGCCGCGACCGACCCCGCGACGCTCCGCGAGCTCGAGCGGTTCTGCTACCTGATCCGCAAGGTCCCGATCGAGACCGCCGATCGCGCCGGGTTCTGCGTGAACCGCTACTTCGTCCCCTACCTCAACGAGTCGGCCCGGCTCGCGGAGGAGGGGATCGCGAGCCTCGCGACGATCGAGGAGGTCGGCCGGGAGATCTTCGGCGCGTCGCTCGGACCGTTCGAGCTGATGAACGTCACCGGGATCCCCATCGCCTTCCACGCGGAGACGAGCCTCTTCCACGCCTTCGGCCCGGCGTACGCGCCCGCGAAGCGGCTCGAGGAGCAGTTCTCGAAGGGCGTCCCCTGGGCCTGGAAGGAGGCGGCGGTCGAACCCGAGAAGAAGGCGGCGGTGCGGGAGCGGCTCCTCGGCCTCACGATCGGGATCGCGACCGAGCTCGTCGAGGAGGGCGTCGCGACGCCCGAGGCGACGGACCGCGGCGCCACGGTCGGGCTGCGCCGCCGCTTCGGGCCGTTCGCGCAGCTCTCCGAGGTCGGCCTCCCCGAGGGCCTCCGCCTGGTGAAGGAGTACGCCCAGCGCTGGCCCGGCCAGTTCCCCGTCGCGCGGACGCTCGAGCTGCGTGCGTCGCGCGGCGAGCGGACGTGGCCGATGCGGCTCGTCCGCGTCGAGCGCCGGGGAGCGGTCGCGTGGGTCCTCCTCGACCGGCCCGAGGCGCTGAACTCGATGAACTCGGAGGTCCTCCTTCAGCTCGAGGAGACGTTCCGCTCCCTCGAGGAGGAGCCGGGGCTCCGCGTGGTCGTGCTGGCGGGCTCGTCCCCCGTCTTCGCCGCCGGGGCCGACATCGCCGAGATGGAGCGCAAGTCGCTCGCCGATGGGATCGACTTCGGCTTCCTCGGCCAGCGGGTCGCCGAACGGATCGAGCGGTTCCCGGCCCCCGTGATCGCGCTCGTCGAGGGGTACGCGCTCGGCGGCGGCCTCGAGCTCGCCCTGTCCGCGGACTTCATCGTGGCCGCCGAAGGCGCCCAACTCGGACTGCCCGAGGTCACCGTCGGGATCCATCCGGGGATGGGCGGCGCGAGCCGGCTCACCCGCCTCATCGGCCGCGCGAAGACGAAGCTCCTCACCTACACCGGGACGCCCGTGAGCGCCGAGGAAGCGTTTCGCCTCGGCTTCGTCGCCCGCGTCGTGCCCGCCGCGTCCGCGCGGGAGGACGTGGAGGCGCTCGCCGAGACGATCGCGAGCCGTGCGCCGCTCGGCGTCCGCTGGGTCAAGCGGGTGATCGACCGCGGGATGGATGCGCCGCTCGCGAGCGCCCTCGTCCTCGAGGCCGAATCGGCCGGCCTCACGTTCGGCACCGACGACCGCCGGGAAGGGATGCGGGCCTTCCTCGAGCGCCGGAAGCCGAAGTTCGAGGGGAAGTAGCGGGTCCGGGCCCGCCGCCCGCGCTAGCCGAGGGTCGCCCGATAGTCGTCCGGGCCGAGGAGCTTCGCCGGGTCGATCGGCGTGGACAGCTTCACCCGGAAGATCCAGCCCTTGCCGTACGGGTCCTGGTTGACGTACTCCGGATGCGTCTTGAGCTCCGCGTTCGCCTCGGAGATCGTGCCGTCGCCCGGCGCGTAGACGTCGGCGACCGTCTTCACCGACTCGAGCGTGAGCGCGGCGCCGCCGGCGTGGATCGCCTTCCCCACGGGGGGCAGGTCGACGAAGACGATGTCGGTCAGCTGGGACTGCGCGTGGTCGGTGATCCCGACCGTCGCCGTGTCGCCCTCGATCCGGACCCACTCGTGGCTCTTCGTGTAGCGAAGCCCTTCGGGCACCTTCGATGCGTCCATCAGGTTCCTCCTTCCCACGCGGAGGCGTATCTCCGTTGCTCCTCGGTCGGCTCGTCGATCGCGACGCCCATCGGGGCGAGGGCGGCGCGCGCGACCGCGCGGTCGAGCTCGGCCGGGACCGCGTGCACCCGCGCCTCCATCGACCGGCCGTGCTTTGCGAGATGCTCGGCGCTCAGCGCCTGGAGCGCGAAGGAAAGGTCCATGATCTCGACCGGGTGGCCCTGCCCGGCCGCGAGGTTGATGAGCCGCCCCTCGCCGAGCAGGTAGGCCCGGCGCCCGTCCGCGAACCGGTACTCCTCGACGTGGGGCCGCACGGGGCGATGGCTCACGGCCAGGCCCTCGAGGTCCTGCCGGGAGACCTCGACGTCGAAGTGGCCGGAGTTCGCGAGCAGGCAGCCGTCCTTGAGGACCCGCAGGTGCTCGGCGCGGACCACGCCGGTGCTGCCGGTGACGGTCACGATCAGGTCCGCCTCGGCGGCGGCGTCGAGCATCGGGACGACCCGGAAGCCGTCCAGGCGGGCCTCGAGCGCCCGGACGGGGTCGATCTCGGTGACGACCACGTCCCCGCCGAGGCCGCGCAGGCGGGCGGCGACCCCCTTGCCGGACCAGCCGTAGCCGGCCACGACGCAGACCTTGCCCGCGATGAGCAGGTTCGTCGCCGAGAAGAGGCCGTCGAGGGTCGACTGGCCCGTGCCGTACCGGTTGTCGAAGAGGTGCTTCATCTCCGCGTCGTTGACGTCGATCGCGGGGAATCGGAGCTGGCCGGACCGCTCGAGGGCCCGGAGCCGGGTCACGCCGGTCGTCGTCTCCTCGGTCGAGCCGCGGATGCGGCCCCGGTCGGCCCGGCTCGTGTGGGCGAGCGCGACGAGGTCGGCCCCGTCATCGATGATGACGTCCGGGTCGGCGTCGAGCATCGCCTGGAGGCCCGCCCGGTACTCCGCGAGGCTCTCGCCCTTGACCGCGTGCGTCTCGACCCCGGCCTCGCGGACGGCCGCCACCGCGTCGTCGTCGGTCGAGAGGGGGTTCCCCGCGGCGAGGCGCACCTCCGCGCTCCCCGCTTTCAGCGCGAGGGCGAGGACGCACGTCTTCGCCTCGACGTGCAGCACGGCCGAGATCGTGAGACCGGCGAACGGGTGCTCGGACTCGAAGCGCCGGCGGATCCCGTCGAGGACCGGCATGTGGATCCGGGCCCATTCGAGCTTCTGCCGACCGCGCTCGAGATCCCCCGGCATCGCCCCGTCGGGCGGGGAGCCGGATGCAGAATATAGGGTTGGGGAAGGGGTTCGTCGCCGGTCGGGC
>JASHPK010000018.1 GCA_030038095.1 Thermoplasmata archaeon | reverse complement strand
CGTGGTTGATCGCGATGCTGATCTACCGATTGAAGCGCTACGAGAGGATCGGGTTCGGTCCGAAGGACGCCGTCGCGCAGGCCGCCGGGAGCCGATCGGGCGACGCGGCCAGCTCGCCCGCGTCCGTGCGGGTGGCGTCCCCTCCGGGCGAGATCTTCGAATAGCGGCCGGGCGGAGCGGGATCCCGGTGGCGGCGCCTCCGACTCCGACCCGCGAGGAGACCGGGGCGGCGCGCACCCGGCCGGGGGAAGGGCCGCTCCCTCGGGCCGGGACCGATCCGACCGAACGGGGGGGCCCTTTCGTGCGTGTTCGAGGGCACTCGGGACCGCCGCCCCGCCCGGTCCGGGGGTCCGCGTGCCGGAAAGACCTTACGTTCGTTGGGGCTCGGAGCCGGACGGACCGGGGAGGGGGCTTGAGGACGCACGAGCTGCGGCGCCGGTACCTTGGCCCTCCCTCCCATCCCGTCCCCCCGGCCGGGCCGGTCGACCCGGCCGGCCGGACGTCCGGACTCGGGCTCGACGAGGCCACCGAGGGCCCCCGACTCGACCTTGCCGACGGAAGGTTCCCGGGGCAGGGCGACGGTCGGAGCGGTCCGGGAGCCGTGGAGGGCCGGGGGGGCCCGTGACGACACGCGTGGTACGGCTCGGCGTATCGCTCGAGCCGGAGCTCCTCGCCCTGCTCGACCGGTGGGTCCGGGAACGCAACAGTCCGAGCCGGTCCGACGCCATCCGGTTCCTGATCCGCAAGGAGCTTGCCGCGCGGACGCTCGAGGACCCGAACTCGGACGCGCTCGGAGCGGTCGCCCTGCTCTACCGCCACAGCACGCCCAACGTTCTCCGTCGGCTCACCGCCGCCGAGCACCGCTGGGGCGAGCACGTCCGGTCGACCACGCACGTCCACCTCGAGGGCGACGCCTGCGCGGAGGTCGTGGTCCTGCTCGGGCGCCGTGCGGAGGTCGAGGCCGCCGCGGAGGACCTCGAGGGCGTGAAGGGCGTCGTTGGGGGCGGCTCCGTCGTCACCGCCCCCGCGCTGGCCGGGGGCCGGACGGGCCACCGTCATCCGCATCCTCGCGCGAAGCGCCCGACGACCCGACGGGGCTGAGCCGCCGTGGCGCCCCGCCGCCCGGAGGAGGCGCTCGCCCGCGTCGTGCTGCTGCGGTGCCTCGGGATCCGGCCCGGCGAACGCGTCACGATCGAATCGTGGAGCCACGCCCTGCCGTGGGCCCGGGCGCTGGTGCTGGAGTGCCGGCGCGCCGGGGCCGAGCCGACGCTCGTCGTCGAGGACGAGGAGGCGTTCTTCCGAACCCTCCTCCTGCCGGACGCCCCGCCCGTCCCCCGCGCCCGCTCGGACCTCGCCCGCCTCAGCGACGCCTATGTCTATCTCGCCGGTCCCGAGGCGTTCCCCCGGCTGCTCGGCCTCTCGCCCTCCGAGCTCGAGACGGTGCTCGTCCGCCACGACCCGCGCTGGTGGCGGGCCGCGCGTCGCACCGGGCTGCGCGCAGCCCGGCTCGCGATCGCCGGGGCGACCGATGTCGCCGCCGCGCGCTTCGGGGTGGACCCCGAAGCCTGGCGACGGGAGGTCGTCCGGGCGAGCCTCATCGACCCCGAGCGGCTCGCCCGCTCGGCCCGTCGGGTCGTGCGACGGCTCGCCCGCGCCCGCCGGCTCCGCGTGAGCCACGCGAACGGCACCGACCTCACGGTCGAGCTCGAGCGCGGCCGCGCCCGGGTGGAAGACGGTCGGGTGGACCGCGCGGACCAGCGGACCGGTCATCTGTGGACGGAGATCCCGTCGGGGCTCGTCGCCTGGCCGATCCGGGAGGGGTCCGCGGAAGGGGTGTGGGAGGCGAACCGACCGGTCTACGACCGGTTCGCGGATCCGGCGGTGGCGCTCGCCCCGCGGTTCGAGCTGCGGGGCGGCCGGGTCTCCGAGTGGTCGTTCGATCGGGGCGGCGAGCCGTTCGGGGCCGCGTACGCCCGGGCGGGCCGAGGGCGGGACGTGCCCGGAGCGCTCACCCTCGGCCTCAACCCGGCGCTCGACCGGGCGCCCGAACTGGGGGAGATCGCGGCCGGATCGGCGGGCCTCCTGCTGGGCGACAACCGCTCCGCGGGCGGCCGGAGACGGGCCCGCTTCGCCTACCTCAGCACGCTGGCCCAGGCGACGATCGAGCTCGATGGGCGCCCGTGGCTCCTCGAGGGCCGCTTCGTCGACTAGGCGGAGGTCGCCGGCCCCCCGCCCGAGGGCGGGAGGACGCGCGCGAACTCGGTAAGGAGCGCCTTCGCGACCCCGAGATGCCGCAACGAGATCTGCTCGACGTTGACGCCGATCGGTACCGTGACCTCGGCCCGCGCGGTCGATGCACGGACGGCCTCCCAGACGGCGACCGCCCGCTCGATGCTTCGGGGACCCGCCGAGACCTCGTCGCCCTCGAGGATCTCCCGCTCGGCCGCCTCGGGCAGGTCGGCCCCGAGCCACTGGACGAACTCGGCGTCCTGCTCGTCCGCGAGCGGGGCGAAACTGAGCACGACGGCCGCCGGGATGATCGCCGCCTGGCGACAGAGACGGTCGTACTCGACCAGCATCCGCGTCGGCGCTTCCCGGTCGAACACCAGCTGGGTCGTGAAGAACCCGGCCCCGGATCGGGTCTTCGCGAGCATCCGATGCGCCTCGCCCTCCCGCTGGGGGATCGCGATGTTGCCGAGCAGGCCGCCCGCCCCCTGCACGTACGGGCGGCAGAGGCGGTCCGCCTCGACGACCGACGGGCCCGGGTACGGGATGTACCGGCTCGAGCCGCCGACGAGGACCACGTGCCGGATCCCGCTCCGGGCGGTCTCCTCGGCCCAGCGGGCGAGGGCGGGCGTCTCGACGTGCGCCACCACCTTGTTGACGATCACCTCGAGCCCGGTGCGGGCCGCGAGGGCCCGGGCGTACTCCCGTGGGTCGGCGCTCCGGTAGAACGGCCGGCCCTCATGGTTCTCGTCGATCAGCTCGGGAACGTCGAGCGCATCGAGCCGAGGGACCTCGGCGACGAGCCGTTCGATCTCCGCGATCCGCTCGGCGATCCGGGCCGCGGGCGTTCGGGCGGAGGGGGGCGCCGGCTCGAACAGGAGGACCCCTCCCCGCAACGCTTCTGCGAGGGGACGGACCATGGAACGGACCTCGGGAGGAGGTCTGGACGACGGGTCCTGCGATAAATCGTTGTGTCCGCGGCCGCACCGGGCGGCCGGGAGCCTCAGGAGGGCCGGCGGGCGAGCAGCAGCTGCGCGCCGCCTCCGCCTTCGAACAGGGCCATCGCCTCGGGTGGGATCCCGGCCTCCTCGGCGTAGCGGCGCAGGGTGGGTTGCTCGACCTCGACGGAGGCGAACCCCGCCCGCGCCGCCATCTCGCGGAGCTCCTCGTCATCGTAGAAATGGGTGCGGGACGCCATCGGCTCGGGGCAGGCGGGGGTGCCGCGGAGCGCGGAGGTCGCGCTGAAGATCGCGAGGCGTCCGCCGGGTCGCAGGGCGCGATGCATCTCCCGCAGGACCGCCTCCGGGTCGGGGAAGAACCCGAACGCCCCGGTGGAGACGACGCAGGAGAACTCCTCGTCCGGCACGGGGAGCCGGTCCGCCTCCCCTTCTCGGATGTCGGCCCGTCCCCCTTCCACGGCGGTCCGGTTGAGCGACCGGGCCGTCCGGACCATCTCGGGGCTGTGGTCGATCGCGACGGCCGAACATCCGCTCTCGAGCGCCCGGCGGAGGAAGGCGCCTCCGCCGCAGCCGACCTCGAGGAGCCGGTCCTCGCGACCCAAGGGAAGGCGATCCAGGATCAGAAGGAAGTTCGGCCAGTGGAATTTCGGATCGCGGTAGGTCTCCTCGCTCCAGGGGCCCGCGGGGCGCCGCGCCCGCCGGTCGGTCAGCCAGTCCCCGAACGTCGAGGGGGCCAGCGAGTGGAGGGCCGGCGCGAGAAAGCTCGTCGCCAGCCAGCCGAGAAGCTCCGGACCCCCATCCCCGATCGGTCGCTCGCAGCCCTGGACCTCCAAGGTGATGCGGGATCCGGTCCCTTCGCCCGAGCACTGCAGCGCGATCTTGAGCGGGGCCGAGTCGGACCAGGGCGCCGACTGCCAGGTCAGGCGTACCGAGCCCCCGTCCTCCCTCTCGGTCACCGAGCCGATGCTCGACCCCCGATGCACCACCGCGCCCCCGGCGACGAGCTGTGCCTCGATCCCGAGGCGGTGGAGACCGTCCGTGAGCTCCCGCAGGAGCAGCGGGAACGCCTCCGACTTCGCGAGACCGACCGAGAACGAGAGGGTGAGCTCGCGCGACGTGGGACCTTCGGACATCGCCGTCCTCCGATCGCGACGCCGCTCCGCGAGCGGCGCGATCGACTCCCCAAGGGGCCCGCCGTCATCAACCTAGCCTCTGGACGGCGGCAACGTCTTCCGAGCGGCCGCGGTCGCCTTCCCGTGGCCCGTTCGCGTGGCTCGAGGTCGAGCGTGCCCTCTCCGCCGCCGGGGTCGCCGCACTCGCGGGTCCATATCGCGCCCGTCGGCTTCGAGGTCGAGCGAATCCTCGAGCCGATCGCCCGGGAGCGGGCCGACCGGGTCTACCTCGTGACCCGGGACGAGAAGGACGCGGCCGCACCCTTCGTCGCGGAGGTCGAGCACCGCCTCGGCCGGATGCCGTGGCCCATCGACGTGCGGATCGTCCGGACCGATCTGTGGGACGTCTTCCGCGCGCTCGCCTCGTACCGGTCGATCTTCACCCTCGAGGGACGGACCGACCGCAACGCCCCCGACGTCCTTCCGCTGCGGGTCAATGTGTCGACCGGCACGAAGATCACCGCGATCGCCGGGACCCTCGCGTGCATGCTGTGGAAGGGCGAACCGTACTACGTTCAGGTCTCTCGCGCCTGGTACTCGGATCGCACGCCGCGGGTCAGGGCCGTCCATGACGTGGTCGAGCGGGTCGATCCGGTCAACGTCTACGAGCTCCGGTCGCCGGCGCGGGAGCTCGTCGAAGTCCTCGAAGCCCTCGACCGCCGCGGCGGGGCGCTCCGCAAGCACGAGCTGATCCGGGAGCTCGGGCTCGATCGGCCCGGACCGGACCGCGGCGTGATCACCTCCCCGCAGGCCCAGCACGGCCGCCTGCGTCGCCGCCTCGATCCCCTCGAGCAGCGCTGGGGGTTCATCGAGGCGGAGTCGGCCGGGCCCCGCGGACGGGTACGGCTCACCGAGCAGGGGCGGCTCGCCCTGGGGCTCTTCTCTCGGGCGGTCGGGCGCACCCCGAATTCCGACCATTCACGTAGTTAACGTTACAACATACAAATACCGAGGCCTCCTCCCTCCCTCCGTGGAGACCTCGAACGGACGGGAAGGGAGCTGGGTGGCCGACCGATCCCTTTCCGTGTCGACCCCTCCGGTGCCTCAGGTGACCGTCCGGTCACGGCCGACGAGCGGATCGACAGCGCAGGACCCCGGTGCCTTCGCGGGCCCTACGCCCCCGTTCCCCCACCCCCGGGGGCCCCGACGACGACGCGTCGGGCCCGGGGGGATCCTCCGGTTCCGGCGCGCCCGCCGTGCGTAGCGGGGGCCAGCCCGCCCCCGGGCCGAACCGCGCCCCGGCCGACCTCGCCGCAGGTTCGGGTCGCCGTGGGCCGCATAGTTTGATATGTCCCGGCCCCACGGCATCCCGATGGCGGGCTCGATCGAGGTCCACGGCCTCGTGAAGCGGTACGGTTCCCTTACCGCCGTGAACGGCATCAATTTCGAGGTGCCCGCGGGCTCGGTGTTCTCGTTCCTCGGCCCGAACGGGGCCGGAAAGACGACGACCACCGAGATCCTCGAAGGGCTGCGGCAGAAGACCGACGGCTCGGTCTCGGTCCTCGGCCTCGATCCCTGGAGCCAGGGCGCGGAGCTCCATCGTCGCATCGGCGTGATCCCCCAGGAGTTCCGCTTCTTCGACAAGATCACGCCGAGAGAAGCGATCGAGTACTATCGGGCCCTGTTCCACACGGGGGCCGATCCGAAGAAGATCCTGGCCCAGGTCGAACTGCTGGACAAGATCGACTCCCGGTACGACACCCTCTCCGGGGGCCAGAAGCAGAAGCTCGGGCTCGCTCTCGCGCTGACGAACGACCCGGAGATCTGCTTTCTCGATGAGCCGACGACCGGGCTCGATCCCCACGCCCGTCGCGCGATCTGGGAGGTCATCCGCGCGCTCAAGCGCGACGGACGGACCGTGTTTCTCACGACCCACTACCTCGAGGAGGCCGAGATCCTCGCGGACCGCGTCGCCATCATCCACCAAGGGAACATCATCGCGGCGGGGACGCCCCAGGAGATCATCCGGGAGTACGGTCGCCCGGCGCGGATGCGCGTGAACGGGTCGCCCGAGCTCGCGGACTACCTCGCGCGCAAGCTCGGGGTCCAGGCGGCGGCCGAGGGGGGGAGGATCGAGATCGACCTCCACCGGAAGGAGGATGCGCTCCGGGTGCTCTTCGCGCTCGACGCGAGCGGTCTGCCCTGGGACTCGTTCGCGACCGAGCAGGACACCCTCGAGGACGTCTTCATCCGCCTCGTGGGTCGGATGGACGACGGGGCGCTCAAGTCGGGGGCGGCCGGATGAACCTGCGTCACATCGGGGCCGACTTCCGCATCGTCTCACGCACCTACCTGCGCAACGGGGCGGCGCTGTTCTTCTCCCTGATCTTCCCCGTGATCCTCATTCTCCTCTTCGGGGCGATCTTCTCGAACTCGGGGTCGACCGCGGTCGGGCTCGAGGTGCTCAACGAGGACCACAACTCCCCCGTGAGCTCGGCGTTCATGAACGCCCTGAACAACACGAGCATCGTGAAGGTCTCGCTCGTCACGGACTCCTCGGTCACGCCGTCGAACTTCGCCGCCTGGCTCGGCCAGAACGGCTACGCGGTGGGCCTCGTGATCCCGGACGGGTTCGGCGCGAATTTCTCGGAGAAACGCCCGACGAACCTGACCCTGTACGAGAATCCCGAGGACCCGTCGGCCGCGGGATCGGCGACGGGCGCCATCCAGGGCGTCGCCAGCTACTTCAACCTCGCGGCCGCCGGCGGCTCTCCGATCGTCGCGCTCGGCCCCACCGAGAAGGTCGGCAGCCAGATCTACACGTACATCGACTACCTGATCCCGGGCCTGATCGGGTTCACGATCCTGACGAGCCCGATGTTCTCCATGGTCGACGTGACGAACTCGTATCGGAAGGAGGGGATCTTCCGCCAGCTCTCGCTCACCCCGCTCACGCGCGCGGAGTGGCTCACGAGCCGGATCCTGTGGTACGTCCTCCTCGGCTTCGTGACGACCGCGATCATGGTCGGTGCCGGCGTCGGGATCTTCGGGGCCCACGTCACCCTCACCCTCGGCCTCCTCCCCTTCCTCGCGGTCGGTCCGTTCCTCTTCGTCTCGCTCGGCATGCTCGCCGGCTCGGCCGCGAAGACTCCCGAGAGCGCGGCCATCATCGGGAACATCATCACCTTCCCGATGATGTTCCTCTCGGGGACGTTCTTCCCCGTCTCCGAGTTCCCTGCCTGGCTGCAGCCGGTCGCTAAGGTCCTGCCGCTCTACTACGTGATCGACGGGATGAACCAGGTGATGCTGTTCCAGAACACCGGGCGGGCGCTCCTCGACCTCCTCGTGATCCTCGTCATCGCGATCGTGTTCTTCCTCGCCGCGATCCGGCTCTTCCGGTGGCGGGACGAGTGACCGACGCGCCCGGGCCCCCGGTCGATCCCGCCGGGTTCCGGCGCCTCATGGCTCGCTGGGCCACGGGCGTCGCGGTCGTGACGACGCGGGCCGATTCGGCCGACGCGGGCCTCACCGTGAACGGTCTCCTCTCCGTCTCCCTCCGTCCTCCCTCCCTGCTCGTGAGCCTCACCCGCGACGCGGACACGACGCCCCTCCTCGAGCGGAGCGGCTCGTTCGCGGCCTCCTTCCTCGGGGCCGACCAGCGGTCGCTCAGCGAGCGGTTCGCTCGCCCGATCCCGTCCGCCGAGAAGTTCTCGGGCGTCGCGGTGCATCGGGGGCGCACGGGCGTCGCGATGCTCGACGGCAGCCTCGGCGCGGTCGAGTGCCGGGTCGTCTCGACCACGCCCGCGTTCGACCACGTCCTCATCCTCGGAGAGGTCGTGGCGATCGAGCTCGGTCCGGACCGGGCGCCCCTGGTCTTCCAGCACTCGGGGTACGCGGAGGTCGACCGCGAGGGCCGGCTGACGCTGCCCCGGCCACGATCGTAGCCGCCGGCCCTCCCGATACGCCGGTACCCGGCGTAACTCCGGCGTATCTTCGCCCGACGTAGATAAGCCCGGGACGCACCCAGGATCATCGATGACGCATGCGCTCCGCCTTTCGAGTCCCGGTCGTTCGCGCTGGATGTCCGCGGCGGTCTGGGCCGTCCTGGGGGCTGTCCTTCTCGGGACCACGCTCGGGATCGTCCTGCTCGCCCCGTCGGCGAGCGGATCGCCCCGGGCGGGGGTCCATCCCGGGGGCTCGTTCTCCTGCCCGTCCGCCCCCGGCAACCAGACGGGAGTCTTCATCACGACGAACACCACCGAGGGACCGGTATCGCTCGCGGTCCAGTTCTGCAGCTTCTCCCCGCAGCCGGTCCGTGCCTCGGTCTGGTCGTTCGGGGACGGGAACCTCTCGACCTCCGCGAACACCAGCCACACCTACACCGTTGCCGGCACGTTCGATGTCTACCTCAACGTGACGTTCCAGGGCGGCGGTTTCGGCCTCGCCGAGGTCACGATCCTCGTCACCGGCCCGACCAACGGCACCGGCCCCGGCGGGAACGGTACCGGTTCGGGAGGAGGAAACGGGACCGGGTCGGGCAGCGGTCCCTGTGGGGGATCCGGCGGGGGGAACGGCACCGGGAACTCCTCGTCGGGCCTCTCCGTGTGCGCCGGGGCTGACCCGTCGAGCGCCCCGGCCAACACCATGATCCATTTCTGGGCGAACGCGAGCGGCGGGGCGCCCCCGTACCAGTTCTCCTGGAACTTCGGGAACGGCGGCAACGGCACCGGGCAGTGGCCGGGCTACGCCTACGGCGCCAATGGCACCTACCAGGCCGTGGTCACGGTCGTCGATAGCACCGGCGCCCAGGGGAGCGCGAGCGTGATCGTGACGATCGCCGGTAGCCCCTCCGGAGGGTCCGGCAACGGGACCGGGAACTCCTCGACGGGCCTGTCCGTGTACGCGGGCGCGGTCCCGTCCACGGCACCGGCCCCCGCGACGATCTCCTTCTACGCGAACGCGAGCGGCGGCACGCCGCCCTACACGTACTTCTGGACGTTCGGGAACGGCGGCAACGGGACGGGCGAGTCGCCGAGCTACGTGTATACCACCCCCGGCACGTACTCCGCCGTGGTCTACGTCTTCGACAGCGCAGGGAACCACGCGAACGCGACGGTGACGGTCACGGTCACGGGCAACCAGTCGGCGGGGTCGGCGCTCCACCTCAACTTCACCGCCTCTCCGGACCGGGGCACGGCCCCCCTCAGCGTGACCTTCTCCGCGTACGTCTATGGCGGACTCGCCCCGTACACCTACCGCCTCTGCACGTCCAGCGGGAACTGCTCGTCGTCCACGATCGACGCGACCACGGCCTACTGGCAGGACTCCACGACCTACCTCACGCCGGGGAACTACACCGCCACCGCGACGGTGGTGGACGCGACCGGGAACGAAACGATCTCGACCGTGTCGATCGTCGTGACGGCCGGCAACCCCCTCAACGTCTCGGTCCTTTCCTCGAGCTTGAGCGGGCCGGCGCCCCTCGCGGTCGGGTTCCTCGCGACGGTCTCGGGCGGCACCGCACCCTACTCCGTCGAGTGGGCCTGGGGCGACGGCACGGTCGCCTCCTCGGTGAGCGGGGCGGTCGTCGCCCACGCGTACACGACCGCGGGGATCTTCGACCCGACCCTGACCGTCACGGACTCGGCGGGTCACAACCTCACGGTGGCGCTCGGCGTGGTCAACGTCACCACGACCCCCACCGTGTCGGCCGGTAAGACGAGCGGTTTCCTACCTTCGGGCGGTTCGACGGTCGTGGTCCTCGAGTACCTCGGGATCGCGGCCGCCGGTGCCCTCATCTCGGGCGTCGGGGTCGGGCTCCTCCTGCGCCGGCGCGGCCGGCAGAAGGACGGGGCGAGCCTCGTCTCGGCGCTGGAGACGAACGCCGGCCGGGACCGGCCGGCGACGGTCGACCGGGGGAGCGAGAGGTAAATCGCGGGGTGACGTCGTCGCTCGGGATGCACCGACGGGCCGTCGCGTGGCTGCTCGCCGCGGGAGCGGTGCTCGCCGTGGCGGGGGCCGTCCCGCCGGTCGTCCAGGCCCATCCGACCGGTCCCGCCGCCGGGTTCACCGTTTCGCTCTCCGCGACCCCGTCGTACGGCTCGGCGCCCCTCACCGTCGACTTCGACACCAACGTCTCCTCCGGCACGCCCACGGCGTACAACTGGACCTTCGGCGACGGGGGGTTCCTCAACGGCAGCGGGGCCTCCGCGGGGAGGCCGAGCCACGTCTACGCCGGTCCGGGGCTCTACACCGCGTCGTTGGTCGTGCACGAGGGCAGCGATCTATCGAACGCGTCGATCGCCATCCACGCCGTCGCGGGCCCGCTCATCGTGCGCGTCTCGGCCACTCCGACGACCGGCGCGGTGCCGCTCACCGTCACCTTCGAGGGGACCGCCTCCGGCGGGACGACGACCTACGTCGCGTTCAACTGGTCGTTCGGCGACGGGGGGACGGGCTCGGGCACCAGCGTGCGATGGACCTACGAGCGACCCGGGAACTTCTACGCGGTCCTGTCGGTGGAGGACACCGGGGCGGACGAGGCCGAGCAGGGGATCTGGGTCAACGTCTCGACCGCCCCCGCCGCGGCGGCCCCCCCGGGGGTCACCGGACTTGGGAGCTTCGGTTGGGGCGTGGTGGGCTTCGCGGTCGGCCTCGTCGTCGCGGTGGTCGCGTTCGCCGCCCGGTCTTGGTCGCTTTCCCGCCGCCCGAGGGGCGTGCCGGACGGGGCGACCACGGGTCCGCCTTCGCTCGCACCCCCCGCGTCGTCCCCCACCGCACCGGCCGCGCGTCCACCGGTTCCCGCCCCCACCCCCGTCCGGGAGATCGCCCCGGCTCCGCCCGTCACCCACTCGACGAGCGACGCGCTCAAGCTCTCGCAGCGAATCGTCCTCCATCTCGCCGCCCAAGGGAATCCGGGCCCGTACGAGGTCGCCCCCCCCGGAGCGACCCAGTCGGGAATGATCGCGGCGCTCGGCGTCCGGCAGAACGCGCTCACGAACGTCCTCCGCCGGCTCGTCGACGGAGGGATCCTCGAGGTCGACGTCCGCCACGTCCGGGGCCAGCCCCGACGGCTCAAGGTCTACCGGCTCTCGACCCGCGGCGAGCTCCTCGCGCGGGAGCTGAGGCACCGGCCGCCTCGCGGTCCGGCGGAGTGAACGGCCCCGAGGGCCACCGGCTCACCCCCCCGCCACCGACCTCGCTGGCGCTTTAACCCGGGGCCGGCCTCGCTGCCCCATGGGTACGGCGACTCCCCACCGGTCCAGCCGCGTCGCGATCATCGGGAGCGGTCCGGCCGGCCTGACCGCCGCGCTGTATGCCGCTCGGGCGGAGCTCAAGCCGCTCGTGGTCGCGGGGGTCCCGGCGGGCGGGCAGCTCTTGATCACGACCGACGTCGAGAACTTCCCCGGCTTCCCCGATGGGGTCCAGGGTCCGGAGCTCGTCGATCTGTTGCGCCGTCAGGCCGGCCGGTTCGGAGCGGAGTTCCTCGACGACAACGTCACCGGGGTCGATTTCGCGAAGCGACCGTTCGAACTCTCCACGGGCACCCACGGGACGATCCGGGCGGACGCCGTGATCATCGCGACGGGGGCGAACGCCCGGTGGCTCGGGCTCCCCTCCGAGGATCGGCTGAAGGGCCACGGAGTCTCCGCCTGCGCCACCTGCGACGGATTCTTCTTCAAGGGCCTTCCGCTCGTCGTCGTCGGAGGCGGGGACACCGCGATGGAGGAGGCCCTCTTCCTCACGAACTTCGCGACGCACGTGACGATCGTCCACCGACGGGACGCGCTGCGGGCGAGCCCAATCATGCAGCGGCGCGTCCGGAGCCACCCGAAGATCTCGCTCGAGCTCGACTCCGTCGTCACCGACGTGCTGGGCGGCGAGAAGGTCGAGGGCGTGCGGCTGAAACACCTGCCGTCGGGCCGCACGACCGACCTCAAGGTCGGAGGCCTCTTCGTCGCGATCGGCCACGACCCGGCGACCGAGGTGTTCCGGGGCCATCTCGCGATGAACAAGGACGGGTATCTCGAGGTCCGGGAGCACACGCGGACGAGCGTGGAGGGGGTCTTCGCGGCGGGGGACGTCCAGGACCACCGCTACCGCCAGGCCGTCACGGCCGCCGGCTCCGGCTGCATGGCCGCGATCGACGCGGAGCGCTGGCTCGCGGAGCAGGAGCCGGCCCCCGCGGGGCACTAGTCTCCGTCCCGCTCCGGGCGCCGAGTTCCCCTCGGTCGTCGGCGCCTCCGTGACATAGCCTTTAATATCGACCGAAATGGTGCGAACCGGGGTCGGCACCTTGCCGAGCAAGAAGAGCCTCCACATCGAGTCGTCGGGCCAGCTCTGCATCTACTGCGGGGCGTGCGTCGGGATCTGCCCGCTGAACTGCATCTACCTCGACGAGACCCGGATCACCTTCGACGAGAAGGTCTGCACCCGCTGCGAGATCTGCGTCAAGGCCTGCCCCGTCGGGGCGATCGAGATCGGCTGACGCCGAGCTCGGGAGAGGAAGGGAGCCCCATGGTCGCGGACCTGAAGACGGACGTCCTCGTGGTCGGCGCGGGTCCCGCCGGCAGCATGACCGCGAAGTGGGCCGCGAAAGGCGGCGCCCGGGTCGTGATGATCGAGAAGCGCCAGGAGATCGGGAGCCCGGTCCGCTGCGGGGAGGGGATGAGCAAGGACTGGCTCCCCGAGGTCGGGATCACCCCGGGGAAGTGGATCAACGTCGAGGTCGAGGGGGCGCGGATCTTCTCGCCCAGCGAGAAGATCTTCGAGATCAACGAGAAGCACGCGGGCAACGAGGTCGGCTACGTCGTGGAGCGCGATGGGTTCGACAAGGCGCTCGCGATCGACGCCGCGAACGCGGGGGTCGACATCCACCTGAAGACCGCCGCGGTCGAGGTCCGGAAGGAGCACGGCCGCGTGGTCGGCGTCCGGGCGAAGGAGTTCGGCGAGACGTTCGAGATCCGGGCCCCGGTGACGATCGGCGCGGACGGGTTCGAGAGCCAGGTCGGGCGCTGGGCGGGCCTTCCGACGAACATCGCGCTCCGCGACATGGACACGTGCCTCCAGTACCGCATGACCGGGGTCGACTCCGACCTCCGCTACTGCGACTTCTACCTCGGGAAGTGCGCGCCCGGCGGCTACGTCTGGGTCTTCCCGAAGGCGGAGGGGCTCGCGAACGTCGGGATCGGCGTGCAGGTCAGCCAGATCAAGACGACCGCGGAGGCCCGGATCTACCTCGATCGCTGGATCGAGAAGCACCCGGGGTACGCGAAGGGCAAGAAGATCGACATGGTCGGCGGCGGCGTCTCGATCTCTCCGCCGCTCAAGCAGACGGTCTCGGACGGCTTCATGCTTGTCGGCGACGCGGCCCGGATGATCGACCCCCTCACCGGGGGCGGCATCGCGAACGGCTGCATCGCGGGGAAGATCTGCGGCACGGTCGCTGCCGAGGCGGCCCAGACCGGGGACACGTCGAAGGCGTTCCTCGATAAGTACGAGAAGGGCTGGCGGGCGCGGCTCGAGGAGAAGCTCTACCGGAACTGGCTCGCCAAGGAGAAGTTGACGACCCTCTCCGACGCGACGTTCGACAAGATCATCGACGCGCTCGCGGGTGTCCGCCTCGAGAAGCTGAACGTCCACAACATCTTGAAAGCCGTCCACGAAAAGTACCCCGAGGTCACGAAGGAGTTCGAGGCGTTCCTGTAGACGCCCCGAACCGGACCATGCCCGGCGCACCGAACCGACCCCCGCCCAAGGACGAGCCCGGGACGCCGCCGGTGCCCGTCGTGCCCGAGACCCCCGAACGGCTGGCGCTCCGCCGCCTGGGTCCGGCCCGCGTCGCCCTCCACCTGGACGTATGGAAGGGTGCGCCGAGCGCGGAGCTGATCGCCCCGTTCGACCGGGCGGAGACCGCCTACGCCGCCGGCGACTACGGCGCCGCGATCCAGGCGCTCGACCAGTTGGCGATCCGATTCCACGAGCCACGCTGGCCGACCTTGCCCGAGCCGTTCCGCCGACTGCGGGTCGCCATTCCGCCCCCGATGCCCCCGCACTGGGACCCGGAGCACGGGCTGGCCGCCGACGAGAAGGAGGCGCGCCGTGCCCGACGCACCGTCGACGACCAACTGGCCCTCGCCCGGGCGAGCGTCGCCTGGGCGACCGCCCACGGGACCGACCTCTCGGCCCTGGCCCCCCGGGTCGACGAGGCGGCCGCGATCCTGGCGGCCGAAGGCCTGGTGCCCGCGGTTTACGAGCGCCTGGACGCGGTGTGGCTAGCCGTGCGCGAACGGGTCCCCAAGCCCCTCGCCCCGGCCGGTCGCGCCCGCCCCGCCCCCGCCGAGCCGGCGGACGAAGCCGGCGAGGCGTGAGCGTCCGCAGCGATGGCCCCGGACGAGGCGGCCCCGCGGTCGGTCCGCCGGGGTGAGGGCGAAGTCACCCAGTGGCCCCGCGGGTTGGTGGGGTACACTCCCTCGGGGCCGGACGACGACACCCCGGATCCGGACGAGGACCGCACGGGGAACCGGATCCGCCTCGCGGCCCGGTTGCTTTCCGTGCTCGCCGCTCAGGGGGCTGAGGTCGGTAGCCTGGTCCAGGACTTGGCGGCCGCCGAGCGGGCTTACCGTGCGGGCCGCCACGACGAGGCCACCCGCCGCGTCGAGACGATCCTCGAGGCGCTGGCGCGGTTCGAGGCCGGCCCGGGCGCCCACGGACCTCCGACACGTTAAGGCGTGACACGCCTCGGGGCGGCGATGCCCTACCGGTTCGGAACCTTCTCGATCGTGGCGTGCGACCCGTCGGACGGAACGTGCGGTGTGGCGGTGCAGTCGAAGTTCATCTCGGTCGGCTCCGTCGTCCCGTGGGCCGAGGCCGGGGTCGGTGCCGTCGCGACCCAGGCCGCGTCCAACCCGGCCTGGGGGCCGGAAGGCCTCGTCCTCCTGCGCCAGGGGTTGAGCGCGAAGGACGCCGTGCGTCGGCTGGTGGCGGCCGACCCCGGCCGCGACGAGCGCCAGCTGGGGGTCGTCGACGCCCACGGGGGCGCCGCGGCGCACACCGGGTCGAAATGCATGGACTGGGCCGGCCAGGTCGTCGGCGACGGGTTCACCTGCCAGGGGAACATCCTGTTCGGACCGGCGGTCGTCCAGGCGATGGCCCGGGCGTACGAGTCGACCGGCGGCGACATCGCGGACCGGCTGCTGGCGGCCCTGGTCGCCGGCCAGCGCGAGGGCGGCGACCGGCGGGGGCAGCAATCCGCGGCCCTCCTCGTCAGTAAGAAGGGCGCCGGATACGGCCAGAGCGACCGGTGGATCGACGTGCGGGTCGATGACCACGTCGCGCCGATCGAGGAGCTCCGGCGGGTGTTCCGCCTCTACGACCTGACGATGCTCAACCGGGAGGACCCCGCGAGCCTGCAGCCGATCGCGGGGGAGGTCGCGGTCGGAGTCCAGCACGACCTGCATGTCCTCGGATACTACACCGGCCGGCTGAACGGGACCTGGGATGCGGCCAGCCGGACGGCGTTCGACCGGTTCGTCGGCGAGCACAACTTCGAGAA
>JASHPK010000017.1 GCA_030038095.1 Thermoplasmata archaeon | reverse complement strand
AGAAGATGCGAGCGGTACGGGACGCACCCGTTCTTCACCGCCGGGAGACGCCACGCTCCCGTTGACCGCCGCGGGGCCGGCGGCTGGGGACGGTACGTTCCCGGCGATCGCACCGGTCCGGTACCTCTGCGGTTGCTTTACTATGACCCGGGGCTCACGGGAGCATGCCATCGGACGGGAACCGTCCGGAAGATGGGTGGGCGCGGCTCGAGCCGGCCCAGTCGGGGCGTTCTCCCTCGCACTTTCGTGCCGTGGAGGAGGCCATCCGCGCCGGTTCGTTTCCCAAGACCACCAGCGTGCTGATCGCGACGGGGGGCCGCCTCGCGTACGAGGGTTACTTTGATGGCCTCGGACCCGCCGGGCTCCAGAACACCCGCTCGGCCACGAAGACCGTCACCGGGATCCTGATCGGGCTCGCCATCGATCGCGGAATGCTCCCCGGGGTGGACGCGCGCGTCCTCCCGTACTTTTCGGATAAACTGCCGATCCGGAACCCCGACCCGAGAAAGGCGGACATCACGCTGGAGGATCTCCTCACGATGAGCTCGATCCTGGAGTGCGACGACTCGAACCGGTTTTCCCGAGGAAACGAGGAGCGGATGTATCTCGTGGAGGACTGGATGAAGTTCGCTCTCGATCTTCCGGTACGAGGGTTTCCGTCTTGGGCGACCAAGCCGGCCGACTGCCCTCACGGAAGGAGCTTCAGCTATTGCACGGCCGGCGTGGGACTGCTCGCCGGCGTCCTGGTCCGGGCGACCGGCTCGAGCGTGGAGGCGTTCGCCCAGACCGCGTTGTTCGAGCCGTTGCAGATCCGTGCGGCCGCGTGGCAGTTCAATCCGCTCGGGGTCGCCTTCACCGGAGGTGGCCTCGCTCTTTCGAGCCTCGACCTCCTGAAGCTGGGGCAGCTCTATCTCGGCCGTGGGATTTGGAACGGGCGCCGAATCCTCTCCGAGGACTGGGTGGTGCGCTCGACGCGACCCCAGGTCCGAGTGGATGAGGAGACGGAGTACGGCTACTTGTGGTGGCTACGACGTTTCGCGGTGGGGACGGAAGAAGTGTCCTCGTACCTCATGCAGGGAAATGGTGGAAACAAGATCGCCGTGTTCCCCGGACTCGACTCCGTCGCCGTGATCACCAGCGAGAACTACAACTCCCCCGGAATGCACGAGGCCACCGATCGGCTGTTGACCGACTACGTTCTTCCCGGAATTCTCCGGCAGGCGTAGCGTCGCGGCGATGCCTGGACTCGCAGCCTCGGTCTAGGTCCCCACCGGAGCGGATCATGCCGGATATCTCTCCCGGAGCCACGCGAGAAGAGGGCTCCAGGAGGCCTCAGAAAAGTCGGCATGCCGACCCCCGAGGACGACGGAGAACGCCTTATCTCGCGAGGCGAGCGACTCGTGGAACGCCCGGGACGATTCGACCGGGAAGAGATCGTCTCGGTCTCCCACCCCGACCCGGACCCGAGGACGGAGGATAAGTCGGCCACGGCCCTGTGCATTCCATGAGCCCCGAGGTCGAGTTTGACCGCGTCGCCCCCACCTACGACGAAACGCGTCGCCCCCCCTCCGAGACGGAGCTCGACTCGCTTGTCCAACTCTTGAGCGGATGCCGCAGTCTGGTCGACGGCGGAGTCGGGACCGGCCGTTTCGCCGCCCCGCTGCACGCCCGCGGATTCGAAGTCCTCGGAGTGGACCTATCGGTCGCCATGATGCGTCGGGCCGGAACGAAGGGGATCATTGCCTTGGTTCGGGGAGACCTGAGGCGCCTCCCTCTTCGCGACGATGCCGTCGACGCCGCGTTCACCGCGCACGTCCTTCAGCTCGTCGCCGAGCCGGCGGCCGTGCTCCGAGAGCTCGGCCGCGTCGCCCGGCACAAGGTCGTGGTACTCCTCCCCGAACGACCGTCGCGAGGACCCGGCGACGCGCGAGTCGAATTCTATCGACGTTACCGCGCGCTCGCCCAGGAGCTCGGGTACTCGCTGCCCGAACGGGGTCCCCGATTCTGGCACACGTTCGATGACCTGCGCGCGATCGCCCCCCCGAGCGAGGTTCGGGTGGTCGAAGGCCAGCCCCCTGCCTTGAGCGAAGAGGCGATCCGACGCCGCGCGGAAGCCGGTGGATGGTTCGTCCGGGGCTCGATACCGCCCGAGGTTCACCAGGAGATTCTCCGACGGCTCGGAACGGAAAACGTTCCGGACCGGTCCTGGTGGAAGGGGCCACGTCTCGAGCGGTTCATCGTCTGGGAACCCTCAGCCCTTCGCGAGATGGGATAGAACTCCGGGCGACTCGCCTCGAGAAAACGGAGACGGAGGGCGCTCGAGCGGTTCCCGATCGTTCGTCGGTCCTGGGAAACGGTCTCGACCCATTGAGGCGGCGGATGGGGCGAGCGAACCTGATTAGGCCGGTCCGATACGGTTCCTCGATGAAGATCGCCCCACAAGTTCAACGCTGGCTCACGGAAAGAGATTCGGACCCGAGCGTCCGCTGGCGCTTCTGGGTCGACGTCGCAGGACTTCCCTCCGAAGATCCGCGCGTGCGACGCGCCCGACGTCAGATCGGTCGGTCGGGTTGGGCCGCGCGCCTGTTGAGCGGGCAGTTCCCGGACGGCCACTGGGCGACCCGGGGATCCTCCGCCACGGACCTGTACCGCCCCAAGTACATCGTGACGAACTGGAACTCAATCGTCCTGGGAGATCTCGGCGTGACCCGATCGGACCCCCGGGTCCGGAGGACGGCAACACTGATCCTCGACCGTTGGACCGGGAAGGGCGGGGTCTTGACGGGCAATTCGGGAGAGATCTGCGTCACCGGGAACGCGGTCCGGACGCTGGTCCGGTTCGGTTACCTCGAACACCCCGCGGTCCAGCGTTCGATCGCGTGGGTCGTGCGAACCCAGAAGCCGGACGGAGGATGGCATTGCTTTCCATCCCGAACGGGGACGCTGGACGGCTGGGAGGGCCTCGCGGCCCTCGCGGAGATTCCCGAGGACGCGCGCGAGGACTCGGTGCGCGGCTCGATCGAACGGGGAGCGGAGTTCTATCTCCGCCGCCATTTGATGGAGGAAGGTAGGGTGCGCTACCCGCCGTGGTTCCGCATCCACTATCCGAACCACTACTACTACGACCTCCTCGTGGGGCTTCGGGTCCTCACGCGCCTCGGATACGGCGCGGACCCCCGGCTCCGACCGGCCCTTCGTTGGCTCGAACAGAAGCGGCGGCCGGACGGGACGTGGGCGCTCGACGCGGACCATCCGGACCTCGATCCCCGCCGCGGCGGGTATGAGTTCCCCGGCCCGGTGTTTCCCCTGCGCCTCGAACCCCCCGGCGAGCCGAGCCGCTGGGCCACGGTCGAGGCGCTCAGCGTCCTCGCTCGGGTGGCCCGCGCGGGACAGAGCCCCGGACCCCAGTGACCCTCCGCCTTCACGGGCCGCAGGGATGTTCCCGCACTCGGGGCGCACCGGCCTCGCCTTCGGTTCTCCGAGTCATCGGCCTCCGAGATCACGCTGGGCCCGAAGCTCCCTGCGCGGGGTGGTACCCCTCGGACCGAAGCCCCTCGAAGACCACGTACTCGCGACGGCCCACGAATTCGAACCCGAGTTTTTCCGGTACCCGCCAGGAAGCGATGTTCCGCTCACCGGCGGCCCAGACCGGTCGCAACCCTCGAGCTCGGAGCGCGGCGCACACCTCGGCAGCGCAGGCGGTGGCGAACCCCTGGCCTCGCCGGTTGGGAACGGTCACCGCGCCGAGATCGACGTGGAGGCCGGCCCACGCGGACGTGGTCACCGCGGAGAGCAGAGCGTCGTCCACGACGATGCCCGCGGCCGTGCCTTCCGAGAGCGTCCGCTCGGGACTGCCATGACCCAAGAAGAACGACCGGAAGATCGGCTCCGAGCGGTGGACGAGCTCCGAATCTTCGGGCCCGAGGCGCCGTACTCCTGGTCCCGGAAGTCTCTCGACCTCGCGATCGAGAACATAGTAACGCTCGCTCAGGATCTGGGCGGGTTGTTGCAGTCGGCGGCGGAACAGCCTCGCTACCGCCGGGGCTAGGTCCACGGCCACGTTGACGCAGTACCACCCCGGGACCCGAGCGAGGAGGCTCCAGAGCGAGTCGACGTCGCGGCCGAAGGCCGCGGGTTCGGTCGGCTCTGCGGCCGAACGCACTACCGCGATCGCCGGCGCGCCCAGGTCCCCGGCCGCGTAGGCCTCGCAGTGACCGTCTCGCACCTGACCGGCGGAGAGCGCCGAGAACGGGCTGTCGCCCATCCAACGCGCCAAGGCGGCCCTCCCGCTCGGGTCCAGCGGGGTCAGAGGTTCGGTGATGGGCCGCATGAGGCGGCCGGGTGAATCCGACTATTTAGCCGCGTGCGAGGGCGGCGTCCATCGACCGGACTCAACGAGGTGCCCCGATGCGTCACCCGGGAGCCTGCTCAGCCGTGCTCTGGATCGGGCTCGGCGCTTCGGCTCTTCTCGGCTGGTGGTTGGCTTGAGTCGCGGTTTCGGGGATCGTGCTCGTGAAGCCCCTCGGCCGCCGCCCCGGATCGACCCGCCCCGCCGTGCCGTGGGGACCGAAGCTCGAGCTCCGATCGGTCCCTGACGGTCACGGCCGCTAGCGCGAGCGTTCTTCCTAGCGAAGGGGGGCGGGCGGTCGGGTCCGACTCTCGAGGCCGAGATTCATCTTCTTTCCCCGCCTGAACCCACCGCGGACGGCCCGAATGCCGGAGCTCGAGCATGGGGAGACGGAAGCCGAGACCCTCGTTCTCACCGGATTTCAGTGGGCGTTCGTCTTCACCCTCGTCGTCCTCGTCCTCGAGATCGCGGGCGCCTGGCTCTCCCGGAGCCTCTCGCTCACGGTCGATGCCGTCCACAACGTGCCGGACCTGCTCGCGTTCGCGGTCTCCTGGTTCGCTTTGCAGGCGACCGGGCGTGGGGCGAGCGAGCGCTTCACCTTCGGGGTCCACCGGTTCGAGGTGTTCGCCGGGCTCCTCAATGCCGGCCTCGTCCTCGCCACGGGCTCGGTGTTCGCCTACGAGGCGATCGGCTCGCTCGTTCGGGCGGTCCCGTTCGCCGGGCCGGTCGACGCCGTCTGGCTGCTGCTGGTGGCGATCCCGACCTTCGGGCTTCGGGCCACGAACCTCCTCCTGATTCGGCGGGTCCCTCGCCGCACGCGGGACCTGAACCTGCGTAGCGTGGTCGTCCACCTCGCGAGCGACCTCGCCATCACGGCCGCGCTCGTGACCGACGGGGCGCTGCTGCTCTGGCGGCCCGGCTGGACGTGGGTCGACGCCGCCGCGGCCCTGGTGATCGCGGCGATCCTCGTCTACGAGTCGTTGCCGCTCTTCCGCGATGGCGCGGACGTGCTGACCGAGCGAACGCCCCGGAACCTATCGGTCGACGCGATCGACCGGGCCGCCCGCTCGATCCCGCACGTGGCCGCGGTCCACGACCTGCATGTCTGGGCGGTGTGTCCGACGCTTGTCTGCATGACCGCGCACGTCGAGGTCGACGAGATCTCGCTCCGAGACTCGATGGCCGTCCTCGCCGCCCTTCGGTCCCGGATGGCGGAGGAGTTCGGCATCCTGCACTCGGTCTTCGAGGTCGAAGCCCCGGCCCGGGCGGTCCCGGGCGCCGGCGGTTAGCCCGGCGCTCCCGGAAACGCCCTTCGGGCCCGGAGGCCGTGGTCCACAACCTTTTCAAAGGGGACACCCCCGTTTCTTACGAACGGGGGGCCCTCGTGAGCAACCCGTGGTTCCCGCAGAGTCGTACTCCGCCCGGGCTGTACCGACTCGCGCGGTGGTTCCGCCGCATCTCCCTCGTCATTCTCGTCGTCGTGATCCTCTTCCTCGCTAGCGCCGCCTACTCGGCGGTCGAGGTGGTCCGCTCCGGACCCACCGCGGGCAACTTCTCGGCCTCGTTCGACTCGAACGACACGGTGGCGGTCACCGGCGATCTCAACTTCTCGAACCACGGGTTCTACCCGATCTCGGCCTTCTCGGTCCATGTCCGCGTCCTGAACCAGTCCTCGGTCTATCTCGGACAGGGATCGTTCGGGCCGGTCACGCTCGCGAGCGGCGCGCTCCAGCCGATCACGATCGCCTTCTATCTGCCCATCGAGACCTCCGGGCCCGGAGCCTCGCTTCTCACCGAAAACCAGGTCCTGAACGTCAGCGTGTGGGGCAACGCGACGTACGCGTACCTCATCCCCGTCTCGATCGCGGTCGAGACGAACAAGTCCTGGGGAGCCCCCTTCGCCGACCTCCAGGTGTCGGTCGGCGCCCCCGTCCCGGTGAGCGGGGGCTACGCGGTCCCCGTGACGATCCAGTGGCAGAACCACGCGTCGTTCGACGAGGCCGGCACCCTCGATTTCTCGGTGGTGTCGGCGAACGGACCCAGCTGCGGCGGTAGCTCGTTCCCCGTCTCGGTCCCCCCGGGCGGGTCCTTCGACCAAACGAAGGACGTGTCGATCGTCTCCGGCTGCTCGCCCGCCGGCGGGACGGTTGCCGCGGAGTACCTCTCGGGCGGCCTCACGATCCCGCTTCCCCCGGAGCCGATCCCGTGAGCGCGGAAGTCCCCCCCCGCCCGATCGGCTACCGCATCCCGTCGCTCAGCTACCGGATCCTGGCGGGCGGCCTCCGCTTGCTGCCGCTCATCGTGATCCTCGTCGGCATCCCCGTAGCCCTCCTGACGTTCCTCTCCACCCACGGTCTCCACGTGCCGATCTCGATCCTGACCGTGACGGTCGCCGGCCTCGCGATCTCCGTCCTCAGCACGGCGCGCTACATTCTCAAGCCGACCCGGGCGTACGGCCCACTCTCGATGGCGGTGTCGGTGGTGACGATCCTCTATCTGCTCACCTTCTTCCTCGCCGCGACCCTCGTCTTCGGCCTTCCCCAGCACGGGATCTCGGTCGGGATCGGCGTCGAGGGGGTAATCGGGCTCCTCCTTCTCGTGCCCGGGCTCGGCCTCGCGGCCGGCATCGTCACCACGATCGAAGACGTACGCTCGCCGCGCGAGCGCCTGCCGTTCGACTATCCGCCCTGAGGGGCGCGAACCAGTTCTACGGGATCACACGCCTTGGGCGGACGCCTCGACGATCCGCACCGGGGTCTTCGGCCGGTCGTTGCCGTCTCGAGGCACGGCCGCGATCTTCTCGATGACCTCCTGGCCGCCCCGGACCCGGCCGAAGATCGCGTGCTTGCCGTCGAGCCAGGGCGTCGGAGCGAGCGTGATGAAGAACTGGCTTCCCCCCGTGTTCGGACCGGCATTCGCCATCGACAGCACGCCGGGCCCGTCGTGCCGCAGCCCGGGACCGAACTCGTCCGGGATCTCGTAGCCCGGACCCCCGGTCCCCGTTCCCTTCGGGCAGCCGCCCTGGATCATGAAGCCGGGAATGACCCGATGGAACGTGAGCCCGTTGTAAAACCCCTTGCGGACGAGCGAGAGGAAGTTCTCGGCGGTCTTCGGCGCCCGGTCCCGATAGATCTCGATCCGGACGTCCCCGAGGGTCGTCCGGAGGGTGACGGTGGGGTTCGGCATGACGCCCCGACAGTCCCGGGGGTAATAGGTGCTCGGGGCCGGCGCTCGAGCGAGGCCCTTAAAGCGGAGGGGCTCGCTCTTCGAGTTGGCAACGGCGGAGCCCGGCCGCGACCGACCCATGAATCGCTCGATCGTCTACATCGGGGTCGGCTTCATCCTCCTCGGCTTCGCGCTCATCGCCTCGCCGATCGTCCTCACCGGGGCCGAGCAGTTCACCCTCGAGCAGGAGCTCGGACTGTTCGTCGTCCCGTTCGGTCTCGTGGTCATCCTCCTCGGGGCGGTCGCGCACGACCCCGAGACCACGACGGTCTCCGGCGCGTTCGGGAGCTCCGAGGCCAACGTGCTCCGGGCCGTTGCCACGGCGCGGAGCCGCGAGGCGCCCCGGCCCCCGGTCCGATACAATCCGAAGGAACCGGTGGGGTGCCGGTACTGCCGGACGAACATTCCCGCCGAGCTCGTGCAGTGCCCGCGCTGCACCCGGGCGAGGAGCTGCCGCGGGTGCGGTCGACCGCTCGGGATGGTGCTCGATCGCCCGACCTGCCCGACCTGCGCCCGGGCGGAGGCGTTCTGCAACTGTCCGATGATCGCCCGCGCCGCGGCCGCGACGGCGAGCAGCGCCCGGGGGGCGCGACGCGTATGACCGTTCCCCTCGACGACTCGAGCCTCCCGCGCGGGATCACGAGCGCCTCCGACGCTCCGGTCCGGGTGCACTTCGACGGGGCGTGCCAGCCTCCGCGCGGCGGGGGCGTCGCGACCTTCGGCTACACGATCGAGGGGGTCGGGCTCGACCACGAGGACGCCGGTCTCGCCACCCGCCCGTACAGCGAGCGGGCGACCAACAATGTCGCGGAGTACGTCGGCGCGATCCGGGCGCTCGAGTGGCTCCTCGAGCACGGCTTCCGGGGGGGCGTCATCCTGACCGGCGACAGCCAGCTCGTCATCCGGCAGGTCCGCGGCGAGTACGAGGTCCGCAAGGAGCACTTGAAGGCCTACCACGCGCGGCTCCTTCAGCTCGCGAAGGAGTTCCGGTCGGTCCGGTACGAGTGGGTCCCCCGGTCCGAGAACGCCCGAGCGGACGCCCTGTCGAAATCGGCGCTCGCGCTCGCGGCGAACGAGGCCCGCCGGTATCGCCCGTCCCGATCGGGTAAGCCGCCGGCGGACGAGGAGGGGCTGGAGGACGACCCCGAGGGTTAGCTAACCCTCGTTCCAGCGCACCGTATAGACGAGCGTCCGCCCTTCGACCGCGGCGCGCGCCCTCGCGGTATCGACGTACGTCGCAAAGGCCGCTGCGGCGTCCGGGGAGAGCTTCGGGCGAACTCCGTAGCCCCGAGGGCTTCCCACGCCGAGGATGAACTTGGGCGGGGGCCCCGAGGGGACGCTCGCCTCGCTGAGGGTCGGGGGAATCGGTTTGCGGAGCTCCGCGCTCACGGCTCCTCACTCCAGAGGAACGGCGAGATCGGCAGGAAGCGGGACTTGAGGCACGGCAGGACGGCGAGCGGGTAGGGGGGTTCCTCGAAGACCGGCGAGTCGACCGGGGCAGCGGCGAGGATCGTCCATCGTTCCAGAACGTCCGACACGGTCTCTCGAAGCGTGTCAGACGCACGTCATACATAAACCCCCGACATTCACTGGAACCGCAGGGGGCCCCGGAGTCGTGCGGGAACCGATTCCGGGGTGGGCCGGCGCCCCCAACGGACCCTTTTCGGCGGGAGCCGCGGCCACAGTTCATATCCCGTAGCCCGTTCCGAGAGCCCTGCGGAGCGTGTGCCCACGGCGACCTCGACGTCCCAGGCGACCGAGTTTCTTCGTCGCACGGAGTCGCGTCTCCTCGAGCTCTCCATCGAGTCGCAGCAAGCGAGCTGGGTCTATTCGACCTTCATCACTTCGGACACAGAGGCCCTCGCCGCGAAGGCGTACTCCCGCCTGATCGCGGCCACGGTCGAGCTCGCCAAGGAGTCGACCGGTCTCCCGCCCGAGTCGCTCTCGGACGTCGACCGACGGAAGGTCCGGCTGCTCCGGCTGTCGCTCCCGCTGATCGCGCCGTCCGATCCCGCCGCGTCCGGGGAGCTCACGCAGACCGTCACGCAGATGGAGGGGACGTACTCGAGGGGGCGACACACGCCGATCGGCGCCCGCGAGCCGGTGGACCTCCAGGGCCTATCCCGCATCCTCGCGGAGAGCCGTGACCCGGTCCTCCTGGAGGACGCGTGGGCTGGCTGGCATGCGGTCGGCCGCGGGATCCGCAAGGACTTCGTGCGGTACGTCGACCTCGCGAACCGGGGGGCGCGGGAGCTGGGGTTCGAGGACACCGGCGCGATGTGGCGCTCGAAGTACGACATGCCCCCGGCGTCGTTCGCCCGCGAGGTCGATCGGCTCTGGGAGGAGGTGCGTCCCCTCTACGTTGCGCTGCACGCCTACGTGCGGCGTCGCCTGCGGGAGATCTATGGGGCGGACCACGTCCCCGAGCGCGGTCCGATCCCGGCGCACCTGCTCGGCAACATGTGGGCGCAGTCCTGGGAGGCCCTGACCCCGCGGCTCGCGCCCCCCCGCTCTACGCCGCCCATCGATCTCACCCGCATCCTCCAGGACCGGCACACGACCGCCGAAGGCATGGTGCGGTACGCCGAGGCGTTCTTCATCTCCCTCGGCCTGCCGCCGCTTCCCGAGAGCTTCTGGACTCGGTCGATGCTCCTCCGGCCGAAGGACCGCGAGGTCGTCTGCCACGCGAGCGCATGGGACGTCGATCTGGTCGAGGATCTTCGGATCAAGATGTGCATCGAGATCACCGGGGAGGACTTTCACACCGTCCACCATGAGCTCGGGCACAACTTCTACCAGCGGGCGTACGCGAACCAGCCGTACCTCTTCCGCGACAGCGCCCACGACGGCTTCCACGAGGCGGTCGGGGACACGATCTCCCTCAGCGTCACGCCGGAGTATCTCGAACGGATCGGGCTCATCGAGCGCGCGCCGGACGCGTCAGGCGACCTCGACCTGCTCCTCTTCCGTGCCCTCGAGAAGATCGCCTTCCTGCCGTTCGGGCTGGTCGTCGACAAGTGGCGATGGGAGGTCTTCTCGGGAGCGATCCGTCCCGAGGAGCTGAATGCGAGCTGGTGGGCGCTGCGGGAACGCTACCAAGGGATCGCTCCCGTCCGGGCGCGCGACGAGACCGAGTTCGACGCGGGGGCGAAGTACCACGTCCCCGCGAACGTGCCGTACATGCGGTACTTCCTCGCCCACATCCTCCAGTTCCAGTTCCACCGGGCCCTCGCCGGCGTCATCGGGTCGGTCGGGCCGCTCCACCGCGCCTCGATCTACGGGTCCAAGGAGGCCGGGCGCCGGCTCCTGGCGATGCTCGAGATGGGCTCGAGCCGCGACTGGCGTGACGCCCTCGAATCCCTGACGGGCGAACGACGGATGGAGGCTCGGGGTCTCCTCGAGTACTTCGCCCCCCTGAAGGCGTGGCTCGACCAGCAGAACCAGGGTGTCCCGGTCGGGTGGTGAGGCCCCGGACGGGGCGGTCCGACGAGCCGGGCGCTGGTCCCGCCCTCCGACCCTCTGGGCCCTCTCCGGAATCCCCGGGGGGAGGCGACGATAATAGAGGGGGTGGGCCATCCCGAACCCCGCGTCCCCATGCTGCTCCGTAACGGAGAGAGCCTCCTCCGCAGCGCCTACGCCGTGCTCGAAGGCGAGGAGATCCCGGCGCCCGCCCGCGGTCCAGGGGTGCTCTATCTCACGAACCGTCGGTTGATCTTCGAGTCCGGGGGGAAGCGGGGGTTTGCGCGGGGCAAGCCGAGTCCGACGGTGATCGACGTTTCGCTGCACGATGTGCGGGACCTCACGCTGTCCCGCCGGCGCCTCGGGCGTCCGCGCCTCGAGATCGAGCTCGCCCTGGGCCGGCCGCAGTTCGATCTCGCGGACCCCGACGCGTGGGCGGGAGCGATCTCGGAGGCGAAGCGCGCCCTCCCCTACGGCGCGCCGGTCGTCACCTCGACCCTCATCGAGCGCCAGGTCGTCAAGGTGCGGTGCCGCTTCTGCGGTCGGCTCGGCAACGAGGTCGACGGCCGGTGCCCCAGCTGCGGCGCGCCGCTGTAGCCCCAGTCTAGAACGGGAGCTCACGGAGCATCCGGTCGAACCCGGAGCGCGCCCAAAGCACGGCGAGCGCCCCGAGGACCACGATCGACCCCGCGGTCCACGCGACGAGGCCGAGGTCGTTGAGCACCGGGGAGAGGATGGCCACTCCGCCGGGCACCACGATCGCGAAGACGAGGATCATGCCGGATCCCATCGCCCCGAGCATCGCCGCGGGGCGGAGGTACTGCGGGCGAGGGCGTTCCTGGAAGTCGGAGAATCGTCCCGCGAAGACGAGTCCCCAGAAGCCGAGCACGACCGCGGCGCCGATGTTCAGGACCGCGATCTCGAGGACGGCGGCCGCCGAGAACCGGAAGAGGAAGCCGACGACGACCGACGTGCCCACCGCCCCGATGAGGGAGGGGATGAGGACGCTCGCCGCCTTCGCCCGAAGCAGGTTGCGGGCCGTGATCGGGAAGGCGTAGAGGGACTGGAGGGCCCGGCGCTCTTGCCCCACGGAGGAGAGGGCGAGGAGGAGCGAGAAGAAGCCGGCGACCCAGCCGATCCACACGATCGCGACGAGGCCCCCGATGGTCCCGCCCTCGAGGACGACGATCAGGATCAGCACGATCGGGATCACCAGCATCGGGAGCAGCTCCCGCCGGCGCAGGTAGCCCTTGAGGTCCTTCGAGGCGAGCGCGGCCTCCTCGCGCGAAAGGCCGATGGCGCGCAACGCGGGATGGCCGGCGGCGTACTCGACGGCGGAGAGCTGGACCTCGCTCGACGCCACCAGCCAGTACTTCGTGCGCAACCGCGCGGCGAGCACGAGCAGGAGACCGACGAAGACGATCTGGGCCGCACTGAAGACGAGGCCGAGGGCGACCGAGCCGTTCAGCCAGTCGGTGAGCGCCTGCGTCGACCAGAAGAGCGGCACGACCGCCGTCACCACGTCGAGGAGAGCCGCGTGCTGGAGCAGTCCGAAGAGCAGGACGGGGTTGAAGGCGAACTGGAAGGCGACGATGATCACGACGATCAGCACCGCGCGCAGGAGGAGCGCCACGTGGCCGCGTCGGCCGGCGGTGACCGCGCTCATCCGCTGGGTGACGGAGCGCACCATCTCCACGACAAAGGCCCCCTCGAAGAGCGCCGCGATCGAGAGCACGAGCGCGGCCGCCCAGACCGCCCCGGTCCCGGTCGCGAGGGCGAACGGGAGCATCCCGCCGAGGAAGAGCGCCATCGCGGGCGAGTAGGTGTACGCGACCGCGGCGGAGGAGGCCGCGACGTACTCCCGTGGGGTGATCGGCAGCCAGTTCGCCGAGTCGCTCCCCGAGAACTTCGTCGTCGAGGTGAGCTCGAACATCACCCCGGCCACGAGGACGGCCGCGACCGCGATCGTCGGGAGGTACGGGAGGATCGCATGGACCAGGGGATCGAGCAGGCTCGAAGGGGGCGCGGCCGCGCTCAACCCGAAGTCCGCGAGGGAGAAGGCGAGCAGGCCGAGCACGGCATCGAGCACCCCGATCAGCGCCGGGTGACCGAGGAAGCTCTTCGGATCGGAGGTGCTCCGCCCGCTGCGCAGCTGCGAGGCGACGAGGACCGAGGCGAGCCGGCGCACCCGATGGAGGTTCATGGCCCACCCTCACCGAGACAGCGCGGAGACGACCTCGCTGAGATCTCCGGTCCCGGTGAGCGCGAGGAAGACGTCCTCGAGCCCGGACCCCGCGAGACCGGCCCGGGCCTGGAGGGCCCCGACGGTGTCCATCGCGAGCACGCTTCCATGGCTCAGGATGACCACCTGGTCGCAGATCGCCTGGGCGATCTCGAGGACGTGGGTGCTGAACAGCACGCCGACCCCCTCGCTCGTCGCGAGGTTTCGCAGGAGGTCCTTCACGACGCGCGCCGAGCGGGGGTCGAGCCCGTTCAGGGGCTCATCCAGCACGAGGAGCCGCGGTCGGTGGAGGAGCGCCGAGATCAGGGCGACCTTTTGCTTCATGCCCTGGGAGTAGCCGCTGATCAGCGAGTTCTCATGACCCGCGAGCTCGAGACCGGCGAGGAACTGGGGGATCCGCTCCTGACGTACGGCGCTCGGGAGACCGTACATGTCCGCGACGAAGTCGAGATACTCGGCCCCGGTGAGGAACTCGTAGAGCGAGGGGGCCTCGGGGACGTAGCCGATCTCTCGCTTCGTGGCGACGGGGTCCGTGTGCACCTCGCGGCCGAAGACCCGGATCGTGCCCCCGTCGGGACGGATCAGCCCGAGGACCGCCTTCATCGTCGTGGACTTGCCGGCCCCGTTCGGCCCGAGGAGGCCGACGATCTGACCCCGGGGCACCGCGAAGCTCACGTCGGTCAGGGCCTGCACGGTCCCGTACGTCTTCGAAACCTGCCAGACCTCGAGCGGGGGGCCGCCGGAGGGTCCGCCGAACGGAAGCGGCGCCCCGGGCGAATAGGCGGGCATCGTGAGGACTCGATGGAGGGGGTCGCTCTTTAGCTCGAGCGCCGGCCCGTTCAGTTCTCGAGGCCCCACGCGGGATCGAGACCCGGTGCGGCCGAGAGCTGCGCGGCGGCCCTCGGCGGCGGAGCCCCGGAGAACCGGAGAGCCTCGACCGCGTGGGCGAGGAGCTCGTACGCGGCGTCCTCCGACTCGGCCGGGTCGTCCCCCTCGAAGTCGCGGGGAACGAGGACGCGGAGGACCCCGTGGTCGATCCCGAGCAGGACGAATCCGACCCCGTCCCGTCCCGACCAGGAGAGGAGCCCGCCCCCGGGGCGATCGACGAGACCGACCCACCGGAGCGAACCGAACCATCGACCCGACAGACGGCCGCGAACGACTTCGGCCGGCACGCCCGGGGGTAGGTCGATCGTCGCGACCGTCCGCAGCTCCGTCGAAAGGGACCGGTCCCGGCCCGGGGCCACGAGGGCCCGGTATCCGCCCGCGCCCCGCTCGATCAGTCCTTCTCGCTCGAGCCGTCGGAGGGCCCGGGAGAGCGATTCGGGGTGCGCGCGGAGCGCGCGGCGGAGCCCGCTGAACGCGATGCGCCCCTGGAGGCCCTGGAGCGTCGACAGCACCCGCTCGTCCAGCCCCCCGCTCGAGGCGGCAGGGTTCCGCTCCCGGTCCTCGATGGCCATCGGCAAGAAGAGCGGCCGCGCGGGATTTAGCGGGTTGGTTACGCGCGAGTAGGCTGCTACCGGCTTCGAGCCCGGGCCGAGCCGGCGCGACCGGGACCCGATCCGCGTGACCGGTTCTCCCCCGACCCGGTCAATATCCTCGACCCGGAGATGGGTATCACGGAACCTCGAGTTCCGAAGAGCAAGCAATGAGCGACAACGATTGGGAAGGCGAAGGCCGTGGACCCCACCACGGTCCGTGGGTGTGGACCGCGTACCGAGCGTACAACGAACTCCTCCGAGAGAAGATCAAGAAGCGATTCGACGCCCAGGAGGGACCCTGGATGGACAAGGTCGCGGAGGTCCTCGTCCAGATCGTCAACGCCCGCTGGGAAGGCGGTCGTAAGAAGGAGAAGGAAGTCGACGAGCTGTTCGCCAAGCTCGAGCAGCTTCTCTCGGAGTGATCCGATGGTCGCGCCGATCCCGCTGCAGCCGTTTCCGGCGCCCCCGGTGGGACCGGAGCCGATGCTGCCCCGACCCCGGGGCTAGCCCTTCACCCCCGGAATCCCGACGATGGCGCTCACCGACCTCGAGGGCCGGATCGTCTCGGCGATTGGGACGGTCGGTCCGAGTGTGGCCTCGGTGTCGACCCTGCGACCGGCGCGACGCCGCGGGATCGGCCCGTTCTCGATGCCCGCCGAGGCCACGGCCGTGGTCATCGACCGGGGCGGATTCCTGCTCACGAACCAGCACGTCGTCGACGGAGCGACGCGGCTCGACGTTCACCTCTCGGACGGGCGGGACCTTCCGGGCGAGGTCGTGGGAGGGGACGCGGTGACGGACATCGCGCTCGTCCGGGTCGACGCGCGCGATCTCGCGGCCGCCCGTCTCGGGGACTCGGAAGGGCTGCGGGTGGGCCAGATCGTGCTCGCCATCGGGAACGCGCTCGGCCTGCCCGGGGGCCCCACGGTCTCGATGGGCGTGGTGAGCGCGCTCGGACGCCCCCTGCCCGGTTCCGACTTCGTCTTCGAGGGCCTGGTCCAGACGGACGCCGCGATCAATCCGGGGAACAGCGGCGGACCGCTCGCGGACCTCTCGGGAGAGGTCGTGGGGATCAACACCGCCATGGTGCCGTTCGCCCAGGGGGTCGGCTTCGCCATTCCGATCCACGCGGCCCAGCGCATCGCGAACGAGCTGCGCGAACGGGGTCGGATCGTCCGTCCGTGGATCGGGGTCAAGGTCACGGACCTCACCGAGGGCCTCGCCCGCCAGCACGGCTTGGAGCCGGATTCGGGGCTCCTGGTCGCCGAGGTCGTCCCTCGCTCCCCCTCGCACCGGGCCGGGCTCCGGGCGGGGGATGTCCTGGACCGGGTGGGCCCATTCGGGGTCCGGAGCGTCCGCCAGCTGCTCGAGTCGCTCTCGAAGTACCCCGTCGGGACCGATGTGGAGATCGGATTCCGGCGCCGGGGCTTCGCCCTCGCGGCGAGCGTTCCGCTCCAGGAGAGCCCGCCCGCCTCCAGCGCCTGAGCACGAAGTCTCGCGCCCGCCGGATCGCCGAGACCTCCCCTCCCCCTAGCGACCCGTTAACTGGGCCGGTTCCTTGCCTCCTCCGAGGTTCTGCGATGCCGGTCGACTTTGCGTTCAAGAAAGTCCCGAAGTACCGAGCCGCGTCGATCGCCTGGAAGGGAGCCTGGAGCGATAGAAGCGTCCACGCGCACTTCCTCAAGGTGGCGAAGTGGGCCGCCGCGAGGCACCTGCGCACGGGGAAGTGGATCTTCCGGGAGCCGGACGAGCGATCGTTCGAGGTGGCGATCGAGGTGAAGGGAGGCGGCCCTTCCGGGGCTGGCGTCCGGGTGAAGACCTTCCGGGCGGCGACCGTGGCGAGCGTCGTCTTCGATCCCCGGGTGGTCTCCCCGCGGATCGTCTACCACGGTCTCTACGACTTCCTGCGGTGGCGCAAGCGGGAGCACGATATCCGATCGATCGGCGACTACCGCGAGGTCTACGACGGGGACCCGTGGAAGGACCCGCGCGCCTACGCTCGGACCGAGATCCAGGTCGTCGTCCGCAAGTAGTCCCGGTCGCCCCGAGCCGACCGGCGAGGCGCGCGTCGTCCGCTCATTCGAGCGGCCGGAGGGCCCGCCGCACGAGCAGGATGGCGATCCCCACCAGCACGGCCGCCCAGGCGAAGAGGCCGAGCAGGTAGACCCCGGGCCCGTACGGATACGCGCCGCTCCCGAACATCACCTCGCGGAGGACGTTCACCGCGAGCGAGACCGGGTTGTACGACGAGACGTTCTGGAGCCACGCGGGCATGGTTCCCCACGGGTAGAGCGCGTCGGACGTGAGCAGGACCGGCAGGTTGATCAGGTTCACCGCGGCGAAGTACGTCTGCGGGACGTCGATCAGGACCCCGAAGGTGAGGAAGACCGTCGCGAACATCACGGAGAGCAGCACGATCGCGGCAACGATCTGGAGCGCACCGACGGGACCCACCGGGAGCGTCACACTGAGCCCATGGAGGCCTGAGACGTGGGCGAAGGCGAGCGCGAGGCCCATCACGAAGAACGCGAGCAGGATCGGCTGCGCCGACCCCGCGATCAAGCGGGAGCCGAAGACGGCCGCGGACGGAGCGGGCGTGCCGCGGGTGCGCTTGAACACGCCGAAGAGCTTGTCGAAGATCACGTTCGCCCCGATGAAGAGGGTCGCGGTCACCGTCACGAACCCGACCATGCCCGCCGCGAAGTACGAGTAGTAGTTGGGCGCGCCGCGGAAGTACTGGTCGAGCAGGAAGGAGAGTTGCTGCTGCTGCTCCGGGGGCGGCAGCGCGTGGTTGACGAACTGCGCGACGTTGAAGCTGAAGCCGTTACCGAACAGGAGGAGGTAGAGCAGCGGCAGCATCAGCGACGTGAAGATCGCCTGGGGGTTCCGGGCGAGCTTCAGGAACTCGCGACGGGTGAGGGCGGCCAGTTCGCGGAACATCAGCGTCGCCCCCGCAGCTGGCCCTGGACCCGTTGCAGCATGACCGCCCGGTCGGTCGCGGTCGGGCCTTCCTCCTCTCGGAACTCCCGGCCGGTGTACTCGAGGAACACCTCATCGAGGCTCGGACGCTTGACGGTGACCCCGAGCACCGCGGCGCCGGCCTCGGTACAGGCCGCGACGGCCCGCGGGACGAACGTCTCCCCCTTCTGGCACTTCACGCGGTAGGTCCCGTCCTGCTTCTGGACCGAGAGCACCCCGGGCTGACCCGAGAGGAGCCCCGTGAGGTCCGGGGCCCCGTCCTGGATCCGGAGGTTGACCGCGTCTCCGCCGAGCCGGTCCTTGAGCTCGGTGGGCGTGCCGGTCGCGACGATCTTCCCGTGATCGATGATCGCGATCCGATCGCACATCTCGTCCGCCTCGTCGAGGTAGTGGGTCGTCACGAAGACCGTGAGTCCGTCATCCTCTCGCAGCTTCCGGATGAAGCTCCAGAATCCGGCCCGCCCCTGGGGATCGAGCCCCAGCGTCGGCTCGTCGAGGAAGAGGATCCGGGGCCGGTTGATGAGCCCGACCGCGAGCTCGAGGCGTCGCCGCATCCCGCCGGAGTAGGTCTTCGCGGGCCGGTCCGCGGCATCGCTCAACTGCATCTGGTCGATGAGCAGTTTCGCGCGGGAGCGTCCCTCGCTCCCCGGGATCCCGAAGCATCCCGCCGCGACCTCCAGGTTCTCTCGCCCGGTGAGATCCCCGTCCGCCGTCGACTCCTGGAAGATGACCCCGATGCGTCGCTTGACCTCCTCGGGATCGTGGCTGACGTCGAGACCGTCGACGATCGCCTTCCCGTGGGTCGGACGAAGTCCGGCGGTCAGCATCGAGACCGTCGTGGTCTTGCCGGCGCCGTTCGGCCCCAGGAATCCGAACGTCTCCCCGTGCCGCACCTGGAACGAGATGTCGTCGACCGCGGTGATCTTCCCGTTGTAGATCTTCTTCAGCCCTTCGACTTCGATGGCGACGTTGGTCGGCATGAGATCCTCCTCAGTTCCTCAGTTTGCGCAGTCGTTCGACCACGGCGTCCAGCTCGCTGCCGATCGGTTCAGTGACCTTCGGCTGCGTGCGCTTGAGATCCTCGAGGTAGGCCGTCAGTCCCGAGAGCTCCCGGACGACATCCTCGACGGTATGGGGGGCGCCCATGCCGGGCCAGCTCCAATCGGGGATGCGCGCGTTCGCGAGCGCGTAACGGCCGTCGTCCTGCTTCTTCAAGCTCCCCTCCCGGACCATCTCCTCGAGGAGCGGATAGACCGATCCGGGGGAAGGACGCCACCAGCCATGGGTCATCACCTCCATGTCGTCCATGATCTCCGCGCCGTTCCTCGGCTGGCGGCGCAGGATGATGATCACCCAGTTGCGCAGACCCCGCTTCCTTCGCATCCCCAACATGGCTCGGTATTCCGATATCGGAATATCGATACGACTACATTAGCCTAGCGCACGAGGGATGACCTCCGGGAGGCGGTATCGGAACCCGGGCGTGGGTCCCGACGACTCCGTCCGCGGTTTCCCCGCCCGCTCGCCCCACGAGCCTTCCGAAAGGGATAAGCTCGCCCGGCTAGAGACCTCGGCATGAGCGGAACCTCGGCTCCGACCGCCTCCCCTCCCGCCCTCGAGACCATCACGCTCGCCGGTGGTTGCTTCTGGTGCACCGAGGCGGTCTTCTCCGAGCTCCGGGGGGTCCGATCGGTCCTCCCCGGCTACTCGGGGGGTTCGGTCAAGGATCCGTCGTACGAGCAGGTGTGCACCGGGCGGACCGGCCACGCCGAGTCCGTGCAGATCGAGTTCGACCCGAGGGAGGTCTCGCTGCACGACCTCTTGGTGATCTTCTTCACGACCCACGATCCCACCACGCGAGACCGTCAGGGAGCGGACGTCGGCACGCAGTACCGTTCGGGGGTCTTCTATCGAAACTCGGAGCAGAAGGCGACGACCGAGGCCGTGATCTCGGAGATCGAGCGAGAGAAGGTGTACCGCCACCCCGTCGTCACCGAGGTGACCCTGTTCGCCTCGTTCTTCCCGGCGGAAGAGTACCACCGTCGGTACTTCGAGCGAAATCCGGAACGGGGGTACTGCCAGATGATCATTGCGCCGAAGGTCGCCAAGTTCCGCAAGCAGTACTCGGCGCGCCTCCGCACCGGTTGACCGGGCCCCCGGTCGGGGGTCCCGCGCGCTACAGCGCGAGGAAGACGAAGTACCCGGCGAACGCGAACAGGATCGCCCCGGACGCGATCGTGATTCCGCGCTCCCCGCGGGGGAAGCGACGGGTTCCCGCGTGCACCGCGAGCGGGAAGGCGAGGATCCAGACCGCGATCGCGACGAAGATCCCGAGGAACAGCAGGATCCCGCCCAGGTACGCGAAAGCGAGCCCGGCGGTGAGCCACCAGAGGATCTGGAGCGGGTTCGTGATCCCGACGGCGAACGCTTGCGAGAAGGTCGCGAGGGCCTTCGGCGGGGCGCTGGCCGACCGCGACGCCCCGGCGATGAGCCGGTACCCCAGGAACGCCATCGCCAGGGCGCCGAGGGCGCAGATGGGGCGAAAGTACGATCCGAGGTCGACCTCGGTCCGAAGTCCGTAGACGAGGGCTCCGAGGACGAGGTCGGCGCTCATCGCGCCGAGGCCCGTGAGCGTGCCGGCCCGGGCCGACCGGACCGATCGGGCTACGATCAGGGCGTTCATCGGACCCGGCGGGATCGTGAGGGAAAAGCCGAGCAACATCCCCACCAAGAGGGCGTAGAGCGGGGGCGTCACTCGGAGTCCCTCCGTTTCGAAATCGGGGACGTCCCGGGAGGAATGCGTGGCGGACCCATCGATCCTCCGGATCGGCGGGGTGGGACGCGCCCGATTCCTCGCGGATAGACCCCGCGGATTTGAACGCTCTCCTCGGGACGCTCGCTCGGAGCGTCATCGTTAGATGGCGGGAGCGCTCCCACGGCCGGGGTCCTCGTGGCGGTCACGGACCGGTCCGGAGCCGGCGCTCTTCCCGAACGATCCGAGTTGCTGCAGGTCGCCATCGAGGCGGCCCGGGAGGGCGGGCGTCGGGCGCTCGAGTACTTCGGCCGGGCGTTCCCGGTGGAAACGAAGCCCGACGGCTCGCCCGTGACCCCCGCCGACCGAGCCTCGGAGGAGGGGATCCGCGACACCATCCTGCGTCGGTTCCCGACCCACTCGATCCTGGGGGAGGAATCCGGGGCCCGGCCGGGCGACCCCCGGGTCGTCTGGATCATCGATCCGATCGACGGGACGAAGTCGTTCGTGCGGGGCGTTCCCCTGTTCGGGGTCCTGGTCGGGGTGGAGGTGGACAGGCATCCGAGCGTGGGGGTGGCGTTCCTTCCGGCGCTCGGGGATATGGTCGAAGCCGCCCGAGGGCTGGGCTGCCGGTGGAACGGACGAACGGCGCACGTGTCCGAGGTCGACCGACTCTCGGACGCACTCCTGCTCACCACCTCGGTCCGTGCGGTCGAGCGCCGGGGGATCCCGTTCCGCCGCCTGATCGAGGCCTCCGGCTTTCAGCGAGGCTGGGGCGACTGCTACGGCCACGTGCTCGTCGCCACGGGGCGAGCCGAGGCCATGCTGGACCCCCACGTAGCCCCCTGGGACAACGCCCCGTTCCTCCCGATCCTGGAAGAGGCCGGCGGTCGGTTCACCGATTGGGAGGGTCGGCCGACCATCCGCTCCCCCGACAGCCTCTCGACGAACGGGCGGCTCCACGACGGCGTGCTCCAGCTCCTCCGAGACGCCACCCCGATCCCCTAAGCGAGGCTCGCCCCGATCACGCCGGCCCCGCGGGCGGCGGCGGCGATGGCCGCTCCCGCCAACGCGATCCCCGCGACGAGGACGAAGAGGCTCCCGGCGCCGAGGCCGGCGTACGCGCTCGAGAGGACGAGCGGTCCGACAAGGAGCCCGAGGTCCTCGAACGAGCCGACCGCACCGATCGCGGTTCCCTGCAGCGCCCTCGGGACCGGTTCGAGCGCGAGCGGGAGGAGGGCCGCGGAGAGCCAGCCCGTGCCGAGGGCGAAGAGGAGCGTCGCGGCGGCCATCTCGCCGTACGAGGAGGCGAAGAGCGTGGCGATCGCTCCGGCCGCGACCAGGAGGAACCCGAACGGGACGGACCGGGCCGGTCCCCGCCGGTCGACGACCGCGCCGAGGAGGAAGCCCGCGATCATCTGCGCCCCCCGATACGCGCCGATGACGTAGCCGGCCTCGGCGCCGGTCCCGCGGAAGACCGAGACGGAGTAGTACTGCAGGAAGTTCGTGGGCAACGTGTAGGCGACGTAAGCGAGGGCGACGAGCGTGACGCAGAGCGCGAAGTGGCGGGTCAGGATCGGTCGGATCCCTCCTCGGGAGGGAGGCCGGGCCGGGAGATCGACCCGCTCCCACGGTACTCGCGCGATGACGACCACCGAGACGAGGAAGGCGAGGAGCGCGGCGGCGATGGTCGGGAGGAACCCCCACATCGCGTAGATCGTGGGACCGATGGCCGAACCGACCGCGAGCCCGATGCCGAAGGAGACGACCCAGCGACCGGTCCCGCGCCCGCCGGTGCCGGGGCCCATCGCCGTCAGCGCGAGCCACCGGGTCAGCGGGATCGGGAAGACGACGAGGGCCCCGTACGCGCCGAGCGCGAGCCCGACCTCCGGGAAGGTGCGCGAGAATCCGAGCAGGACCAGCACGAGCGCGACCGCACCCCCCAGGGCGAGCAGGGTGCGCGGCCGGCCGATGCGGAAGGCGAGCGCCCCCCAGACGCTCTCGGTCAGCAGCATGCCGAGGGCGCTGATCGCGAGCGCGAGCCCGTACTCGACGATCGACAGGCCGAGGGCCTCGAAGCGGAAGGGCAGTACGACGATCAGGAGGGCGTAGGAGACCATCGCGAGTGCGGTCGAAAGATAGACCGAACGCGCGACGTCCGACGACGCGGCGGAGGCCACGCGCCCGTCAGGCTCCCCGGCTAATGGCGGTTCTGGGCCCGCCTAGCGGAACGGGCCACCATCCGGCGGCCCGGGGGAAAGCACGCGGAACTCGACCGGTGCGGGCGGAGGCCGGTACGACCAGGCGAGCAGCCCACCGATCAGGACGAGGGCAAACCCGACGACGAGGCCGGCGAGGGCGGTCGGAATGCTGACGAGCGCGAGCACTATTGCGATCGCTCCCCAGACCTTGCCTGCGCTCGGCACGAGGTACATGAGGGCCCCGACGAGCATCACGAGCAGGCCGACCGCGAACCCGAGGTAGAAGAAGGCCGCCCCGACCCCGAGGAACCACACCACGAGCGTCCCGAGGAGAGCGACCAGGGCGCCCCCGATCAGGATGAAGAACCCACCCAGGATCGTGCAGGCCGCCGCGGCGATCGGTCGCATCTTCTGCTCCTCCGCGCACCGAGCCCGTCGGCGCGGATAAGCCGGCGCGGGATGCGCCGTCGCCCCCCTTATACGAGGGGAGGCCTCGCTTCGGGGCCCGATGGAGACCCCCACCGCTCTCGCGCCGCGGGAGACCACGAACGGCGCCGAGCGGATCGCCCGGATCCCGACCGTCTATTGGCTCGCTGCCGCGATCCTGCTCTACGCGGCCGTCTCGTTCGCCTTCTCCTGGTTGCGGGCGCTCAACTTCGGTACGAGCACCTGGGACCTCGGAATCTATCAGCAGGCGCTCTGGTCGACGGCCCACGGACGGCCGTTCTGGGAGACCGCGGACTACGAGACGGGGGGATTCTCCTCGCTCTTACAGGTCCACTCCGTCTTCCTGCTCTACCTCCTCGTCCCGTTGTATGTCGCGCTTCCGTCCTCCCTCACGCTGTTCGCGGTCCAGTCCGCGGTGGTGGCCCTCGCGGCGCTGCCGCTCTACCTCCTCGCACGGGACCTGACCGGTTCCGGCCGTTGGGCACTGCTCGCGGCGGTCGCCTACCTCCTCTGGACGCCGACCCTCGCCTCCAACCTCTACGACTTCCACGCGGAGTCGTTCCTTCCGCTCGAGGTGTTCACGGTCGTCCTCCTCTGGCAGCGCGGACGCTACGGCTGGGGCTTCCTCGTCGCGGGGCTCAGCTACCTCACCTTCGAGCTCGGGCCGGTCCTGCTCGCCTTCGTGGGGCTCATGTACCTCCTGCCGGAGTCCCCGACCCTCGCCCGCTGGATGTCGGCGCTCCGGAGGGGCCGGGGCCGAGGGACCGGCTCGGAAGTGCGCGGCTGGTTCGCGAGTCGTCGCGCCCTCGCCTCGATGACGCTCCTGATCGGCTCGGTGGTCGCCTACGGGCTCCTCGTCCTCGTGCGCCAGGACTACCTTTCGGGTTGGCTGGGGATCGGAGCGTACCCCCCGAACCCGTTCGGCTACGTGGTGGGCACGACGCCGGCCGGTCTGCAGCTGAGCGCGAGCTACCTCGGGGTCGCCTTCGGGACGAAGGTCGAGTCATGGCTCGTCTTCTTCGCGCTCCTCGGCTTCGTCCCGCTCCTCGCCCCCCGGACCCTCCTCCTGTCGGTGCCCTGGCTCGTATTCTCGTTCTTCAGCGACAACGCGAACTACGTCGCGCTCGGGTTCCAGTACGGCTTCATCATCGGCTCCGGGCTCCTCATCGGGTTCGCGTTCGGGCTCGTTCCGATCGCCCGATGGGCCGAGGGTCGGCCACGCCGTCCCGAGCGGACGCCGGACGCGTCCGAGATTGAGGTCTGGGCGAGAGCCGTCTCCGCGCGCGGCGGACGCCGGCGCCGACGCGCCACCGTGGTCGTCGCAGCGTTCGGGGTCCTGGTCGCCGCCAATATCGCCCTCTCTCCCGCGGACCCCCTGCTCTACGGGGCCGCGTACGGGTCCGCCTACTCCTTCTCCTACACGCCTCCGCCCGGATACGGGGAGGTGGTCAAGCTCGCCGGACTCGTGCCTGCCGGGGCGTACGTGCTCGCGAGCGATGATGTCTTCCCGTTCGTCGCGAACGACGTGAACGCCTATTCGCTGCTCTACGAGGCGAATCAGCGGCTGCTCCTCCCGTTCAACGCGACCGACGAGCCCCCCTTCGTCCTGCTGTCCGTCGCCCGCACTTATCTCGTCCCCACCTGGCTGGAGGTGAGCGTCTACGATCCCGAGGTCTACGGCGTTCGGGGCATCGCGTGGTCCACGCCCGCCGGGGCCGTCGTGCTGTTCGAGCGGGGCTATACGGGCCCGGCTTTGAGCTACGGCGCGCCGTCCGGCTACCTCGGGACCTTCTACGGGGCCGCCCCGCCGGCCTCCGGGGTCTACTCCGGAGCCATCTACACGGGCGACAGCGGGTACGTCGCCGACCTCGCGGGGGACCCGGGCGGAGGCGCGGTCGTCTCGACCCCGGGGCTCGAAGGCCTGGTAGGATCCGGGCCCGGGGTCAACCTGCCCGCCGGAAACTACACGGTCCTCCTCGGGGTCTCGACCGGGGCGTGGGATGCCGCATCCCCCCCGGCGCCGGACGATCCGGTGCTGACCGTCAACGCGAATCTGTGGGGCCAGCCGACCGTCTACGATACGACGTTCAGCTACGCGGAGCTTCGCGGGGGGAGCGGACCCCCGGGCTGGGGGCCCTGGACGACCGTCGGGTTCAACCTGACGGTGACCGAACCCTCGCTGACCTTCGAGGTGCGGGGCTACAGCCTCGACGTCTCCGCGGTCGTGGCGATGGGGTGGCTCACGATCGCGCTGGCGTGACGGTCGGGCGTCGGGCGCTCGGACCGCCTCTGCCCCGGTCGTCCCGTCGCCGGAAGGTCGAGAGGAAGTGGTCCCCGAAGAAGCGGAACGGCCAGGCGGCTCCGAGCCGACGGTCCCAACGGGAGAGACGGTCGAAATGGCGCGAGAACCTTTCGGCGTAGCCCATGAGGTCGGACGGCGGGAGGAGGACCGGCACCGCCTCGGTACGCTCCCGATCGAAGTACGGCGCGAAGAGCCGGTCGAAGTCGCCGACCGAGTGCGCGTAGACGTCCACGCAGAACCGCGAGGCACCGACGGGGATCGGCCGGCCGAGTCGGCCGAGGGCCCGGGTCGGCTGGCCCGAGATCGCGTAGCCGAGGACCTCGAACGCGCACCAGCGGTTGTAGACGCCCGCCACGAACCGCGACCCGGGTCCGAGGAGCTCGTGGAGGGCACCGGGGATCGGCGTGAGGTCTTCCTCGCAGTTGAGCGCGCCGTAGGTGGAGTATCCTCCGTCGAAGGCCCCCCGGCCGACCTCGGGGAGGAGCTCGCCGAGCTGCCCGGCGCGCAGCCGTCGAGTGCGAAGGCGCTCCTGGAGGCCCGCGGCGTGGGCCTTCGCACGGACGACCTCGAGCATCCGGGGCGAGATGTCGAGACAGAAGATCTCGTGTCCCTCCTCGAGGAGCGGCAGCGTTTCCATCCCGGAGCCGCATCCGATCTCCAGGAGGGAGGGCGAGGTCCGGAACCGCTCCCGGAGGTGGGCGAGCGATCGATCTCGCAGGAGAACGTTGATCCGGTTGCCGGCGATGTGCCGGTCGTAGTCGTCGGCGACGTTGTCGAACTCGGCGGTCAGCCAGTCGACGTAGGGAGGGGCGGGCGACGCCTCGGGTGGATCGCGTGACTCGAGGCGGATCTCGAGGATCCGGGCGGGGTGGTCGTACCATCGGGCGAACCGGACCGAGCCGAACTTCGCGAGGAAGCGCTCGAGGACTACGCGCTTTCCCGCGGGATCGGTCACGAGATCGACCGGACCCGAGTATAGCTCGCCCGAGATCCGTACGACCGCGGAGCCCTCCCGAAGGACCGAGACCGGCCAGCGGGCGGAGCGTTCCCGGGCCACGAGGTAGATCCGTCGTTCGGTGCGCACGAACCCGAGGGGAACGGAGCCGCTCCGGCCCAGAAGGTCGAGATGTTCCGGGTCCGCTTCGGTCGCTCCGGGCGGACCGTTCCCCTCGGCGAGCTCGGGCAGAGCGGAGGTGGGGCCTGAGGCACTCGCCGTCACGGTGGGGCCCCGGCGCTCGCGAGGTCGTTCGGCGAAGGAGCCATCGGGCCGGTTTCAGGGACCGAGCCGTTCCACGGGACCGAGGAGCCGGACGTCGGGCGCGCACGCCGCGGCCCGGCCGATGGGCCGGGCGCCCGCTCGAACCCCGACGGAGAAACCGGCGAGGCCCGTTCGACCGAGCCCGGCACGGTCGACGCCTCGGGCCCGAGCCGGACGGGGAGCCGATGCTCGTACTCCGAGCGTAGGTGCTCGAACCGAGCGGTCGTGAGTGCCATCCGGCCCGGGCCCGTGACGACCCGGAACCCGCCGTGGGACTCGCCCTGCTCGAGGCCCCTCGCGTTCCGGTGGAGACCGACCAGGTGCAGGTAGGCCGCGACCGGGAGGAAGAGGGCGGAGTTGAGGGCCCGAAGAGCCCAAGGGACCGGGTCGCGCTCGGGAGCGTCGGTCGTCGTGCACCGTCCCTCGTAGAGACGGGGCAACTCCTCCCTCAGCCAGGGTGCTCCGGCGAGGAGCGCCCCGTAGTAGTCCTCCCCCCGGAGGATCCGGGCCGTGAGCGCCTCGCGCGCGAAGAGCAGGCCCTGCGGCCGGGAGAACTCGGCCCGAGCGACCTCCTCGTCCAGGACGTAGTTGAAGCACGGCCGGGGACGGTCCTCGCGCCCGGCCGAAAGGAATCGGAATCGGACCGCGAGATACGCGTAGGTGAGGCAAACCCAGAGAGTCCCCGGCTGGGTGATCACCAGAAGGTCGAGGTCATCACCCGCCTCGGGGGTCCCGTACGCGGTCGAGCCCGTGACCCCGACGCATCGGACCCAGCGGAGCACGGGAGCGAGGTGTTCGTCGACGAGCCGGCGCGCCTCGCCGTGGTATCGCTCCGCCCGCGCGCGCCGTTCCCAGAGCGTGGCGGCGTCCGTGCCCGCGGGGTAGATCCGATCCCCGGCGAAGCGGGCGAGGTCCGGCCGATCCTGAATCCAGCGAAGGACCTCCTCACGTCGGACCGGGCCGTCATCGGTCAGGAGCGAAACAAGCTCGTCGACCGCGAGGGCGGATCGATACTGACCCGCGACCCGGAGCAGCGTCTCGAGCCGCGCGTCCGTCGGGCGCGGGGTCGCGGGGGCCGGTCGGTCCCCTCGAGTCGGCGTCGACACGGACGGCGGCGGGGTGTGAATCCGGTCCCAGTTCACGTGGTCCTTCCGGGGGGGGAGCGCGTCCCAGGTCGCGAGGAGGAAACCGGCCGTTTCTCCGATCGCCAGCGCGAGAAGGTCCCCCAGACGATGGTCGCCATGCTCGAGGCTTCTCCGCAGTACGCGAACGGCGCGACGTGGATCGGCGACGAAGAGCCGGGGCAGCGTCATCGGCCGGCTCCCAAACTCCTTCGAGAGCTGTCCGTACCCGGTCCGGATCCGCCGGCGCTGCCGCAGGAGGTCTCCGAACGTCAGCGGTGTGGAGATGCGGACGAGAGCTTCGGGCGCGTATCGAACCCCACCCCGGTTCCGCGCCACGCTCACCCCGAGCGACGCCCCGTCGTTGATCGTCCCGGACCGAAGCGCCGGAACTTGAGGGAGGCTGAGCAGCATCAGCTCGTCGGAGAGGTTCGTCCCGCTCGCGCCGATCGGCACCTCGAGGTGGAGCTCGTGGTGGACGTTCCACAGGAGCTCGACCACCCGCTCGAAGCGAGTCCCGTGCCCGGAGGGCGGAACCGGTCGGGCCATGACCGCGAACGGGGTGGGCGCGTCGAGAGAGGCCCGGACGAGCGCGGCGAGCGCACCGGGCTCGGCTCGAGCATCGGCGTTCAGGAGGACGAGAAGATCGCCGCGGGCCCGAAGGAGGACCTCGCGGAGGGCGTGCGATTTCCCGCTCCGATCCGCCTCGACCACGAGCCGGACCCGCGGATCGGTTGCCGCGAGCCCTTCGGCGATGCGGACCGTCGAGTCCGTGCATCCGCTCGCGACGATCCACAGGGTGCCCCAGCGCAGATCGTCGGGCAGATCCTGATCGAGCAGCGAGCGAACCGCCGGCTCGAGGGTGCGCTCTTCGTTGTACGCCACGACGCCCCCGTCGAGGATCCTCGTCCGCCCGGCCGGACCCGAAAGCGAGGGAGAGCCGCCCTGTCGTGGATCCACGCCCTCGCACCCCCCTGGAACGCCCCGAGCGAGCGAAGTCGAGATACGCCCTCACGGCGGAGGCGGGGGGCGGGCGGTTCGCCGGTGCCGCACGGCGAGGATCACGCCGAGCACGATCACGACCGCTCCGACGCCGATCCCGAGGACGATGTACGTGGTGGTCGGAAGGGACGACGTCGAGCTCGCGGCGGGAGGCGAGGTGGTCGAGTACATGAATCCCTTCATCCCCGACTGGAAGTGCCCCGGCTCCGTGCACACGAACTCGTACGTTCCGATGGCGGGGGCGACGAAGGTCGTCGAGTTCACGAACCCCACCGTACCGGGGAGGGAGAGGTTCACGATCGGCGGGTTCGTCCGGAAGAATTGGTACAGCTCGGTCGCATTGTCGCCGGGCGGAATCGTCCCGTTCCGCACGCTCGAAAGGGTGAACGTATGGGCAAAGCCCGCGAGCTGAGTGACCGCGAGGTGGACGATCGCGCCGGGATAGACGTAGAAGGTCGCGGGTTGGAAGCTGTAGCTCGAGGTCGTGCTCACGTTCACGAAGTCGGCCGTCGCGGACAGGCCGGGGCCGATGGCGGGCGGCCGCGCGGGGGCGGCGATCCCTGGGACGAAGCCCACGAGGAGCCCGGCGACCAGGCTCGCGAGGAGGGCGCGCCGGCCGAGGAGAGGCCTCGGCGTCACGGGTCCTCCACCAAGTTCAGACGATCGAGCGGTGGCGCCCGCCACGACGGCGCGGTATCGTCGAGCGGCTCGAAGCACTCGTTCTGGTGACGGACGACGCAGGCCATCTGGGCCGGCACCGCCGAGCCGCATGGCACAGCGACGTCGTGGCCGCACGGCAGATGGATCATCCACGGGTTCAGGTCCGATCGAGCTCGCGCTCCCATCGCGTTCATGCGTCTTCCTCCTCTGCATAGACGAGGTCCGAGGGCCGCTGGCGGGCGCGCCGGACGGTCAGTCCGACCCCCACGACGATCAAGGCCGCGACCGCGCCGACGGCGGCGTAGTCGGAGAGCGGGATGCCGGCGATCGTGGCCGGAAGGAACACCCCGACGTGCGCGGTGTAGTTGAACGACTGGAACTCCGCGACCGAGCTTGCCACGGCGAGCGCGACGGAGACCGCCGAAGGGCTCACGCTCCAGTTGGGCGCGACCGTCGCGCTGGTGGCCGGCCCGGTCGTCCCCTGGACGATCCCCTCGGATTCCGGGGCGAAGTACTCGAGGGCGCGTCCCGACTGGTTCGACACGCTGGCGACGAGCGCACCGGTGGAGTTCGGCGGGGTGAAATGCTCGGTGCCGGCGAAGGCGTGGGAGAGCGCGAGGTTGACGACGAGGTGATCGGCGCTTGCCTGCCAGGGCCAGCCCGTCACCCCCAGCTGCATCGTGACCGCGGAGAGGTTCTCGGTGACCCCCTCGACGTACGAGACCGGCAGGACGAAGTCGAGGGTCAGGTCCACGGTCCCGAGCGACGAGCTGGCGGTGGAGGAGGGGGCGACGCGGAGGGTGGCTGCGTACGACTCGTCGTACCAGAGAGCGCTCGAGCGGTTGGTGACCGTCCAGCCGATCCCCGCGGAGGGGGTCGTTCCGATCACCGCGCCCGAGGCCGAGATCTCCTCGACCGAGGCGATCCCCACGGTCATCCCCGAGTTCGCGAGGTCGGACGCGGAGACCGAGACCAGGGGAGAGGTCGGCGCGAACACGCAAAGAACGACCCCGTTCGACCAGGAAGATCCCGCGGTCGGCCAGGACGCCGTTCCCATCGAGGGCCGGGAAGGGGAAGCGCCGGCCGCGCTGGCGGCCGGCGCGACGTAGAGCAGGACGAGCACAAGGGCCGAAGCGATCGAAAGCCACGGAAGGAACGCCCCGCTCGTCCTCCCCGCACCCGAGGTCCGCCGACGTTCCATCGGAGAGACCGAGGTCCTTCGGGAAGGACCTCCTTTTTGGTTCAACCGCGGAATCGGTTGGTCCAAAGGCGTCCGATCAGGGACGGAACAGCTCCGCCCACGTGTCGAGCGCCCCGTCGATCCACGCGTCCGCGAGTCCCCGGCGATAGGTGATCAGCACTCGGGCCACCCGGTCCCGGTCCACGATCTCGAAGGTGCGATACCGTCCCTGCCGACCGGCGCGGGCGATCCCGGTCTCGAGCATGCGCCGGAGGTGAACGCTCAGCCGACCGGCGCTCAGTCCCGTCCGCTGGGAGAGGTCCGGAACGGTGAGGGACGGGGTCTCGAGCAGCGTGACGAGCACGCGGCGGGCGGACCGCGATCGGCTCAGGCGCAGCAGGTTCCGATCCCCGAGCGGCACGGTGGCCGCGAAGTAATGGTCCTGATGCTCGGTCCGCTCCCGGTGGAGGAGGCCGGCCTCGGTGAGGCGCTCGAGGTGGTACACGGTCTCCCCCCAGGCGGTCCCCGCGGCGCGCTGGATCTCCCGGGCGCCGCTCCCGGGCGCGGTGCGGGCGGCCTCGAAGATCCGACGCCGGGTCTCAAGCGCGAGGAGTTCGTCCTCCATCGGCTATACGCGGCGGCGCCAGAGGCTGGAGGCGAGCCACAGCAGCGTGGCCAGGAGCACGATCAGGAGGACCGGAAGCCCGACCGAGGCGTACCCGGGAGGGCTGACGGGGAGCTGGCCCCAGATCCATACCCCCCCGAGGGCCGCGAGCATCGCGTTGGCCCCGGTGATGAGCAGGAACCGGGCGTCCCGAGCCCGGAACCAGGCCCCGAGAGGCACCGCGGCGTTCACGACGGAGATCCCGGCGATGAGCACCGCGATGAACAGCTCGATGAGCCCCATGGCCAGGCCACAGAAGGAGCCGACGACTTAAGCCTGCGTTCTCGGCGCCGCGGGTCCCCGGCCCGCAGCGGCGTCTCGAGCGCAGAGGTCAAGCAGGTTCGGCCTCTCGCGACGAGCTGTGGCGTCCCCAGCCGAGCCGAGCCCTGAGGAGCGGGCGACCGTCGCCGCCTGTCACCGGAACACGATCGACGGCGCGTGGGCCCTAATCCGGCTCGGGCCCAACGCCCGTCGCCGGGACTGGCCCGGCGCGAGCGCGTTCTCGAACGCGATCCCCTCCTCGCTCACGAACTCGCTTTTCGTTACGATCCCCGGCACGGAGGTCGCCCCGCTCCTCGCGATCGCCGCCGAGTTCTTCGGACCCGGAACCCCGTGGAAGGTGGTGGCGATCCCCGAGACGCTCGGCGAGGTCCGGACGGCCGCGGAGCGCGGGGGCCTGCACCCCGGTGAGACGGACCCGGGCCTCCTCCTCGATCCGATCCCACCGGCGCCCCCCGTTCCGAGCGGCCTGGAAGTGCGGGAGGTCGCGAGCGAGGCGGATCTCCGGGCGTTCCGCTATGCGGCCGGCGCCGGCTTCCGCATCCCTCGCTGGATCCTGCGCGTCGCGATGCCGAGGCTCCGTTCGGATCCGGAGGCGGGCCGTTCGATCCCGCGTTTCTTCGTCGGATACGTCGGGGGTCGACCGGTGGCCTCCTCCCTGCTGTACCTGAGCGAAGGGGTCGCCGGGATCTCGTTCGTCGCGACGGTGCCGGAAGCTCGCCGGCGGGGGTACGGCGCGGCCATGACGTGGGCGGCCCTCGAGGCCGGACGGAGGGCGGGCGCCCGGGTCGGCTATCTGCAGGCCTCGGCGATGGGGCGCCCGGTCTACGAGGCGATGGGATTTCGCGAGGTCAGCCGCTATCCGATATGGATGGCCCAAGTCCCCGCGCTCCGGCTCCTCGGAGCGGCCGGTCGGATGGTCTGGCTCGGGCTCACGGTGCGTTGACGCGACGCCGAAGGCGGCCGAGCGCGAAACTCCTCTCGAGGCAGCGGCTCAGCTGGTCGGGGCCGCCATGCGGGGCGGCGCGGACGGCGGCGCTCCGTTCGTCTTGTGGGATGGGACCGGACGCGCGGTGAATTCCCGGACGTCGTGCTCCAGCGCGCTCGCGATCTCGTGGCAGGCGGCGACCGAGGCCCGGAGGGTCCGGTCCGCCTCCTCGCCCAGGGAGCCCGACAGGAACCGCCCCGCGAACTCCTCCTCGTACTTCGCCCAGGTCCGGCCCGAGACCACGCCCGTCCGCAGCATGGAGGCGAGGATGATCCGCCCGGCGTACGGCGTGCCGACGTAGTACCGGAGGATGCGCTTCAGGTCCTCGAGGTACGCCTTCTCCCGTTCGAGGTCCCCGACGATCTCTCGGTAGCGGACTCCGGCCGCGACGTCCGTGCGGGCGATCGCTGGTTTGAGGAGCGTTCGCACTCGGGGGACGTGCACGTCGGTGAGGTAGCGGCCGAGCAGGGTGAGCATCGTGGTCACGTACTCCGCGTCGACGTCGTTCCCGTCCATCAACGTCGCCGAGACGGTGCCCATGCGCTCGAGGAGAGGATAGAGGATGTTCTGATGCTCGCTTTGAAGTTCCACCGAAACGGCCCGTACGTCCTCTTCGTTCGACATGGCAGTCCCAGTCTACCGGTACGACGGGGCCTTCGACCTTAAGGCCTAAGTCGAGCGGGATTGACCCCGCCCCGACCGAGGGCGGGGCGGTCTATTCGACGTACGTGAGCCAGCCCTCGTACCGGGCGGAGCGGCCGTGGATCGCGTCCTCGTAGAGCTGCTGCAGGCGCCGGACGATCGGGTACTGCCCATCGCCGATCTTGCGGCCGTCGACCTCGCGGATCGGCGTGATCCCGGCGGCCGTGCCCGAGTAGAAGAGCTCGTCGGAGGTGAACAGCTCCTCGCGCGTGAAGTCGGTGCGGTGGAACGTGAGGCCTTCGTCGGCGACGAACCGGATCACCGAGTCGCGGGTGACGCCGCGCAGGATGCCGGAGCTCGCGGGGGGCGTGCTCACGATCCGGTTCTTGACGCGGAAGATGTTCTCGCCGGGTCCTTCCGCGACCATGCCGGCGGAGTTGAGGAGGATCGCCTCGTCGTACCCGCCGCTCTGCGCTTCCATCTTCGCGAGCGCGGAGTTCGCGTAGTTCGCCCCGCACTTCGCTTGCGGAGGCAGCGAGCGCGAATCGATTCGGACCCAGCTCGATACCGTCGCCTTGACCCCGTTCTCGACCCCGGCGGCTCCGAGGTACGCGCCCCACTCCCACATCCCGATGGCGACGCGGAGCGGGCTCTTCGTCGGATCGAGGCCCATCTCCCCGTAACCCGAAAACGCGATGGGCCGGAGGTACGCGGTCGGAATCCTGTTGGCGCGCACGAGCTCGACCACCGCGCGGGTGAGCGTCGGGAGGTCGTAGGGAATCGCCATCCGGTACACCTTCGCGCTGTTCAGGAACCGTTCGAGGTGCTCCTTGAGGCGGAAGATCGCCGGGCCCCGGGCCGTCTCGTGGCACCGGATCCCCTCGAAGACCGAGTATCCGTAGTGGAGCCCGTGGGTGAGCACGTGGATCTGAGCGTCGTTCCAGTCCACGAGCTTCCCGTCGAGCCAGATCTTGTTGAGCGCTCGGATCCCCACCATGCGCGATGCGAGCCATCGAAGCGATATAATTCCCCGCCGCCCGCCGCCGTCAAGTGCGGTTCACTTGCGGTTGATGTGCTTGCCCCGACGTTGCTCCCTTGGATCGGCCATGATCGAGATTCGGTTCCACGGACGCGGCGGTCAGGGGGCGGTCATCGCCTCGGAACTGCTCGCCCACGCGGCGTTCGAGGACGGCCGGGAGCCCCAGAGCTTTCCGTTCTTCGGCGTCGAGCGGCGCGGCGCTCCCGTCACGGCCTACGCCCGGATCGACGACAAGCCGATCGGCGTCCGCACCTCGATCGACCGGCCGGACATCGTCGTCGTCCTCGACCCCGGCCTGCTGAAGACGACGCCCGTCACGGATGGGATCAAGGACGGCGGGCTTCTCCTCGTCAATTCGCGCGAGGATCCGGAAAAGCTCGTGGTGCCTCCGTCCGTTCGTCGGGCCACCGTCGATGCGACGCGGATCGCGCTCTCCCACAAGCTCGGGTCCGTGACCCAGCCGATCGTCAACACCGCGGTCCTTGGCGCGCTCGCGCAGGCGAGCGGGGTCGTGACCCTCCGTTCCGTCGAGCACGCGATCGAGACCCACGTGCCGGCGCGGCCGAAGGAGAACGCGGCCGCGGCGGCCGACGGCTTCCGCGAGGTGAAGCTGATCGAGGGCACGAACTCGCTCACCGGCTCGCGCGTGCGGCCCGGGCCTCCGCTCCTCGTGATGCCCGAGGGACCGCTCGCGACCGTCCCGAGCGAGAAGGTCTACAAGACCGCCTCCTGGCGGACCCTTACGCCGGTGATCCACCTCGAGAAGTGCACGAAGTGCAACTTCTGCTGGAAGTTCTGCCCCGACGACGCGATCGGGTTCGACGATCGCGGCTTCCCGGTGATCCGGCTCGACTACTGCAAGGGCTGCGGGATCTGCGCGAAGGAGTGCCCGCCGCACACGATCGAGATGGTCGAGGAGGCCTAGGAGGGAGCATGGCGCGGATCGTGATCTCCGGGAACTACGCCCAGTCATACGCCGCGAAGCTCGCCCGGGTCGAGGTGATCTCGGCCTACCCTATCACCCCGCAGACCTCCACCGTCGAGAAGCTCGCCGACTTCGTCGCGTCGGGCGAGCTACCCGCGCAGTTCGTCAAGGTCGAGAGCGAGCACAGCGCGCTCCAGGTGGTCGTGAGCGCATCGGCCCTCGGGGCCCGCACCTACACCGCGACCTCGAGCCAGGGGCTCCTGCTGATGCACGAGCTCATGCACTGGGCCTCGGGGCTCCGCGCCCCGATCATCATGGGCGTGGTGAACCGTGCCGTCGCCCCGCCGTGGAACATCGGCGCCGATCACACCGACACGATCTCGCAGCGCGACACCGGCTGGGTCCAGTTCTACGCCGAGAGCAACCAGGAGGTGCTCGACACGGTCCTCATGGCGTACCGGCTGGCCGAAGACCCTGCGGTCCGGCTGCCCGTGATGGTCACCGAGGACGCCTTCTACCTCTCCCACACCGTGGAGCCGGTCGACATTCCCGACCCGGCTGACGTCGATCGCTTCCTGCCCAAGCGCGACGCGCGGGCGGTCCTCGTGCCCGGCGTGCCGGGCCGCGTGGGATCGTTCACGGGACCCGACCACTACGTCGAGTTCCGCCGGGAGCTCGCGAAGGCGAACGACCGCGTGATCCCGACGCTCCAGCAGGTCGAGGACGAATACGGTCGAGTGATGCGCCGCTACCACGGCGGACCGCTCACCACCTACCGCGTCGAGGACGCCGATGCCGTGCTGCTCACGATGGGGACCGCCACGACGACCGCCCGGTCGGTCGTCGACGAGATGCGGTCGGAGGGTCAGAAGGTCGGTCTCGCCAAGCTCCGCCTCTTCCGCCCCTTCCCGACCGAAAGCATCCGTCGGCTCGCGGCCGAGGTGGACCGGCTCGGCATCGCCGACCGCTCGTACACGTTCGGGGCGACGGGGCCGGTCGAGACCGAGGTCTCCGCGGCGCTCTACACCGCCCCGCACCGGCCGGCGCTCACCGGCTTCTTCGCCGGAATCGGAGGGCGCGACGTGACGCCGGGCGAAGTGCGCCGGATGTACGAGGCCCTTCTCCACGGAGGACCTTCGGAGAACCGGTGGATCGATCTCGAGGAACAGGAGGCACGGGCCCATGGCTAAGCTCACGTTGCCGGCGGCGGAACTGATGTACTCGGGGCACGCGGCGTGCCCGGGCTGCGGCGCGGCCCTCTCGATGCGCCTGCTCTTGAAGGGGCTCGGCCCCCGGACGATCCTCTCCATCCCGGCCTGTTGCTGGACGGTGATCGCCACGCCGTACCCCACGACGGCGCTCGGCGTCGGCGTCCTCGACAATCCGATCGAGGCGACCGGGGCGTCGATCTCGGGGCTGCGGGCCGCGGCGGACGCGCTCGGCTACAAGGACCTCAACATCGTCGGGTTTGCCGGGGACGGCGGGACCGCGGACATCGGCCTTCAGGCGCTCTCGGGGATGCTCGAGCGTCGGACGAACGCGATCTTCGTGATGTACGACAACGAGGGGTACATGAACACCGGGATCCAGCGCAGCGGGGCGACCCCGCTCGGCGCCTGGACCACCACGACCCCCGTCGGGCCCACGAGCCACGGGAAGTCCGAGGCGAAGAAGGACATCATGGCGATCGTCCTCGCCCACAACCCCACCTACGCCGCGACGCTCAATCCGGCATTCCCCGAAGACTTCCTGAAGAAGGTCGAGAAGAGCCGGACCCTCTCGGGGCCGCGGTTCTTCCACGTCTTCGCCCCCTGCCCGCCGGGATGGAAGTTCTCCACGGAGGAGACGATCGAGCTCGGACGGCTCGCCACCGACTCGGGCGTCTTCCCCCTCTACGAGGTCGAGAATGGGGTGTACCGAGTCACCCGGAAGAGCGGCACGCTGAAGCCGGTCGAGGAGTACGTGAAGTCGCAGGGTCGGTTCCGGCACTTCACGCCGGCCGACATCGAAGCGCTCCAGGCGCAGGTACGCTACACCTGGGAACACCTCGGACGGATGGAGGCGGAGACCCGCCCGAAGCCCGCGGCGGAGCTCGCCCGGCCGGCCCCCCGGGTCATCGCGGTCCCCTCGGCTTAGCCCGACCCCCGGTCCCGTTCGCCCGGGGGTCCTCGTGCCGATTGCCTCGGCCTCCCTTCCCGGCAGGCTCCGCTCCCCTCAAGAGGAAGGGACCCGTGAGGGACTCGCCCGCGGACGGAGGCGATGTTCGGGAAGATCCTGGTCGGATTCGACGGGTCCCACCAGTCTCATCGGGCGCTGCAGGCCGCGATCGAGATCGGCGAACGGTTCGGCTCGGCCATCACCGTCGCCGTCGTACACCTGGAGGGACCCGAAGCGGCCGACCCCCTCCTCCAGAGCCTCGTACCGTTCGGAGAGGACAATCGCACGCTGGCCGGAATGCTCGACGACGCGCACGACAAGGCGCTCGCGCGCAAGGTGGCGTCGTTCCGGACCGTGCACCTCCACGGCGACGTCGCGGACGCGCTGCTCGCTTTTCTCGAGGTCGAGCACCAGGACCTCGTCATCGTCGGCTCGCGAGGGCTGACGCCGGGACGACGACTGCTCATGGGGAGCGTCTCCTCCTCGCTGGTCAACAACGCCCCATGCCCGGTCCTGGTCGTCCGTCCTCCCCGCGCGCATCGCGGCCATATGGAACGGACTCCGGGGCCTCCAGCACACCCCCACGAGCGGGGGGCGAGAGAAGACGCGGCCCCCTAGGGGATTCCTCTCTCCCTCTCGCGCGGGTCAGGGGCCGTAGCGGCCGTCCGAGGGGCGTCCGGTCTGGAGCTTGCTGCGGTCGACCGCGAGCCAGCGCCAGCCGTCCTCGACCTCGACCGTCGCGACCACGATGTTGTTCTGGTTGAACGAGGTGCGGTACTGGAGGAGAGCGCCGAACACGGTCTCGGGGTCCTCCCCGGTGAGGCGGGCGAGCTCGGAAGTGGTCCCGAGCCAACCTCCGTGGCTCACGAGGTTCTTGAGGACGCGGAGATACAGCGGCAGGGTCGCGGAACCCTCGTTCGGCGCGGTCCGGCCGCCCGAGATCGAATCGGGCGACGCGGGGACCACCGCGAGTGGGGGCGGCACCTCCTCCCCCTCGCTCCAGGGGGGCGCGGGGGCCAAAAGACGGGGGATGCGAGGCCGCCGTTCGGGCACGCCCTCGAGCTCCTCGAGCAGCGCGTCGACCTCCCGCTGGAGCGCCGGCGCCGGTGACGGGGCAGGGTTCTCGACCGGGGCTGGCCCGTCGCGAGACTCCACTCCCTCTTCCTTCCACGCGGGCGGTCCCACGACCGGGGTCGAGGGCAACGGCCAGCGGCCCGGTTCCGGTTCCGGGTTCGTGCGGACGGGGCTACGGGCCGCGTGCATGACCCAAGACGGGCCGGGTCGGACGGTCGTCGAAGGGGTCTCGATCGGGTTCTCCAACGGGGCTGGCTCGACCGGCCCGTTCCGCGCGATCCCCTTCTCGTAGACGTACGAGGTCTCCCGGGGCCCCTCCTCCCGCCCGGGCCGGGGAGGATCCAGAGTCTCCGCGGTGAGGAAGCTGCCGACCCTCGCGTCCGCGGCGGGCGGTGACGCCGGTTCCTTCGGGTCAGGCACGTTCTCGCGGATCGGGGTGACGCCCCGAGGGGGAGCGGAGAATCCCCCGGACACCGGGAACGAGCCGTCGTTCGGATCGATCCGCGGGGTCGCGGTCTCGAGGAGGCTCGGGATGCGGATGTCCGGGTCGGAGACTCGGGCCTGCACGATGCGCGTGAAGTCCTCTAGGTCAGTCTCGGGGATCGGCCGGAGGTTGCGGCGCATCCGGAACCGGTCGAGCGCGCCTCGTAGCTCGGGGCTCGGGACCTGGAAGGTCCGACGCCGCTCGCCGTCCTGCATGGCGATCCACGGCCGGCCCTCGCCGTCCCGAAGGAGCCGAAATCCCGCATAGACCACGAGGTCGCGATAGAGTTCGTGGGCCGGGGGCCCGCCCATCGCGCCGATGGGCGGGGTCCATTCGTTACCCGGATTACGGCTGATGTCCCGTATGCGGACTTCGTGCGTGAACACGGCGGATCCTGTGAAGCCCCCGGACCGAGCTTCCGGCGAGCGGTCCCCGGCAGGGGTTCATGGTGGTCCGTCGGACTCTGGGGTATAATCCCTTTCGAAGCAGTGGAAATGGAGGTCGGAGGGGCGTCGGCCGCGGCCGGCCGGCGGGGCCATCCCCCGTATCGCGGACCAGCCGGCCCGCCGTCGCCGCCTCGGACCTTCGGGGGGCTGGGGTCCTCCGGCAGCGGGCTCCCTTCGTCGGGCGAGCGCTCGTCGGGGGCCTAGGTCCGATCGAGAACGTGGATCCCGGAACGGACGGTCGGGCAGGGTGGGGGTCGCCCGCGAACGGTTCCTTCCTCGTCCCGGCCCCGGGGCCCGGTTCCCGGTGCGCGGGACAAGTCAAGGTTCGGTCAATTCTCCATGACCTATGCTCTATGAACTGGTCCGTCTAGCTAGACCCCCGCGCGGGGCTTCCCCCGGGGGGCCGAAGACGAAGGCACTCGTCGTGTTCGACTCGGTCTACGGTAACACCCGGATCGCGGCCGAAGAGATTGCGCGGGGCCTCGCCCAATCGGGGTTCGTCGAGGTCACGATTGCGAGCGTCGGCAAGTTCGACGCGAGGAAGGCCCGAGAATTCCCGATCGTGGTGCTCGGCGCGCCGAACCATCTCGGCACCGCGTCGAGGGCGATGCGAGACTTCCTCCCCCAGCTCGGCGGCGGAGCCCTCCTCCGCAAGCGGGTCGCCCTCTTCGACACCTGCTACGCCGACCAGACCGGGGTCGCGGTCCGGAAGATGGAGGAGATCCTGCGGGAGAACGAGCCGAACCTCCACCTTTCCCTCTCGGGGCTGTCGGTGGTCGTTGAGAGCTCGAAGGGCCCGGTCCGTCAGGGCGATCTGCTGAAATGCCGCCAGTTCGGCATGCGGCTCTCCGCGCCTTCGTGAGCGGCCCGCGCGGCCGGAGCCGCACAAACCCCGACTTCCGAGCGTCCCCGGTGCTCACCGAGCGTGAGTTGGCCTTTTACTGGACCCCCCCGATCGGGGAACGATGAGCGCTGACGGTTTCGCTCCGGGACAAGAGTTCTGTTCGCCGATCTCTCGCACCCTGCGTAGTCTACGGCTCCGATTGGTCGCGACGGTCGTCGGGGGGACCGCGTGGATCAGCTTCACTCTCCTCTACCTCGGATTCTGGGCCCATGGCTTCTCCCTCGCCCAGAACGTGATCGTGGTGCTCACCTCGCTCGTGATCCTCTTCGGCACGATCGTCGCCCTGTGGATCTCCTTCGGGTTGAACTTCGCCCGCCGATGGACCGAGTGGTAGCCCGCGGGAGGCGCCGCGCCGGTCCACCGAGGCGGGCCGATGAGCTAATTTCCGCCGCATCTCCGTAGGACCCGAGGAGGGGCGGCCACGGCGGACGACGACGGGGCCGGATTTTCCACCCTCTCCGACCTCGAGGAGTGCGCGGCCCGGCGCGCGGACCCCGCGGCCTGGGCGTACGTCGAGGGCGGCTCGGGCGAGGAGGTGACGCGCGACGCGAACCGACGTGCGTTCGCGCGACGCGCGCTGCGCCCCCGCGTCTTCGCCGGACTCACGGAGATCGACCTCTCCACGACCCTCCTCGGCGAGCGGGTACGGTCCCCGATCTTCGTCGCGCCCACCGCGTACCACGGGGCCCTCCATCCGGACGCCGAGGGGGGCACGGCCCGCGCCGCCGCGGGGGCCGGCCTCCTCGCCGTGTTCAGCACGCTCTCCTCGCTCTCCCTCGAAGAGATCGCCCGGGCCTCGCCGAGGGGACCGCGATGGTTCCAGCTGTACCTCCAGCCCGACTTCGCGGCGACCCGCGCGATCGTCGGGCGGGCGGAGCGCGCCGGGTACTCGGCCCTCGTTGTGACCGCGGACGTCCCCGTCCTCGGCGTCCGCGACCGCCAGGCGAGGGCCGGGTTCGCCATCGAGTCGTCGATGCCGATCGGTAACGGACCCGACGTCCATCCTCCGGCCCGGTCCCCGACGCGCACCGCGACGGGGTACGCGCTCCGAGCGGACGGGGCCGCGTCGTGGGAGGTCCTCGAGCGGATCGGGGAAGCGACCCGTCTCCCGATCGTCGTGAAGGGGATCCTGTCCGGCGATGACGCTCGAGAGGCGGTCCGCCGTGGGGCGAAGGCGCTGATCGTCTCGAACCACGGGGGACGCCAGCTCGATCGCGCCCCGGCGAGCCTCGACGCCCTCGGCGAGGTGGTCGCCGCGGTCGGCGCCCGGGCGGAGGTGTACCTGGACGGCGGGGTGCGGCGGGGCTCGGACGTCTTGATCGCCCTCGCCTCGGGGGCCCGCGCGGTCGGCCTCGGCCGCCCCGTGCTCTGGGCGCTCGCCGCCGGCGGAGAGGCGGGGGTGGCCCGGCTCCTCCGCCTCCTCGAGGAGGAGCTCGCGACGGCGCTCCTCCTCACCGGGGTCGGTCGAATCTCGGACGTGTCGGGCTCGCTACTCGCCTCCGCCCCCGGGCCCCTCTAGGGCCGGGGCCGCCGGACCGGTCGGCGAGCTCGATCGGTCGCGGCCGGCCCTATCGCCCCGGCGCGTCGCCCGGTGGCGGCGGCCGAGCCTCGGAACTTCGGATGCCGTCCTCGATCCATCGCTCGAACGACTCATACCCGGGCTCCCGCCCGAGGTACGCGCGGACGAGGTCGACCGCGGGGCGGGAGCTCCCCGGGCGGAGGATCTCCCGAGCGTACCGCTCGGCGAGGACCGGATCGGTCAGCGATCCCCGAGTGAGGAACGGCTCGAGGAGATCGCGGGCGACCACGAGGGACCAGACGTAGGTGTAGTAGTACGCCGAGTATCCGTTCAGGTGGCCGAAACCGCACACCGGGTGGTAGGCCGGGTCGAGGGGGATCGGCGCGTATCGGCCGTACGCCTCGCGTAGGAGCTCCGAAAGATCGACGCCCGCGGGATCCCGATCGTACAGGGCGAGAGAGCCCGCCGCGAGGCCCAGCTGTCGCATCCATCGCGACGCGCGGCCGAGCGCGTCCGCCGCCGAGAGGCGTCCGAGGAGGTCGGTCGGGATCCCGCGCCCGGTGTCAGGGTCGCGAGCGAATCGGGCGAGGGTCGCCGGGTCCCGCGCCCACTCTTCGAAGAGGAGCGAGGGGGCTTCGATGAAGTCCCACTCGAGGAAGTCCGCCGAGAGGTAGACCCAGCGCGGCTGGCCCGCGAAGAGCATGTGGAGCAGGTGGCCGAACTCGTGAAAGAACGTGGTGACCTGGACGTGCTCCAGCCGGGCCCGGTCGGGCGGGGTCGTCGGCGGCACGAAGTTGCAGACGAGCGCGACCTGCGGCAGTCGCTCCCCGGCGAGGCCGACCCGGACCGGGAAGCAGGCCGCGTGGTTGAACTTCCCCTCCCGAGGCACGAGGTCGAGATAGCACCGCCCGAGGAGCGACCCCCGCTGACGAACGTCGTAGGCCTCGACCGAGGGGTGCCAGAGTCCATCGTCGGGAAGGCGCTCGAACGTGAGTCCGAAGAGCTCCTCGCACAGGCCGAAGAGCCCGTCGCGGACCGTCGAGTAGGGAAGGTAGTTCCGCAGCACCGAGGCGTCGACGTGGAACTCCTCCGCCCGGACCTTCCCGTCGTAGTACCCCTCGGCCAGGAAACCCGAGTCCCAGGGCAGGAGCCGCTCCGCTGCGGGCTCGTCCTGCCGCTTCCGCGCCAGCAAACGCGCCTGCTCCCGATGGGCGGGCTCGGCGAGCAAGCGGGCGACTCGGTCGAGCAGCTCCCTCACCGCCCGCGGACTCCCGAGCATCTTGGTCTCGAGCGCGTACGCGGCGAAGTTCGGGTAGCCGAGGGCGCGGGCGAACTCGAACCGTTCGGCGCACAGACGCGCGAGGACCGGCAGATTCTCCGGATGGGCCGTGTCCATGAACTCCGCCAGCAGCCGGCGTCGCACGTCGGCGTGATCGGCGTGCGCCAAGACCGGGTAGAGATCGGGATACCGGGTCGTGATCCGAATCGAGCCGTCGGGGCCGGGGGGATGGCACGAGAGGTAGTCGGCGGGGAGCCCCGCGAGGTCCGCCGCTCCCGAGACCCGGATCGACCGGGCCGATCGGGCGATGTTCTCCTGGAACTCGTTGCCGGTGCGATCGATCCGATTGCTGAGCTCGAGGAGCCGATCGCGCGCCGACGGCTCGAGCTCGACGCCGGCGCGCCGCATGTCGCGTCGCATCTTCTCGATCGCGAAGAGCGTCTCGCGGTCGTCGGCCGGTACCGCGATCGCCCCGAGGAGTCGGTAGACTCGCGGGTCGACCCGGAGGGCGTTGAAGAAGCGGTCCGCCCCCTCCGAGACCTCCCGTCCTGCGGTCCGTCCCTCGGCCTCCGGATGGACCGCGAAGACGAACGAACCGTGGGTCGAGGCCTCGCGGACCGACGCGAGGATCCGGTCGAGCGGGGCGAGGAATCCGCCGACGGTCGCCGGGGGTTCGGCGGCGAGGAGCGCGTCGAGGCGATCCTTCGCCTCATCAAGGAGCCTAAGGCCGGTCCGGCGCAGCTCCGAAGGGGAAAGGGTGAACGGCAGCGCCCCGAGCGAGACCGCCGGGCTCCGGGCCCCCACGCCTTCCCCCCGAGGTGAGGAGAGGGGCCGCCCAAGATAGGCTCGACCCCTCCCAGGACCGTCGAGCGCTCAGTGGCGGAATTCCTTCTGGAGGAGGCGACGCGCGTCCCGGCGAGAGAACGGCAGGCGGGGGCGACGGTACTGCCAGACGAGGACGACCGCGGCGATCGCGGTCGCGGAGGCGAGCGTCACCAGGAGCCAGAAGTTCGCGGACCCGAGGAACGAGGTCGAGACCGGACTCCAGCGGACGGGGATCTCGAGGGGTCCGCCGGCCACGGAGAACGTCCCCTGCCACGGGGTCGAATTGAGACCTGAGACGTTGCTGACGCGGAACAGGAAGGTCCCGTTCGGCTCGGTGAACTCGATCGTCGCGTTGAGGGAGGTGTAGCTCGCCCCGGGGGTGATCGTGACCGACCAGAGCGTGCCGTTCGGCAGGCCGGTCTCCACGAAGTGGACCGGGAATCGGAGCGGGGGGGCGACGAAGCGGATCGAGAGCGGGCCCGCGATCGGGCCCGAGACGTTCAGCTCTCCGCTCGGCGGCGAAGGCATGTCGGGAGACTCCGAGCTGACCACCCAGACGTAGGTCCCGTTGCTCGCGCCGAAGTCGATCGTGCGGTTCTCGGATTCGTAGTAGGTTGCCCCGGCCCAGATCACGTCCCAGAAGGTACCGTTCGGCAGCCCGGTCTCGAGGAACGTGACCTCGTACTCCGGAACGGGAGCGAGGGCGAAGGTCAGGACGACGGTCGGCGCGTTCGAGCCGTTCACGGTCACGGTCCCGTTGGTCGGGGTGGACATGTAGCCGAACGGGGGCCGGACCCGGTAGGGGTAGGAGCCGTTCGGCACGATGAACTGCATCCCGACGTTCGGGCCGTTCGCGATGAGGGTCAACCCGGCGAGGGTGACCGACCAGGTGCCGTGCGGAGGCAGGAACTCCCCCACGAAGAAGATCGAGTACGTGGGGACGATCTCGGGGCCAAAGACGATCAGGAACTCCGTATCCTCACCCGTGACCGTCGCGGTCCCGTTCGCGGGATGCGCCTCGAAGCCGGACGGACTTTCGTCCGTGAAGGGATACGACCCGTTCGGCACGATGAATCCGATCGGGGACGCGAACGTCGTCGTCGTGGTCCCGTTGAGCGTGACGGACCAGTTGAACCCCCCCGGTAGGCCGGTTTCGTTGAAGAGGACCTCGTAGTATCCGGAGGCGAGGAGCCAGTCGATGGTCTCAGTGAGCGGAGTTCCGTTCACCAAGAGGACCCCGCTGTCCGGGGTCGCCGTGAGATGGACCGTGGGCCCGATCGACCAGCCGAAGGATCCGTTGGTCTCGTAGAACGTCAGGGTCGAGTTCGTCGAGGAGGCGGAGGGTCCGCTCCTCAAGTTGACGTACCAGGGAACCCCGGGCGGCATCTCGGGCGCCCGGAACGTCACGGGGTACGTGGTGAAGAGGCTCCCATGGTAGCGCACCGTGATCCAGAGCGCGGCGGCCACCACCGAGAAATTCCCGCCCCCGCTCGAACCGTATCCCTGGACGCTCCCGGGGCTCCAGTCGTACTCCCCGGGGACGAGCGAGAGGGTCGCGGAGGTGCCGTTGCTGTACACCGTCCCGACGTCCGTCACGACCACGTCCCACCGCGTGCCCAGCACGAGGCCCGTCTGCAGGAATGTGACCGGAACGTAGTTCGAATCCGAGGGAGCCGGAGCGGCGGATCGGTCGTCGACCACTTCCGACGCGATACCGGCCCCCCGGAGTCCGGCGACCATCGGCGTTCCCTTCGCCCGATTCCCCACCGCGGAGGGGCTACCGGCTCGACCGGTCGGGACGTTCGAGCCGAGGGTCGAGAACCGGACGGACCCCTCGGAGCGCGGGGCGACTCCGGACATGGGGATCGGGACGAGGGCCGATCCGAGTACGATCGCCGAAACGACGACGGCGATGGCTGGGGCCCGAGCGAGCTCGATCACGCGCGTCCCCGGTACTCGACGCGGAACCCGACTTATCTGTTTTCTGAGAGATCGGGATCCTGCCGGGGCGCGACGGAGGAGGGATCGGTCAGGAACCGGCCCAGCAGCACCTCCCCCGAGACGAGCATCATCCGGGTGCGGAGCCCCTTCGCTCCGAGGCCGCCTTCGAGGTAGCTCCGCTCGTCCCGCTCCACGATGCGGAATCCCCGGGACCGGAACAGGGCGATCGACGGCTCGTTGTCCTCCTCGGCCGCCGCGTAGACGATCCGGATCCGGTCCCGCTGGAATCGCGCGAGCGCGTCGTCCAGGAGACGCTGGCCGAGGCGCTCGCGGCGGTGGGCGCTCGCGACCGCGATGTAGTAGACGTAGCCCACTCCCTCGACGAGCCGCTCGAGCATGGCGACGGCCGCGAGCTCGCCTGCGACCTCGGCGCCCCGGACGGTGGAGACCCGGCGCAGCGTCCGCTTCGCGTGCCATCGGTAGATTCCAACGAACGAGTCGATGAGGATGGGAACGGCGCGCTCTCGAGCGGCCCCTTCGAGGTCGATGAGCTCGACCGAGTCGGGCGAGCGACCGTGCTCCGTGGACATCGGGTCGATCCTTCGAGGTCCCTCGCGTCGCCTGCCGTGCTGCGGGTCGGTTCGCGGATGGGGGGAGAGGGTCCCCGCTCGCGAGACGACCTACGCCGACCGCCTATCACGTTGATGTAGCCCGAACGACTTCCGGCGACTTGGGGGAAACGTCGGTGAGCGGGGGTTCGATCCTCTACCGTCGGCCGGCCGGCTTCAGCGGGCGCCGGCTGCACAAGGCGGTGGAGGTCCATGGTTCGCAGACCGAGGTGTGGAAGGCGTGGACCACGAAAGAGGGCCTCCGCAGCTTCCTCGCCCCGGAAGCGCGGGTCGTTCTCGAGATCGGCGGGTCGTTCGAACCGTTGTTCGACCTCGACTCTCCCCCCGGGGCTCAAGGGGGCGAGGGACTCCAGATCTTGAGTTATCTGCCGCCCGAGATGCTGTCGTTCACTTGGAACGCCCCGCCCAATCATCCCACCATCCGGGCCCACTTCCACACCTGGGTCGTCGTCCTCCTCGAGCCCCAAGCGGTCGATCTCACTCGGGTGCGGCTCGACCATCTCGGATGGGGCTCGGGCGAGAAGTGGGACAAGGTGTACGCCTACTTCGACCACGCCTGGGACCTGGTCCTCGGCCGGCTCCAGCACCGGTTCGAGGCGGGTCCGATCAATTGGGCGGACCCGTTCCGTCCCCCTAAGGAGTGGACCGCGACGATCCGGGACTGAGCGTCGCGGCGCCGGCCACGAAGTCTACTTACTCGCGGGTGCCCTGCACGCGCCGCCGACGGCCCCGGCCCAGGCCGGGGGCGCGAGCGGGACCGTACGGGAGGGAGGGGCATTGGACGCGGGGGATACCGGCGGCGGGGTCCCGGCGGGCGGGGAGCTCGACCGCCTCCTGCGCCGGCACGCTCCCCCCGAGGGCCGCGCGCAGCTCGGAGACGCGGCGATCGCCACCCTCCTCGACCGGGGCTCGACCGAGGTCGATGCGACCGTGATCGTGGGGGACCTCCGGCTCTCAGGGTTCGTGCTCAAGGAGGCGCTCAAGCCTTCGCTGTTCGCGAAGTTCATCATCGGGTTCACGGAGGCGGTCCGCAGCCTGACGCACGAGAACGAGGGTTGGTTCGACAAGTTCACGGGGGACGGGTTCATCTCCTTCTGGATCCACGAGCCGGGCCAGCCGAGGGAGGTCGTCCGGATCCCCGAGTTCTGCCAGGCGGTCCTGCCGGCGTCCGAGGCGCTCGTCGCGAACCTTCGGGGCAATTCCCGGAACTTCCCGACCGGCGTCGGGCTCTCCCTAGGGGCGGACAGCGGACCGTGCGAGCTCGCTCGGGTCGGGGACTCGCTCACGCTGATCGGCGCCCCGATCGTCGGGGCGAGCCGGATGGTCGAGCGCGCAGCGGCGAACCGCCTGGTCGCAAACATCCTCTTCGGCGAAGCGCTCGACCGGCAGCGCTCCCGCCTCGAGGAGCGAGGCATCCTCATCCAACGGACGAACGTGGCGACGAAGGAGTACCCGGGAGGTCAGGAGGCCTTCGAGCTGCGATTCTCGGTCCGCCAAAAGGAGGCGGGCCCGCCCGTCGGAGTCATTCGCTCAGACCCGGCCCCGGAGCGCGCAGACGGCGGACCGTCTCCGTGAGGAGCGCCCGGAGCACCTCGGGGTCCTTGCCGACCGCGCCCCAGAACTCCCATCGGCTGAGGACGAGACAGTGGCACAGGGCCGAGGCTCGCACCTCGGCGGTCCGCGGCTGCTCCTCGAGCAGCGCCATCTCGCCGAAGAACTGGCCCTGATGGACCGCGCCGACTTTCTGGCCGGATTTGAGGACGTCGGCGTTGCCGTCGAGGAGCAGGTAGAAGCCGATCCCCTTGTCGCCCTGCTTCACGATCGTCTCGCCCGCCTTGTAGGTCCGCTCGGCCGCGGTGGACGCGATCGAGTTCAACTGCCGCTTCGTCAGGCTAGAGAACAGGGGTACCGTCTCGAGGGCCGCGAGCGCGTCGGCCTTGCGCGAAGAATCGACCATCGGTTCGCCGACCCCCTCACTGGCTTCGCTCATATATTCCTGCGCCCGCCGCGAGCCCCGAGCGTCGGTCGGCGAACGCTCGGCTCGGAGGCCGGCGGGGGGGTCGAAGCCTACGCCGGGGGCGGCGGCGCCTCGCGGGGGGGCAAGGTGGCGAGTCGGCGACCGTACGCGCGGGCCTTCGGCAGCTCCCCGGTACGGATCGGCCCCTTCATCCGCTCCACGATGACCGACAGGGCGGGGGCCACGGGCGCGAACGTGGGCTCCTCCTTCCTCAGGTTCGCCTCGATCTCCCGCGTCGCCACGCCTTCCTGGCCCGCGAAGCAGGTGTCGAACACGGCGACCCGCTTCCGCCCGAGATCGGCGCCGATCGCCCGGACGAACCGCTTGGTCGCCCGGGTGGCCCGGCCGATATGGTTCGGAGACCCGATCACGAGGAGGTCGCAGGCCCGGACCCGGTCGAGGGCCACGTGATCGACGTCCGCGGCGAGGACCTCGAGGTTCCCGGCTTCGGAGATCCCTCGGGCAATCTCTTCTCCGACGAGACGCGTGTTCCCATACTGACTGTCAAAAACGACGACGGCTCTCATGGGCGGACCGGTGCGAACGCCTCCCTGGGGTACCGAGCCGGACCGCGGCTCATAGGCCTGTCGTCAGGGCGGTTTCACTATGCCTAGGCTCGGCCCGGGATAGTGGAGCGTCCGCCTCAGTCCGGGCTCGCCGTCGGGAGCGCGAGCCGCTCGATCGAGGCGCCGTCGAGGGCGAACCCCACCTCCCCCGGACGAGCGGCGGCGCAGTCGGAGCAGATCCCCTGTCCGTGCGTCCAGAGCGCCTGGAGCAGGCAGTGACTGCAGACCGGCCGCAAGCATTCGGGACAGGGTCCCCAGCTTCGAAGGTCCGGTACCTCGCGACCGCAGGAGGTACAGACCGATGCGCCGAACGACGCGGTGCGGGGACGAGGGCGTCCGGCCGGAAGAGAACGCGTACCGGTGCGGCCGCCGGACGGCGCCCGCAGATGGGGCGGGGTAGGGTTGACCGCCTCGAAATGGACCTCGAAGTAGGAGGAGCCGGGTTCGGGGGGGGCGCCGAAGACGGAGTACGGATCCTCGACGAGCTCGGACCGCGGATCGTCCGGGATGGCCTCGACGACGGACGCCGGGGGCCGGGCCGAGTCCCCGGGAGGGAACCACCGATCGAGCACCTCTTCCGGATATGGTCCGGGTCCGGGCAACGGCCCGGAAGGGGGGCGGGCCCTCAGCCGAAGCTCGGGATCGACGGAGAAGGCGGGGGCACGGTCCGCGAACGGATCGGTCTCGTCAGGCTTCGGCGAGAGGAACACGGTCTCGGGGACCGGCCCGACGAGGGGCGCGAGGAGATGGTCCGCGTCGGCCCTCTTCCAGCTGCTCCAGAGTTGATCTCCGGGCGAGGTCGAGACGGAGAAGATCGGTCCCGCCGCGCCGTGCTGGGAGGCGAAGTATAGCTCTGGAGCGGGCGGGAACGGGTCAAACTCGCGCGCGGCGGTTCGAATGCCCTCGAGAGCTCCGTCGGCCGGAGTCCGAGCTCCCGAGCCGCCGGGAAGGACCCCCCCGGACTCCGGCTCGGATCGCCTCTTCGCCCAGTGCGCGACCGCCGAGGCGCCGAGCGCCGCCGCTCCCGCCGCCATCAGCGCGGCGGCGGCAAGATTCCCGAGCGGACCGCGAACTCCCGCCGCGAGGGCCGCCCCGACGCCTACGGCGGCGCCCCCGGCCGCCGGGAGCCCGAGGCGGTGGGCAGCCTCCGCCCAGTGCGCGCGGTGGGTGGGGATCGAGGGCGACCCGGGAAGCATCAGCTCTTCCATGAAGGAGTCGCTGACGAGTCCGAAGGTTCCGGGGGATGAATCTATCGGGCCAGATGCAGCGGGCGAACCCGCGTCGGCCGGCGGACCGCCCCGTGCCGCGAGAGTCGGGGAGCCGGAGCCGCGACGGGGACCGTTACAGGCCGATCGCAAGGAGGGCGTTCATCGCCTGCTCGAGCGTCCGATCCGGCCCGCCGCTGGCGTTCAGGCGGACCCACTTCGGGGGCTGGAACATCTGTTCGAACTTGTGCCGGACCCGCTCGAGGTACGGCTCGTCCTCGAACGCGTTCCGCTGGCCGCTGGCCTCGACCCGGTGGATCGCGACCTCGACCGGGGCGTCGAGGTACAGGACGAGGTCGGGTTCAATCGCGAGCTCCCGCACGATGCGTTCCACCTCGCGCCAGGCCTCGGGACTGAGCCCCGGGTACTGGTAGGCGAGCGTCGAGTAGAACGACCGATCCTGAAGGACGATGTCCCCCATGTCGAGCGCGTGCTCGATTCCCGGCCGGAGCATCGCCCGATCAACGGTGTAGCAGAGGGCTGCCGCGAACAGGTCGATCTTTCGGAGGCGGGCGAACTCCGAGCGCAGGAACTTGTCCGTCGGCTCTCGGAAGCTCGAGATCGAATGGCCGCGGGCGAGCAGCGGAGGCACGAGGCGCGCGGCGAGCTCCGTCTTTCCGGTTCCGTCGATTCCCTCGATGACGACGTAGGTCCCCCGCTCGGTCATCCGTGCTGCCCTCCGAGACTTCCGCTCCCTCGGGATGCCCGGTCCCGGGGACTGTCTGCCCTCGACCGGTCCGAACGCGTCCTCACGGATAAACCCCATCGAGGGCGGTGGGCCGCCGTCCGTCTCTTCCGCCGCCGGGAACGCTAGGGCTTTTCCCCTCGGGACGATTCCCGGGCCCCGGGGTCGGGCCCGTGCCCGAAAGGGTCCGTTGATCCGAGCGTCGCGCGCGGCGCGGTCCGCGGTGGGCAAGGCGGTCCGGCGTAGAGTGCCCCGGTCCCTGCAGGCGGTCTTCGAGCCGTCCCGGGACCGGCCCGAGCCGGTCGAACTGCTGCTGGAGTCCGACCGGCGGCGCGAAGCGCGCCTCCTTCCGATCCGGTACGCCCGGATGGCCCACTCGCCGTTCGAGTTCCTTCGAGGCTCCGCGGTCCTGATGACGCACGATCTCGCGGGCGGGCCCACGACCGGCTTCCGGGTCCAGTTGTGCGGGGACGCCCACCTGAACAACTTCGGGATCCTCGCGACACCCGAGCGGAACGCGGTGTTCGACGTCAACGATTTTGACGAGACGCTCCCGGGTCCCTGGGAGTGGGACGTCAAGCGCCTCGCGACGAGCATCGTGGTCGCGGCGCGAGAGCATCGGTTCGCGCGATCCACGGGGCGACGCGCGGTCCGGAGGACGGTACGGACGTACCGGGAGGCGATGCTCCGCTACGCCTCGATGCGTTTCGTCGACGTGTGGTACGACCATCTCGACCGCGACCAGATCGACCGGCATGTCAGCCGCCTCGCGCGACGGGAGGTCGGCCTCGACGTGCAACGGGCGCGCCGCCGGACCGCGATTGAGGCGTTCCCTCGGCTCGCGCGCCGTACCGGCCGCGGCTACCGGATCCGGGACGACCCCCCGCTCATCGTGCACTACCCGCCCAGCGACGCGCACGAACGGATGACCCACCTCTACGAGCGTTATCTGCGCTCGCTGCCCGACGAGCGTCGGTCGCTGCTCGACCACTACTCCGTGGTCGACGTGGCCCAGAAGGTGGTCGGGGTCGGCAGCGTGGGGACCGCGTGCTCGGTGCTGCTCCTCCTCGGCGACCCGGACGTGGAGGACCCGGTGTTTCTCCAGTCGAAGCAGGCCCTCCCGTCGGCCCTCGAGCGGTACCTCGGAAGGAGCCCGTACCCGAACCACGCCGAGCGGGTCGTCGTGGGCCAACGACTGATCCAGGAGGCGAGCGATATCTTCCTCGGGTGGAGTCGGCTTCGGTCGGAGGACTTCTACGTCCGCCAGCTGCGGGACATGAAGTTCTCCCCGGACGTCGCCGACGCCACCCCCCGGTCCCTGGTCGGGAAGGGGGAGCTCTGCGGGGCGGCGCTCGCCCGCGCCCATGCCCGGACGGGCGACGCTCCCGCGATCGCCGGGTACCTCGGGACGAAGGACGTGTTCGACGAGGCCGTGGTCCGATACGCCGAGGCGTATGCCATCCAGGTGGAGCGGGACTACCGGGCGATGCTCGCGGCGATCCGACACGGTCGCCTTCCGGGGAGCGTCGGAGGATGACCGGCCCTCGCGCCGTCCCGACGAACCGACACTTCCGGCTCGAGTCGCTCGCGCCCGGGGTCTACGCGACGATCGCCCGTCCGAGGGGGTACGCCCTCTGCAATTCCGGGATCGTCGACCTCGGGGGGGCGACCGTCGTCTTCGACTCGATGCTGACCCCGATGGCCGCCCAGGTCCTCGCTCGGACCGCGACGCGGCTCACCGGCCGTCCGCCCGATTGGGTCGTGAACAGCCACTGGCACGGCGACCATATCTGGGGGAACTCGGCCTTCTCGGGAGCGCACGTCGTCTCGACCCACCGGACCCGCCGGGAGATCCGGCGCCGCAGCCGAGCGCAGCTCGTCGAATGCCGGCGCGAGTTCCCCCGGGAGCTCCGGGCGCTCTCTCGACCGGGCTCTACGGTGCCCCGGCGCGAACGACCAGGGCTCCGCGGCTGGTTCGAGGGGGTCCTCGCCATGCCCCGGTCGCACCGCATCGTGCTTCCCGATGTGACGTTCGTGGACGAGCTGGTCCTCGAGGGGTCACGGCGGGCGCTCCACCTCCTGTCGTACGGGGGTGGCCACTCGCCGAGCGACGTCTTCGGGTACCTCCCGGACCAGCGGATCGTCCTCGCCGGGGATCTCACGATGGTCGGAATGCACCCGTCGGTCAGCGACGGCTGGACCGACCGGTGGATCCACATCCTCGAGCGCATCGATCGTCTGCGCCCCGACCGCATCCTCCCCGGCCACGGCGTCCCGGGCACCCGTAGGGATCTCGCGATCGAGATCCGCTATCTCGGAGAGCTCGACCGCATCGTCGCGGGGGCGAGGCGCGAAGGGAGGTCTCTCGCGGACCTGCGGAAGACCCCGATTCCGTCCGCGTACTCCGAGTGGACCTTCTCGGTGATGTTCCCGGACAACCTGAGCCGGGTCTACCGGCTCGCGCGCCGGGCCGGTGCCGGTCCGGGGAGGGGCCGGTGAAGGTCCTCGTCGCGGGCGCGGGCGGCTTCTTGGGCCATGCGGTCGCGCGGTCCCTCGCCTCCGATGGCGCGGACGTGGTGGGCCTCGTGCGAAATCCGGCGCAGACCGAGCGCCTCCGCTCGGCCGGGGCGACGCCCGAGATCGGGGACCTGCTGGACCCGGGCGCGGTGGCGCGGGCCGCCCGGGGGTGCGAGGCCGCGGTACACCTCGCCGCGGCCCCGGACGAGCCGGCGGGCGAAGCTGGCCGGGCGGAACGCGTGCGAGTCGAAGGGGCCCGGGTGCTGCTCCGGGTCGCGCGGTCGGAAGGGCTTCGCCGCCTCGTGATCGGATCGGGCTACTGGGTCTATCGCGGGGGTTCCGGCGAGCTCACGGAACGGTCCCCGGTCGAGCCGCTCGGGGAGTCGCGGATCAACTTCGAGACCGAACGGGTGGCGCTCACGGAGGCCGGCGCCTCCGGACCCGAGGTGCTCGTCGTCCGCCCCGGGATGGTCTACGGCGATGGGTCGTGGTTCCGCTCGACCCTCGATGGGATCCGGGCGGGAGAGTACCGGATCGTCGGGGACGGGGCGAATCGCTGGTCGTTCGTGGCGCGCGACGATGTGGGAACCGGGTTCGCCCGAATCCTCGAGCGCGGCGCCGCGGGGGAGGTCTACAACCTCGTGGACGGGCGCCCCGCCCCCTGGCGGGAGTTCATCGAGTACGTCGCGACCGCTGTCGCGCGTCCTACCCCCGAGAGTGTGTCCCCCGAGTCGGGTGCCGCGAGGTACGGTCGCGAGGTCGCCCATCATCTCGCGGCGGACCGGGCGGCCTCCTCGGCGAAACTCGAAGCGCTCGGATGGAGGCCCCGATACCCGTCGTACCGGGAGGGGATCGCCGAGCTGCTGAAGACGATGCGTTGAGGCGCGGGACTTCGCGCGCACGAGCGGTCCCGTTCGCGACGGGCCCGCGGGCCTCACTTCAGGGCTTCCTTCTTCCCCGCGTAGAGGTCGCGCGACGGGCTGAGGAGATCGAACACCTCGCTCGGGATCGATGGAGCGCCGTGCGTGATGAGGGCGGCGAGACACTTCCCCACCCCCGGCCCGAGCATGAACCCCTGACCGCACATCCCGACCCCCAGCACGAAGCCGTCGACGCCGGGGGCGCGCCCCACGATCGGGCTGCCGTCGGGCGTCATCGGGTAGAGCCCGCGCCAGACCCGACGGATCGTGAGGTTCTTCAAGCGGGGGACCACCTCGACCATCCGCGCCGCGACGATCGGCATGAACTCGTACGTCGAGTCGCGGCTCTCGCCCGGGATCACCGGCCTCGGGGTGTAGCAGAAGATGATCTGGCCCTCGGAGTTCTGACCGAAGTAGAAGTTGAGCGTCCGCCCCTCCGGGCCCGGACGGAGGTCCACCACCAGCGGGTCGAGGAACGGTCGGATCGGCGCGGAGATCCCGCCCTCGTGGCTGTCGGGGAGGATCGGGAGGTCGAGCCCCGCGAGGGCGGAGATCCGGTTCGCCGCGACCCCGGCGGCGTTGACGACCGTGGCCGCCCGGTACTGCCCCCGGTCGGTTTCCACGCCCACCACGGCGTGGTCTTCCCGGAGGAGGGCCCGGACGGGCTCACGGTAGCGGAACTTCGCCCCGCGTTTCGCGGCCTCGCCGGTGAACGACTCCGCCGCGAGGAGCGGGCTCACCTGGCCGTCGTCCGGCGAGTAGGTCCCGCCGCGCAGTCCGTCCGGGTTGATCCCGGGGACGATCCGTTCAATCTCGGGAGCGTCGAGCCAGTCGATGTTGAGCCGGTAGCGTTTCTGGGTCGGAAGCAGGCCCCGCACCGTCGCCTCGACCTTCTCGTCGAACGCGGGGAAGCAGTACCCGCCCTTCTTCCAGCCGATGTCGGTCCCGGTCGCGTCCTTCCACCCCGCGAAGATCTCGAGGCTCTCCCGGCAGAGGGTGATCTTCGCCGGGTCGGAGTGGGTCGCCCGGACCCCTCCGATCGCCGCCTTGTTCTGGCCCTGGCCGGACGCCGCGAGCTCGTCGAGGACGAGGACGCGGAGCCCCTCTCGGGCGAGGAAGTAGGCGGTCGGGTTCCCTACCGAGCCCGCCCCGATGACGATGACATCAAACTCCTCCGGCACCGCCCTCCTCCACCAGGAACGCGGCGAGCGGCACCTCCTGGGTGAACGGGCGACGGGTCGGTGGGCTCACCGAACGCGGGTCGATGCCGAGCTCGCGGAAGATCCGCGCGGTGAGCTCGAGGCAGGTGCGTCCGCCGCAGGGGCCCATCCCGCACCGGAGCGCCGCCTTGACGCCGTTGAAGTCGCGGACGCCGGAGGTCCGGATGTAGTCGGCGATCATCTCCTTCGTGACCCGTTCGCACCGGCAGATCGTGATCTCGGAGTCGTCGGTCGGCGGGACGGTCTTCGGGGTGACGAAGGGGCCGGGTTCTCGCACCCGGATCCCGGCGACCTGGTCGGCCTGGGCGGCCGGGACCTCGAGGACCACGAGCCTCCGACGGTTGAGCGCCTTACCGGACAGGATGCGCACGACCTTGCCGGTCCCCACCACCGCTCCCTCCTCGCCGGTGGTCACCACGGTCTCGCCGGGAGCGATCCGCCCCTCGGGCATCTCCCAGGGGAGCGTGACCTTCGCCGTCCGGCCCGTCGGATCGACGCGTCGGTCGACCATCGCGATGGCGAGCCCCGGACAGATCGCGACGCACTTGAGGCACCCGGCGCACTTTCCCGAGAACATCGGCCGGCCGAGGATCGTTCCCTCGGGGATCGCGATGCTGTCGTCGGGACACACCTCGGTGCACGGGTTGCACGGGATCTCCTGCGCGCACCGGATCACCGGGTAGACCTTCGCCTCCCGCGGGATCGGGTACGTGCCGAGGACCGGGCCGGGATGGGAGGAGAGCATCTCGAGCATCGCGCCCCACTCGGAGGGGATCTCGATCGGGCGTCCGAGGTCGGCGAGGATACGCCGAGCGACGATCCGTCCGGAGAACATCGCGGCGGACGCCTCCGCGATCGACTGGGCGTCCCCGGCCGCGTAGACCGCGAGTCCGAGGCGACGCCCTTCCTCGTAGAGCTCGTTGACGGAGGAGAGCCCGACCGCGATGAGCAGGGTGTCGACGTCGAACTGGAGCTCCGTGCCCGGGATCGGCCGGAACTGCGGGTCCACCCGCGCGACGATCACGCGTTCGACGTGATCCCGCCCCTCGGCCCGGAGCACGGTGTGGGACGTGAGGACCGGCACCCCGAGGCGCAGGATCTTGTCGCGGTGGACCTTGTACCCGCCGCACTCGGGAAGCATCTCGACCAGACCTACGACGTCGATGCCGGCCTGGAGCGCCTGGTACGCGACGATCAGCCCGACGTTCCCGCCACCGACGATGAAGAGCCGCTTCGCCGGCTTGACCTGGTCCCGGTTGACGAGCGTCTGGAAGGCACCTCCGCCGTAGACGCCAGGGAGGTCCGCGCCGGGGAACGCGAGCGCTTTCTCACGGGCGCCGGCCGCGACGAGAAGGCAGCGGGGATGGACCAGGACGAACCGCCCCTGCTTCACCACGCCGACGAACCCGCCCTCGAACACCCCGACGACGGGGGAGTCGGTCCAGACCTCCACCGTGGACTGCGCGCGCACCTCCGCCTCGAGGCGGGTGCCGATGTCCATCCCGCGCGTGCCGGCATAGCAGTCCCGGACCGAGCCGAAGAAGTTGTGGGTCTGGAGGCTGAGCTTGCCTCCCAGCTGCCGCTTGTCGTCGGCGAGGATCACGCGACCGCCATGGCGGCCGAGCTCGGCGGCGGCGACGAGGCCGGCGGGGCCGCCCCCGACGATCAGAACCTCGGTCTCTACGATCGAGACGTCCCGACGCAGATGGAGCGGAACGTCGTCCGGAGGGAGCTCGGGCAGGTCCTCGAGCGAGCGAACGGCCAGGCCCGGCCGCACCGCCGTGACGCAGGCCTTCACCGGGATCCCGTCCGCGAGGACGAGGCACTGGGAGCACTGCCCGTTCGCGCAGAAAATCCCTTCCGGAGCGCCGTCCCTGGGATGGTGGCCGAAGACGTGGATCCCGTTCGCAAAGAGCGCGGAGGAGATCATCTCGGACTCGCGGGCCTCGAGCCCCCGGCCGTTGAACGAGAACTCGACGGTCGGTGGATGGGCCGGGATCTCGAGGATCGGGTGGCGCTCCAGACGGTCCGGGGCTCGTGCGACCATGCCTTCAAGCAAACAGGGCGGGGCGGCGTCTTTAACCCCATATCAAACGGATTCGACGGAGCGCGCCGGAGGGCCGAACCCCGAGGCACGTGCTAGGCAGTGTGACTCTTCCCGCAACCATTATCGAGATTCTACGGGAGTACGCCCCTCATGAGTTACAACATCGAACGACCGGTCAACGACGTGAATACCATTCGATCGTATGCACCGGGATCCGCCGACCGGGAGCGTCTCGCCCACGAGCTCTCCGCGATGCGTGAGACCCCCCTCGAGATCCCGCTCGTGATCGGCGGCCAGGAGGTGCGCTCCGGCGAGATCCAGGAAGTCCGCGTCCCGCACGATCACTCGGTGGTGCTGGCCCGCGCGCACATCGCCGGCGAGGCCGAGCTCGCGAGGGCCATCGACACCGCGCTGGCTGCGCACGACGCCTGGGCCTCCCTCGACTGGTACCACCGGGTCGCGGTCTTCCAGAAGGCGGCGGCGCTGCTCGCCGGCCCGCGGCGCACGCGGAACATCGCCGCGATCATGCTCAACCACTCGAAGAACCCGTACGAGGCGGAGATCGACCTCGCCGAGCTCGTGGATTTCTGGAACTTCAACGCCTACTTCACCCGGCAGGTCTACGAGATGCAGCCCGGTCAGTACCCCGGGGAGACGAACCGATTCGACTGGCGGCCCCTGGAAGGGTTCGTCCTCGCCATCCCGCCGTTCAACTTCTACTCGATCGCCGGCAACCTCCCGACCGCGCCGGCGATGGTCGGGAACGTCGCGCTGTGGAAGCCGGCCCGCTCCGTGATCTTCTCGAACTACGAGATCTTCCAGGTCCTGCTCGAGGCCGGGCTCCCGCCCGGGGTGATCAACTTCGTCCCGTTCCAGAGCCGGAACGCGAACACGCTGCTCGACCATCCCGCGCTCGCCGGGATCCATTTCACGGGGAGCTACGACACGCTCGTCCACATCTGGAAGCGGGTCGGCCAGAATCTCGAGAAGTACCGGAACTTCCCCCGCATCGTCGGGGAGACCGGTGGGAAGGACTACCTCGTCATGCATCCCTCGGCCGACGTCCTCGGTACGGCGATCAATCTGATCCGGGGGGCGTTCGAGTACCAAGGCCAGAAGTGCTCGGCGTGCAGCCGCGCATACATCCCCGAGAGCCGGTGGCCCGAGATCGAGCGGATCCTCCGCGAGGAGGTGCCGAAGGTCACCCTGGGCCCGACCGAGGACCTCGGGAACCTGATGGGCGCGATCATCGACGAGTCGGCGTTCCGCAACATCGAGCAGTACCTCGCCTACGCGCGCCAGCATCCGAAGGAGTACGAGTTCGTGGTCGGGGGCACGTCCGACGGAGCGAAAGGCTGGTTCGTCCGTCCGACCGTGCTGCGGACGAGCGAGCCGAAGGGGAAGCTGATGTCGGAGGAGATCTTCGGACCGGTCCTCACGGTCTATGTCTATCCGGACGCCGAGTTCGAGGCGACGCTCCGCCTGTGCGACAGCACGTCGCCCTACGCGCTCACGGGAGCAATCTTCGCTCGGGACGCGGCCGCCGTCGCCCTCGCCGAGCGCATCCTCCGCTGGAGCTCCGGGAACTTCTACATCAACGACAAGCCGACCGGGGCGATCGTGGCGCGCCAGCCGTTCGGAGGCGCCCGCCGGTCCGGAACGAACGACAAGGCCGGGTCGATCCTCAACGTCCTGCGTTGGTTGACGCCCCGCAACATTAAGGAGAACGCTGTACTGCCGGAGAGCTGGCGGCGTCCGTTCATGGGATAGGGTCCCTCCGGGATTCGTCGACCGACGCCCGGCGGGAGCGCCGGGGACCGTCCCTTGGGGCGCCGGGAAGGGACGGTGGGAGAGGGCCCGCGCTCGGGAGGGCGCCCGGCCGCGCTCCCAGCACTGAATCCCGTCTTCCGAGAACGCCCGGTCTCGGTGCTCATCCTCGGCGAGTGCCGTCCCCTCGCGAGCTGGCTCGCGCTCGCCCTCGCGCGCGCGTGCGACTCGAACTACCACTGGACGGAGGTGCGGGCTCACGCGGAGACCCCCGATCCGCTCGGACCGCTCGCGGAGGGTCGGATCCCCGAGGGCCAGCTGAGCCTGAGCCTCCCGGAAGAGCTCGAGCGCAACGACGAGGAGGCGCGGCTCGCCGGGGCTGCGGCGGCGACCCTCGTCCGCGCCGACCGGGAGCACGATGCGCTCCTCGGGCTCGAGGGATTCCTCCGGTTGCCGTCGCGGACCCAGGGGCTCATTGCCGCCCTGGGGCCGGGACCCGCCATCCGGTTCGTGGTCCTCGGGAATGCGGACCGCATCGCGTCGATGTATCCGGAGTCCACGGTCGGGCCCACCCTGCACGCGATCCTGTCGGCCGGCTGTTCCATCGTCCTCACCTACCGCGGGTCCCCGCCGCCGGGGCGTCGATTCTTCGACTTCGAGTTGCACGTGTCGGGCCCCGCGCCCGAGGATTGGCCGCATTCGACCGTGCGATGCGAGAAGGGGGTCGGCGAGGGACTGCTGACCCCGCAGGCCGAGTTCCCGCTGCGCGAGTTTCCGGGACTCTCGGCGGAGCTCGAGTCCCTGCCGCGCGGAGCCTCCAAGGAGCGAGGATAGGATGTCGGTACGGAGAGGGCCCGGGGAGAGCCGCGAGAAGTCCGAATCGCCTCAGGGTCGCGAGGTCACTCGACGGCCGGGGGCGGTGAAATGAGCCCGCCCGCCCCCCGCCCGGGCCGTCCCGACCCGAAGTGGCCGGGTCCGGAGTATCATGTCTCGGTCGTCTTCCGGGCCCCCCTCGAGTTCGCGTTCCGCTGGTGCACGGACTTCCGGTCCGATGACGCGCGCCTCGAGCAGCAGGGGTTCGAACGGAAGATCCTGGATCGGACGCCGAAGCGGGTCGTCTACGAGGATCTCGAGTGGTCGAACGATGGATGGCACTGGGCTCAGTACGTGGTGCGCCTGTACCCGCCGGATCGCTGGCACGCGGACTCGGTCGGGAACTACCGGGACGCGAAGCTCGAGTACACCCTCCGTCCACTCTCTTCCGGCCGCACCCGCCTCGACCTAAAGTGGCGACGCCGACCCGGACCGAAGGGTCGGCGGGTCTCGAAGACCGAGGTCGAGCGCGACACCCGCCGCGCTTGGCTCAGCTTCCGGGATGCCCTCGAGCGCGACTACCGGGCGCAGCAGCGCCGATGAACCTCGCGGCCGGCGGGCCCGGGAGCCGCCTCAGTCCCCGTCGTCCGGGAGTGCCTTCGAGAGGACGGCGTCCAGGAACGGCAGTTTGGGAAGCCGGACGGGGTGGCCGACCCGCAGTGCCCCGGTCAGGTCCCCCTTCTCGCAGGTGAGGGTCGCCTCGTTCCACTCCCGCGGCGACTCCCCATCGAGACGAAAAACCAGGTCGAAGAGCATGCGGAATTCGCCGGGCGCATCCGCGTACCCGACGAACACGGAGTATCCGGCACGCCGGTGGGTCGCGAGGATGGCGCCCGTGCGGGCCGGATCGTACGCCGCGATGAGCCGCTGAGCGTTCGACACCGCTACGAGTCCGGGCCGGCCCCCCGTGGGCAACCCCGTGAGGAGGCGTTGACTCGGCTCGGGCAGGCGAAGGAACTCGGTGACGGCTCCGATCGTGGCCGGATCTTCCGGCCCGAGGAACTCGGAGATCGTGGCCGGGCTCAGCGCGGCGTTCGCCCGGGCCGCCTCGAGGCGGTCGAGCGGCACGACCCGATCCGGCGGAACCCAGCCGAGCGTCACCGGGTCGAGACGGTGGGGCTCCTCGCCGGGGATCCTCACATCGACCCAGACGAAGTCGGGGTTCGTGGAGTGGGCGAGGGCGTAGAGCGTCAGTCCGACGAGCGGGCGGGAGGGCCCGTAGACGAAGACGGAGAGCGGCTCGGCCCTGCGTTCGGCGGGTCGGGAGGCCCCGAGGGGACCGAAGGGGGTCCCATCCCCTTCCGATTCCCCTCCCAGGGACCGACCCCGAGGGTCCGGCCCCGAGGGCGGGAAGTTGCCGGTGGATGCCGGTGGGCGTCCGGAACCGGAACTGGGTACGAGCGTCGGTTTCACAGGGGGTACCTCGGCGAAGGGGACGTGCGCTCCATCATCTTCGTGCGTTCCACCCCACCGCACGTTCGCGAACGATATGGAGAGATGGACGAACCGATTCGGAGCACCGAACGGGTTCGGTCCCATCGGAGCTCCCTTTCGGACCCGTTCGGGGCCGGGGACGTACGCTTCCGGCAGTCCATCGGGCCCTCGGGCGGCCCGAGAGGGGCTCGCCGGGCGGGCTCCGACGGTTATAAGGTGGACCTACGCAGTAGGGGAGTGGCTCTCCACGCCGAGCAGGGAACAGGAGTGACGGCACCGTGAAGGCGCCAGCTCGCCGAACCGAGGTTCCCTCGGGAGGACCCGAGCCCGCGGACGATTCCGACCGGACGGAAGGTCGGCTGCGACGTCTTCGCCGCGCGGCGTCCGTCGCGCCGGTGGACGATCGCCTCCGTCTCGCGACCCTTCGCATCCACATGCCGAGGTCGATCTGGACCGGGGAGTTCTCGACCCGACACCCACTGATCCGGCTGGAAGTGCTCAACCGGCATGACGTGAGCCGGGACGACTCCGTCTCCGACTACTGGATCGCGGGGGTGCCCCCGGGGGTCTGGGCGAACGAGATCTCCCGCTTTCCCGATGTGCTGCACGTCGACAGCCTCGCCGGGGTGGGAGAGGGATGCATCTACCGGGTGACCTACCGGAACCCCGGGGTCGTCTACGTCTACCGCGAGCTCCGCATGCCGCTGCAGTTTCCCTTGCGCATCCAGGGCGGGCTGATCGAGTGGGAAGTGGTCGCCCGCCACGCCGAGTTCCAGGCGATCCTCGCCTACGCTCGGCAGATCGATCCGCAGCTCCAGGTCGTTTCGATCCGCCGCCGTCCGCTCCGCAGCCACCTTCCGCTGCTCACGAACTCCCAGCAGGAGCTTCTCCACCGGGCGATGGCGGCCGGGTACTTCGCCGTGCCGAGGGGCATCAGCCTCACCGAGCTCGCGGGACAGCTCGGCAAGAGCAAGTCCTCGGTCTCGGAGGCGATCGCGCTGATCGAAAAGAAGCTGCTCGAGAGCGCGCTCCGCACTTCGACCGTGACGCTCTGACCCCGGTTCGCCGATCCCCGGACCGGAAGGCCGACCGGCGAGGCGGCCCGCTCGCGGCCCCGGCTAGAGCTTCTTGATGAGGCGATCGACCTCGTCCACCGCGGACTCGAGCTCCTTTGCGGCGCGGCGGATCGCACGCTGGGTGGTGCCCTTCGGGTCCTTCTGCGCCGCTCGGGCCTCCTTCTTCACCTGTCGGGTGAGGTCCGACGCAGCGTCCGCGAGCTCGCGCGCCGCCCGACGGGCCTCGTTCACCATCTCGTGGATGGTCGTCGAGCTCGAAGTCCGCGCACCGCCCCCCGGGGAGAACCCGCACGCAGGGCACGGGTCCGCTCCGGTCGGCAGTTCCTTCCCACACTGAGCGCAGAACATCGACGTCTCCTCCCCGGCTCCCGCGCGGGACCCCCTAGGGCTCGAGGGGGCCATAGAGTTTCCCGGCCGAACCCTTCGGCCGGTCGAGGTCCGCGGGCCCGAAAGGCCTCCCGCGCGGCGGGCGCTGCCTATATGCTCTTACCGCTCGGAGCGTCCTGGAGGCTCTGGAAGTGGGGAGGGCCACGAAGTCGGAGTCGGCGGAACGAGCGGGCCAGGAGTTTCGGCGGTTTCTCGACCAGGACTGGCTGCGTTGGCTCGACGAGTACCCCGAGCTGTCCAGCTACTTCGGCTATCCCGGACGCAATGACCGCTGGACGGACGACTCGCCGGACGGGATCGCCCGTCGGATGCGACACCTCGCCGCGAGCCTCGAGACCGTTCGCGGTTTCGACCGGTCCGCGCTGCCGCCCTCCGAGGTCCTGAACTACGACCTCTACCGGGAGGATCTCGAGGGGATTCAGGAGGGACTCCAGTACGGTGGAGATCCCCTTCCGTTCCGCCTCGGGCAGCCTCACAACCTGTGGATGCCCGTGAATCAGATGGACGGGATCCACCTCACGGCGGGTGACCTCGCGGATCTTCAGCCGCGAGACACCGTCCGGGATCTCGAGGATCGGCTCGCCCGACTCGAGCGGCTGCCGGAGGCCCTCGACCAGAATCAGGCGCTGCTCTCCGCCGGGCTCGCGCGCGGGTACTCCCCGCCCCGGATCGCGGTTCGTGGCGTCCCGGAGCAGGTCCGGCGTCTCGCGCCCGAGGACCCCCAGTCCAGTCCGCTGCTCGGGCCCCTCCGGGACCCTCCGACCACCGTCGCGCTCGAGGACCGCGAACGGATCCAGGACCGGGCGTCCCGCCTCATGAGCGACCGGGTCGGCCCCGCCCTCCGCCGATTCGCCGACTACCTCGAGACCCGATACCTACCGGCGTGCCGGACGAGCGCCGGCGCGTCGGACGTGCCCAACGGCCGCGCGTGGTACGCCTACCTGGTCCGGTGGGAGACGACGACCGAGCTTTCGCCGGAACAGGTGCACGATATCGGGCTCGCGGAAGTCCAGCGACTTCGCGCCGAGATCGCGAGCCGGATCGCCCGGACGGGCTTTTCGGGCGGCTACGCGGAGTTCAACGAGTTCCTGCGCACCGACCGTCGATTCTTCTGGCCGACCGCGGACGAGCTGCTCGTCGGATACCGCGCGCTCGTCAAGCGCGTCGACCCCGAACTCGGCCGGCTCTTCGGGCGTCTGCCCCGGCTTCCGTACGGGGTCCTCCCGGTGCCCCGGTTTCGCGAGGAGAGCTCGCCCACGGCCTACTACCAGCCGGGCGCCCCGGCGACCGGCCGCGCCGGCTACTTCTTCACGAACACCTATCGGGTGGAGGTCCGACCGAAGTGGGAGATGGAGTCGCTCTCCCTCCACGAGGCGGTGCCAGGCCACCACCTCCAGATTGCGCTCGCCCAGGAGCTCGACACGTTGCCGGAGTTCCGTCGGAACACCGGGTCCACCGCGTTCACGGAGGGCTGGGGCCTCTACGCGGAAAGTCTCGGGGAGGAGCTCGGTCTCTACGACGACCCGTACTCGAAGATCGGTCAGCTCAACTACGATCTCTGGCGATCGATCCGGCTCGTCGTCGACACCGGCATGCACGCGTTCGGCTGGAGCCGGGAGCGCGCGATTCAGTTCTTCCGGGAGAACTCGGGCAAGAGCGAGGTGGACATCGGGGTCGAAGTCGACCGGTACCTGGTCTGGCCCGGCCAGGCGCTCGCCTACAAGATGGGCCAGCTCAAGATCCGAGAGCTCCGGACGCTCGCGGAGCAGGAGCTCGGCGCGCGGTTCGACGTCCGGGCCTACCACGACCTCGTGCTGAGCGAGGGCGCGCTTCCCCTGAGCGCGCTCGAACGTAGGGTCCGGGACTGGATCGCCCGACGAGGCGGGTCCTAGCGGGGCGGTCTCCTGGGACTACGCCTCGACCGGTTCCATCGGGGGCGCGGTGAGCGGTGCGGGCACGGCCTTCGTCCGGGTCGCCGGGGGGGACGAGGGCGAGCGGACGCGGGAGCGTTCGGCCTCTCGCCAGCGCAGGTATTCCGCGAACTCCTCCTCGGCCATGTCGCACATGCTCGAACGGTATGCGTCACCCTTCTTTACGGTATGTTCCGCGCACGGGGCTGGACGAGATCCAGTCGAAGGAAGACCGCCCCCGGGATCGGGTTGAACCGGTACGGCGGCACCTCGACGAACCCGAGCGAGCGATAGAGCGAGATCGCGTCCGTCATCGAGGGAACCGTGTCGAGGAGCATCGTCCGGTAGCCCCGGTCCCGCGCCACGAGGACGATCGCCTCGGCGAGCTCGCGGCCGATCCCATGTCCCCGGAATCCGGGCCGCACGTAGAGGCGCTTCATCTCGGAGGTCTGCTCGTCGAACGCCCGGAGTCCGACCACCCCGGCCGCTGCGCCTTCGACCCTCGCGATCAGGATCTCGCCTGAAGGAGGGGCGTAGTGTCCTGGGAACTCCTCGAGCTCGGCGGTGAAGTCCTGGAAGTCGAGGCGGAACGCGAGGCTCTCGGCATACTCCCGGATGAGCTCGGAGGCGAGTCTTAGGTCCCCGGGCCCCCGGGCGGGGCGCACCGCGGAGCGCGGCTTCCCCTGCATCCGCTCGTGGATCCGCCCGACGGCTAAGACCGCTCGGGTCTCGGCGTCGCGAGCGCTCGGGGAGGAACGGCGCGAGGCGGCCGAGCGTCGCGCCCCGGCGGTCGAGTCCCGAAGACCGGCGCCCCCCGAGAGCCCCGAGGCTCACTCGAGCACGTGGATGTCCCGCTGCGCGCAGATCTCCTTCAGGATCCGTGGCCAGACGGTCACGCTCACCTCGCCGAGGTGCGCCTTGTGCAGGAGCAGCATCTGCGTGCGGGACTGCCCGATCCCCCCGCCGATGCTGAGCGGGATTTCGCCGTTCAGGATCCCCTGATGGTACGGGAACTTGAGGAAGTCGAGCTGCTTCGACATCGCGAGCTGCTGACGGAGCGTCTCCGCGTTGACCCGGATCCCGCCCGACATGAGCTCGTGACGGCGTCGAGTCACCGGATTCCAGACGAGGATGTCCCCGTTGAGCCCGTGGGTCACCTGGCCGTCCGGACCATGGACCTCCGTGATCCAGTCGTCGTAGTCGGCCGCCCGCATCTCGTGCGGGTAGCCGTCCTTGAGCGGCCAGCCGATTCCGATGATGAAGACCGCCGGATACTTCTGGACGAGCAGGGTCTCGCGCTGCTTGCGCGGGAGCTCGGGGTACATCTCGAGGATATCCTCCGCGTGGATGAACCGGATCTGCTCCGGGAGCGGGGGATACCGCGGGTCCTTGAGCGCCGGGAACAGCTTGTGGAGATGGCGTTCCGCCCCGGTGATCACCTTCCAGATCTTCTTCACGGTCTCCTTGAGGTAGTCCAGGTTCCGGTCCTCGGCGGTGATCGCGCGCTCCCAGTCCCACTGATCGACGTAGGCGCTGTGGTCGTGGTCGAGGAAGTAGTCCTTCCGCACGGCCCGCATGTCGGTGATGAGGCCCTCGCCCGGGCCGAGGCCGAATTCGTTCAGCGCCATGCGTTTCCACTTCGTGGCGGCCTGGACGACCTGGGCCTCCAGGGGGTGGAGGTTCCGGTCGTTCGAGATGTGGAACTGGATCGGCGTGCGCGAGCCATCGCGGTCGAGCATGTCGTTGACCCCGCTCTCCGCCTCCACGATCAGCGGGACCTGCACGAGCAGCAGGTTGAGCTCCTTACAGAGGTGCTCCTCGATGTACGCCTTCGCGGCATAGATCGCACGCTGCGTCTCCTTCGGCGAGAGCAGCGAGTGGTAATCGTCCGGCAGGATCTTCTCGAGCTCGCGATAGTCGCCGATGCCCGGTCCCGCGAGGTCCGTACGCTTGTCCTGGATCGTCTGCATGGCCTACCTGAGGGAAAGGGGGCGACGCTCGGGGATAAAGGGCGCGTCAATCGTTATCGACACGCCGGGTTCCCGCGGTCCGCCCGCCGGCGAAACGCCGAGCTCCGTGCTAGCTCGGGCTCCGGCCCGTCGGTCCCACGCGCGGAGAAGGTGGCGGCCCTTCGTTACGAGCTCTCCAGGAGCTCCTCGCGGAAGACCTTCCCCAAGTCGGGCGGCGTCCTTCGAGGTCCGTGAACCGCTACTTCCGAGCGAGCCCCCAGCCGCCCGGACCATGCCGGACTTCGCCTACCCCCGAGGATCCGCAACGAGGGAGACGACGGCGCGACCGGAGAAATGCCGCGTCTCCTGTTGGAAATCGCCTACAAAACCCTAGTCGGACGAGTGACGGTACAGCCGACCTGTGCTTGATAATCCCCCGTCGACCTGCTCCCGGCGTGCCCGTCGCAACCAACCCGAACCCCGCGAGGACCGGCCAACGCCGCCGCTCTGCCCCTTCCGAGATCGCGCCCGGCGTGTTCGTCGGAGGGTGGAAGGAAGCGTTGAGCTTTGACGGGGAGCGGTTCTGCGTACTGGACGAAGCCCCCGAGGACATGCCGCCGGCCACCCACATCCCGATCTACGACGACAAGAACGATCGACCGATCGTCGAGAACCTCGAGCGCGTCGCGCGGGAGATGCACGCGGCCCGAGCGCGCCACCGCCCGGTGATCGTGTTCTGTGGCCACGGGGTCCGCCGATCACCGATGGCCGGGGCATGGTACCTCCTTCGGTACGAGAACCTCTCGCTTGACGCGGCGTACGAGCGCATCCGTGCCGTCCGCCCCCAGGTCGAGCATGCCCGGGAGTGGGTCGGAGACTCGGCCCCTCTCGAGGCCGCGGCGGGGGGGAGGGCTCGGTGAAGGTCGAGGACCATCCGGACCCCCGCTGGGTCGCCGAGCTGGCGGGCCGATCGTTGGAGGCGGGGACCGAGGCGATCGCGGAAGCGGCTGCGCAGCTCCCCCTCTTCCGCCATCTCGCTCGAAAGCATCGCGAAGGAGGCCGACCGGGGTATGTCGAGATTGACGCTCCCCTCGAGCTGTTCGCACTGGCCCGCCTGATTCGGCCGCGGGAGGTGGTCGAGGTCGGAGTCTCCTCGGGGGTCTCCTCGGCCTACCTCCTCGAGGCTCTCGAGCGGAACGGCCGAGGCCGCCTCCACTCCATCGACCTCCCGAAACGGAACCGACCCCGTTCCGGTCGCCCCACCGCCTCCTGGTCGCTTCCCGAAGGCAAGTCTCCCGGGTGGGCGATTCCGAAGCGCCTCCGTCACCGGTGGGACCTGCGCATCGGCGACAAGCGAGACCTGATTCCCGCGGTGACGAGCGAGCTCGATCGAATCGATCTCTTTCTGTACGATGTCCCGCACCGGGATCGGGAGAGCCAGGCGGAGTTCCGTTGGGTGGACCGGACGTTCCGGAGCGGCTCGGTCGCGATCGCGGATCATGGTCCGGGCGGGGAGCTCTGCACGGCCCTGCGACGCTGGGCCGGGGAGCGCGGCTCGGAGGCCCTTCAGTGCCAGGACCTCGGGCTGTACGGTTTCCGATCCGCGTGAGCGCCCGGCTCGGACGCGTTCAGCGCGCGTTCTCCTCCGCGGTGTCGAGATCGTCGGTCTGTTCGAGGTCGAGCAGGTGGCCCATCTTCTTCGCCTTCGTCTCGAGATAGGCGTAGTTCCGGGCGTTCGGGGGCACCACGACGGGGATCCGGTCGACGATCCGCACCCCGTGGCGCTCCAGATCCCGGACCTTGGCGGGGTTGTTGGTCATGATGCGGATCGACTCTACGTGAAGCGATCCCAGCATGTGGGCCGCGATCCCGTAGTCCCGCTCGTCAGGGCGGAATCCCAGGGCCTCGTTCGCCTGGACGGTATCGTAGCCGGCGTCCTGGAGTTGGTAGGCCCGGATCTTGTTCGTGAATCCGATCCCCCGCCCCTCCTGCCGGAGGTAGAGGACGACCCCCGTCTCCATCTTGCCGATCCGTTCGAGGGACTCGGTGAGCTGGTCCCGGCAGTCGCACCGCAGGGAGCCGATGGCGTCTCCGGTCAGGCATTCGGAGTGAAGTCGGACCGGAACCTCTTCCGCGCCGTAGACGTTGCCGTGAACGAACGCGGCATGCTCCTTGTGATCCAAGGGGTTCCAGAAGGCGACCACCTGGTAGTCGCCGAAACGGGTCGGCAGGTTCGCGATCGCGCGGATCCGGACGCAGATCTCGGGGGCATCGGGGCACTCGTGGTTCTCGTTCTCCCGAAGGAGCTGCTCCACCACGGACTCCGGCAGTCCCATCCCTCGGCTGAGTTCGGCGTTCGATTAAAAGCCTCGGTTACCCCGCCGTACTCGCCCGTCCTTGCGGAGGAGACGACCTGCCCGTATTCGCCCCGGAGCAGGCCGGAGCATCTTTCTCGAGACGCCCTCGGAGTTTCGGTGCCGGTCGGGGGTCCGGCAGCCGCTCGAAGAGCTCCACATCGATCCGGCGTCCGAACTTGAGCCCCACCTCGTGCATCACCCCGATCGACCGGAATCCCAAGGTCCGATGGAGGTGGGCGCTCACCGGATTCGGGATCGCAATCCGAGCGAGGAGCGTGTGCAGGCCGCTCCGCTCCGCCTCCACGACGAGCTTCGTGAGGAGTCCCCGGCCCACTCCACGGCCGCGCCAGTCTTCCCGCACGTAGAAGGATACCTCGGCCGTGTCCTCGTACGCGCACCGATCCGACCAGGCGCTCAGGGAGGCCCATCCCACCACCGCGCCGTTCGCCTCCACCACGACCACGGGGTACCGGGGGGCATGGTGGGCGAGCCACCGGCGTTGCTCCGCCACGGAACGAGGTGCGGTGTCGAACGTGGCCGCGGTGTGGAGGACCGCCTCGTTGTAGATCTCGGCGATGGCGCGGGCGTCCCTCGACGAAGCGGAACGCACCCTCCACGCTCGTCCCCTCAGCGCCGTCCAGGCCATATCCGAGGGGGAAACGTGGACCACCTTTTGAACGGCCGGGTCCCCGGATTGGACGACCGAGCACCGAATCGGTCCGCCGTTGGCCGAACGCGGGGCCGAGATCGGCTCCTTCTTCGATCGGAACGCGGGCGTTCGGTTCGGCGTCCGGGGAGGGGGGCCAACGCCTGGGACCCCTCGGGAAGGCACCCACCGGGGCTCCCCGGGGGGGCCGCAAGGTCGATGTGCTCCGCGGGACTCGCCCCCGGCGGCTATGCCTTACGTGGAGTACGATGAGGTCGAGGCGATCTGCTCGGACTGCGGGATGATCTTCCGTTCGGAAGACGCCCTCGCGGCCCATCGGACCGAGTCCCATTCCGGGGCGGAGACCCCGACCGCGAAACCGAAGGCTGCCGAATACCCGTGCGGCCAATGCCCGAAGACGTTCCCCTCCGAGGCCGGGCGGGCCCGGCACGTCGCCCGGGCCCACGCCTCGCGCTAGGCCACCCCTATTAGCCCTCCCGGCGTCCGGCCCGCGAGGAGGGACCGCGTCTTCGAGCCAGGCCGCCCCCGATGGTCGACTGGTACAGCTTCGCCCTGTGGTCGCTCGCCGGGACCTGGATCCTGGTCGTCGGCACGCTCTTGCTGATGTATTGGCAGACGCGCTCCTCCCAGCACCTCAACTCGGCGAACGCCGTGATGAGCCTGCGCGAACGGTACGACGCCGCGCGCATGCGCGCGGTCCGACGCCACCTCTCGGACCGGCTGCTCCGCCAGGCGCACGAGGACATCGCGAACATGGAGGTCATCAACTTCTTCGAGCTCGTGGGAACCCTGACCCACCGCAAGGTGCTCGACGAGGACCTGGTCTGGGAGGCGTTCGGAACCTGGGTCACGGCCTACTATCTGGCGGTCCGCCGACCGGTCGACCTGATCGGGCAGCTGAGAAAGACGCTCGATGACCCCCTCGTCTTCCACGAGTTCGAGTGGCTCTACGGGCGCATCCGAGCCCAAGACCTTCGGCACATGCGTCGGCTGGGTCTCTCCGCGCCGGAAGCGACCTCCGACGAGGTCGAAGCGGTCCTCCATCGCGAGGCGCAGCTCGAGTCGGTCTGAACGTGGGACCCGTTTCTTACGGGCCGAAAAAGCCCCCCGGCGACGGGAGCGGGCGCCGGGGGGCGGAGAGGGTTCCCGCCTACGTGCCGCTCTTCAGTCCCGCTTCGATGTACAGGGCCGCCAGCGTCGACGCGGATCGGCGATCCCTGTCGGCAGCCACCTTCAGTCGTCGCAGGAGCGCGGGCTCCAAGTACACGGCGACCGGCACTCGGCGATCGGCTTTGCTCTTCCTCGGCCTCGGCATCTGCTCTGGTCCTCCGACTTACCCGGAAAGTCGTCCGCCGGCGGACGTCGTTCCGCCAGCGTGGCCGAAGGTACGGCGGGGTTCTTGAATAATAAACCCTTCGTTAGGTTTTCTTGAGGGTGCACACTATTCGCCGCATCGGGAGAACGCCGAGACGATTTTCTATCCCGACGGTCTCGGGTCGCCGCGCTCGCGCTCGGGGGACGGTACGCGGGTCGTTCCTCCATGAGAAGGTATATCACTCGCCCGTCCATCCTTCCCGGGCCGAAAGGCAGGTTGAGAGCCATGGGCTGTGGAAGAATGAAGGTCGCCTGTGACGACGGATTCGAGGTCATCACGAAGGACAAGGGCGAGCTCGTCGCCGTGACCCAGTGGCACGTCGAGCACGCGCACCACAAGAAGGTGAGCGAGCTCGAGGTCATGGCGATGTCGAAGCACCCCTGACTCGGGCCGAAGCCGATCCCGTTTCGTCCGAAGCATCTAGTCGCGCACACCCGACCTGCGCCGGGTCCGAAGCGTCAGGGTGGCGAGCCAGGCCTCGCCGCGGCCGTCCTCAAACCGGGTGGCGAACCGCTCGGCCCGGATCGACCTCACCTGCCACGGCGCCCGAAAGGTCGCACGGATCTCGGGCCGGGTCACGCGCCGCGGGCCCCCCCAGTCGGCCGGCTCGCGCTCGCTGAAGCACAGGATGTGGACCCGGCCGGGCGGCTCGAGAACCCCGAGCAGGCTCTTCGCATAGCGCGGCCGCTCGTCGTCGTCGAAAGTGTGGAAGAGGCCGCAGTCCGTGATCGTGTCGAACCGGGCCCCGAGCGCCTCGAGCGCGAGCGCATCCGCCACCTCGAATCGGGCCGGCACTCCTCGCTCGGACGACTTCTCCCGGGCCCGCTGGATCGGAGTCGGGGCAAAGTCGACCCCCCAGGTCGCATGCCCCCGGCGGGCGAAGTAGAGGGCGTTCTCCCCCGTTCCGCATCCGACGTCGAGGACCCGGCCGACGACCTCGCCGCTCTCCTCGAGGCGGACGAACGCCGGCTGGGGTCGCCCGATGTCCCATGGAGGCGACCCTTGGTACGCCGCGTCGAAGAAGTGCATCGGCGTCGCAACCCCCGGGGAGCGAGCCGGAGTAGAGGAAGAGGTACTCGTCTGGAATGGCGGGGCGAGTCGGGAGCGGCGCCGACCGCGAGCGGATCAGTACTTCATCGAGCGAACCGCCGGCATCGCGAAGGCCAGGAGCCCCGCGGCGAGTAGGCCGGCCCCGAGGACCCCGCCAAACAGACGAGGGTCGCCGCTCGTCGCGAGGGATCCGAGCACGAGGGCCCCGGCGGAACTCGTCACACCGGGAAACAGCCAGAGGTTCGACGTCCCCCGCGCGAGCTGGCCGGGAGGGATGGCCCCGCGCAGGAAGGCGTACTTCACGTCGGTGTACGAGCTCCAGGCGAAGCCGATCGCGAAGAAGGCGCCCGCCTCGAGGGCGAGCCACGCAGGGGCTCCCGCGCTGAGGGCCACCGCGGCGGAGGCGCACACGAGGGTGAGGCCGAGCAGCGGTCCGACCCGCGACCGGGGATTCCACCGGCCGAAGGCCCAACCCGCCGCCGCCCCGCCCACGACCTCACAGACGAACAGGAGACTGTAGGCGAAGGCGGACGCGTGGAACGTCGTCTCGGCGAAGAGCGTGATGTAGAGGGCCGGCGCGGCGAGGAAGAACCCCTGGACCCCGTCGATGCTGCCGAGCTGCAGGAACGGCCGGCCCGGGCCGCTCGCGACGAACCGCCACCCTTCCCGGAAGCTCTCGGCGAACGACTCGGGTTCGTGCGGGGGCGGAATGATCCGCAAGGGGAGCGCGAGCAGCGCACCCGCCACGAGAAGGATCGCGTAGAGGTACAGTCCTCCCGAGGGTCCCACCACGAAGATCAGCGCCCCGCCGGCCGCGTACCCGGCGATCGCGTTCGTGCTCCCGACCGCGCCCGTGATGCCTTGGGCGGCGAACTGCTGGTCGGTCGTCAACAGGATTCCCGGGGCCGCGTTGTCCGCCGCCCAGACGAAGTCCCAGAGGATCGATACCACGGCGACGAGGGCGAGGAGGAGCGGGACGGTCAGGAAGCCCCGCGCGGCGCCGAGGCCGATCGCCGACACGGCGACCGCCATGGGAGGGTAGCACGCGAGGAAGATCGAGCGCTGGTTCGAGGTCCGGTCGACGATCGGGCCGACGAGGAAGACGCACGCGTAGGAGGCGAGCTCGATGAAGAGCGCGGCTCCGACCACCGCATAGCTGTGCGAGACCGAGTAGGTGAGCCAGGGGATCGAGATCGCGTAGACCGCGTACCCCACGTTCCCCGCGGTCGACGAGGCCAGGAAGATCAGGAATTGTCGGTGGCGAAGTACCGATCGGAAGGGATCGTTGGACGACGTCGACACCACCGGGCGCCGCAACGCCGGGGCCCGAACGTATCCGTTGCCCTTAGCATCCACCCTGTTCGACGCGTCGGGCGCTCGATCCCCGGAACATTCGGCTCACGACGCGAGGGGGGCCCGGACGAGCAGCTCGACGAACAACTGGCCGGACCAGGCGGCCCCGAACTCCCCGTCGGGCGAGATGTACTCGGAGCTCACGTTCGCTCCGAGCGACCCGCCACCCAGCGCGAACGAGAACACCGTACCGTTCGGTTCCGTGCCGTTCCCGTGGACCACGCCCTCCTGCTCGCCGTACCAGTTCGTGACCCAGATGGCGAAGGTGACGTTGTGGAAGGTCAGCGCGGTCGGCGAGGTCGAATTCGCGGGCGGATAGGGCCAGGGCATGTCGTAGTCTTCCCAGTAGTAGGGAATTCCGTGGATCTCGACGGTCCGGGGTTCGGCGTAGTTCGGACGCAGGCCCGGGATGAACCCACCGAACAGCGCGACGCCGAACGCCGCGATGACGACGAAGCCGACCGCCCCGATCTTGAGCTCAAGCGGGATTCGCCCGGGGGGGCGGGACGCTCGATAACTTCGGGGGCCTTCCGTGCTCTCCCCTCCGGAGCCGGCCGGACGACTCGCCCGCCGATATGTACTTCGGGAGGCTCCCCGCGGCATGCGCGCCGTGGCGGTTCGGGCGTTCGGCGCTCCCCCCGAGCTCCTGGAGATGCCGCTTCCGGAGCCCGGCCCGGCCGAGCTCCTCGTCGAGATGCGCGAGGCCGGCGTCAACCCGTTCGACTGGAAGATTGCCGATGGCATCCTCCGCCCTCGACCCCACGTCTTCCCGCTCGTGCTGGGGGTGGACGGGTCCGGGGTCGTGACCCGCGCCGGGCCGCAGGCGCACCGGTTTCGACCGGGCGACCGGATCTGCGGGCAGTTCCTGCACGACCCGGTGGGGATTGGCACGTACGCCGAGTTCGCCACCGTACCCGAATCGATCGGGGTGGCCGTCGTGCCTCCGGGGATCGACTTCGCCCGGGCGGCCGCGCTACCCACGGCCGGAATGACGGCGCTTGACGGCCTCGATTTCCTCCAGATGCCCCGAGGATCGTCCCTCCTCATCGTCGGCGCCTCGGGCGGGATAGGGTCGTTCGCGGTCCAACTGGCCGCGGCGAGCGGGGTACGGGTCCTCGCGACGGCGCGCGGTCCGAGCGCCGACCGGGTCCGGGGCCTTGGGGCGGAGACCGTTCTGGATCCCGAGAAGGAGGAGCTGTCCGCGCAGATCCGGCGCCTCGAGCCGAACGGCCTCGATGGTCTGCTCGATCTTGGCAGCGATCGAGCGACCTTCGGGCGTCTCGCGGCGCTCGTGCGTGGCGGGGGGGCTGTGGCGACCTCGGTCTATGTCGCCGATGTCGAGGCATTGGCTCGGCGCGGGGTGCGTGCCCGGAACATCGATCTCCAACCCCGGGCGGTCCTTCTGAGCCGCCTACTCGAGGAGATCGGGAAGGGGCGCCTTCAGGTCCCCATCGAGTCGGAGATCCCCCTTTCGGACGCTCCCCGGGCGCTCGCCGAAAGCCGCGCGAGGCGGGCGGTCGGGAAGACGGTCCTCCGCATCCGTCCCGATCCCTGACCGGGCGCTCCGGGGGAAGGGCCCCCGTGGAACCCGGGCTTTCTGCCGGGGCGGGACAACACCCAAGAGCGCCGCGGGTACTCCCCGGGGCCCAGGGCCCATGGGGGGGAGAAAGACGGCAGGATGTGTGTTCTGTGAGATCATCGCCCACCGGCTCCCGGCCTGGTGGGTGGAGGAGGGGACGGGCGCCGTTGCGTTCCTCACCATCCAGCCCCTCGCGGAGGGCCACACCCTCGTCATACCCCGAGGTCACGCTCCGACGCTCGAGGATGTGCGGCCGGACGAGCGCTCCGAGATGTGGTCCCTCGTCCATCGCATCTCCGAGCGCATGCGGCACGTCGGCCTCGCCGAGGGAGTGAACCTGTTGGTGGCGAGCGGTCGGGCCGCCGAGCAGGGCGTGTTTCATCTCCACGTGCACGTCATTCCGCGACGCCCGGGCGACATGGTCGGGTTCAATGCCTGGATCGACTCGAAGGTTCGCTCGGTTCCGGAGGCGCGGCAACGGGAGCTCTCGGAGCGGCTGCGGTCGGACGCGCCCCGCCGGCCGGGACCGTCGCCGTAGGCGAGCCTCGGCTCCCCCGGGACCCCCCGCTCCGCGGGGCGGATGACCCTACTTCATTTCCGGCGGGGGGCCGCGTGGGGTGAAGAGCAGGGAGATCGAGTTCACGCAGTGGCGGGTGTTCCGAGGGGTGAACGCCTCGCCGACGAACACGTGCCCCAGGTGAGCGTCGCACCGGGCGCAGCGGATCTCGGTCCGCTCGCCGTCCGGATCCGGGACTCGTCGGACCGCCCCCTCGATCTCCAGATCGAAGCTCGGCCATCCGCATCCGGCGTCGAACTTGTCGGTGGATCGGTAGAGGGGGGCGCCGCATCGCTTGCACGAGTAGGTCCCGGGCTCGAAATGGTGCTCGTATTCCCCCGAGAACGGTCGCTCCGTCGCATGGTGCACGATGACCGCCTCCTCGGCGCGGGTCAGCTTTCGATAGTCGGACGGCGAAGTCGACACCGACGGACCCAAGCGGGTCGCTCCTAAAGCGCTCGCGCACGACGGTTCCGGACCGATGCTCGGGCTCCGCGCGCGCGGTCGACGACATAGAGGAGTCGGACCGGGAAGTCCGATTTTCCTTCCCTCGCCTCCGCCCGGGCGACCGGCGAGAACCGCGCGGAACCCACCCAATCCGCATACGCGCGCGAAAAGAAGTGCAGCGTGATCCCCCCGGGTTCGATCTCGTAACGGTCCTTCCCCTTGGAACGACCCCGGCCGAACCACGGATCCCGGGTCGATCGCACGGAGTACAGGTGGAGACCTCCGGGACGCAGCACGCGCCAGACCGATCGGAACAGCACCCGGTGCTCTGGCGCGGTGAAGTCCATGTTGTAGAACAGGTTGGAATAGACGGCATCAGCCGAGTGAGCCGGCTGACGTTCGAGGAAGCCCTGGGCGTCGCCCGGGACAAGGGCGAACGAGCCTTCGCCCCCCGTCGAGCGAGGGGCGCCCACTTGGCCCGTCTCCAACGCGAGCTCGACGCCCTGGACTCGAAAGCCATGCCGCGCGAAGAATACGGCGTCTCGCCCGTACCCGGAACCCAGCTCGAGGAGGTCTCGCGTTCGACCCCCGAGCATCATCCTCGGGAGGCACCATCTTGCGAAGGCGCTCTCCCGGGGTCCGAAGAATTCGGGATCCTGGAGGTACCGGGTCCGCCAGAACTCGAGTTGGCGCCGGCGACGAGCCTTGGCGTCCCGCGTAGAGCGCGAGACCATGCGGACGCGGAACGCCTCGGCGGCACTTGAGGGTGAGCGGGGTCCGGGGTCGGCGGGCCGGCCCGAGGGGATCTTAGCCCCCGGGAGCCCGGTCCCGGCGGGGACCTACGGTTCCGATGGGATCGACTCGGTCCTGGGCTTCGCCGGGGTGGGGCCGAGCGCGAACCGCTCCGCGAGCGGGGCCTCCCCCCGGAGGAGCTGTTCGAGGAACCAGAGCATCTTCTCGTGCTCCTGGACGAAGCGAGTGAACAGGTCCGAGCTCCCCGGGTCGTTGTGCTGCTCCGCACTGCGGAATCCGAGCTTCATCCCCTGGATGATCGTTCGGTGCGCGTCTAGGAGCCGCTCGACCATCTCTCGCGCGTTCTTCGGCCGGTCCACCGCCTCACGGATGGTGGATTCCCGGAGCATCGCCTCGAGGGTGTACTCGGCGTTCGCTCCGAGCATTCGCTGACGCTCGGCCAGCGGGTCGATCGTGTCGAACACCGTCTTCGCGTGCTCGTCGAACAGGAGGTGGAGGTCGTGGAAAAGGGGGCCGGCGACGTTCCAGTGGTACCCTTTGTACTGGAGGTGGAGACGCACCGCGTTCGCCTGCTCGCGCCGGAGGTATTCGAGGACCGGCGACTTCTCAATCAGCTTCATGGTCGCTGAGAGTCGGACGAACTTCGGTAGAAAAGGGGCCTCCGTGGAACTGAGTTGACCTATGTCTCGGCTCGCGAGGGGCCTCCGGAAGCCGATCGGTCCGGAGCGTCCTCACGTCCGAAGGGACTCCCGGCTCCCGAGGCTTCGGGCCCCGGGGGCCGCCCGCTCTAGGGCCCCACGAGGTCCAGAAGGCCGCGGAGGTCCTTCGTCACGTAGGTCGGCCGTATTTCGGGCGAGAGGTCCTCCGCATATCGGTCCACCCAGACCGTACGGAAGCCGACTCGCTGCGCGGTGACGATGTCGTGCACGAGGCTATGCGCCACGTGCAAGGTGGACGCGCGATCGGCGGAGAAATCGCGAAGGAACCGGAGCCAATGGCCGGGCGCGGGTTTGTACGAATGCACATCCTCGGCGGTCACGGAACCATCGACCTCGAGGCCGTTCCGGCGGATCGTCTCCTGGAGCAGATCCCGGTCGATGTTCGACAGGATGACCCGGCGGATGCCTCTGCGGCCCAGCTCGCGTAGGACGCCGATCGTGTCGGCGAATGGGGGCCATTCGGGAAGGCTCGCGGCGAACTCGCGGGCCTGCTCGGCCGAGATTCGGATCCCGAGGCGCTCCCCCACCTGGGTCGCCGTCCGGGCGAGAATCGCGCGATATGGAGCGTACTCCCGTTCCTCCCGCCGCTCGAGATCGACGTAGAGCGAGTAGATCGGGTCGTTGCCGGAGTAGCCTTCCGACCGAAACAAGTCGCCCAAATGGCGCTCGATCCCCGCCTTCCAGTCGATTAGCGTTCCGTAACAATCGAACGTGCACGCCGTGACGGGGGCGGAGGAACCGGCGCTGGGCGAGCCGCTCCCCCTCGGATTCGTGGCCCGAACCCCGGTCCCGTAGCTCGGCCCGCTCATCCGCAGCTCCCTCGAATGGGCCGTCGAGGCCCGCCCTACGAACCGTCGGGCCCCCATGACCTTCCCCTCCGGGCCTATGAAACCCTCCCGGTTCGCCTGACCCGACGCCGGGGCACGACGGACTCGGTCCTCTTCGCGCGAACGATAGAAGAACCGGCCCGGACCGAGAATCGCTCCGATGAGCCGGCAAGACCAACGCTCACCAGTACCCCGCAGTTTCGAATGCCGCCGTTCCTGGGGTTCGTGAGTCGAAGGGTTAATCCCGACCTCCGAGTAGACGGCTCGTCACCTCCTCCATTCGAGTCGGAGGTACAGCTCGGGGGACCATGCCGGAAGCGGTGGTGGTGGGACGGGAAGTCTGGAAGGTCTACGGCTCGGGCGACACGGCGGTCCCGGCGCTTCGGGGAATCAACGTCGAAATTTTCCAAGGGGAAATCCTCGCCGTCATGGGTCCTTCAGGGTGCGGAAAGACGACGTTCCTCAACTGTTTCAGCGGTCTCGACGACATCACGCGGGGCCAGGTGACGGTCGAGGGGACCGACATCCATGGCATGCCCGACGCGAAGAAGAGCGAGTATCGCGCCCGTCGCACCGGATTCGTGTTTCAGTCGTACAACCTCCTCCCGATTCTCTCGGCCGTGGAGAACGTCGAGATGCCCCTGCTCATCGCCGGGCGATCCGCCAAGGAGGCCCGGGCCGAGTCCCGGAGCATCCTGACCCAGATGGGTCTCGGGGACCGGTTGACGCACCGACCTTCGGAGCTGTCGGGCGGCCAGCAGCAGCGGGTCTCGTTGGCCCGCGCGCTCGTCGGCCACCCGGCCATCGTCTGGGCCGACGAGCCGACCGGCAACCTGGACGCGGAAGGCTCTCACCAGGTGACCGAGCTGCTCCGGGAACTGAATCGGCAGTACCATCAGACGATGGTCGTGGTGACTCACGATGCCGAGGTCGCGGCCGCGTGCGACCGGACCTTGCGGATGAGGGACGGGCTGTTCGTCAGTTGATTCCGGGCTCGCGATGGCGCTCAACCCGATTGTCGGACTCCTGGTCCTGATCCTGGTCTTCGTAGCGGTCGTCACGGTGGTGCTCGCCGCACGCCACCGGCTCGCCTTCCGCATCGCGATCCGCAACGTCCGCCGTGGTCGTGCCCGGACCGCGCTCCTGATCGCCGGACTCCTCGTCGGCACGACGATCGTCTCGGGCAGCCTCGTGGTCGGGGACACGGTCCAGACGCTCACCTACCACTACGTGTACCTCGGGGCCGGCTACGTCGACGAGTCGATCTCGGCGACTTCGGAGAGCGGCGGCGCCGCCTACTATCCCTACTCGGTCTATGGCGAGGTCGTCAATCTCACGGCCGGCTCGCCGCAGATCGCCGGGATCACTCCCATGGTCGTGGACGCGGCTTCGGTCTATGATCGGACTACCGGGATCCCCGAGACCGACCTCAACCTCATCGGGGTGAACGGCAACCAGAGCAGCCACCTCGGCTCCTTCATCGCCGACAACGGCAGCTCCATCGCCGGTCCGTCGCCCGGCCACGTGTTCCTCGACGACCAGGCGGCGAGCGCGCTCAACGCGACCGCGGGGGATTCCGTGATCGTCTACGGGGTCGCGGCGGTCCCGCTCGTCGTGCAGGCCGTCGTGCAGGAGAACGTCCGCGGCGCGTTCATCACCGCCGGGCTCACGCCGGGGAACGTCTTCGTGACCCTCTCGACCGCTCAGGGGCTCGAGAACCAGAGCGGGAAGATCAACTACATCGCCGTCACGAACACCGGCTCGCAGGTCGCGGGCGCCGCTTCGTCCTCGTCGGTCAGCGCCTACCTGAACACCACCCTCGCCGGCGTGCTCTCCACCTATGGTCTCTCGGTGAAGACCCCGCTCCAGACAGCGCTCGAACAGGAGACAACCGCGAGCCAAAGCATCGAGACCCTGTTCCTCGTCCTCGGCCTCTTCTCGATCGTCGCCGGGGCGATGCTGATCATCGGGATCTTCGTGATGCTCGCGGAGGAGCGCAAGGGGGAGATGGGGATGCTCCGGGCGATCGGGATGCGCCGTCGGGAGCTCGTGTACTCCTACTACTTCGAAGGGGTCGTCTACTCCACCGGAAGCGCGCTCGCGGGGACGTTCGTGGGCGCCGGCGTCGGCTACGTGCTGATCTACCTCGTGGGATTCCTGCTCCGGGGCGAGGGGATCCCCCAATCGGCGCTCCTCCAATCGTTCACCGTCACCGACCAGAGCCTCGTGATCGCCTACGTGGTGGGGTTCCTGTTGACCCTCGTCACGGTCGTGGTGGCCTGCCGGCGTGCGAGCCGGCTCAATATCGTCCGGGCGATCCGGGACGTCCCGGAACCGCGACCGCCCGTACGCACGTACACCTTCCTCGCCTACCTCGGAGCGGCGGGGGTACTCTTGGGTCTCCTGCTTCTGGCCACCACCCTGAGGGGAACCGGCAACGAGTCGTTCCCGCTCCTCGGGGGAGCGCTCGCCATCCTGGGATGCGGCCTCATCGCCGCTCGGTTCGTGAAGAACCGCTACGCGTTCACGGCCACCGGTCTCGCGCTGTCGGTGTGGGCGGGCTACGAGCCGCTCCATACCTACCTGTTCGGAACCTCTCACTCGACCACGCTGTTCATCCTGTTCGTGGTCGGGATCCTTCTCGTCGGGGGGGTCCTGATGGTCGTCCTGTTCAATGCGGACGCGCTGGTCCAGGCGCTGCGTCGCCTTCTGGGCTCCCGCGCGGACTCGAACCCGGTGGTTCGGATCGGCCTCGATTACCCCACCCGGCAACCGGGACGCACGGCGGTCGGCCTGACCATCTTCGCGCTCGTCGTCTTCACGATGATCGCGACCGCGGCGGCGGGCTCGACCGTCGAAGGGAGTCTCAACGATGCGGTCAACGCGCAGGCCGGGGGCTATTCGTTCTTCGGGGTCTCGCAGGTTCCCCTCCCGCACCTCTGGTCGGAGATCAGCTCTAACCAGACGCTCGCTCCGCTCTTCGAGAACGCGGCGCCGCTCGTGGCCGGAGCGGTACGGGTGGCCGTCCCCGGTTACTCCTCGACTCAACCGTATTCGGACTCGATCTATGCGCCGCCCGCGAACGCGACCGGGCCGTCGAGCTTCCTCGCGACGAACCAGTTCCCGTTCCTCTCGACCCTCAACGGCATGAGCGGCTCGGCGGCGTTCGAGGAGCTCGCCGCCGACCGCTCGGTCGCCATCGTGGACGGAAGCTACTCCCAGGTCTCGAACGCGTTCTCCACGACCACGTCCTCCCACCCGACCCTCACGGTCGGCACCCAGATCCGGCTCACGACCCCCGCCGGCACCCGGGCGACCAACGTGACCGTGATCGGGATTCTGACCGAGTCGATCGTCGGCGGCGTCTGGGTGAACCCCGCGACGGCCTCGGCGATGGGCTATGACAACACGTCCGCCTACTTCCTCACCGTCGCCCCCGGCATCTCCACGAGCTTCGCGGCGCAGGAAGCGAAGAAGGCGTTCTTCCCCGCGGGTCTCGTGCTGTTCGACCTGAGGGGCCTGCTCGCGCAGTCGATCAGCACGACGGAGGGGTTCATCGGCATCCTCGAGGTGTTCGTGGGTCTCGGTCTCGCGGTCGGCATCGCGGCGATGGGGATCTTCGCGCTGCGCGCGGTCGCGGAGCGGCGTCGCGAGATCGGCATGCTCCGGGCGACCGGCTTCACCCGGGGGATGGTGTTGCGCTCGCTCGTGCTCGAGTACTCGTTCGTCACGCTCGCCGGCATCGCGATCGGCGTCGGGCTCGGGCTGCTGGTGATCTACAACCTCTCGACCGGCCCTTCGGCGGCGAGCGAGGGGGTCCAGGTGTTCGTGGCCCCGTGGGTTACGGTGATCGAGGTCGCGGTACTGGCCTATCTCCTGGTCCTGGCCGCGATCGCGGCGCCCTCCCTGCGCGCCGCCCGCCTCCCCCCGGCGGAAGCGATTCGGACGTCGGAGTAGGGCCGAGCGACTCCCGGTCGCGAAGCGGGGGACCGTTCGTCGACGACCTCCGGGGTCGATGCCGCCCCGAAGGCGAGCCTCGGGTGACCTTGAGCGGACCCTCGGGTCCCGTTCAAATCCCTGGACTCGTTTCGTGGACGTAGGACCATGCGCCCAGTGACCTCTCGAGCGGCCCATTCGAAGGCCCCCGGTTCCCTCATGTTCCACCGGCTGGCGGCCCAGTACGACGCCCTGTACTCGTTCAAGGACTCGAAGCGGGAGGTGGACTACCTCGAGGCCTTGGTGCGACGGTATGGTCGATCCGAAGGAAGGTCGTGGCTCGACGTCGCCTGCGGTACCGGTCGACACCTCGAGTATCTACGTCGGCATCACGAGGTGGTGGGAGTCGACCTGAGCGGCGCGATGCTGCGGATCGCCCGCCGAAGACTCCCTTCGACGCGGCTACGGAGGGGGGACATGCGCTCCTTCCACCTGAGCGAGTCGTTCGACGTGGTCAGCTGTCTGTTCAGCGCCATCGGGCACCTCCGCTCCGAGGCGGAACTGGGGGCGACCTTCCGTAACTTCGCGAGGCACCTGAAGCCCGGCGGGCTTTGCATCGTCGAGCCCTGGATCGATCCCGAGGACTTTCGATCGGGACACGTCCATCTCGTGAGTCACTCCCAACCGACCGGCGCGGTCGCCCGGATGGCCCACAGTACCCGCCGAGGGAATCGCTCGATCGTTCACTACGAGTACCTGGTGGGGGATCCGCGCCGGGGGATCCAGCACTTCGCGGAGGACGATGTAGGGCTGATGGTACCGAGGCCGCGGCTTCTCGAGTGGATGGCCGATGCCGGGCTACGACCGCGATTCCTCACGAAGGGGCTCAACCCGGGTCGGGGCCTCCTTCTGGGGCAGAAGCCTCCCGCCAGGACCCGAACCGGAGCGCTCGGCAGCGCGCCGTTCCGCCGGCGAAAAGCCGCCCGGCGCATCTGAGGGACGCCGCCCCGTGGTCCTCGAGACGGAGATCGGCCGCGACCCGAGTCCGTCGAACGCCCTCGGGATCGCTGGAGGCCGCTCGGCCGCGGGGGTCCGAGTCCCCTCCGGGCCTCGATCGCGCGGATATCGTTTGGGCGGAGTCCATGCGCCGAGAGTGCTGATAAGCGCTCTCGGACCATGCGGACGGGGGGTGACGGATGGCGTCCGCGGGCGAGCCCAGTTACGACGAACGATACTCCAAATCCGGTTGGTATTGGGGAACGAAGCCGACCGGACTGGCTCGCGACGTCCTGCGAATCGTCCGCTCACTTCCGCCGCGGTCTCGAGAGCTGATCGATCTGGGTTCTGGCGAGGGGAGGGATTCGATCTACTTTGCGCGGAACGGGTTCCGCGTCGAGGGGGTGGACCTGTCCCGAGTCGGAATCGTCAAGGCGGCCCGGCGAGCGGCCCGGCTCGGACTCAGCATACGGTTTCACGTCGGAGATGTCCGGACCTACCGGCTCAAGCGCCCGGTCGATGTGGTGTTTTGCTCCGGGGCGCTGAACAATCTCCCACGACGAATCCGAACCGCCCGATTCGCGCATTTCAAGGCGCACACCGTGCCCGGGGGAATCCACGCGATGAACTCGTTCGTGCGCAAGCCGTACCTGGCACCCTCTCCCGAGATGGATCCGTCCGAGTCTCCCTTTCGTTCGGGGGAGTTGCTCGGCTACTACGGGGACTGGAAGATCCTCGACTCGGGAGAGTTGGAGTTCGAATGTAACTCGAGCGGCGTCCCCCACCGACACGCGATGGACGTGGTCATCGCTCAGAAGCCCGACTAGGTCGACTCGACCCAACGATGGGTGGATCGGCAGGGGCGTGCACTCGGTCGCCCCCCCACGGATCTCTCGTTCCGAGACCCGTGAACCTCGGGAAATGGACACGGGGGGATTTGAACCCCCGACCTCTGCTTTGCGAAAGCAGCGATCTTCCGCTGATCTACGTGCCCACCGGGGCGGGGGGAGGGGGACCGCCGCTTAACAACTTCGGCGGGCACAATGCGTAGGACCCGCGACGGGGGCGCGCGACTACGCCGACGCCCGGAGCACCCGGGTGAACCGTATCAGCTCGGCCAGGTGGGCCGCGATGATCTTCCGGGTCTCCCCGTCCATCAGACGGCCCTCGGCATCGAACTTCTCCGGCGCAAAGGTGACGATCACCTCGGGACGGTTGATGGGGAACATGTTGAGGAAGACCATCGACTGCCGGAGCTCGTACTGGGCGCGGGCACCTCCGATCCGTCCGGTGGAGGCGCTCATGATTCCGGCGGGCTTGCCGTTCCAGACGTTGTCGGCGTACGGTCGTGAGGCCCAATCGATCGCATTCTTCTCCGCGGCCGACAGCCCGTAATTGTGCTCGTTGATCGAGAACAGGATCGCGTCGGCCGCTCGCACCCTTTCACGGAAGGCCCGCACCGGCGCCGGCGGGTTCCCCTCGTCGTCCTGATTGAAGACCGGGAAGCCGTGGATGTCGGCGATCTCGATCCGGGCGTCCTTCGGGGCGAGCTCGACCGCCGCCCGAAGCAGACCCATGGAGTAGGCGTTCTTCCGAAGGCTCCCCGGGACCCCGAGGATCGATAGGTCGCTCATCGGTCCACCGCGCCCGCGGGAACGGATCGGGCTTCTTAAGATGGAACGTACCGCGGCTTCACCGGGCTCGCAACGACGGCTACGCCGTCTCGGCGACCGCCGGGGACGTTCGGGTCTCCCCGCGATCGGATCCCGTCGCAGCCGCCTTCGACCGGGCGCCGGCCCCGGGGGCGGGAACGCCGGTCGCGGGAGGAGGAACGCGGCCGGAGGGCGGGGGCTCCCGCGCGCTCGAAGCCCGCGCGACCGCGACGAGCCGATGCTCCGCCGCGTCGTACCGGAACAGCTCCGCGTACCGGCCCCAGTTGACGATGTTCTGCACGGCGTCGTCGGCCGGGGCGGTGGTGAACGAGACGATCTGGGCGAGCTGCTCGTCCGTGAGGCACCGCTCGGGCGCGTTCTCGAGCGCGCGGAGGAGGGTCCTGAACAGGGTCGTGCGTCGGAGCTGTTCCCGCAGGATCGCCTTGCGCTCCCGGATTGTCGACCCGACCAAGCGCCGGCCCAGGTCGGTGAACGCGGCCCGCCCGTCGGTCACCTTGACGAGACCGAGCACCTCGGCGTAGTCGAGGGAGGGGAGGATCTCGTCGATCTCGAGGTCGAGATCGTCCGCGAGGAGCGCGACGTCCTCCGAGCCCTTGTGCTGGTTCAGCAGGACGAGCAGTCCCATCATCTCCGTAGGGCTCGATTTCGGGTAGGTGGTCGGCACAGAACTTCGGCGGGCTTACCTCGGGAGACTCCTATAAGCCTTATTCCAAGTTTCAAGAGCTCGGGTTGGACGGAGCCGGCGTCGGAGGCGCGTTCGGCGCTGGCGCGCCTCCCTCAGTGATGAGGGAATAGACGCGGTCCGTGAGGGCGTAGAACGACTCCGACTTGCGGTCGCGGGGCCGGGGCAGGTCGACCGTCACCTCGGCGAGCACGTGGGACGGCCGTCGGGAGAGCACGATGATCCGGTCGGCGAGCTGGATCGCTTCCTCGATATTGTGGGTGACGAGGACCACCGCTTCGGGGGGGAGCTGCGGGTCCCGCCACAGCTGGAGCACCTCCTCTCGCAGGCTCTCCGCGGTCAACGGATCGAGCGAGCTGAACGGCTCGTCCATGAGGAGGACCGCCGGCTCCACGGCCAGGGCGCGGGCGAGGCCCACCCGCTGGCGCATGCCACCGGAAAGCTCGCGAGGGTACGCCTCCTGGAACCCGTCGAGGCCGGTCACCGAGATGTACCGTTCGACCTGGGGACCCATCCGGTCGCGCGGCCAGTGGAGCGCCTCGAGGCCGAAGGCGACGTTCTCGGAGACCGTGAGCCAGGGATACAGCGCGAAGCTCTGGAAGACCATCGCCATCTGGGCGCAGACACTATTCACCGGCTGGTCCCGGAAGTAGATCTGACCCTTGGTGGGGCGATCGAGACCCTGGATCAGCCGGAGCATCGTCGACTTCCCGCATCCGGACGGGCCGACGAGCGCGAGGAAGTCGGAATCCTTCACGTCGAACGAGATGTCCTGCATGATGCTGATCGTCCCGTGGCGGGAGGCGAAGCTCTTGTCGACGTGCTCCACCCGGATCAGCGCCATCGTCCCTCGCCCCACGACTCGGAGTCAGTACCCGGCCTTCAATCGTAGCGGTACTTCTCGACCGCCCGGCGGTAGAGGGGCTTCCATAAGAGCTCGTTGATGGCGACGACCGTGATCACGAGCGTGAAGATCGCGGCGGCCATGAGCGGGAGCCCCGCGGACCCCGTCGCATAGCCGATGTCGATCGCCTGCCCGATGCCGAGAAGGCTCAGGGACTTGGAGGTCCCGACCTGGAGGTACTCGGCAACGATGAGGGTGTTCCATCCCCCCCCGAACGCGGTGATGGAGCCGGTGACGAGCGCGGGGAAGATCCCGGGCAGGAGGACCCGCGACAGGAATCGGCGCCCGGTGAGGCCGTACGATCGGGCCGCCTCCTCGAGGTCCGGCGGAAGCGATCGTATGCCCGACAGGATGTTGAAGAACAGATACCACATCATCCCGGTCATCAGCATCAGGACGGCGGCCCCCTCGGCCGTGAGGTACGGGATCAACTCGAAGATGATCACGGGGAAGAGGGCGGTCGCGGGGAAGGAGGCGATCACCTCGACGGTGGGGAGTCCGACGCGCGACGATTTCGGGTGGCGCCAGATGTAGATCGCGAGCGGGAGCGCGATCGCGAGGCAGATCCCGTACGCCGCGGTCACCCGGAGCGCGGAAGCGCCCATCGCGAGCGGCAAGAGTTCGATCTGATGGCGGATGGAGCTCTCGATCGGATGGGAGAACACTTGGTACGTGGCGACCGAGATCGCGATGACCATCAACCAACACACGACCAGGATGGAGCCGATGCCGAGGTAATAGACGGCCGACTTGCGGATCTCGCTCGGGCGTCGGGTCGCGATCGAGGCGAGCTGGACGAGCGGCGTGCTGAGCCGGGAGACGCCCGTGCGTACCCCCCGCGTGACGTACGCCGCCGCCCGCCGGAACCGGCTGTGCGGATCGCGCGGCGCCTCGATCACGCCCTCTCCCGACGGCGAGGTGTCGTAGCGGAACCGCTCCGCCCACCGGCTGAGCGGCCGCCAGAGCAGGAGATCGAGGAGGGCGATGACGATGACGAGGACGATGATCCCCGCGATGAACTTGTCCCCGTTGTGGTCGCTCGCGGCGAAGGAGAGGTAGCTGCCGATCCCGGCGAGCGGCGTGGAGTTGGTCGTGAAGATCTCCGCCTCGACGAGGAAGAACCAGCCGGCGGTCCACGAGAGGATCGAGTTGTAGACTAGCCGGTTGACCGTGGCGGGGAACAGGACCTTTCGGAAGCGCAGCGATCCGTGGACCCCGAACGTGTCCGCGGTCTCCTTCAGATCGCCGGGGAGCGTCTTCACCGACTCGTAGACGCCGAAGACCATGTTCCACGCCATCGACGTGAAGATGAGAAAGACGGACGCGATGTTCTCGCCGAGCTGGCTGTGGGGGGTGAGCTGGACAAAGAAGACGATCGCGATCGGGAAGAACCCGAGGATCGGCACCGACTGCAGGATGTCGAGGACCGGGATCATCACGCGCTCTCCGCCGCGGTGGACCGCGGCGTAGTACCCGTAGGCGAGCGCGAATCCGAGCGAGGCGAAGTACGCCGCCGCCATGCGGAGGAACGAGTAGAACACGTCGACGGACGCCGCGGGGAAGTACTGCGGAATTCCGCCGAACGCTCCGCCCACCGAGCCGAGGGCGAGGCCTCCGGCCAAGACCGGGATCGCCGCGTAGATCGCGAGAGCCCGCAACTCGGAACGACCCCAGGTCCGCTTCCGGGGGGCGGAAGCGTTCTCCGGACTAGTCGGGGACGCAGGTCCCCGGTTCGCCCCCGCCGGTTCGATCGGGTCGGTTCCTCCGCCCTCGGCCATGCGACCTCCCCGGCAGGGACCAAGGCCGCACCCTGACGCCCTATTTGTGCGAAGCGCTCGCACGCGCGCGCGGAACCGGACGAAGGAGAGACCGGTCCCCCACCACCTCGTCGGAGCCGCCCGGCACGGGGCCGGCGCGGCAACGTTTATCAACCGACCCTCGCTGGCTTGCCCCGTAGCCCCGTAGTGTAGTGGCCAATCATGCGAGACTCTGGATCTCGCGACGCAGGTTCGAACGCCCCGGGGGTCCGCGACCCCGACGGCCGGAATTCCTGCCGGGGCTACTTCGCGGGTTTGATCGTGGTGCTCGTGCGGGGGTGCTCCAGCTCGGCCAAACCGTCGGCCACGGCCGTCGGGGCCTGCGAGGCAGGGCTTAGGACCCTGTTGCCTAGGGCATGCGCCGGTTCAAAGGGTGGGTCGGCCCGCGGGGCCACCCTCCGGGAACTCCGGCCCCCCGCACTTTACGGCTCGGAATAGTTCGACCGCGCAGGCTCGAGGCATGGCGGAACGACCTCCTCTCATCGCTCCGGAGGGGATCCTGCATCTCACCTCCGACGAGGTGGACGCGCTGCTCGACCGGCTGGAGGAGCGCGTGCCCGTTCGACCTCCTCTCCTGCAGATCCCGGCCGGCAGCGGAGCGGAGGCGGTCGTCTTCGGCGATTCCCACGGGGATTGGCGGTCCGTCGCCGAGGCCGTGCGTCGATACCGAGAGGGCGATCGGGCGCTCATCGGGCTGGGAGACTACGTGGACCGCAGCCCGGACGACTGCGGCGCGGGCTCGGTCGCGAACGCCCTCTACCTCCTCGAGCTCGCGGCCGAGCGTCCGGATCGGGTCTTCCTCTTGCAAGGCAACCACGAGACGGTCCGCCGGGTGCCGGCCATCCCCCACATGCTCTCGGAGGAGGTCGACGAGCTGTGGGGTCCGGAGTCGTCGCGCTACGACCGAATCCTCGGCCTCCTGGAGCGGGGCCCGCTCGCGGCCGTGACCCCGAGCGGGGCCTACCTCGCGCACGCGGGATTCCCGAGGGGGGAGCTCCCGCAGCCGTGGACCCGGGCGTTCGATCAGGTCGATGACGACCGTTTGTGCGAGATCGTTTGGTCGGAGTGTTCGGCGTCGAGGATCCGGCGCGGGGCCGCCCTCGCCTGGACGCCCCGGGACTTGGACCGGTTCCTGAAGGCCACCGGCCTTCGCGTCATCTTGCGCGGGCACGATCCCGATGTCGTGGGCGTCGTGCTCTACGCCGGTCGGTGCCTCACCCTCCACACCACCCGCGTCTACCAGCGGTATGGCGGGGTCGTGATCGCCCGGCTGCCTCTCGACGGGCGGCTGGACACCCTCGCAGGGATCCCGATCGAGCACCTGCCCACCGAGGGCCAGGTTTACCCCGCGGTCGATTGAGTCCCGCGCGGCGCGCGCCGCCGCGACCGCCGTGCGCCCACCGCGGGTCAAGCGGCAGGTCCGAAGAGGACGAGCTCCGCCGCGAGGATTTCGTCCCGCGTCCTCGCGGCAGCGTATCGTTCGAGCCGCTCTCGATTGAGGGCGAGGAACCCGGGGCCACCCCGGAACCCCTCGAGAAGATCGCGAGCTTCGGCCGGAAAACCGAGGACATAGAGGCCGGCGCTCAACGCCTCGACCGTGTTGAGCTCGGCGACGCGCCCGTAGTGCTGCGGGTTGGCGGCCACCAGGATCGGAAGCCGTCGGTGCCGCGAGGAATCCACCGGGCCGCCGCGCGCCGGGGGCAACGCCCCCCGGCGCCCGAGCGCATTCCAGGAGCAGTCCACCGCGAGCAATCCGCCGCGGACGGCCGCGTCCCGGTCGGCGGAGGAGAGTGGCTCGGAGGCCCGAGGGTCGAGAACGATCGGGGCCGGGTGGAGCCCGGTCGAGTTCCCGACCGCGAGCGCCCGTCCGAGCCGGAGGAGCCGCCGCCCCGTGCACGCCTTCGGATGGTCCTCGCCCGCCACGACGAGGAGGAGGCGCGGGCCGGGCCTATCCCGGAGGCTGCGCGTACTCCCGGAAGATCGCATGCAGCTCCCGGGTGAGCCGGAGCGCTTCGGTCTTCGGCCGCTGCCAGAGGTTGCGTCCGAAGATGATCCCCGTCGCGCCGGCGTCCATGCTCGAGCGGACCTTGTGGAGGAGGTCCGCGTCCTCCACCTTCTCGCCCCCCGAGACGAGCACGAGCGCTCGGCCGGCGCTCTCCACGACCTTGCGGAACGCATCGGTCGGGGCGAGATTGAGCGAGTTGTACGGCGACGGGCTCTCCTTGTCCTTCTCCGACGCGACCGGATAGTTCACCTTCACGACGTCCGCGCCGAGTTCGAGCGCCACGCGCGCGGCGTAGTCGACCGCGTAGAGACTCTCCTTGCCGCCCTTCTTCGCGACCGCCTCCCCGCGCGGATAGGCCCAGACGACCACCGGCATGCCGAGGCGCTCCGCGTCCCGGCGGATCCCGAGGAACTGCAGGAAGTCCCGGTCCTGGGCGGGAGAGCCCACGTAGATCGTGTAGCCGACCGCCTCCGCCCCGAGGCGCACCGCGTCCTCGACCGTCCCGGTGAGCGCGCTGAACGCCTGGGCGTCCGAGGGGATCCCCGTCTTCCCGTTCAGCTTGAGGATGAGCGGGACGTCCCCGGCGTACTCGTGGTAGTACTTCTCGGCGAGGCCGATGTGGAGGGCGATCGCACTGAACTTCCCTTCGTGCGCCAGCTCGTACTGGTATTGGGGATCGAGCGACTCCGGGTTCGCGAAGAAGTCGACCGGCCCGTGCTCGAGACCCTGGTCGATCGGGAGCACGAGGAGCGTGCCGCCCCCCGGGCCGTGATCATAGAGAAGCCGCTTGAGGCGCGTCCGCTTCCCCGGGGAGAGGCCCAGACGGTTCAGCGACGGACGAGAGAACCGGCGCGGGGGCGCGCTCTCAAGTCCGGGGGTGTGGGAGATCGTCGTACGGGCCACCGGTTCGCTCATGTCCCTAGCCTTCGGCCGTGCACCGGTCGGCGCAATTTAATGCTTGGTCCACCGCCCCCTGCGAAGGGAACGCTTAACCCCCCCGGCCCCGTAACCGCTCCTCCCCCGAGGTGACCGCCGCAGACCGATGCGTCCGCAGGTCGTCATCGTCGCGACGCTGGCGCTCAACGCGGCGCTCTTCGCGGTCAACCTGTTCATCGCCGAGCTCTCGGGCAGCCGCGCCGTGCTGGCGCAGGCGATCTACGCGCTCACCGACCTCGTGGGCGGCGGGCTCCTCCTCTGGGGCCTGTACGTCTCTCGGAAGCCGGCCGACTACCAGTACCCGTTCGGCCGCGGGAAGGAACGATTCTTCTGGGCCTTCGTGTCGATCGTGGTCACCTTCAGCGTCGCCGGCGTGATCGCGCTCGTCACCGGGTTCGATCAGCTCGTCGCCCCGGTCCCGATCGGCCACATCGGGGACGCGCTCGCCGTCGTGGGCGCGACCGTGCTCGTGAGCATCGCAAGCATCCTCGTCTCCCTACGGGAGCTGCGCCTCTCCCGACAGTCGCTCTCCGCCTTCCTCTCGTCGGCTCAGCAGGGGCTCAAGTCGATCTTCTACCAAGACCTCGTCACGATCGCCGCGGCGATCGTCGCCTTTGCGGGGCTCCTCCTGGTCTACCGCACCCACGAGTACGCGATCGACGGGGCGACCGCCGCGCTCGAGGGGTTCCTGCTCGTCGCGACCGGCTTCGTCCTCACCGCCGAAAGCCGCGAGTACCTCGTGGGGCGCGCGCTCGCCCCGACCGAGGCACGCGCGATCCTCGCCCTCGTCGAGCGCGATCCGCGCGTGCGCCGGGTGCGCGCACTCCAGTCGATGCTCCTGGGTCCGGAGGACGCGCTCCTCGCGCTCCGGATCAACTTCCAGGACGGGCTCACGACCGACCAGATCGAGTCCGCGATCGACCAGGTCACCGCCGCCCTGCGGTCGAGCTACCCCTTGCTCCGCCATATCGTCATCGAACCGGAGTCGTGACCGGGACCCGGGCGACGGCCCCGCGCTCGCGATAGCGCGCGAGCGTGAGGGCAGCGAGCATGATCGCCATCGCTCCGAAGAACAGATACAATCCCTCGTGCCCGAGCCGATCGTAGAGCTGGGTCGAGAGGATTAGGCCGAGGAGCATCCCGAGAGAGATCGTGAGCGAATAGATCGCCATGGTGGTCGCCCGCGAGACCTCGGCGGTGAGGTCCGCGAGAGCCGCGAGCGCCGCCGGGCCGTACGTGAGGGCGGTGAGGGTGCTGACCCCCACAGCCACGAGCAGCGGCACGAGGGGACCGTAGGCGACCAGGAGCGAGGCGAACAGCATCAGGGCGACGAAGCCGGTCGCTCCGACCGCCATCATCCGCATCCGGCCCTCGCGGTCGGCGAGGCGGCCGAAGTACGGCTGCGTGAGTACGAGGAGCGACCCTCCGACGCCGATCAGCGCCCCCAGGTAGATCGGAGAGATCCCGATCCCGTTCGCGCTGATCCCGAGGAAGACGAGCGCGGTCCCGATCAGCATGTAGATCGCGAGCCAGGGCAGGGTCACGAGGAGGACGCTGCGGCGGAACACGGAGCGGAGGACCGGGCCCAGCCGGTAGCTCCGACTCCCGCGAGCCACCGGCTCGCCCCGGATCAGGTAGGCCGCGAGGGCGAGCCCGCCCGCCAGAACGACCGCCCCGAAGAGGAAGATGAATCCGAGTCGGGCGTTCGGCAGCGCGCCGAAGGCGATGAGTCCGGCCGCGAACCCCGCGACCCAGCCGAAGAGGTTCACCGCGTCGAACCGCCCCATCTCGTAGCCGCGCTCGTCCTCCCCGGCGAGGTCCCCGACCACCGCAAGGCTGGCCGCGAGGATCGCCCCGCTCGCGATGCCGAAGGCGAGGTTCACGCCGGCGAGGAAGATCGCGTCGCGCGAGAGCGTGACGAGCCCGAAGAGGACCGCCGAACCCGCCATCCCCGAGAAGAGGACCGGGAACCGGCCCCAGCGGTCCGCGGCCGCGCCCGCCAAGAGCACGGTCGAGAACTCCCCGACCGGGGCCATGGCGCTGACGAGGCCGACGGTCCCGTAGTCGTTCCCGCCGAGTCCGATCGACTTGCCCGTGATGTAGCTCGCGAACACCGCGAGCGTGATCCCGAACGCGAACCGGGCGAAGAACGTCGCGAAGAAGACGGCGTGCAGCGAAGGGGACGCGGCCGGACCCGCCCTGCGGCCGTCGGGGGCGTCCACGGGGAACCGCTCAGCCTGAGCCCGGCGCGCGCTCGATGAGCTCGATCCAAACGTCGTTCGGGTCGAGGATGAACGCGATGCGGGAGGTGCCCCCGCTCAGCCGGTACGGCTCCTTGGCCACGCGCACTTCCTTCGTCCGCGCCTTGAGCAGGAACCGGTCGAGGTCGGGGATCTCGAACGCGAGGTGGTCGAGCTGCTCCCCGGGGTCGAAGGCATCCTTCCCGTCCCAGTGCGTGAGTTCGATCCTCGCCCCCGAAGCCGGATCGCGGACGAAGGCGATCTCGGCGTGGTTCTCGGGGATCGTTCGGCGGCGCTCGAACTCGAGGCCCAGGATCTCCGTGTAGAACGAGAGGCTCTCGTCCATGTGCTTGACGGTGATCGACGTGTGCAGGAACCTCATCGAAGCGGACCCTCGCTGGCGTAACGCCCGTCCGCCACAATAAACCCGCGGGACCACTCACGCGTGGCCGTAGGCGACCCGCAGCGGGCTCGCGCCCGGGGTCCAGTCGGCCTCGACCCGGACGAACCCGACGCGCTCGAACTGGAGGATCTCCCGGGCCCTCACCTCCGCGAGGGCGCGCTCGCCGATGCCCGAAGAGCGTGTCCCGTCCAACCCGAGGATCTCGACCGGTACGGCTCCCTCGGTGCCGACCCACTGGAGGCGCGGGAGCTTGCGGTTCTCCCGGCCGGTGAAGGTGGCCCGGATCGGTCCATCGGAGGGCCAGGGGCCCGGGGGGAGACGGACGTTGAGGAGGTCCTTGAGCCGGACCTCGCCGCCGGCGCAGCGTTCGAGATCGGGCCGGGGAACAAAGAAGGCCGGCCCGGCCGCGACCGTGCGCCTTCCCAGCTCCGGCCGGTCCGGGTGGTTCGCGAGCTCGGTCGTCGCGAGGTCGCTCGGATATTCGTCGACGATCACGCGGGCCGGGGTCGGAACGTACATCCGACGGACCGTGGTCGCGTCGATCCGCTTGCGGTTCTCCGCGTACAGCGTTTCCGCCGGCACCTCGATGTCGGCGAGCGACATCCCGAACGACAGAATGAACTCCCGGACCGCGGCCATGCCGATTCCCCGGCGGTCCAGCGAGCGGAGCGACCAGCTGCGCGGGTCTGCCCACCCGTCATAGAGGCCGCTCTTCACTTCGGCGTAGGATTTGCTCTTCGCGACCTTCGCCTCGCGCACGCGCAGGATGCCCCAGTGGAGGAACGGGGGTCCCTGGACGCCGAGGAGGTCCCAGAGGTACCGCTGCATCCGGTCCTCCATCACGAGGTCCTTTCCCCGGAGGACGTGCGTCACGCCGAGCTCGATGTCGTCCACCGCCCAGGAGAACTCGAGGAGAGGCCAGACCCGCCACTTGCGCCCGACCCGGGGGTGGTCGATGTCGCTGATCCGGAAGAGCACCCGGTCCCGGAACGCCGGATCGGGGTCGTGGAGGTCCGTGCGCAGCCGAAGGACCGCCTCCCCCGGACCGTAGGCGTTCCCCAGCATCCGGTCCCATTCGTCGAGGGTCTCACCGACCGACTGGGACCGGTGCTCGCACGCCACGCCCTCCGCCCGCCTCTCCCGCAGGACCTCCTGCGGACAACGACAGACGTAGGCACCCCCGCGCTCGATCACTCGACGCGCCCAGGGGTAGAACCGCGGGATGCGGTCCGACTTGTAGTAGACGGCGTCGGGCCGGACGCCGGCGAGCTCGCAGTCGCCCAGGATCAGGTCGAAGAACTCGGTCTCGACCCGCTTCACGTCCGAGCCGACCGTATCGTCGAAGACGAGGAGGAGCTTCCCGTGGTAGCGCTCGCGATAGTGCTGGTTCACGAACAGCATGCGGCCGTTGCCGATGTGCAGGACCCCGCTCGGGAACGGCGCCATCCGGAGCACGACCTTTCCGGGAACCGCTCCGGGGAGGTCGGGAAACTCCCCCGTCGTGGACCGGCCCGCCGGGGTCGGTTCGGGCTCCGGTCCGCCGAGCGCGGCGAGCCGGTCTTCGAGCTCCGAACGGGGCAGGCCCGCCGCTTCCGCCACGAGCGCGGAGACGAGCGTGCGGACCTCCTCGACCTGGGACCGGAGCGACGGGTCGATGGCGAGCAGACGGGAGAGAATCGGGCCCACGCGGGCGCCCCCCTCGTGGGCGACGGCGTTCTCGAGGGTGAGCCGTCGGGCCCGGGTCTCGACCTCGATCGGGAGCGTCACGGCGACTCCGACCGTCGGCGGGTTAAAACCGTTCGACCCGGGGAGCGGATCGGCGGGTTCCCGTCGTCGGGTCCCTCGGAAGCGCTTCGTCCACGGCCTCGGCGAGGGTCACCTCGCCCCGGAGCACCCGGTGAGCGGTCGTACGGGAGATCGTGACCCGGCCCCCGCTGCCCTCTCGGCTCAGTCGTTGGAGGTTCGCGATCTCGCCGGGCGTAATGGAGGTGGCGAGTCGCTCGCGGACCGGCTGGCCCGGCGTTCGCGCGATCGATCGGGCCGCGAGCGCATCCCGCGGGCGCCGGTGCCCGCGGGGCGTCGTTCCCTGCTCGTCCACCAGCTCCACGTCCCGGTGATGGCCCAGGAGAGAGTTCACGATGCGGTTCCGGGCGTGGGGGTCCCCGAGACCGACGCGGAAGACCACGTGGCGCGACGGGAAGCGGTGGTGCAGGTGAGCCGCAAAGCTGCCGGCCGATTCCGGGGCATCGAGGACGCCTTCTCCGATACAGGCCGTACCGGCGAGGATGGCATAACCGGGGCGAGGTCCGGGGTCGAGACCGACGACGATGTTCTCGAGGGGGTCCCCCACACTGAGCGCGTGCTCGACCGCGGCTCCGAGTGCCCGACGATCTCCGTCCACGGACACCGCGAGGACGTTCGGGTGCGCGATGAGCTCCATTTCATCGAGCGAGGTCAGGACGACCGCGACCCGGTCGGGGATCCGCTGCCCCGGCAGCAGGCTGACGGTCGGCAGACGACGCTCCCTCAGGAAACCGGCCAACTCTCCGTAAAGAGCGGGGTCCCGTGTGACGAGCGCTACCGACCGGGTTCTCACCGAGATTACTGACGGTCCCACTCGCCTTTAACCTTGCTCCCGAGCGGGGGCACGGGCGGTTGCGATAAATCTCGAACCGACATTGGTCCGGGCGTGACGGTGTGCCTTCACTGCGGCGAGGTTGGCGCCGACGGGGCGCTCTTCTGCAGCAAGTGCGGATACACGCTCCCCCAAGGGGGGGCGGTCCCGACCGTCTCGACGACTCCGAATTCCCCCTCCGGGGTCCCTCCGACGACCGGGCCGATGCCTGCGTCTCCCTCGGGACCGCCGCCCCCCCTCTACGTGCCCGTCACTCCCCCGACCTCGTACGCGGCTCCCATCGGCTCGGTGCCGGGGGCGACCGGGCCGATGGCTCCCCCGCCGAGCGGTAAGTTCTGCGTTCGGTGCCGTACGGTCATTTCGCGGGCCGCCGTCTATTGCCCTGTATGCCAGCAGCCCCAGCAACCGTGAGGCGCGGGGGGCGCAAGGGCCGGCGCACCGGGACGATGGTTCGCATCGCCCGGGACCGGATCGCGACCCTGTTCGCGCTCGCCGAGGAGGAGGCCACGATGGGTCGCTCAGAGCTCGCGGACCGGTACGTCGGGCTCGCCCGGCGGATCGGCATGCGCTACAACGTCCGTCTGTTGGCGGAGTACCGGGAGGTCTACTGCCGGGGGTGTTCGGCGTACTGGTTGGAAGGACGGACGGTCCGAACGCGGCTGCGGTCCGGCCGCCGGGTGCGCACCTGCCTGCGCTGCGGCCGGGAGCGCCGCTCGCGCCTGCGTCGACCCGTACCCCGGTCGCGCGAGCTGGCGGAGGCGCCCAAGTCGACCCGCGCCCTGCCCGTGGAAGTCGAGTCGGGTCCCTTGGACGAAGAGACGGACGAAAGGGTCGAAGAAGTGGGGCCGGAAGACCCATAAACGGAGCGGACTCCTGCCGGACCGCGAGCCGGGGTGGCCGAGCGGCCAAAGGCGGCAGACTCAAGATCTGCTCTCGCAGGAGTTCCCAGGTTCGAATCCTGGCCCCGGCATCCGTTCGCCGTTACGATCTACCTCGGTAAGGGCGATTGGACGATGGACCGGAACTCGGGCGGCAAATCGGTGAGTTTCGCCCGTCCCTCAAGGGGGATTGCTCCGGGCAACTGAGTATAAGGCCGGGTGATTCACACCCACCTTGCGGGCTCCGGATGGCGCCTCTGCCTTGTTCACTCGCGTTGACATCAGAACTGCCTTGGGTGCTCGCCTAGATTGTGACTCGCGTGGGGTGATGAAACGGGCGCCGAATCCTCGTCGACTTACGGATCTTTCTCGCCACTGTCACGGTTCTCGGAGTTGCCCTCGCACTGACTGGGCTCGCGTTCCCCGGGATCGACACCGCACCTATCGATCCTACCGCAACGTTCTACGGCGCAGTCAATGTGAAGGTGGAGAATCACACGACGATCGTCGGACGGCAAGATTTCACGGAGTCGGGAATCCCCCGAGGAGCGCTGCTGGGCTCCAGTTGGGATTCGGGTCTCGGGGGAGTCGTGACCATTCTTGCCTTCGTGGGTCCAACTATCCCGGTCAGCACCTTCTCCAGGTGCGAGGGGGCTCCGGCGTCCTTCGGATCCCGTGCTCGGGCGGGGGAAGGCCATTCGTTCACCGTTTCGGTATCGTGCGCCGATTGCCCCTCTGCCTTCTGCACGGCGAATTTCACTGTTACAGTGGGCGTGGAGGGATAGTCGAGCTACTCGACGCCCGCGCGGTAGTTGGGCGTCTAGGAGGGAGCTTGTACCCGGGCTGACCGTTCGCCCCTGTTCACCGGTGGGAGGTCTTCTCCGCCCTCCGGTTACACCGAGGGTAGTCGGACGATGAGTGTTCGCGAACGGTGCGGCAGCGGGGGGCGCCCGCTATCTCGTCACCCCGGGGGCGACGACCCCTTCCACGACTCCGTCGGGAGAGAACTATTCGGCTCCGGCCAGCCGGGCGAGGACCCTCTCGGCTGGACGTCGTGGGCCGTGGCCTCCACTTCCTCCTCATCCCCCACCACCCCCGCGTCCCGTACCATCTGCCAGAACTCGGCGTCCTGGACACCAGGATGGTCGAACCGGCGTCGGTACTCCTCGACGAAGAGACGGGCATCTTCCTTGCTCTGGCCCTCTCCCCCCTTCTTTACCAGTTGGAGGAGGACGTTCAGGATGTGCTCCGGGACCTCGACCCGGCGCTCCTTGAGCTTCTCCACCAGGGCAGCTTTCCCGGAGTGCTTTCCGAGGATCATCTGTCGGCGTCGTCCGACGAGCTCAGGTTGCAGCGGCTCGTAGGTAAGGGTGTGGGCGAGGACGCCGTGCGTGTGAATGCCCGCCTCATGGGAGAACGAATTGTATCCCACGATGGCTTTGTTGGCCTGAATCGGTACGCCCGAAAGCCCCTCGACGAGCTTCGAGAGTCCGTAGAGAGACTCGGTGCGCAGTCCGGTCTTGACACCATACAGAAGTTCGAGGGCCATGGCCGTCTCCTCGAGTGAGGCGTTACCGGCCCGCTCCCCCAGTCCGTTGACGCAAACGTGGGGGCAGTTTACCCCCGTCTCGAGGGCGGTAAGGGTGTTGGCGACGGCGAGCCCGAAATCGTTGTGACAATGCACGGACCAGTCCGCCGGCTCCACGCGTCGCCGAAACTCCTCAAGGAACCACCGGAACGTCATCGGTGTCGTGGCACCGACCGTGTCCGCGATCACGAGGCGGTCCGCCCCTTCCTCCCGGACTCTTCGGTAGAGTTCGGTCACGAAATCCAACGGCGCCCGCGTCGTGTCCTCGGTCACGAAGGCGACGAACAGTCCTGCGGACTTCGCCTGCCTCACGCTCCGGACGGAGGCATCCATCACCTCCGCCTGCGTCATCCGCAGCTTGTGGCGCAGATGGACATTACTCGCAGCGACGAAGACCGCGATCTGTCGGGCGCCGGACTTAATGACCGCATCGATGTCGCTGGGGACGGTCCGTGCGGAGGCGAGAATCTCGGCCTTCAGACCCGCTTCGGCTACGCGTCGGACCGACTCGGCTTCCTCCGCGGAAACGACCGGGATCCCGGCATCGATCACCGACACCCCAAGGTCCGAAAGCATCTCCGCGATCTGCAGCTTCTCGGCGGGGGTGTAGTGGACCCCCGGCATCTGTTCGCCATCGCGCAGAGTCTCGTCCCAGAACACGATCGGGTCGGCGAATCTCCGGAGGGCGACAGTCTCGTTCTGATAATTCTCTACGAGTGGTTCCTCGGCCCTCGGGGACGGGTCGGGCATGAGACAGCGTAGCACGGGCTCACGGGATAAGCGTTCTTCCATACCGGTGAGGGGTCCATCGGTGTCCGGGTCGTACACGGTTCGTCCGAGCACGTACCGAATCTCGACCGACGGGTCGAGCCACGGCTCCGGTGGCCCGGGCTTGGACGACTTACGGCAGGACGACGGAGCGAAATCCTTCGCCCTTTCGAAGGAGATCGGCGGCGGTCCCGATCTCCTCGAGGTGGACCCTCGCCGTGACCACCGGGTCGAGTTGGATTCGAGCTCGGCGCACCATCTCGACGACGCGGGGATAGTCCCCGGGCCGGCACCCGAGCGACCCCACGATGGAGTACTCGAGGAACATCACCTTCGGAGCGGGAAGCGTCGCCGGAGCGCTGCTGTAGCCGACGAGGCAGAGCCGCCCGCCCCGGCGCAGCGTGCCGAAGGAGAGCGCGATCGTGGTCGGACTTCCGACCGCCTCGATCGCCACGTCCACCGCGTCCCCGAGGAGACGGCGGACCTCCTTGCCCACATCCTCCGACCGGCCCGGGTTGATCGCCTGCTCGGCTCCGAGTCGGCGAGCCACCTCAAGCTTCGCATCGTTGAGGTCGATCGCGACGACGCGAGCACCGGCCCCGGCCGCGAACTGGACCACGTTGATTCCGACGCCCCCGCATCCGACCACGGCGACCCGTTCTCCCGCCTGAACCCGGGCCCGGTGCACGACCGCGTGATAGGGAGTGGTGAGCGCATCGGAGATGATGCATCCGGCGATCGGGTCGATCTCGCTGGGCAGCGGGACGAGGTCCTTCGCGGGCACGACTACGTTCTCCGCGAATCCCCCGTCGAGATGGTTCCCAAGCATCCGCATCTTCGGGCAAATGTTCTCTCGACCGGTTCGGCAGTACTCGCAGTGACCGCACGGGAGGACCGCGGGTACGAGGACCCGGTCACCGACCGCGACCCCCTCCGCTCCCGGGCCCAAACTCTCGACCGTTCCGGAGATCTCGTGGCCCAAGATGATCGGCGGGGGCTTGGCGGTCGCCACTCCATGGTCCAGGTAGTGGAGGTCGGTATGGCAGAATCCGCAGGCGATGACGGCGACTCGAGCCTCCCCGGGCCCCGGGATCGGCGTCGGGACCTCCTCGACGCGGAGAGGTTGTCCAGGGACGCGAAGGACCGCCGCGCGCATAGGGACGCCTACCGACCTCGTACCGGCCAGACCGGAGCCCTCTTCTCGAGGAAGGCCCGGAGCCCCTCTTCGGCGTCCGGCAGCGTCATCAGCTCTTCGAGGTAGGTCCTCTCGGCGCGCTCGAGGAGGACCCACGGCGGACCTTCGCTCTCGTGAAGGACCTTCTTGAGGTATACGAGCGTTTCCCGCCGGAACCCACCGAGCTGGTCGGTCGTGCGGTTCACCAGGTCCTCGATCGTGTCGTCCGCCACCGTTCGCGTGACCAGGCCGAACGCTTCCGCCTGCGCCGCGCCGATCGTATCGCCGAGAAAGAGCAGCTCGGCCGTCCGCTTCGGCCCCAAGCTCCGGCCGTTCACCACGGCCGCGAACGGGGGGAAGACTCCGAGCCGCACCTCGGGTTGTGCGAACGTGGCCGAGGCCCCCGCAATGGCCAGATCGCAAGCGCCCAATAGTTCGAGGCCGCCGCCGAGACACGGCCCTTCCACCTCCGCGAGGACCGGACCCGGTACTTCCCAAAGAGCGCGAAGGAGTTCCCCAAACGCGCGAAGCATGGGACGAACCCGGCTCGAGAGATGGTCCTCCACGGCCAAGCCCGCGCTCCAGCGGTGACGGGCGCCCTTCGCCACCACCACGTGCGCGGTCTGGACCGGCTCGGACCGGAGGACTTCGGAGAGGTCCTCGATTAGCGCGAGGTCAAAGACGTTCAGGGGAGGTCGGTCCCAGACGATGGTAGCCCGTGTCCCCGTGCGGCCCACTCGCACCGACCCAGTCCCGCGCGACATCGCTCACTTCAATCAAAGAGGATAGATTCCACGAACGTCTCGAGTTGAAGCCGGGCCGACTCGTAGGAGGTGGAGCGTTCCTCGAACTCCAAATGCAGGTACGGGATCTTCTCGCGTTCGAGGGCCTTTCGGTAGAGGACGACGTCCTCGAGCGCGGGTTCGCAGAATTTGGCGGTCAGGAAGATCACTCCTTGAGCCTCCGCGGCGCCGACACGTCGGAGGATGGCCTCGCCCTTCGTCGTCGGAGCGGCGCGGACCCCGATATCCACGGGGCTCTGGACGTACGCGCTGGCCAGGTTCGTGAGCGGGTCCCCCCCAGGGTCGACGCGGTCGTACCATCGGTGAATCTGCAATAGCTCGTCATCCACGATGTAGCAACCGACCTGCTCCATGAGGTCGATGAGGTCGAGTGTGGGCTGCTCGCAGAACGGCCCGACCAGAAGGGTCCGGATGGCATCCTTAGTGCGGTTGGGCCGCTGAGCCAGTTCCGAGCGAACTCGGTGGAGGAGCGGGATATGAATCTCGCGGGGGAGCAGTCCTCCAAGCCGTCGCACCAAGTACGATTCGGTCAACGTAAGCTTCCCCGGTTCGTTCCGCTTCGTCGCCGTGAGGTCGGCGATCGCCGCCCGCTGTTGATTGAACAGCTCGATCGAGGCGGCCAATCGCTCGGGGTCGTACGGCTCTCCCCCTGCCTTCTCGAGTCGCGCGATGAGCCGACGATACTCGGCGGTCAGGAAGGGGACGGTCGCCGCGGAGTGGAAGTTCTGGGGCAGGTGGAGCATGTAGGTCTCTGCCCCTGGGAGGACCCGGGAAAAGATTCCCTCCACATTCCGGCTGACGTCGCAAACGTACGGAAAGACGAACGCTCGAAACGGGGCGAGCCGGGACGTGAGCGCGAGCTCGAGCGTCGATTTGCTGATAGAGCAGAGGAACGAGCCGAGCGCCGCGTCTGCATGGCTGATCTCGACGCTCTCCCCACCCCCGTGGAGCGACACGGGGAAAAGTCCCATGGAATGTACGAGCTCTTGAGGGGTGTATACGGGGAAACATCCCACGGCCCTACGGCCGGACCGTGTCCAGGCCCGAACCGTGGGATAGGTCGGGTCCAGAACGACCTCCCGTGCGAGCTGGGTGATTTCCGCTATCGACGATGCTTTAGCAAACTCCTCGAGCGAGTCGGTCAGCTCCAACGGGGGAGCTGCATCGAGCGCCTCGAACTCGGCTCCGGCCGGGGTTTGGAAGCCCACGTTTCTCACCTACGCCGCCGGCAAACGGCCCGGCCTGGAGGAGAGCTTCTGGACTCGACTGTAGCCGAGCATGGCCGCTCCGATCGCCGCCGCGTGCTGCCCCATCGGGTGGGCGGAAATCGAGATCTTCCCGGTGCGTTCGAGCGCTCGAACCATGGCCTCGCTCTTCACGAGACCCCCGACGAGTGCGACCTCGGGCTGGATCCCGACGTATCGCATCAGAATGTAGGCCCGTTGCGCAAGCGAGAGGAAAACGCCCATCAGGATGTCGGGGAGGGGCACCTCCTCCGCGACGTTGTTGATGATTTCAGTCTCCGCGAGGACCGCGCAAACGCTCGAAATGATCTTCGGCTGGGCCGAGGCGAGCGCCTTCGGGGCCATCTCCTCGAGCGGTACTTGGAGGTACTTCGCGCAGCGATCGACGAACCTCCCCGCACCCGCGGCGCACTTCTCGTTCATCTTGAACCGGATCACCCGACCAGTCTCCGACACCGACATCGCACGCGAGGATTGGCTTCCGATGTCCACCACGTGCCGCGTCCCCGGGGCCAGGAAGACCGCCCCACGGCCCGAGGCGGTGATGTCACTCACCTGCAGGTTGCGGTCGAGGAAAGCGTACCGCGCCGCCCCCGTCGTACAGAGGTACTCGACGTCGCCGGGGAGGATGTTCGCCTCCTCGGCCATGAGTTCCAGGATCTGGCGACCCCTCTCGACCGGGGCCCCCCGGGTCGGCGCGAAGGCGCTCGCGAGGATCCGTTGGCCATCTTCGAGAAGGACACCCTTGGTCGTCCCGGATCCGAGGTCGAGTCCGCAGGTAATCATGTCGCGGTGGCCTCCTTGCGCTCGAGGCCGTGAAGCGCCGCTCCGATCGCCCCGACGTACTGCGAGAGCGGACTGACATTCACGGGAAGCTTCAGGCGGTAGCCAAGGGTCCGGACGACACCCTCGTTGCGAGAGACTCCTCCCGTGAACGTCACTTCCGGTTCGATCCCCACACGCTGCATCAGCGAGAGCGATCGGCTCACGACACTCGCGTTGAGGCCCGCGAGGATGTCCTTCGCCTCTTTGCCCCGCGAGACGTAGGAGGAGACCTCGGACTCGGCAAACACGGTGCAGGTGTTTGTGACCTTGACCGGATGTCGGGCCCCGAGCGAGAGGGATCCGATCTCGCTGACATCGAGCCCGAGCGCTCCCGCGCAAACGTCTAGGAACCGTCCGGTCCCCGCCGCGCACTTGTCGTTCATCGCGAAGTCGACGACCTCCCCCTTCTCGTTGATCTTGATGGCCTTCGTGTCTTGCCCGCCGATGTCGAGAACGACCCGCGTAGCAGGAAACAGGAAGTGCGCCCCTTTCGCGTGGCAACCGATCTCGGTCACGGTGTACTGACCGAACGTGACCTTGAACCGACCATAACCGGTGCCGGTCACCACCGCCACTTCGCCCCGCCCCCGTCCGGTTTCGGCGAGGGCCTGTTCGAGCGACCGTTCGGCGTCCTTGACGAGCTCCACCCCGACGGGAGCGAGGGACTTTCCGAGGATCTTCCCATTCTCGATCAGCACGCATTTCGCGGTCGTGGAGCCGATGTCCACTCCGGCGACCAGCGTCATGACCTCACCATCGGAAGCGGGGTCGACCCGCGACGCTGGTCGAGCGACTCGAAGAAGGCGTCCATGCGGTTCTTGATTTGCGCTGGAGCGAAGTACCGAGGGTCCTCGTGGTCCGACTCGATGTAGAGCGTCGGAATCCCGAGGTCGTGGATGAGCCAGTCCCGGAGGTCTCCCTGACCCGCCGTGAACGACCGACAGGACTTGATCCCGTGGATGAGCACGGCATCGGCGCCGAAATCCCGAACGTACTCCTCGATCAGCTTCCGTCGCAGGGGCCACGACTGGTTGACGTAAGCGCCGAGCGAGTACTCCGCGATACTCTCGAGCGGCCGGGCCGGGTCGTGGAGGAACCCGCGGTCGAACAGTCCACCGACCTTGGGATACGTCGCGGCGACCGAGACCGCGCCCCACCGGCGGAAGAAATCCCAGAAGGTCCGGTAATTGGTGTAAGGGGGGACCCCTTCCACGACGAGACGGAACTTTTCTTCGGGCACCGGACAGCGTCCAGTCCGGACCCTCTCGGCGACCTCGGCATTGACCGTCGCATAGAAGTCGGCGGCTTCCTCGGTCCCGCGGAGCACGTTAATTGGAAACATGTAGAAGACCGCCTCGAAGTACGCCTCGATGGGCGACGGTCGCAAGCGACCGGAGTCGAGATAGTCCACCCATCCTTGTTCGGCGCGCCGGGAGTTTTCGAGTACCCGCCGAAGCTCCGCCCGGTCGAACGATCGCCCCGTCCTCTTCTCCAGCAGGGCGATGAACTCGTTCAGCTGGGCCACCAGGTACTGGAGATCCTCTGCCTGGGGCTCTTTGGCTCGCATGTACGGGACATCTAGCACGACGAGGGGACAGCCGAACTTCTCGGCCAGCGCCTCCCACCACTTCACGTAGATGTAGCAGCCGGAGAAACTACAGACGAGAAGATCCGGCGGAGGGACTCGGCCGAATGGAGTCTGGCCGCCGAGCTCTTGGAGCCCGAGGTCGTTCTTGACGTAGCCGCAGACATCGAGACCGTAGCCCTGTGACTCTGCGTGGAGGATGTTCGGGAGCGACACGTGCTTGATGGCGCAATTGAGCCCGACGATCTCGGGGAACACGACCTCGTACCCGAACGATCGGACGATCTCGGTCAGGTTCCCACCAACGAACATGTAGGCGACCGGCTTCTTCGGTCCTCCCGCGGTGGCGAGGTTCGTGTAGTACTCGTCGACCATCCGGCGCTGCTCGTCGCGGGCCGTCGCGAGGAATTTCGGCTCAGTCCCCTCGGTCGGTTCCATGGTTCGTTCTGCCTAGGCGACGCCCGAATCCCGTTCCCTCGCTCCGGCGAAGGGAGCACCGCATCGACCACAGAAGCGGAACTCCTCAGGAAGTCCGGTCTGTCCACAGTGCCCGCACGACCGGCTCGGGGGACCGTGGAGGTAGTCGCCGCTGCCGCCATGAGCGATTCTCTTCCGAAGCTCGGCCACTCGTGCAGGCCGCTTGTCCACGAACGCTTGCATCCCTTCGAACGGCTCCACGGCAGCGAAGTGCAGCGCGAGCCACTCCTGAGCATGGCCCACCGTCTGGTTCCAGGCGAGCTCTTTCCAGAAGTTCGTCTGAGCCTTGGTGTACCGGAGACACTCGGGGAACATCCCAAGAAGCCGCGCGGCCAGGGCATCGACCGCGTCGTCCAGTTTCTCGAGGTCGATTCGGTACCCCCGCTCCCCTTTCTGCGCCCAGCTCACTTCTTCCGGAGACGGAGATGTCACCCAGTCTCCATTCCGGGCGATCGAGGGGGCCATCGTGGTGACGAGCCCCCACTCGACGGCCCGGGACGCGGGGACTCGCTCATTCATCAGGAGCATCGCGCGCGCCCGGCGATCCCCAACGACGAGCGGTAGCCACTGCGTGGCCCCTCCGCTGGCCACCGAGCCGACTCCCACGCCGACCTGTCCGAGATAGATGTGCGAGGCCGCGACCGAAAGGTCGCAGGCGAGGTGCAGCTCGTTCCCTCCCCCGACCACGATCCCGTTCAGTCGGGCGATCGTCGGTTTACCACACCGAAGCAGCGACTCGACTGCCGCTCGGAAGACCGCCATGTACTTCCAGTAATCTTGTGGGCGACGCACGAAGCGGGAGGCGTATTCCTTCACATCCCCGCCGGTGCAGAACGCTCGAGATCCACTCCCGGTGAGAACGATCACACCAACCCGGTCATCGACCGCGGCATTCCAGACTGCGCGAGCAAGGTCCCGCAGAGTGACTGTGTCGTAGGCATTGTACGACTCGGGTCGGTTGAGCGTAATGCGGGCAACTCCCTCGGTTCGCGCATAGAGGACCCCTTGGAGCGCGTCGCGAGCCGGGTCAACTGGAGTGATCGGGTCCGCACGGGTCTCCTTCGAATCTGTGGCAACTGCTGCACGGCTCCGATCGGCTCGGGGGGGCATGCCACGCCATGACACTCGGAGAGGATGCTGATTATACCTAACCGGTAAGGGGACGACGGTCCCGGCTCGAGGGAAGGGAGGGGCGATCCGTCCCGACCGCGAAGTTCGCCCGAGCTCGCAGGGACCGATCTTCGCGGCTCTTCCGGCGTGATACGAAGACCCCAGTCCCTGACGTGGGAGTACTCGACGGACTTCCCGCCCTTACCGGTTTGGTCTCGATGAGACGATGCTGAACTCCCCCAACATTCCTCACGGGCGGCCGCCTCTCTCGGGGATAATCACTTAACATCGCCGAGGTCGAGGGGGCCATGCCTCTGCACGTCCAGCGTCAGGGACCCGTGCTCCTCGTGACGCTCGACCGACCCAAAGTCCTCAACTCCATCGACCCCGAATCGCACGACCAGCTCGTTCACGCCTGGAGCCGTCTTCGGAGGGACCCGGCGCTTCGTGTGGGGATTCTGACCGGAGCCGGGACAAAGGCATTCTGCGCGGGAATTGACCTCGGCCGTCTCGATGATTTCTATGCGGAGTCCCACCCCGGCGAGCGGCACGAGCGTTGGGCCCGAGAGCCCGGGATCGGAGGGCTGACGCGCAACTTCGACCCCGGGAAGCCCATCATCGCGGCCATCAACGGCTACTGTCTAGGACTCGGACTCGAAATGGCACTTGCCAGCGATATCCGACTCGCAAGCCCGAATGCGACCTTCGGTCTTCCGGAGGTACGGTGGGGGATCATCCCGGGCCAAGGAGGAACGCAACGACTACCTCGGGTCGTCGCCCCGAATCTCGCGCTCGAGATGATCCTGAGCGGAGCGGCGATCTCCGCCCGGAGGGCCTACGAGATCGGCCTCATCAATCGGGTCGTCGCTCAGCGCCGTCTCCTACCGGAAGCGCAACTGCTCGCCAGGCGGATCGCCGCCTTACCGGTCCGGGCGGTCCGCCAAGCTCGCGAAGCGGTGCGTCGAGGTCTGGACCTTCCTCTCACCGACGCATTGCAGCTGGAGCAGGACCTCGCGGACCCCTTACGAGGAAGTGCGGAGAGCCGAGCGGCCCGGGCGAAGTTCGGTGAGAAGAAGAACCCAAGGCGCCGTTAACTTCTGCGCACCATTACCAGTTCGAGCCGGGAGGCCGGGGGGATCGAGTTCAACGCTCGCCGAGCCGGGACGCCAAGATCTTGCTCTCCGCTCGTCGCAGGAGTTCCGCTGTGGTGGCTCGACTGACTCCCAGAATGCGAGAGATCTCCATCAGATTCGTCCGACGGGGGAAAGCGTAGAACCCCAGGCGGTAGGCTGTTTCGAGAGCGGTCGCCTGCCGTGGAGTGAGCGTTTGCTCGGGAACAAACGGGCGCATGCGAAGGATCTGAGGTCGTGACTGCTCCGGAGCGGTGCGGAGTTTGGCGAGCGCCCGGAGCGACCCCGGGGTCCTCGGCACGACAAGTGTCCAGCGGTCCTCACTCCCCGCCTCCTTAGCCGGAACGAACTGGCACCGAGCGCACACCGCGCCGCCTTCGATGACCTGACGACAGGATTCCGGCATACGTGTGACGGCGCGGACGAACCGCCGCGACGGGGAAAGGGCGATGACAGTAAGCGCCTCGATTCCCGGGTGCTGCCGAAGGTACCGTTCTGCCGCTCCGAGATCCCCTGGGTCGCCGGTCAGTTCGACCACCTGCAGGAGTCGAGAGAGATCGGGCCCGGTCGATCGACAGACGTCAAAGCGGACTCGGAGCTTCCATCGGTCGGTTACGTCGCGAATCCAGTGGCGAGCCGAACCGGCGGCGATATCCACCCTGACCAGGGAAAGCTCCGAGGTCTTTCGCGAAGACTCGTCGCGAGCAGGGCCTACAACCGGATGCCGCGTCGCGCCCTTCGCGATCCGAGAGTGTGGCGAACCGCCTCCTTTCACGTGTGACCTTGCCGGGTGAAGCCGACATACCAAAATAACGGCTACCTCGGCTGCGCCGCCAAGCGAGCGGCCGCAACCGGGTTCGCCCACCCAACGAAGCCCCTAGGGCGATTGTGATTGCAATTCTCGAATGGGTCTGGCAGGTCCGTTCCGTGCTGCATCCGGCGGGCACTCAGCGTAGCCCAACTTCCAAGACGTAACGACCCTGCCCTAAGGCCTAGTCCGTCCGTCTAGGCTTCGACCATTCTTGCGAATCCCTGGCCCCGGCAGCTTTCTGCGTGCGTAGCGATGACCGGACTCTCCGGGTGCCGAAACTGCTGGGGCTTCGTCGCCAACCCCCGTTCCTGGCCCGACGACTCTTCGCCGTGACCGGTCCGAATCTCGCTACGAAATGCCCGAGCTCAGGAGCCGACCCGATCCAAAATCCTCAGGGCCTTCAGCGTGATCATCTTGCTCGGTTGACCTGCCTCCTCGAACACAAGCGGAGTGGGGCGCTTTTCGGGGTGTGCGGCGAACCAGCGAGCACCCTCGGGGTCCGGATCCGTCTGATGCGCATCCAGATTCCACTTGCCGTCCTTACGTCGCTTGGAGCGGAGCAGCTCGAGAGCGTAGCCGAGCCGTTGGTCCTTTCCGTAGCCGAGCGCGGTCAGACAGTCTAGCCCGACCAGAAGATCGTAGTAGTAGTGTGTCGGCCAGTGGAAACGATACCAGGGCTCGTAGCGATCACCCTGTACGTGTAACTCGCGCTCGAGGAAGTATTCCGCCCCACGCTCGACGCATGCGCTCATGGAAGGGGACCACTTCGAGCGAGGATATGCGGCGAACGCGGCCAGGCCCTCCCAGGCGTCGAGAGTCCTGCTAGGCGCCGGACTGTCTCGATTCCAGCGGCAGCTCCATCCTCCCTTGGGGTGAGCGGTCCGAACCAGGAACTCGAGGGTCTTTCGTACTCGTGGGTCGTCCTCGTATCCCATCATAAGGAGGGTTCGCGCCATATTGGCCGTGAAGCAGTGGTGCCCCTTCCCCTGCCCGAGCCCTCCCACTCCACCCCCGACCAGGGGAGATTTTGCCATCCAGTATTCGCAAGACTCTCGTACTTGAGGGATGTCGCGCGACGCCCCGAGGTCGGCGAGGGCGAGCATGGCCCAGTGGGTCCCCAGAAAGCGAGGCTCCATCCGGCCCCCGTCGCGAACCCACCAGCCTCCCGGGTCTCGACGTGCGAGGGTATCCTTGGCCCAGCCGATGGACCGGATCATCGCCTTGGCCTCTCGGACCTCGGGGATGGAATCGCGCTTGCCCATCAGCTGAGTCAGGGTCAGGTATCGGACCGAGGGTTGATCTGGTTCGAGCAGCCACTCGAGGACGGGTTTCTCGGACCCCTTGCCGATTACCATGAACCCTCCCGAGGACGGTAGAGGACCATAGGAGTCCCGCCTTTTCACGTGTTACGCCCCCATCCAACTGATAGGGAACAACGCTGGGCCCCGGCGCCAGACGATACCCGGGCCACCTGGGTCCGGCTCGCATCGGATTCGAGCTATTTGCGCCGTATCCGGGCCCCGGCACTCAACGGTGCTGTAACAGTCCGGAGCTTTTGGAACGATCGATCTGACGCGGCTCGGCAGCTGAGGCCGCGACAACGTTACAGAACCGAGGGTTCCTGCCCGAGCCGACCGTCGGCCGGGTCGGGCGGAGTCTCCTTGAGATGCCGGCTTGGTCCCCGAAGCGCTACCGCTTCGTGGGACCTTCCGGTAGCCAGAGCACGTACTCTTCGGTCGTCCGGTACCCGAGACTTTCGTACACCGACCGACCCATCTTGGAGGATTGGAGATAGCTGCGTTCACAGCCTTCCTCGCCGCCGTCGAGGACGGCCCGGCGGGTGATGGCCGCCCCGAATCCCCGACGACGGAATTCCGGGATGGTGCTCACTCCGTAGATGCCGGCGACGCGGTTCGTGGTGAACCGTATGGCCGTGCAGACCGGTCGATCCTTGACTAAACCGAGGTAGAGACTGCGGCGGGTCGGCCGAAGCGATCCCTTGGACAGGATTCCCGCCACCCAGGGGGCCATGAGAGCGAGCGGGGCGTCGAACCCCTCCATCATGGTCCTTCCGAAAATCCGGAGGTCCTCCGCGTCCCGGACCCGACGAATCTCGAGTTCCTGGGGCGCCGAATGGGACGGGCGGGGGAGAGGCTCCCAGATCATTCCCGGCAGGACATCCCTAGGTTGAAGGCGGAGGGCTTCAACGATCGGCCCGATCGCGCGCCGGTTCTCCTCGGTGGAGATCAGGCACCAGGGTTGAGGGTGGCGGGCCAGCGCACCTGCGATTTCCTTCTCGACGCCCGTCAACGTTCGAGTAGGGTCGAGGACGAACGCGCAGTTGAATGCCGTGATCGATAGGCCGCTATGGACGATCGTCACGCCGCCACGACGGAGAACGACTCCGCCTGGAACATCCTTGGCGATCGATGCGATGGCCTCGGTCCAGTTCTGGTGACACGACTGGAGGGTCGACGCGGAGCCGAGATCTCCCGCACTCGACATGCAGCTGGACGGCTCTGAGGGCGAGGCGTGGTAATAGGGTTCCTTCCGGCGGCTCTCAGGGTAGCCTGCGACGCTCGACGCCGTGCTCTGGCAGGTCTTCATCCTCGCTCTGAACTCCGGCGCCGGTATCCTCCATCCGGGCCCAGCCCGTGGGCCACGCGCGGATCCTGCCCGTCCGGGTGCGTACGAGCTTCGAACGTCGAGCGGCCGAGGCTGCCTCGGGCACCGGCGTCAAAGAGGTCACCGGTCGCTCCCCGGGGTCACGATAGGGGAGCCCGGAGGGCGACTCCGAGCTGCTCGACGCGGGAAATCACGACGAGCGCCGGAGCGTGATCATCTTGCTGGGCCGGCCCGCGGGCTCGAAGGACAAGGGGGTCGGCCGGCGCTCCGGGTGCCGTGCGGTCCACCGCCCCGACTCTTCGTTGCAATCCGGCTGGTCGGCGTCCAGGTTCCACCGTCCGTCCGCCCGCCCGTCGCTTCTTGCGGAGGAGGTCAAGGGCAAAACCGAGCCGTCAATCATCCGTGTAGCCGAGCGCCGTGAGGCAGTCCCAGCTGGCGAGAGGGTTGTAGGGTCAGTGGACGGGCCGGTGAGGCCCGCTGCCGAACGCGGCGCGCCGGATGCTTCCGGTCGGAACGGATACGAACTGTCCGGACCGGGGCTTAGACAAAGGGTTAAGAACCACCTGCCAAGACAACTTCAGCAATGAATCAATACGACGTAGCACGCCGGTTTCCCTCCCGGGGCCGGATCCGAGTGCTGAAGGTCGGCCTCGCTGCGGTCGCCATCGGGGCGTTGCTCGCGCTCGGGCCGGCGTCCCTGTGGAACGGTCCCTCCGTGCTCGGAACCACGTCCGCCGCGAGCCGCTCTCCGACTTCCTCGGCCGCCGCTCCGGCCGCGTTCCCCTCCGTCACCACCGGAAGCCACAGGAGTCACAGCGTACCCGCCGTGAGCGCCGCCGTCGAGGTCGGCGCACCCCGCCTCGTCCAACCGATTCCTTCCGCGTTCTGGGGCCTCAACGTCGTGGCAACCCATGGATTCGGTTCCAAGGCGGCGGCCGCGATCAACGCCACGCCGGTCGACTACATCCGGTTCCCCGGGGGCCTTCTGGGCGAGGAGTACAACTACACCTCCGGTGTGATCACCGCCACGAACGGCGCCCAGTCCAACGCCGGGACGACCGTGGCCCAATTCGTATCGACCTGCGAGACGTTCAACTGCCACGCGATTCTCCAGCTTCCGGCCGAGATCGACTCTCCGGCGACCGACGCGTACTATGCGAACTACGTCGTGCACACGCTGAAGTTCCAGCCCGCGTACTGGGAGATCGGTAACGACCCGAGCGGTTGGACCCATTACAAGACCCCGTGGAGCCAGTGGGCGACGAAGGGCGGGGGCAACACGACCCCGGTCGGCTTCGCCTTGGAGGTCGGAACGATCATCACCGCGGTGACGCTCGTCGACCCCGGGGCGCACTTCCTCGCCCTCGGGACGACCGACTGGGTCCAAAGCAACGGGATCTACTACGACAAGTCGTGGGTCTCCGAGCTCGCGGCGGTCGACGGTACGGTGCTCTCGGGCATCACCATTCACTCCTACATCAACGGTGGCGGGCCCACGAATCCGAGCTGGGCGGAGCTCTTCGCGAACTTGCACGGCATCTACTCGCTCCCGGCCCAGGTCGAGGCCGACCGCTCCTACATCCAGGCGGCGTGTCCCACGTGCACGAACCTTCAGGTGTTCGTCTCGGAGATCAACGCGGCCCAGCTGAACAGTTACACGGACCTCCTCACCACGTTCGCAGGTCCGCTCTACATCGCGGCCGAAGTGACCCAGGGTCTCAACCTTCAGGTGAGCAACCTCGACTGGTTCTGCTACGTCTGCACGTACCAGGGAGCGTGGTCGCAAGGGGGCAAGACCTGGCAGATGCAGTACTACCTGTTCGAGGATATGCTGAACCATCTCGAGAACGGGACCTTGACGACCACGGTCGCGGGCCCGTCGTGGCTGATGGCTTCCGCGACGTTCACCCGAGGGTCCGGACTCTCGTTGCTCCTGGTCAACGTGAACACCACCCACGCCGCCCAGGTGAACCTCTCGGAGTCGCGGCTCGAATTCGGGGCCAGCGCGACCGAGTACCTGTGGAAGAGCGGGAGTGGGCTGCCCACCTCGAGCTCGATCACGATCGGGAACACGATCCGAGTCCCCACCCACTCGATTCTCCTGATCTCGGTCGGCTCGAAGGGAGTCCACCGCGGCCCCTATCCCACGACGTCCGCCGACCACCGCGCGACGATTGGCTCGATGGACAACCTACCGTTCACGGGTGCCTCCGCCCCCGGCACGGCGGCGATTTCGGCCGTCCCCCCGGCGCCGAGCGGATTCTCTCCGCTCGCGCGCCGGGCCCCCGAGGCCTGAGCCGCTCGTGGATCGCGTTCAGGAACTGACGAAGGACCCGCGGGTCTAGCGGCGGGCTCCCCGGGCGGGTTGTGGCCCGGGCGAAGCGCCTCGGCCGACACCTCCGACGACTGATCCCCCTCCGCCTACGTACGAGCCGCTCCAAGACCCGTGGGCGAACCGCCCGGGTAGACCGGCGGACGGCATCCGGGAACCGGAGGAGCCACCGGGGGCAGGGCGGAGGTGTTCCCGGTCGTACCCCCCGGACCGATTGGCGGAGGGAGGCACCCGCAGCCGCTCGGCGGTGGGCCAGAGAAGTTCGTCGAGTTCGCCGGAACGGTATCGTTGCCTCGGCTTGGGGGAGGGCACCCGCACGGGAGTGGAGGGGGCCGCGCCGGACCTGACGGACTCGGCGGTGCCGTGCCGTTCCGGGGGGGCGGCGGGCAGCCGCAGGGCGCGGGTAGGCTCGCGTTGTCGCGGGAGACATTGGCCGAACTCGAGTTGGTGGAGTTGCTCGGCGCGGGGCAGGCTTGGCCCGGGACCGCCGAGGACCCGGCGGACCCGTTCGCCCCGTCCGCGATCGCGGCGAGGACGAGGGTCGCGCCTCCGCCGATCCCGAGGATCCCCGCCACCGCCAGCGCCCCGATCACCGTCACGATTCCGCGTCGATTCGACATCCGACTCCCTCGACCGAATGAGGGAGGAGGCGGGTTTTGTTCGTTTTCCGAGAAGGACCCGGAATCCGTCCCAGATCTCTCCCGTCTCTCGGGGATCCGCCCACGGACGGAGCGCGCCCCCTCGTCCGAGGCCCGGAGCAGGCGAAGAAGGGAGATGAAGGACCATCTCTCCCCTTCAGGACGAGCATGAGCGAAGGAGGTTGGGACGAGATCGCGGCCTGGAGGGACTTCAGGCTCGGGGAAACCGGCGACCTCTGGCATCGAGCGCTGATTGATCCTACCCTGCTCGACGTCGTCGGCGACGTGCGGGGGCTCGACCTGCTCGACCTCGGATGCGGCAACGGATACCTCTCCCGCCGGTTCGCGCGCGCCGGCGCTCGGGTGGTGGGGATCGATCGATCCGCGCCGACCCTCGCGTTCGCGCGTCGCCGCGAGCGCGCGGCGCCTCTCGGGGTCCGCTTCCAGGTGCGCGATGCCGCGCGGCTCACCGGAACATCCGGTCAGTCGTTCGACCTCGTCGTGGCGAACATGACCCTCATGGACATCCGGCACGCCGCGGCGGCGGTCAGGGAGGTCGCGCGCGTCCTCCGCCCCGAGGGCCGTTTCGTCTTCTCGATCAGTCACCCGTGCTTCGACGTCGACACCGAGTCGACGTGGGTCACCGAACTCGCCCTCTACGAGGAAAAGATCTGGAGGAAGGTACGACGCTACCGCGAGGAACGGGAGATCGACGTCCCGTGGAAGATCTCCGAGACCAAGAAGCGGTGGACGAAGTCGTACCACCGTACCCTTGCCACCTACGCCCGGTACCTCCGCGAGGCGGGGCTCGCGATCGTTCGCCTGGAGGAGCCGGCCCCGCTTCCCGAGATCCTCGAGAAGAGCTCCCAGGGCCGGATGATCGCGGAGATCCCGCTCCATCTGGTGGTGGAAGCGCGGCCCTTCGCGCGGCCGCCCGCCGCGGCGGCGGCGCGCTCCGGCGGGCTCAACGCACCGGCGTCGCGAACGCCGGGGCGTAGTCATCGGGGAGCCGTCCCACGATCGGGATCGCCTCGCCGCAAGCGCGGCACCGGTTCTGCGCGTCGAGGTTCCACGCCTGGATCGTGAAACCGAAACGGCGGACGGCGATCGCGCCGCAGCCGGGGCAGTAGGTGTGCTCGAGCCGGTGCCCCCAGACGTTCCCGAGGTACGCGTACTCGAGGCCCTCCGCCTTCGCGACGGCGTGGAGCCTCTCGAGCGTCCGCACCGGGGTCTCGGGCAGGTCCATCATCTTGTAGTCCGGGTGGAACCGCAATAGGTGGAACGGGGTCTTCGGGCCGAGCTCGTCGACCACGAAGCGGGCGAGCTTCCGGGTCGCCTCAACCGACTCCCCCACTTCCGGCACGATGAGATCGGTGATCTCGACGTGGACCCCACGCCGCTGGAGGTCGACGGCGCTCGCGAAGATCGGTTCCGGACCCTTCGCGCTGATGTACTTTCGCAAGAACCCGGGCTCGCCGCTCCCCTTGAAGTCGACGCTCACCGCGTCGAGGTGCGGGCCGATGAGCGCCACGGCCTCGGGCGTCATGTACCCGTTCGTCACGAAGTTGGCGAAGAGCCCGGTGGCATGGGCCTCCCGGATGACGTCGAGGGCGTACTCGGCGAAGATCGTCGGTTCGTTGTAGGTGAACGTCACGCCCGCACAGCCGTAGCGACGGGCGCCCGCGACCGCCGCCCGGGGGGAGAGCTCCCGGCCCACGACCTCCCGCTCCTGGGAGATCTCCGCGTTCTGGCAGTAGAGGCACCGCCAGTTGCAGCCGACGGTGCCGATCGAGTAGACGCGCGTACCCGGGTGGAAGTGGGACAGCGGCTTCTTCTCGACGGGGTCGACCTGGACGGCGGACGCTTTGCCGTAGCTCAAGAGCACGAGCGAACCCTCGACGTTCTTGCGGACGAAACAGAAGCCGTGCGAACCCTCCGGGATGGTGCAGTACCGGGCGCAGGCGGTGCAGCGCACCTTCCCTCCCTCGAGGGGCTCGAACAGCGTGGCCCGCTGCCCCATCGCGAGCGCCATCTCTTCCTCGGGGAAGATTAGCGCGACGAACCGAATAAGGATGGTTCCGGCCGAGGCGACCGAAGGTTCATGTGCGCGGGAGGGTCCCGGGTCGGCGATGACCGGCCCTTCCACCGCCGCGGGGGCGATGGCCGACCGGGTCGAAGCGGCGGTCCTCGCCCGGATCACGCCCGATCCCGAGTTCCTCGAGCGGGTGGCGCGGGTGCGCCAGGAGCTCCTCGACCGGGTCGCGGACGCGGCACGGACCCGGGCCAGCCCCCTCATCCGTGCGGTCATCGCCGGCAGCGCCGCCCGAGGCACGTTCCTTCCGGACCGTCTCGACATCGACCTGTTCCTCCTCTTCCCGGCGGATCTCGGTCGCGATCGGCTCCGGGAGGAGGGCCTCGCCCTCGGCCGCGCGGTCCTCAGCGAGCCCGAGACCCGCTACGCGGAACACCCGTACCTGAGGGGACGGTACGAAGGGTTCCACGTCGACGCGGTGCCGGGCTACGCCGTGCCCGATCCGTCTCGTCCGCTCTCCCCCGTCGACCGGACCCCCTACCACCAGGCGTATCTCGAGGCCCGGGAGACCCCCGAGCTCGTCGCCCAGGTGCGGCTCGCCAAGCAGTTCCTGCGGGCCCTCGGGGTGTACGGCTCCGAGGCGCGCACGGAAGGCTTCTCGGGCTATCTCACCGAGCTCCTCGTCCTGCGCGCCGGGTCGTTCCGCGGGCTCCTCTCGGTAGCCCGCACCTGGCGGCTGCCGGTGAAGCTCGCCGAACCGGGGCACGAACCGCCGCGGCTGCCGGCCGACGTCGCCCTCGTCCTCGCGGACCCGGTCGACCCGAATCGGAACGTCGCGAGCGCCCTCTCCCGCAGGAACCTCGCGCTCTTCGTGCTCGCGGCCGGGGCCTACCTCGAGGGGCCCGCGGAGTCGTTCTTCGAGGTCCGCTCGCGGGCCCCAATCTCCCGCGCGGCGGCCGCCGCCCGAGTCCACGAGCGGGGCACGCATGTCACGGTGGTCACGCTGCCGCGCCCGGATCTCGTCGACGACACGCTCTATCCCCAGGTGCGCAAGGCGGAGCGCGTGCTCGTCGAGGAGATCGGCCGCTCGGACTTCTCCGTCGTCGGATCGGCGAGCGCGACCGACACCGGCTCCGTCCTCGTGGCGGTCGAGGTCGCGCACGCGCGCCGCCCGCTCGTTCGGGCCCAGGACGGTCCGCCCGCGGGCCTCGACCGGGTCGGTCACTTCCTCGAGAAGTGGACCGAGCCGGGAGCGCCCGTGCTGCAGGGGCCCTACGTGCGCCCCGACGGGAAGCTCGCGGTCGAGACACGCCGGGGGGAGGTCGATCTGGAGTCCGCGGTGCGCTCGATGCTCCCGCGCCTCTCCTTGGGCAAGGATCTGACGCCCCCCGATCCGGGCGCGATCGTCGTGCGGCCGCTCTCGGACGCAGCGGAGACCCCGGCCCTCGCCGCGGCGCTCGAGGAGCTATTGGAGAAGCGCCTGCCGTGGCTCCGTCGGGCCTAGATCGGGGCCGCGGCGACGTTCACGAGCACGAACCACACCGCGAGCCAGGCGAAGAAGACCAGCGCGATGAGCCCCGCCCAGTCGCCCTTCGTGTAGATGTGGGTGGACGGCCGGATCCGACCGATCACGACCGGGGTGAGCGCGACGATGAGCAGCCCGAGGAGGAACGGCCCCCACCAGGGTACGCCGCTCACGGTCAGCGCCCAGGAGGCAAACCCGGCCACGAGCGCCAGCATGCCGGCAAGCGCGAGCCCCATGCCGAGATCGAACTCCTTGCGCATGAACGCGACCTCGTCGAATACGGGGAATTCGAAGGCCGCCGCCTCCTCCTCTTCCAGCTTCCGGCGCACCTTCTTCGCCACGGCTCACCTCCGCCGGTGCTCGACGGCGCGCTGGTAGAGTTGCTCGGCATGGTAGGAGCTCCGCACCAGCGGGCCGGACTCGACGCCGAGGAATCCCGCCCCCCGAGCGGCGTCTCCGAGCGCCGAGAACTCCTCCGGGGGGACGTAGCGAGATACCGGCCGGTGCTCCACCCCGGGGCGAAGGTACTGGCCGAGGGTCAGGAGATCCACCCCCGCGGCTCGGAGGTCGCGGAACGCGACCTCGAGCTCCCCGAGGCTCTCCCCGAGGCCGAGCATGAGGGAGCTCTTCGTGACGAGGTCCGGACGGCCCATCTCGCGGGCCCGGCGGAGGACGCGGAGCGAGCGGTCGTAGCCGGCTCGGGGGTCGCGCACCTCCCGCGAGAGCGTCCGTACGGTCTCGAGATTGTGCGCGAGGACGTCGGGCGGCCGGGCGAGGACCGTGGCGAGCGACTCGTCGTTCCCCGCCAGATCGCCGATGAGGAGCTCGATTCGGGTCCCGGGCGAGGCGGCCCGGATGCGCGCGACGGTCTCGGACATCACCGAGCCCCCGCCGTCCGCGAGGTCGTCGCGGCAGACCTGGGTCAGGACGACGTACCGGAGCCCCCAGGCCCGGACCGCCGCCGCGACCCGCTCGGGCTCGGTCGCGTCGACGACGCCGCGGGGCCAGTGGGTCGTCACGGCGCAGAACGTGCAGCGGCGGGTGCAGTCGGTGCCGAGGAGCATCAGGGTCGCGGTCCCGGCCGACCAGCACTCGGAGAGGTTCGGACACCGGGCCTCCCGACAGACGGTGCCGAGCCGAAGGCCCGAAAGGAGGTCCCGGACCTCGGGATACCGCGAGCCGCCGGGGGGCCGCGTCCGGATCCAATCGGGGAGGTTCCGCTCGGAGCGAAGCGGAACCGCTCGAGGTTCAACGGCCGACACGGCGTCGGGACCGGAGGGGCCGCTTTAGGGTTTGCGAGAGCGTACCCGCTCGAGGCGTTCTTCGAGGAGGGTCGCGAGGAAGCTCGCCGGCATCTCGTCCATGCCGATGCGGCTCGACTCGCCGGTCGCCCCCGGCTCGAGCGTGATCAGGCCGTCCCGCTCGAGCTCCTTGAGGGTCCTCCAGAAGGTCGTGCGGCTCATCGCCGCTCCCCCCAGCTCCTCCAGGAGGACCGAGTGGGTCGAACGGAGGCGCTGGCTCGGCACGGTCGCCCCGCGGCCCTTGAGCGACCGCGAGAGCGCGAGCAGGACCCCGAGCTGGTTCGTCGACAGCGCCTCGAGGTGGTCTTCGGCGACGGTGGGGAGCAGGGAACCCTTCGTCCGTCGCACGTGCTCCGGTGAGACCGCGGCGGAGCCGGCCTCCTCGGCCACGTGGGCGGCGCCCGACAGGATCTCGAGGGCGAACCGCGCGTCGCCATTGGGCGCCGCGATCCCCGCCACCTGGTCGAGCACCTCGGTGTCGTAGCTCCCCGGCCGCAGCGCGAGCTGAGCGCGGGCTTCGAGGATCTCCCGGAGCGCGGCCCGGTCGTAGGGGGCGAGCGCCAGGCGATGCGTCACGCCGAAGCTCGACCGGCTCGCGGGATCGAGGTAGGGGAAGAGGTCCTCGACCGCGACCAGGACGAGGGAGATGGAGCCGAGCTCCACCTCCCGCGAACGGGAGAGGAGGTAGACGAGCTTCGTCTCCTGGCGCACGAGGGCCGCGGCCTCATCCAAGAGGACGAGCAGGTGCTGCGGATTGCGCCGGAGCCCCTGCTCGAAGACGTCGAGCATCTCGGAGAGGCTGTACCCCCGGTCCGGGAGCGAAACGTGCACGCTCCGCAGCAGATCGAGCATCACGGTCCGGTCGCTCGCTCGGCGCCAGCAGTTGACGTAGGCCGAGCGGACCGGGAAGTCCCCGAGGCGACCCGACCGCTCGAGGTCGGAGGCGAGCCGGCGGGCGATCGCCGTCTTCCCGCTGCCGACGCCCCCGGTGAGCAGGAGGTGGAACGGGATGCCCTTCGTCAGGGCCTCCCGGTACCGCCGGGTGAGCAGCTCGAGCTCCTTGTCGCGGCGGACGAGCCGGGGAGGAAGGAACGCCGGATCGAGCGTCTCCTCTCGCTGCAGGATCCGGGGCGGGGCGGTCACGGTCGAACCCGGGGACCGGGGCGGCCCATATCACCTTCGCCCCGGACGACGGGGCCGGGGCTTCGACCCCGCCGGCGCGATCGCTCGGAGAGCGCCGGCGACCAGCTCTCGGGGGGCCGCCCGACCGTCGATCACATCCCAACGATGGCGCCGCGCCAGGCGACGGTAGGCATCCGCCACGCGCTCGAGGGTCGCCGCTCGTTCGAGCGGAGACCGGTGGCTCCCCCGCCGGCCCAGTCGGGCGAGCGCTTCGGCAGGAGCCAGGTCGATCCAGATCACCTGATCCGGCGGTCGGGTCGCCGCGGTCTGCAGTCGGGCGAGCCGGCGAAGCGCGGCCGGTCCGAGCGCGCTCCCCTGGTAGGCGAGCGTCGAGTAGAACGAGCGGTCGGTGAGCACGAGGTCGTGCCGAGCGAGGTCCCGCTCCAGCGAGGCTCGCGCGAGGTAGCGGTCGAGCGTGAAGTAGGTCGCTCCGGTCCAGGGATCGTCGACGCTGGCGGCCTGGGCGAGCCGGCCGAGACTCGGGTCCGCCGGTTCGCGCCGGACCGCGACGGAAAGTCCTCGGCGACGCAGGGCGCGAGCGAGCGCCCGGACGAGCGTCGACTTGCCGACCCCGTCGATCCCTTCGAGGGCGATGAGCCTCCCCCGGCGGCGGCGCGGGCCGGTCATCGGGGGGCCTCCCGCAGCGGTTCCGGCCGCCAGCCATACACCCGCTCGACGGACTCCACGAACGGCACCCACAGCGACTCCGCTCCACTCGGGCCGGACTCGGCGATGGCCCGGGCCCGACGGGGTACCGTGGCGATGTCCAGGACCGCGCCGGGGCGGGCCGGATCATCGAGGAAGTCGGTCTCGAGGAACCAGGGTCCGGGGTCGTTCCGGACGCTAAGCACCAGCTCCCGCTCGGCCAGATAGGAGGGCACGGTCTCGTGGCGCTCCGCCACGGAGAGCCTCCGCCGCGAATAGTGCTTGATGACTCGACCGGCGGCGAGGCCCGCGGAACGGGCCCGGGCTGCGAGAGCGGCGAGCTCTTCGCCGGAGAGCTCCGCCGCGTGGACGACGATCGGGCAGCCGGACTCTCGAGCGACCTCGAAGGCGTGCGCGAGAACCTCCTCCGCGACCTGCGCGACCACTTCCGGCACGGCGAAGTGGGGACGCCCGACCTCGCCCAGCGCGAACGCCCGTCGCTCGCGTACCCAGCGGCCCGCGAGGTCGAGGGCGGTCCGTTGGAGGTCCCTCGCCCCGCCCGGGCCGAGCGTCCCCACGGCGTCCACGAGGTCGACGGGGTACGGGGCGATCACCGGATAGACGACCGTCCCCGTCTCCTCCCGGATCCGTCGGGCGAGCGACTCGGTCGTCGCGAACTGCCGCTCGTAATCCTCGAGCGAGCGGGGCGGTACCCGGTCGTAGTTCTGGGTCGTGAGGAACAGGTGGGTCCCTCCGGCCGCCCGGAATCGGCGGGCCGCCTCCACGCCCTCGCCCGCGGGGGAGAGATGGCAGTGGTGGTCGACGACCGGCAGTCCCGACGGGATCGGCACACCGGCCCCGCAAGGGTTCGGATCAGCGGAGGAGTCCTGCGCCCTGGAGCTCCTTCGTGATCTTCTTGACCGCGACCTCGACGTCTCCCGGCTTCCGCGCGCCCGTGCACACGAGCTTGCCGCTGCCGAACAGGAGCACCACGACGCGCGGCTCATCGATCCGGCAGACGAGGCCCGGAAACTGCTCGGGCTCGTACTCCACCCGGTCGAGTCCGAGGGTGACCGCGATGGCGTTGAGGTTGATCTCGCTCTCGAGGTCGGAGCTCGCGACGATGTTCTGCACCTCGATCTTCGGGTGCATGTTGATCTTCTGGCCGCCCTTCTTGATCTGCTGGGCGACCGAGTGGATCGACTCCTCGACCTCATGCATGCTCTTCGCGCCGGTGCAGACGACCTTCCCCGAGCGGAAGAGCAGGATCGCGGTCTTCGGCTGCTTCAGCCGGTAGATGAGGCCCGGGAACTGCTCGGGCTCGTACTCGGCCCCGTCGAGCCCGAGGGCGATCGACTGAAGGTCGAGCTCGTCGCCGAGGGAGGTGGAGGCTACGACGTTCTCTATCCGTATCTTGACCAAAGATATCCCCGGCGGGGGAGTATTTAAGGTGGTATTTAAAGGGTGTTGTGTCGCCCGGCCGCTGGTTCCCTCGAGGCCGCGAACGTTCCTTCCGGCGGGTGGCCGAAGAACTCCCGGAGGAGCCGGCGCGTGAACCCCCACAGGACGTGGCCTTGGTAGAGCGTCGCGTCGACCTCGATGGCCCCGAGCGAGGTGTCGCGAACGATCCTCGCTTCCGCGCCGAGCGCCGATCGCGGGAGCCAGAACACGTGGGCGACCTCGGTCCGGCTCCGGGGGCGGGGCCGTCGGGCCCCGTCCCCGAGGGCGGCCGCGAACGCGGCCACGTCCAGTCCGAAACGGGAGGCATGGTACACTCGGACGAACCGTGGGGGTCCCGTGAGGTCGTCGGCGCCGAGGCCGACCTCCTCCTCGGTCTCCCGCAGGACGGTCGCGAGCAGGGACGCGTCCTGGGGGTCATGGCGGCCCCCCGGGAAGGCGACCTGTCCCGAGGCGGGGTCCTCCGGACGCTCGGTCCGCTCGATGAGGAGCGTCTCGGTCTCGTGGGCCCCGTCCCGGAGGAGGATCAGGACGGCGGCGCCGGCGGCCGAAGGCGGAGGGGTCTCGACCGGGAAGCGGTCCAGGAGCTCCGCGATGGTGCCGGGCGCGCTACCGAGGAGGCGGCCGTCAGGCCGGTCCGCGCTCACGCCTGCCAATCGTAGGCGACCTTCTCGCGGATCGTGGACTTGTCGACGGGGTGCTCGAGCCGGGGGTCCATCTTGAGTTCGAGCGACGCGAGGCGGAGCCGGACCTCTCGGAGCTCCTTCTCTAGGCGCTCCACGCGGGCGATCAGGTCGGGGGGCAGCTCGTCGGCCATCGCCCCTAGGAGGGGTCGAGACTTCTTAAACCTCCCCCGAGGCGGGGGAACTCTCACGAGGAGCGCTTGGCCTCCGCGGCCCGGACGTGGGCCGCGATCGCTTCGGCGGTCTCTTGGGGCCGCTCCAGGGGGATCATGTGGCCCGTCTGCGGCAGGATCCGGATCTGGGCGCCGGGTATCGTCTGGCGGAGGATGCGCCCGTGCGAAGCGTCCACGATCGCGTCGTCCATCGCCTGGACGATGAGGGTCGGCACTTCGATCGACGCGATCCGGTTGCGCTCATCGAACCGGCCCATCGCCTCGGCCCACCGCACCGCCGGCCGGTAGTCGTGGTCCTTCACGTCCTGGCGAAGTTCGTCCGCGAGGTCGAGATGGTCCTCGATCCAGTCCGGATAATACAGATCCTTGAGAAGGCGGAGCGCGAACGAATCCGGGCCCTCCTTCGCGTACGTCTCCGCCCATCGCTCTGCGATCGCCCGCGTATGGGAGTCGGTGTACGCGGCCCCGCTCACCATCGTCAGGCTCCGGCAGCGGGCCCGGGCGTCGAGCGCCGCGCGGAGCGCGAGCAGCGCGCCGCCGCTCAGGCCGACCCAGTGCGCCGAGTCGAGACCCCGCGCGTCGAGCAGGTGCACGACGTCGCCGAGCATCTCTTCGAAAGAGAAGGTCGAGCCGGGCGGAGCGGCCGAGCGGCCGTGGCCGCGAAGATCCGGGGCGATCACCCGGAAGTCGGTCTCGAGGAGCGGGATCACCGTGTTCCACACGGTGCGATTGCCCCCGATCCCGTGCAGCAGCAGGATCGCTGGGCCGTCGCCCGCCTCGCGCGTCGCGAGCGGGACGGGTCCCGAGCTACTTCCGGCCATCGACCGAGCCTGACGCGCATGCTCTTAACCGTGGCCGCCGGGCGCACCCCTAAATAGACGGCCCCGGCTATCCACGCCGATGGCACGGGGAGTGATGCTCATGAGCGGCGGGATCGACTCGCCCGTCGCGCTCCACTACCTGCTGCGCCAGGGCCACGAGGTGGTCGGCGTCCACATGGACAACCGGCCGTTCACGGACGATTCCCCCCTCGCCAAGGTGGTCGATCACCTCGCGATGCTCCGAGAGCGCTACGCGCAGCCGATTCCGCTCTATGTGCTCCCCCACGGTCCGACCCAGATCGCGCTGATGCGGAACACCGACCGCCACGTCGGATGCGTTCTCTGCCGACGCTTCATGTGGCGTTCGGCGGAGCGGATCGCGGAGCGGGAAGGGGCGAGCTTCCTCGCGACCGGCGAGGCCCTCGGGCAGGTCGCGTCCCAGACCCTGAGCAACATGCGGAATGCGACCGCGAGCGTCCGCCTCCCCATCGTCCGCCCGTTGATCGGGTTCGACAAGCAAGAGATCGAGGCGGTCGCGAAGTCCATCGGCACCTACGAGATCTCGACGCGGCCCGGACTGTGCTGCCAGGCCGTGCCGGACCGTCCGGCGACTCGGACCCATCTCGTCCAGATCCTCCAGGAGGAGGAGCGGGTCGACGTCGAGCGGATCATCGACGACTGCGTGCGCCAGGCGACGATCCTGTAGATCACCCCTTCGGAGCGGTCCAGCACCTTCCGCGGCCGGGAGGGACCCGGGGAAATGCGAACCGCCAAGAGCGGGAACGGCCTCGGAGGAGGGGGTTCCGAATGTACCGCGCGCTGCGGATCTGTTCGAATCGCGGCGCGTACGAGGCGCTCCCGGAGCCCCCGCGTCCGATCGATCTCGCGCGCGCCCGAGGGCGCCTCGAGCGCCAGGGGATCGCCGTCGTCGACGCCCGCGTGATGCTGATCGCCGCCCTCGAGGTCGAGGTGACGATCAGCCAGAACGGTCGTCTCTTGTTCAAGACCCGGGACCCGGCCGCGGCCGAGCGGGTCCTGGATCAGCTGCGCGGGCTCCTCGAGCTCGACGGCCCGCCGGTCGAGAGCCCGAACGCCCGGCCGCCCGCTCCGTCCCGGACGGCGAAGGGCGGAAATCAATCTGGGGGATGAGGTAGGCGGGTCCGGAGGAGCTCGTGCGCGAGACCTGGGTGGTGGGAGCGGCCTCGAACCGGTTCGGCAAGATGTCGGAGACCGGTCGCGAGGCCGGCACCCGAGTGGCGGCGGAGGCGATCCAGGCGTCCGGGCTCGAGCCGAAGGACATCGGCTACACGTTCGTGTCCAACTGCTTCGGGGCCGCGGAGCGTCAGGGGCACGTCGGCCCGCTCGTCAATAGCGGCCTCGGCATCCCCGACGTCCCTTCGTGCACCGTCGAGTCGGCCTGCTCCTCGTCGAGCGCGGCGCTGCACGAGGCGTTCGTCCACGTGGCCGGGGGATTCGCCGATGCCGCCCTCGTGGTCGGCATGGAGAAGCTCTCGCACCTCGACACCCTCGCCGCGACGAGCTACTTCACGTTGGGAGCGGACTGCGCGTACGAGACGAAGAACGGCGCCACGTTCCCGGGACTCTACGCGACCCTCGCGACGGCCTATCGATCCGTCTATCGCACGACCCCCGAGATGTTCGGCGCGATCGCGATCAAGAACCACGCGAACGGCGCCCGGAACCCGAACGCCCACTTCCAGAAGGAGATCTCGATGGAGACGTACCTCGGATCCCCGATGATCGCCTCCCCGCTCCGACTCTACGACTGCTGTCCGTTCTCCGATGGCGCCGCGGCCGTCGTGGTCGCCGCCAAGGAGTTCGTGAAGCAGCCGGTCACCGAGCCGCTCGTGATCCGCGCCTCGGCCCGCTCCGGCTCGATCATGGATATGCAGGACCGGCCCGACCTCCTCGGGCTGCCGGCGACGCGGACGGCCGCCGACGCCGCGTTCCGTCAGGCCCACCTCGGGCGACGCGACATCGATTTCCTCGAGGTCCACGACTGCTTCACCATCGCCGAGGCCCTCGCGCTCGAGGACCTCGGCTTCCTGCCGAAGGGAGCCGGCGCGGGCGCCGCGCTCGAGGGCATCACGGCGAGGGACGGTCGCCTCCCCGTCAACCCGTCGGGCGGGCTCAAGGCGAAAGGGCATCCGGTCAGCGCGACCGGCGCGGCCCAGGTCGTCGAGATCTTCGAGCAGATGAACGGCCGGGCCGCGGGGCGTGAGGTGCCGCGCGCCGAGACCGCGCTCGCCCACAACGTGGGGGCGACCGGCGGCTCCTGCTCGGTCCACATCTTTTCTCGGCGCTAGGACCGTCCGATGACCGCGAGTACGCTGCCGCGCGCGCCCCACACGATCGAGGAGTGGGTGAAGGGGTACGAGAACGATGGGAAGCTTCGGGGCTTCCGCTGCCGGAGCTGCGGGCTTCGCAGCGCGACCTGGGGGCTCGCGTGCCCCCGGTGCGGGTCCCGAGATCTCGAGGAGGCGGAGCTCTCCGACCGCGGGTCGGTCGTCGCCTACACGATCCTCGCCGTGCCCGGCGACGAGTTCCTCAACGAGGCGCCGTACGCCTACGTCGTGGTCGAGCTCGACGGCGGGGGTCGGGTGACCGGGTGGATGCCCCGGGTCCGCAGCGAGACGGAGCTTCGCATCGGCGACCGGGTCCGGTTCACGCCGAGCTACCGGCCCGGCGTGCAGTTCGCCAAGGAGGGTGAGGGCGAGTCCCCCCGGTGAGCCACCGATGGCCCTGCACGAGAGCGAACGGTTCTGGCTCCGCCGCTACCCGAACGACGTGCCACCGCACGTCGAGGTGCCCGCGAAGCTCCTCCCCGAGCTGATCGCGGAGAGCGTCGAGCGGTGGGGCGGCCGAACGGCGTTCGTCTACTACGGGGCGCGGTGGACCTACCGGCGCTTCTGGGAGGAGAGCGGGCGGTTCGCGGCCGCCCTCGCCCGGGAAGGCGTGAAGGCCGGGGACCGGGTCGCCATCTACCTCCCGAACTGCCCGGAGTACCCGATCGCGCTGTTCGGGGCGCTCCGGCTCGGCGCGATCGTCGTCCAGGTGAGCCCCCTCTACCTCGGTCAGGACCTCCTTCGGATCCTGAAGGACTCCGAGCCCAAGGCGCTCGTCACGCTCGAGATCCTCTATCCGCGCGTCGCCGAGGTCGCCGGGGCGTACTCGGTCCCTTCGGTCTTCGTGGGGCGGCTGCGCGAATTCTACCCGTGGCCGAACCGACTCTTCGTGAACCTCGTCCTCCGGCGCCGCCAGATGCCGACCGCGTTCCCCAGGGGCCCGTCGATCCGTCCCTGGCGCGACGCGCTCCAGGCCGGCGGACCGGTCCCTTCGTTCCACGGGGACCCCTCGACCACGGTCGCGATCTTCCAGTACACGGGAGGCACGACCGGCAAGCCGAAGGCGGCGATGCTCAGCCACCGCAACCTCGTCGCGAACGTGGTGCAGGCGAACGCCTGGAACACGACGCAAGTGCCGGGGGAAGAGATCATCGTCGCCGCGATCCCGTTCTTCCACATCTACGGGCTCACGATCGCGCTCCTGATGGGGCTCGCCGCCGGCGCCACGATCGTGATGCAGACGCGGCCCGAGATCCGGGAGCTCCTGAAACTGATCGACAAGCACCATCCGACGCAGTTCCCGGGGGTGCCGGCGCTCTATCAAGCTTTCAACCAACAGCCGGATCTCTCGCGCTACGAGATCCGCTCGATCCGCTACTGTCTCAGCGGGTCCGCCCCGCTCCCCGTCCCGGTCGCGAAGCGGTTCGAGGAGCTCACCGGAGCGAACCTCGTGGAGGGGTACGGGCTCTCGGAGACCTCTCCCGCCACCCACGCGAACCCGGTGCACGGAGAGCGGCGGGACGGATCGATCGGCCTCCCCCTGCCCGACACGGAGGAACGGGTCGTCGACCTCGAGACGGGGACCCGATCGCTCGCGATCGGCGAGGTCGGCGAACTCGCCGTCCGGGGTCCCCAGGTGATGCTCGGCTACTATCAGCAACCGGAGGAGACCGCGGCGGTGCTCCACGACGGCTGGTTCCGGACGGGCGACATGGCCCGCCTCGACGCCGACGGCTACGCCTACATCGTCGACCGGAAGAAGGATATGGTGAACGTGGGCGGATTGAAGGTCTACCCGCGCGAGGTCGAAGACGTCCTTTTCCAGCACCCGGCGGTCGCGGACGCCGCCGCGATCGGCGTCCCCGACGCGGAGCGCGGCGAGGTCGTCGTGGCGTTCGTCGTGCGGAAGCCGGGATCGGCCGTGAGCGAAGAGGTCCTGATCCAGTTCGTGCGCGAACGGATCGCCCACTTCAAGGCGCCGCGATCGATCGAGTTCCGCGACGCGCTCCCGCGCAGCGGCGTCCAGAAGGTGCTCCGCCGCGTCCTGCGCGACGAGTGGACCGCCCAACACCCGGCCGGCGCTAGAGCCCCCGACTGAGCAGATCGCGGGCCACCACGAGACGCTGGATCTCGTTGGTGCCCTCGAAGATCTCGCTGATCCGTGCGTCCCGATAGGCCCGCTCGATCGGCGTGCCGCGGATGTAGCCCAGGCCCCCGTGGATCTGCAGGGCCTCGTCGATCACCTCGCTCGCCCACTCCGAGGCGAGGCACTTGACGATCGCCGCCTCGCGCGTCTTTTCGACCCGCTCGAGCCGGCTCCACTGCTTCGGATCGGTGCCGAGCCGGTCCTGGCGCGCCGCGGCGTGGTAGACCATGAGCCGCAGCGCGTGGACCTTCATCGCCATGTCGGCGAGCTTGAACTGGATCACCTCGTACTCGCTGATGGGCAGGCCGAACTGCGTGCGGTTCTTGGCGAACTCGAGCGCCTCCAGACACGCGGCCTGCATCCCGCCGAGGCTCGCCGCCCCCAGCGAGACCCGCCCGACGTCGAGGGCGGTCATCGCCACGTGGAACCCCTTTCCGACCTCGCCAAGGACCCGGTCGGGACCGATCTCGACGTGATCGAGGATCAGCTCGGCGGTCGAGGTCCCGTGCAGGCCCATCTTCTTCTCGCACCGTCCGACTTGAAAGCCCGGGAGGTTCGAGTCCACGAGGAAGGCGGTCACCCCGCCGTTCGGCCCGAGCTTCGGGTCGTTCGCCGCCATCACGACGATCGTATCGGCCTCGCGCCCGTTCGAGACGTAGATCTTGTTGCCGGTGATCGTCCAGCCGTCGCCGGCCTTCTCGGCGACGGTGTGCACCGCGCCCGAGTCGCTCCCGGAGCCGGGCTCGGTGAGGCTGAAGGCAAGGAGCTTCTCGCCCTTCGCCGCCGGTACGAGCCACCGGCGCTTCTGCTCCTCGGTGCCGTAGTAAAGGAGCGGGGTGGTCCCGAGGGAGGTGTGGGCCCCGACGATCGTCCCGTGGGAGGCGTCCACCCGGCCCAGCTCCTCGAGCAGGATGCAGTACCCGACCTTGCCGAGGCCGAGGCCGCCGTACTCCTCCGGCACGGGAACGCCGAAGTACCCCTCCTCCTGCATGCGGCGCACGGTCGCGCGCGGGAACTCCTCCCGCTCGTCCATCTCGGGGACGATCGGCGCGACCTCCTTCGCGAGGAACGACCGGACCGCGCCCCGGAACGCCTCTTCGTCCGCCGTGAACGAGAACTCGAACGGCATGGTTCACTCCCCCTTGAACTTCGGCGGCCGGCGCTCGGCGAAGGCGAAGATCCCCTCCGCGAGATCGCTGCTGGGGAGCACCTCGGACTCGAAGAGCTTCGTCTCGATCTCGAGGCCCTCCGCGAGCGGCCGGGCGAGCCCCTCCACCATCGCGCGCTTCGCCGCCTGGACCGCCTTCGGGGCTCGCTGGCCGATCGTGTGCGCGAGGTCGCGCGCCGCCCGCAGCTCCTGGCCCGCGGGCACGGTCTTGTTGACGAGGCCGATCCGGAGGGCCTCGGACGCCGAGATCATCGAGCCGGAGAAGATGAGCTCCTTCGCCTTCGCCACCCCGATGAGGCGCGGCAGGCGCTGCGTGCCGCCGTAGGCCGGCATGAGCCCGTAGTTCACCTCGGGGGCGCCGAGCTTCGCGGACTCGCCGGCGACCCTGAGGTCGCACGCGAGGGCGAGCTCCAGCCCTCCGCCCAGGGCGAGGCCGTTGATCGCCGCGATGACGGGCGGCCGGAGGTCTGCGATCCGTCCGAAGAGCGCGTGACCGCGTCGCACCACCTGGGGCGCGGTCGCGAGATCGAGCGTCGCCATCTCCTTTAGGTCCGCCCCCGCGCTGAAGTACTGTCCGTCGCCCGTGAGGATGACCGCTCGGGACTTCGGGTTCGTCTCGATCTCGCCGACGCGGCGGTCCAGCTCGGCGAGCAGTGCGGTGCTGAGCGCGTTCACCGGCGGATGCTTCAGCACCAGGATCTCGACGCCGTCCTCCTCGCTCTTGCGTCCCACCAGCTCGCCCGTCGCCACGCTCGTCCCCTCCCGCGAATCGCGCAGGTGAGAGGGACCTCATAACGGCGCCTGCGCGCCTCGCGCTCCGCCGGCGGGGCTCGCTCGACGCGCAGCCTAAGTAATCCGCGCCGAGTGCTCGAAGCCGTGGTACGTCGCGAGTTGTGGACTCTCTCCCTGTACTCCCTCCTCGCGAGCAATCGGGGCGGCCTGTTCATCGTCTTTCTGCCGCTGTATCTCGTCGAGGTCAAGGGGGCGAGCCTCCCCATCGCGCTCACGATCCTCACGCTCGGCTGGGTTCCGGCGAGCCTCATCAGTCCGGTCGTCGGCCGGCTCTCCGACCGCGCGGGGCGACGTCGCCCCTTCCTGCTGCTTGGAGAGGCCTCCGCCTTCCCGCTCTTCCTCGCGATCCCGTTCGCCCCGGGGTACGTCTGGTCGGGAGGCCTCTTCATCGCCGCGGAGCTCGCGCTCGCGATCGGCGGCCCGGCCTACACCGCGTACGTCGCCGACCTGACCGCGGTCTCCGAACGGGGCGAAGGGTACGGTCTCCTGAACGCCACCTCGAGCGCGGGGGGCGTCGTCGGATTCGTCCTCGCGGGGATCGTGACCTACTACTACGGGCTCGGCGCGCTGTTCCCCTTCGTCGTCGCCGTGATGGTCGGGACGCTCTCCGTCGTGATCTTCCTGATCCCCGACCTCACGGTCGAGAAGTCGCCGGCGAAGCACACCCCGCTGCGCGAGATGATGCCGGTCGTCAAGTTCTCGTTCGCGGTGTCGATCCGGGCGATCGGGAGCGGGGCGGTCGCGACGTTCTACGGGTACCTCGCGGCGACCCTCGGCGCGAACAACTTCGAGGTGAGCCTGGTCGCGATCGCGGGGCTCGTCACCGGGGCTTTCGTCTCCATCCCGCTCGGCCGGTTGATCGACCGACGCGGGGAGATCCGGGGGATCTGGTACGGCACGGTGCTCACGCTCGCGTCGTTCGGGATCTACATGACGAGCACGCAGTGGGCGGAGCTCTTACCGGCCCAAGCGATCCGCAACGCGGGCCTCGCCCTCGTGGGGACGGGGATGACCGCGTGGGTCGCCCGGATGGCTCCCAAGGACCAGCGGGCGGAGTACCTCGGGGTCTTCACGCTGATCAACTCGACGCTCTGGAGCGCCGGACCGCTCGTCGGGGCGATCGCGATCGCGCTGTACGGGTACCTCGGCCTGTTCATCATGGCGATCGCGACGACCGTGATCTCGCTGGTCTACATGGAGTTCCTCTACGGGGAGATGGGGATCCGGGCCCGGCTCCATCGCGCCCCGGCCCCGTCGTCCCCATCGTGAGTTCGCCCCGTCGATCGGCGGGGCGTTGCGCCGGGGCACCGTCTTATATCGCTCCACCGTCGCCCGGCCGTGCAGCGTCCCACCACGTTCGCGGACGCGAACGCGACGTTCGAGGACGGGGAGTTCGTCATCGTCGGGGTGCCCTTCGACCGGACGACCTCGTTCCGGCCCGGGGCCCGGTTCGGACCCGACTCGATCCGGATGCATTCGTGGAACTTCGAATCGTACGACCTCGAGACCGCGGTCGACCTCTCGGACGTGGCGATCCATGACCTCGGGAACACCGAGGAGTTCGGGAGCGCGGCGGACATGGTTCGTTCGCTCCGGGAGGAGATGCGCCCGATCTACGCGGCGGGCAAGGTCCCGATCGTGCTCGGGGGGGACCACGCGTGCTCGCCCCCCTCGGTCGAGGCGTACCCGGAATCGGCCCCGAGCCTCGGGGTGATCTACCTCGACGCCCACATGGACTTCCGAGCGAGCTATCTCGGGGAGCCGCGCAGCCACGCCTGCTCCTCGCGCCGGATCCTCGAGAAGGTGGGGGCGCGCAACATCGTCGTGCTCGGCGTCCGCTCGGTCTCCCGCGAGGAGATCGACGACAACAAGGGGATCGGCATGTCGTATGTGACCGCCCACGAGATCGCGCGCGACGGCATCGCGGCCGCGGTGCAGAAGGCGTTCAACATGCTGAAGACCGAGCGGATCTACATCTCGCTCGACATCGACGCGATCGATCCGGCCTATGCCTCCGGCACCGGGACCCCGGAGCCGTTCGGCCTCACCCCGCGGGATGTGAAGTACGTGATCGACCAGGCGGCCCCGCGCCTCGCCGGGCTCGACATCATGGAGGTCAGCCCGCACTACGACAACGGCAACACGAGCGTGCTGGCGGCCCGCCTCGCCCGCGAGGCGATCGTGCGGTACGTCGCCGCGCACAAGGGCCGTTAGACCCTCCGACGCCGATGACCGAACCCGAGGGCCCGACCGTCTCGCGCGGCGCCGAGGCCCGACTGCGCAAGGTCGACTGGTGGGGTTTCCCCGCCCTGCTCAAGGAGCGCGACGCAAAGGCGTACCGGCCCAAGGCGCTCGACGAGAAGCTCCGCCGGGAGCGCACTCGGACCGAGGTGCGGCTCCTCGTCGACGCCCGGCGCCTCGGGGTCCGCACCCCGATCCTCTACGACATCGACGTCGAACGGCACCGGATCACCATGGAGGAACTGCCGGGACCGACCCTGCGCCATCTGCTCGAGGACCCGGTACTCCCGTTCGACTCGCTCGAGCGGGCCGTCCGCGCGTTCGGGGTCGCCCTCGGTCGCCTCCATGCCGGGGGGATCTCGCACGGGGACCTCACGAGCTCGAACGTGATCTACCCGGAGGGTCCCGAGCGGGCCCCCGCATTCCTCGACCTGTCGATGGGTTCCCGGAGCCCCGGCGTGGAGGAGCTCGGGATCGACCTCCATCTTGTCGAGGAGGACCTCAAGGCGCTCCACCCCCGTTCGGACGCGCTCGTGCGGGCGTTCCACGCCGGATACGCAGACGGGAATCCCGCCGGCGAAAAGACGGTCCGCGCCCGGGCGAAGGCGATCCGCGGCCGGGTCCGCTACGCGTAGCCGGCCCGCGCCGCGTCCCGAGGCGTGTCCCTAGCCCGAGTGCCGGACCCGTTCGAGGCCCCCGACGAGCGCCGGAGGGAGCTCCTCGATGACGTCCGTCGCGACGAGGCCGAAGCCGAGCCGACCGGCGGCCCGCACGCCGGCTTCCCCCGTCCACCACGCGGCGAGGCGAACCGCGGAGAGCGGTCGGAGCCCCTGCGCGAGCAGGCTGCCGACGACCCCGGCAAGGACGTCGCCGACCCCGCCGACGGTCATCGCCGGGTGGTGGTGCCGATTCTCGAAGACGCTCTGTCCGTCCGAGATGAGGTCCGGCTCCCCCTTGACCAGCAGCACGATCCGGCGCGCACCGGCCGAGCTGCGGGCCGACGCCGCGCGCTCCGTCACCGGGGCCTTCACCGGACCGGAGAAGACCCGCTCGAACTCACCGGAGTTCGGAGTGGCGACGACCGTGCCGCGCTCGGGAAGGAACTCCGGCTCGGGCAGGGCGAGGAGTCCGTCCGCGTCGACGACGAGGGGAACCTCGGCGGCGAGCTCGCGCTCGATCCGGCCCAGCGCGTCGATCGTTTCCGGGTGGTTCCCGGCCCCCATCCCGACCACGATCGCTCTCGGAGGGGCGGCGCGCACGAACTCGAGGATTCCCGGAACGTCGGTCGGCCGGAAGCGCTCGGAGCCGAACGCCCGCACGACGAGGTTCGGGCTGAACGACTGGATCCGCTCGGCCGCGCCGCCCGGGGCGAGGATCGTCGCCCGCTCTCCGCCCGACCGCAACGCCGCGAGCCCGGCGAGCCCGGGAGCCCCGGAGTACGGGCCGCCCCCGATGATGATCAGCCGACCGGTGCGGCCGCGGTCGTTCTTCCCATCCGGGGCGCGGAAGAACAGGAACTCACCGGGCCCGGTGCGTCGCCACGCCTCCTCGGGAATCCCGATGTCCCGCACGACGATCTCCCCGCAGTTCTCCGCCGACATGTCGTCCTTGAGCGTCATCAGGCAGACCGTCCAGGCGGGGCGCAGGCCCTGAGGGTCGGTGATGCCCGTCGGGACGTCGACGGCGAGGACCGGGGCGCGGCTCGTCCGGATCGCCTCGACCGCCTCCCGAACGGGGGATCGCAGGATGCCGGACTGGCCCGTGCCGAGCAGGGCATCGACGACGAGCGGCATCGTCGCGAGCTCCTCGGACTTCGGCGCGCGGAAGTGGATCGGACAGCGCCGCTCGATCCGCTCGAAGCACCGGCGCGCGGCCCGCGAGCGGATCTCCGCCGGCGGGCGGATCAGCCAGACCTCGGGCGCGTACCCCCACTGGATCAGGTAGAACGCGGCGCAGAGCCCGTCCCCGCCGTTGTTGCCGGTGCCCGCGACGACCGCGACCCGGGCGGGGGGTGTCGGCAGCCTCCGGGTCGCCTCCTCCGCGACCGCCCGGCCGGCGTTCTCCATGAGGGAGTCGATCGTTACCCCGAGCGCGACCGCGTTCTGCTCGACGACGGCCATCTCCTCCGAGGAGAGCGGCCGCTCCCTCGAGGCCCACATCGCCGGACCTAGGAAACCGGGACCGCGTCGGTACGAGCGTCGGTGGAGAACAGGTTGACCGACGCCGGGAGCATGTTCCGGCGCGCGAGGTACTGCGCCTGCGTCCGGCTGTAACGGAAGAGGATGTCCGCCTTCCCCTCCTGGAACCCCCAGGGCCGGACGATCAAGAGATCACCCTCACGGATCCACATCTTCTTCTTCATCTTGCCCGTGATCCGCCCCATCCGCGACACGGAGTCCTCGCACATCACCCGGATTCGGGCCGCCCCGAGCAATTGGTTCGCGATCCCGAACACCTCTCCGCGGTTGCGTCGAGGCAGCGGGAGCCGACCGACCTCCTCGCCTCCTTCGACGACCTCGAGGCTTCCCGCGGCCTCCCCCGGGGTCTCGGGGGCCGGCGGGCTCTCCTCCGGGGGTCGTTCGGGCGGATCGGGCACGCGCCCGAGGAGCCGACCATAGTATTTCAAGAGGGCGGCGCGCGAGCCGTGGGATCGCGCTCCGCGGCGGTACGAGGCGCGCAATCGGCCCGGCGACGGGACGCGTGGACGCCGGGCCGCTGCCCGATCACGCGCCCGGGGGCCGGTCGGGGAACACCTTCCTCGGGTTGGTCTCCAGGATCGCGCGCTGCGCGTCGGCCGGGATCGGGAGCGACCGGAACGCCTCCAGATTCGCGCGAATGTCCTTGACGCCCGGGCCCGGCCAGTCGGTGCCGAAAATCACCTTGTCGGAGAGGCGGGCGAGCTTCGGGAAGTACTCGAGAAGCTGCGCCGGCGGGATGCCCGAAACCTCGAGCCAGACATTCGGGAACCGCCGCGCGAGGAAGACTGCCGTCTCCATCCAGATCGGGCGGCCACCGTGGGCGAGCACGATCGTGAGGTCGGGGAAATCGAGCGCGACGTCCTCGACGAGCACCGGGTCGCTGAACTTGTTGCGCGCGCGCGGGAACACCGAGGTGCCGGTGTGGAAGATCACCGGTAGCCGCTCGCGTTCGCAGGCAGCGTAGAGCTCCTTGAGCTCGGGGTTCCCGCCGCTCGCGTAGGCGTTCGGCGCGAACAGCTGGTGCGGTGGGTGGAGCTTCAGCGCCCGGATGCCGAGCGCGCCGATGAGGCGCCGGATCTCCGGCTCCGGCGACGGGTGGTCGGGTCGGATCCCTCCGACCGCGATCAGCCGGTCGGGGTCCGTCCGGACGTACGCCGAGACGAAGTCGTTCGCCTTTTCGGTGTAGCCGATCACCTCGGGAGCCACGTAGTTGATCAGCACCGCACGCTCGATGCCGCAGGCATCGAGGTACTCGAGGAACGCCTTCGGATCCTCGAGGTATCGGGCGTTCTTCGGGTCGACACGCGAGAGCATCCGGACCGCGTCCGGGCGCATCTCCCAGAGCGGGTTGATGTGGACATGGCAGTCGGTGACGCCCATCGGGCCTTGGGACCGGCCGCGCCATATAAGCGGGCGGCGCGCGCTCGCCTCGGGAGGAGGGTTTATCAGCCGGTACGGGGGCTCCCCTCTCGATGGCCTCCCCGACCGCGGCGCCCCGGGCGATGCCCCGGCTCCTCAAGGCCACCTACCTCGCCGACCAGGAGTTCCTGCTCCAGGAGACCCGGGCGACGGCCCTGTTCTACTTCCCGGGCCCGATCGTCTGGTTGATCATCCTCGGATTCCTCCTGCTCTTCTCGGCCGCGCCGATCTACGGCCTCCCGCAGCTGTCGCCCTGGACGGGCATCCTCACGTGGCTCGCGGGATTCATCCACCAGTCGAACCACACCGTGGAGATGTGGGCGGTCTACTTCTTCCTCTTCCTGATCGCCCTCGTCCTGATCCGTCTCCTCATCCGGTACCTCCGGTGGATCCGGACCGTCTACGCCGTCACGAACCGCCGCGTGATCGTGCAGCGCGGGATCCTCGGCCGGGACTTCGACCAGATCCCGATCACGCAGGTCCGGGGGGTCGACGTGCACCAGACCTTCGCCCAGCGGCTTCTCGGCTACGGCACGGTCCGGGTGAGCTCGGAGGGCGGCAGTCGGCTCGGCAACGAGGACTGGTTGGGGATCCCGAAGCCGTTCCGCTTCCAGAAGCTGATCGAGAACGCGACGATCGCCGCGACCTCTCCGCCGCCGACGCAGTGGATGCCGCCTCCGCCGCCGATCTCGTAAAGGCCTCGCGCCCCGGCCCGGGGCGCGGAGAGCGGGCACCGTTAAGCGGCCCCGCCGGCTCGGGGCGGCGAGGGCCATGGGCGACGATTTCGACGCCATCGTGGTCGGGGCGGGCTTGGCCGGATGCGCGGCCGCGATCCGGCTCGCGAAGGGCGGGGCGAACGTGCTTCTCGTGGAGCGCGGGGCCGAGGCCGGAGCCAAGAACCTCTCGGGCGGCAT
>JASHPK010000016.1 GCA_030038095.1 Thermoplasmata archaeon | reverse complement strand
TCGGCGTGATCTCCGACCGCCGGGTGGCGGACCAGTTCGACGACGTGCTGGCGCGCGTGAAGGCGTCGAGCGCTTACCTCGTGAGCGACGGCGCCGAGGACGAGTTCCTCTTCCCGATCCTCGCCTCGCGGGTGCGGGTCGACGGCGTGCGCCGCGTCTTCATCCGCCAGAGCGCGAGCATCGAGTCGACGTACTATACGCTCGTGCGGGCCCTCAAGGACCCGAAGCTCCGCGCGAAGACGGTGCTCCCGTTCGCCCTCGTCCTCCTGATCCTCGGGCTCACGGCGGCGGGAGGGGTGCTGCTCTGGGGGATCATCGGGCTCGCGATCCTGCTCGGCGTCTACCTCATCTTCTGGACCTTCGACATCGACGAGGCGATCATCGACTCCGTGCGGAGCGCTTCGACCGACATCCGCCAGGGCTCGGTCGCGTTCGGGTTCGGCCTCTTCGCGATCGCCCTCGTGGGCGTCGGTTTCCTGTCGGGGTACAACTCCTACGCCGGGAACCCGGGCCTGTCGGACCTCGACCGCGTCCTGCTCTTCCTGCAGGCCGGCCTCTTCTGGTGGATCGCGGGCGCGATGATCTGGGAGAGCGGCCGGGCGGTGCGCCGGGCCCTCGCCCGGGGCCGATTCCCGCGCTCGTTCGTGGTCGCGACCACCTCGATCATCGGGATCGGGCTCGTGAGCTACGGGATCGTCTTCCTGTTGCGGTACCTCCAGGGGATCACCCAGTCCGCGCAGCTGCCGCTGCTCCTCGCCCTCATCGCGACCGGCTTCGGCCTCGTGATCGGCGCGGGGGTCCTGCAACAGTACTTCAAGGCGGCCGCCCGCCGGGCGACCTCGGACCCGCTCGCCTCGGGCTAGCCGGGGGGATGCCCGGGCCCGGGCGGCCGGTCAGTCGAGGCGTACGTAGGCCGCGATCCGTTCGAGGTCCGCTCGGGGCACGTCCAGGCCCGCTTGGCGGGCGAGGGTGGCGCGGACCGCGTCGAGTCCCGGGGTGATGGAGGCCGCCCGCTCCGCGAGCGAGGCGAGGTCCTCCCAGTAGTTCCACGGGAAGACGACCCAGACCCAGGCGTTCCGGGGAATCTCCTCGGCAAAGTACGTCGGGAGGAACTTCGAGTGCGCGATGTGCAGGAACGCCGCGCTCTCGAGCCGGCTCGGGCGAAACGTCGCCACGTGCTCCGTCGCGAGGGCGAGGCTCTCGCCGGTGTCCGTGATGTCGTCGACGACGAGGACCCGGAGGTCGGCGACCGGCGTGCTGAGCTCCTCCGTGAGCTCCGCCTTCCCGCTCGGCGTCGCGGTGACGCCCCAGTGCTGGGCGCGGAGGGAGACGAGCCGCTTGACCCCCAGCCGGTCGCACAGGAGTCGACCCGGCACCCAGCCTCCGCGCGTGAGCGCGACGATCACCTCGGGGACGGCGTCCGCCTCGCGGATGCGGGCGGCGAGCGTATCGGCCCACCGATCGACATCCGCCCACGACGCGTGACGACAGCGGGGAAGGTCGGCCACGGCCTTCCTTCCCCGCCCCAGGAATGGGTTCCCGCTCGGGATTCCCTACGGGTAGGTCCCGCGCAGGCGCATCGCGTCGACGACCCGCTGGATCGCGACGACGTAGGCGGCCGTCCGGTGGTGGACCTTCCTCTCCTGAGCGACCTTGTGGACGTCGTTGTACGACTGGACCATCACCCGCTCGAGGCGCTGGTTGACCTCGTCGAGCGACCAGTAGTACCCCTGGATGTCCTGCGCCCACTCGAAGTAGCTCACGGTGACGCCGCCGGCGTTCGCGAGCACGTCCGGCATCACCGCGATCTTCTTCTCGTAGAGGACGGTGTCCGCCTCGGGGAGGGTCGGGCCGTTCGCCGCCTCGCCGACGATCTTCGCCTGGATCTTGTCCGCATTCTTCTTCGTGATCTGGTTCTCGAGCGCGGCCGGGACGAGAATGTCGACCTTCGCGGCCAGGAGCTCCTCGTTGCTCATCGGCTTCGAGCCGGGGAAGCCGACCACGGAGCCGGTCTTCGCCTTGTGCTCCTCGAGCGCATGGGGATTGAATCCGTCCGCCTTGTAGATCCCGCCCCGCGAGTCGGACGCGGCGACGATTTTCGCCCCCTGCTCGTCGAAGAGGAGGTTCGCGGCGACGCTCCCGGCGTTCCCGAATCCCTGGACCGCGACCGACGCGCCCTTGACCTTGAGGCCGAGGTCCTTCGCGGCCTCGCGGATCACGTAGGCGCAGCCTCGGCCCGTGGCCTCGCCGCGGCCCTGGCTGCCGCCCAGGCTGATCGGCTTACCGGTCACGACGCCGGGCACGCTGTAGCCCTTCTGCATCGAATACGTGTCCATGATCCAGGCCATCGTCTGCGAGTCGGTGTAGACGTCCGGGGCGGGGATGTCGATCTCGGGGCCGATCATCATGGAGATCTCGCTCGCGTAGCGCCGGGTGAGGCGCTCGAGCTCGTTCTTCGACATGTGCTTCGGATCGCAGATCACGCCGCCCTTCGCACCGCCGTACGGGATGTTGACGACGGCACACTTCCAGGTCATCCACGCGGCGAGCGCGCGCACCTCGTCGAGCGTGACCTGGGGGTGGAATCGGATCCCGCCCTTGGTCGGGCCACGGGCCATGTTGTACTGGACGCGGTATCCGGTGTAGACCCGGTAGGTCCCGTCGTCCATCTGGACCGGGAAGTTGACCGTGAGCTCTCGCTTCGGGTGCTTCAGCACCTCTCGGACTCCCTTGTCGAGACCGATCAGGTCCGCGACGATGTCGACTTGCTGCTTCGCTGTCTCGAACGGATTAACGGTGGAACTACTGCTCGCCATCCGCTGTACCTCGGCAACCGATGAACTGGGAAGCCGCTACTTGAGGCTAACGTAAACTGTGCGAGGGTTCGACGCGGTAAACATGGCGCGCTGTCGCACGGCACGCATCAGCGGGAGCGGGCCGGTGCCGGTTCGAACGGTCGCCACCCCGCGGGGGGCATCGGCTCCGGTCCGCCGTCGTGGACGAGCCACGCTCCGCGTCCCCGTACGATCGATCCGATGCGCGAGAGCGTGCCGCCCGATCGACGCACCGCGCGACGCGCGCGCTCGACCTCACGGGGGGCTAGCGCCGCCAGCAGTTCGTAGTCGCCGCCATAGAGCGCGATGGCCCGTCGCGCCGCCGCGGAGCGGCCGAGCTTCCGAAGCCCGGGGGCCAGCGGGAGCGCCGACTCCTCGACGATCACCCGCACTCGGCTCGCCTCCGCGAGCAGGCGCGAAGCCTCCGCGAGACCGTCCGAGGTATCGAGCATCGCATGCGCGAGCGGGGCGAGCGCTAGTCCCTCTGCGACCCGGGGCCGCACATCGAGGATCTCGCCGAGGGCCCGGGCCCGGGACCGGGGCGCCGGGCGGTGCGCGAGAAGAGCCGCGGCGACGCCCCCCCGTCCGACCCATCCGGTATGCACGAGCACGTCGCCCGGGCGGGCACCGGACCGCGGCGCGAGGTGGCCCGCGCGTCCCCATCCGAGCCCGGCGCTCACGACGGTTCGGACCGGCCCGGGTTTCGTGTCCCCTCCCACGATGTGGGCACCATGGCGGGTCGCCATCGATTCCGCTCCACGCACCACCTCCGCGGCCCATCGCGCCGGGGTCCCGGGGGGGAGCACGATCGCGAGCAGGAGCGCGGCGGGGCGTGCCCCCTTGGCCGCGAGATCGGAAAGCGTGACGGACGACGCTGCCGCGCCGACGGCCCGGGGTGGGGATTCCGGCAGGAAATGCGTCCCCTCGACGAGCGCGTCCGTGGAGAGGACCGCGACCCGGCCTCGCGGGGCCGGAAGGGCGGCCGCGTCGTCCCCGAGGGGAAGGGGACCGACGTGCCCGGCCGGTAGGTGCGACGCGAGCCAAGCGTGGAACGCGCGCTCCCGGATCTCCCCGGCGCTGCGGCTCCCCCTCGCCATGGACTCGCTACTTGTACGGGAGGAACTCCTTCCCGAGGAGCTCGCGACCGAGGATGATCCGCATGATGTTGAGACCGCCCTCCGCGCCGACCAGGTAGGACATGATCCCGCGGAGGCCGAGTTCGAGTCCGACGTCCTTCGTGTAGCCCGCCGCCCCGTGCCACATCATCACCCGTTTCACGCACTCGAACGCCACCTGGGGGGCCGTGAGCTTGACGGAAGCGACGGCGCGGTCGACCTCGGAACGGTGCGCCGTGTCCCCCTGGAGGGTGTACCGGTCGAGCAGCCACGCAGCCCGGCGGCACTGCCACTTGACCGCCTCGATCTGCGTGTAGAGGTCGACCAGCTCGAATTGGATCCCCTCGAACTTCCCGAGGGGCTGGCCGAAGGCGGAGCGCTCGCGCACGTAGGCGGTCCCGATCTCGAGCGCGCGCTCGGCGGCCCCGACGCACGCGGCGCTCACGAAGGTCCGTGCGACCGAGAACCCCTCCATCGCGCATTCGAAGCCCTTCCCTTCCCGACCGAGGAGGTACTTCGCCGGGACCCGGACGTTCGGATAGCTGAGGCCGCCGGTCGAGATCCCCATCCGGCCCATGTTCGCGAACTTCTGCGTCGCGATGCCGTCCGTGCGGATCGGCACGTAGAGGAAGTTGAACCCCCCGCTCTCCCCCCGCGTGAGCGTCAGATGGCCGCCGCCGAGGCGCTTCGCCTCCTCGGTGCCCGAGATGAACGACTTCTCCCCGTGAAGCACGAAGGCTTCCCCCTCGCGTCGCGAGGTCGTCCGCAAGTGGGCGAGATCGCTCCCGCCGGTGGGTTCCGTGGTCGCGATCCCGAGGAACGCCTTGCCGGCACAGACGGGCGGGAGGACCTCCCGTTTGGCCTCCTCGGTGCCGTAGCGGCTCAGCAGATAGCCCCATCCGGCCTCGAGCAGGAAGAAGACGGCCGTCGCCATGGAGAAGTCCCCGCGTCCGATCTCCTCCGCCGCGAGCTCGGTGAGGGTCGCGGACGCTCCCATCCCCC
>JASHPK010000015.1 GCA_030038095.1 Thermoplasmata archaeon | reverse complement strand
TGCAGGGCCGCGATCTGGCGGACGAACGGCCGCGCCCCGATCGGGGCGACGAGGGTCGTGAGGAGGCCGACCCCGGCCACGATCGTGTAGACCTCGGTCGAGAACACGTGGAGGTCGAGGAGGATGACGGCCATCGCCAGCTCCACCGCCCCCCGGCTCGTCAGGAGGAACCCGGTCGCGTACGCTTCCTGCCCCCCCCAGCCGAGCGTCCGGGCGATGGCGGTCCCGACGAACACCTTGGAGAAGATCGCGTACAGCACGAGCGCGATGAAGGCGAGTAGGGCGAGGTAGCTCGGCGCGATGTCGAGGAAGTCGGTGCCGAAGCCGACGAGGGCGAAGAAGATCGGGATGAAGAATCCCCAGGTGACCGCGTCGAAGACCATCGAGATCTCGCGGTGCTGGCGGCGCCCGGCGCTCTCGGGCGTCACGAGCATCCCGGCGTAGAACGCCCCGACGATGAAGGTGAGCCCGAGGAGCTGCGAGTAGAGGGCCGCCCCGAGCGCGGCCACGATCAGCACCGCGAGTCCCGCCTCCCGGGAGCGCCACGTCTCGCGGAACCAGTCGGTCAGCCGCTCCCAACGCTGCGTACGCCTCAGGGCGATAAGGAGGAGGTAGACGCCGAGGATCGTGCCGAGGAAGAGCAGGACCGTGCCGATGGCGTAGAGGACGTCGTAGAACGTGCTCGAGCCCCCCGACTGGATCCGAAGGAGGATCGCGAACGCCGTGACCGCCGTGAGCTCGTTGACGACCGAGGCGTTGATGAGGTAGGGCCCGAGCCTCGAGCGCATCAGGTCGAAGTCGCGGAGCATGATCGCGAGGACCGGCAGCGCAGTGATCGAGATCGTCAGCGACACGAACAGCGTCGTGAGGTTGCTGAAGGCGGGGAACAGCACGTGGACGACGGCCGCCCCGGCCAGAAACGGGATCACGAAGATGCCGAGACCCAGAAGGACCGGACCCAGCCCCGCGCTCCGGATCTGGGCCGGGGTGACCTGGATACCGGCCATCATCAGGATGAAGAAGGTCGCGACCACCTGGAGGCCCGACAGCTCCACCGAGACCGCGGGAAGGCCGATGTACGGACCGAGGACCGAGGGTCCGAGCACCACCCCCACGAGGATCTGGCCGACCAGGGCCGCCTGGCCGATCCGGCTGAACAGCTCCCCCACGAAGACGGCGCAGGCGAGGAGCAGGAAGAGGCTGATGAGAAAGAGCGTGGTCTCGTCGGTCATCGCTCGCGACCGCGGAGACCCGGTCCGCTCCCCCTCACGTCCGTGTGGGTTTGTGCATCGGGGCGCTAACTAACTTTGCGTCGGTCGGCGCCGGACCCTCGACCTTCCGGGCGGTCCCGGGTCGAGGCTAATTAGGGCGCCCGGGCTCGCCCAACCGTGACCCCGCGACGCGCCGCCCCCCGGCGAGCCTCGAACCCGATCGAGGATCGGGCCGCAATCGCGGCGCGCCGGACCCGCGCGATCGAGGAACCGCTGGACGTCCGGCTCCGTTCGCGGGAGCCGTACCCGATCCTCGAGGTGCGGAATCCCCTCCACGGCACGCTCTACCTCGCGCTGTTGCCGGAGTTTCCCGACCGCGCGAGCGCGCTGTGCACGTGCACCGACTTCGCCCGACGTGGGCTCGGGACCTGTAAGCATCTCGAGGCCGGGATCGAGTGGCTTCGGGTCCACGGGGACGCCCGCCCCCTGCTCGAAGGTCGGGCCGGCCCGAGTCCGTCCGCGGTCTGGAAGGAGATCGATCGTCGGAGCGCGAGCGTTGCGGGCCGGGAGGGACCGGAGAGCCTTCGGTTCCGACGACCGGGGGCGGCCCTCTTCGAGACCGACCCACGCTGAGCTTACCGCTTTCTCCCGGCCCGATCGACCCGGGTCACGAGAGCAGATTGGGGAAGCGACCGAACCGTTCTGCGTCGCAGTCGGATCAAAAGCCGGCCGGTCGGGACCCATCCCCCGACTTCCGGAGTTCAAGGGGTCGAACCGATCGGGCCGGGCCCGATGGGGAAAGGGTTGCCGACCGTGGCCGAGATCCGAACTACGTCGACATGCCGGGCGCGCCCTTCAGCGCCCGGATCTTGTAGTACTCGGGGTCGACGATGACCTCGCCGTTGACGCCCATCGTCTCGATCGTCTTCAGCGTCACGCCGGCCGACTTCTTCGCGGTCTGCCAGTCGGCGATCGGGATCGAGAACTTCTTCTCGACCTCCGTCCGGTAGATCGGGCCCGAGTTGTACGAGCAGAAGGGGATGACCCGCCCGTCGGGGACCGCGTAGTGGATATCGCAGCGCATCAGGCGCTGGATGTCGTAGTCGTACGCGTCCTGGAAGTGCATGTTCCCGATGTAGAGCGTGCGCCAGGTGAACTTCGCGAGGGCCTCCTTGTTGCCCTCGGTGAAGATCCCCGCGATCACCTTGACGCAGTTCTTCTCGCTGAGCCCCTCGGGCGCCTTCGAGAAGTCGAAGTACTTCGAGACGTCGTGGAGCAGCCGGGCCCCCGCGACCGCCGTGCGCACGCGGGCGAAGCGCGCGTCCCGGTACTTCTCGATCATCGACTCGACGTTCTCGAAGAAGCCGTCGACGTCCATGAACCGGGGGAGCGGCGTGATCTTCTGCCCGTCCTTCGAGATGAAGGCGAACGTCGCGCAGCCGCAGCCGGGGTGGGTCGTGAGGGTCATCTTCTCCTCGCCGTGGATGATCGAGACGAGCTCGGAGATCGGGGCGACCGACGGCACGGGGAAGAAGTCCGACTTGTCGAACGGGCCCTCCGTGCACAGGATCCGCACGAGATCCGACTGGGTGAACCGCATCTGGAAGCGGTCCTTGTCGGGGATCCGCGCCGTCAGGGCGACCGGCTGGAAGTTGACGCCGCGCACGACGTCGATGTTGTCGATTGCGAACTTCACGGTCGGCCAGATCTCCTTCTCGTTGAACCCGCCGACCAGCGTCGGGACGAGCACGACCGAGAGCGGCTTGTCCGGCTTGCCCGCGGCCAGCTCCGCCTGCGACGAGTGGGTCTCGCGCGCCGCCTGGATCGCCTTCTGCTTCACCTTGAGCAGGGGGACGCCCCGGACCTTGCGGTAGATCTCGTCGTCGAGGCCGTCGAACTGGAGGTAGAGGGTGTGGAGCCCCGAGTCCCGGCAGGCCTGGGCGAAGCCGGGCTCGTTCGCCACGCGGATGCCGTTCGTCGCGACCTGGACCTGCTTGAAGCCGAGGTCGCGGGCCATCGACACCGCGTCGAGGAAGAGCGGGCTCAGGGTCGGCTCCCCGCCCGAGAACTGGACGGCGACCGTGCCCACGGGTTTCTGCTCCCGGAGGGTCTTCAGCATGAAGTGGATCTGCTCGCGCGTCGGCTCAAAGACGTAGCCGGCCGCGTTCGCGTTCGCGAAGCAGACGGGGCACTTCAGGTTGCAGCGGTTGGTCAGGTCGACCAGGGCGAGTCCCGTGTGGGACTTGTGGTGGCTGCACATTCCGCACGTGGTCGGGCAGCCGCGGAACTTGTCGTAGTAGGGGTTCTCGTACCCTACCCCGTCGTGGGCGTACACCTCCATCCGGAGGTAGAAGTCGACGTCGTTCGAGATGATGTCCCAAAAGTAGCCGTGCGTCCGGCACGTCTTCTCCATGATCACACGGCCGTCCTTCTCCCGGACGATCGCGGGAATGACCTTGATGCACTCCGGGCAGACGGAGGCCGTCTTTCGCGGAAGACCTCGCGGCGCCTGGAACTCCTTCATCACGCGTGCGGGCATTGACTGATCCCTCTCTTTTCGGTCCCTGCCCTTCGGCTCGGACCTGCAGTGCCCACCCACCGCGTCCTACATAATCCATCTGTCGTCTCGGGCGCGACAAACCTCCCGCCCCGTGACGTGGAGTCGCACGGTGTTATTCGCTACAACCGCGCCGGGACCCGTTGCCGGACCTCCTGGAATGCCCTCCGGGGGACCCCGTCCCGGATAGCTTATCGCAGTGGGGGGTTCCGGGGGGCTGATGGCGAAATCCCGGAAGCGAGTTTCTCGTTCGAAGGCTCGATCGAAGTCGGGGCATGCTCGGAGCTCTCCATCGCGCCGGTTCGTGGGCCGGGACCCGTCCCCGGTGCTGGATCGCTACCCCCCGAAGGACGCCGGTCTCGGATCCCGGATCGGCTCGACCGTGACGGTCGCTTCGCCCGCGACGCCTCCCGCTCCGACGGCCGCGGGCGCTTCGGCGCCTCCCCCACCGGGGGCCGGGGGGGCGCCCCCCCTGATCCGGCTCGAGCGCCCGTTCGACGTCGACGAGTTCTCGACCCTTCTCGGGGAAACGTCGATCCGGGTCACGGTCCCCCGGGAGGACCTCTCGGAGGTGCTCCGTCGGGTCAGCGAGTTCATGGGTTTTGGGATCTACGTGTACTCGGTCGTGGTCCGTCCGGCACCCACGGACCTGCTGAAGGCGTTCGTGGTCGAGCTCCAGCGCGTCGACTACTCCCCCGAGAAGGGCGAGTGGGTGCCGTTCACCGACAAGGGGACGAGCGACTCCCCGTTCGGTCCGTCCGGCCGGCGGACCTAGGGGCTCGGCCGAACCGCCTATGTACGGCGCGGGGCGTGGCGGGCCCCGGGGATGTCGGTGATGGGATCTTCGACGAACGGGGACCGCTGGGAGGCGGAGTTGCGCTCGCTCCGGGAGGAGCTGCGCGAGCTCCGGACCGAGCAGCGGGAGATGGCGAAGGCGATCGGCGAGCTCGTCACCACGTTCCGCACGCTCGCGACGCACCTCGGGATCGCCTCCGAGCCGTACGTGCGCAAGGGCAAGCCCGAGGGCGACCGCGACCTCCCCGGGTTCGCCTAGCGGGCCACCGCGATGCGGATCCGCGTCGAGGCGGGCGGGTTCGATCTCTCCGACCACCGGGGCCAGTTCCTCCTCGAGCTCGAGGGGATCGATCGACCGACGGTCGACCTCGTGCTGCCCTCCTGGGTGCCGGGCAGCTACCACATCGTGAACTACGTACGGGGGATCGAACGGCTCGGCGCTTCCCGGTCGGACGATCACGCTCCGCTCCCCGTCGAGCGGATCGACAAGGCCCGCTGGAGGGTCTCCACCCAGGGCTCGCCGTCCGTTCGGGTCGGCTACACGGTGCACGGCCGGGACCTGATCACCGAGGGGGTCGACATCACCCAGACCCACGTGTTCCTCAACGCCGCCCTCTCGATCCCGTATGTCGACGGCCACCAGAACGAGCCGATCGAGCTGACGCTCCATCCTCCGCCCGGCTGGCAGGTCATCACCGAGCTCGCCTCCGTCGGCCTCGAGCCTCCCCGCTTCCGAGCGAAGAGCTACGACGAGCTCGTCGACTCCCCGGTCGACATCGGACGACCGCTCGTGCTCGCGGTCCGACCGGCGGGCATCCCCCACCGCATCGTGCTCTGCGGCGAGGGCGGGAACTACGAGGCCCATCGTCTCGAGGAGGATGTCGGCCGGATCGTCGGGGCCACGGTCCGGTTGATGGGCGATTCCCCCCTCTCGAGCTACACGTTCTTCCTCCACCTGTCCGACCTCTGGGATGGAGGCCTCGAGCACGCCACGTCCTGCTCCTGCGTCCTCCCCCGGACCCTCTTCGCCCCCGAGGAGCGGTACCGCCGGTTCCTCTCGCTCCTGAGCCATGAGTACTTCCATCTGTACAACGTGAAGCGGATCCGCCCGGGCGCCCTGGACCCGTTCGACTACACCCGGGAGAACTACACGCGGCTCCTCTGGTGGATGGAGGGCGCGACCGACTACTTCAGCGACCTCGTGCTCCGCCGCGCGGACGTCTACTCGCCGGCGCGGTTCCTCGAAGCCGAGGCCAAGATGATCAAGGAGTACCTCGCCCAGCCGGGCCGGCGGACGCAGAGCCTCGAGGAGCTCTCGTTCCTGAGCTGGGTCGACTTCTACCAGCCGTACGAGGAGACGCCGAACCACTCGGTATCGTACTACACGAAGGGACTCCTCGTCTCGATGTGCCTCGACCTCGAGATCCGGGCGCGCACCGAGGTCCGGGCCTCGCTCGAGACCGTGATGCGGGCGATCTGGAACGACTACGGCAAGACCGGCCGCCGGGTCGGCGAGGACGAGCTCCTCCCGATCGCGAACCGCGCGACCGGGCTCGACCTCGGCCCGTTCTTCGCCCGGTACGTCGCGGGGACCGACGAGATCGACTTCGACGCCTTTGCGCGACTGGCGGGCCTCGCCTTCGGCCCGAAGCCGAAGCCGCCCGACGACGAGACCCCCGAACCGGGGTACCTCGGGATCCAGTTCGAGAACGCGGACGGGCTCGTCCGGGTCAAGCACGTGCTCTCCGAGACCCCGGGACGGCGTGCCGGCCTATCGGCCGGAGACGAAATCGTCGCGATCAACGGCGCGAAGGTCACCTATGCCGGCTTCGAGAAGGTCCTGCAGGCCTACCCGCCCGGGACCCGGGTGGAGCTCACCGTCTTCCGCCGAGGGTACGTCCACCCCGTCCCGCTCACGATGGGAAAACCTCCCCCGACCGCCTACGCGTTCTCTCCCGTCGAGAGTCCGAGCGAGCTCGCCCGGCGCATCTACGAGAGCTGGCTGGGCGCGAAGTGGGAGCCCCGTGCGAAGGCCGAGCCCGCGGCGAAGGTCTAACCGGAGGGCGGGGGGCGGGGCCTCGGGACGGCCTTTCGACCGTACCGCCACTCCCCCTCCATCGGGTACAGTCGACGCAGGCGGGTCCCCACGCGCGAGCCGATCCCCACCTCGCCCGGGTCGGCGTCCGTCACCTGGAGGGTGACGCGGGCCCCGGGCGCGAGGTCGGCCAGGACCACGCCATAGCCGCCCATGGCGGCGACCTGGGCGTCGAACTCGGTCGGTTGGCCTCCCGGGCCGATCCAGGTGGCCGCGACCACGGTCGCCCCCTCCGTCGGAAGCGGGGTAGCCCGCAGCCGTTCGCCCTTCCCGCAGCGGCGGCAGACCCCCCGGGCCGGGAACGTGCGGGCGCCGCACGCGTCGCACTCCTCCGCGACGAACCTCCAGCGGCTGGGCAGGTTCTCCAGGTACCGGGACCGGGGCACGTACGCTCCCTCGGAGACGGCCGAGAGGGACGGTTGGGCGGCCGAGAGCACGCGTTCCAGGTTCACCGAGCGGCCGGCCGAAGGCTCGACCCCCCATTCGCCCAGCCAGACGTCGGAGGAACCCGGAGCCCGGGTCCTCCATCGGGAGAACGCGGCCTCCACGACGCCACCGGTCCCCCCGAACTCCTCGAAGGAGAATCCTCGGCGCTCGTCCGCCCCGTCGACCCAGGCCGCGACCGCGGCGGCCCCGGGCGCTCCGCCGCGGTTCGGGGCCCCGTCCGCCGAGCGTTCGGGGATCTCCGCGGCGACGACCGCCCCCGAGCGCCCCGCAGGCAGCCCCCTCCCGAGCGTTTCGAGGGCTCCACGGAACGCGGCGGGCCCCGCCGGATGACGCGTGATCTCGAGCGGCGTGCCCAGGAGCGCCGCGAGACCCCAATCCGCCACGGGAGGGCAATCTCCGACCAGATCGATCCGGGCGAGGGGGTGGGACGGGGCGGTGGCGGAGATCCCGAGTTCGAGCGCGGTCGCGACCAGGGTGAACGGATCCTCGTCGGGCGCCGCGACGCGACGGCCCCCGGCGGTCGAGGCCGGGATGTACGTCGACCACCGGATCCCTTGCGACACCGCCTTCAACCCCCGGAGAGCAGGGAGACGGTCGCGGTGGCGCCGGCGCCTCCCACGTTGTGGGCGAGGGCTCGAGTCGCCTGCGGGACCTGGCGGGCGCCTGCCGCACGGCGGAGCTGGAGGAACACCTCGTAGAGCTGGCTCACTCCGGTCGCCCCGATCGGGTGCCCCTTCGCCTTCAACCCCCCGTCCGGGTTCGTGGGCAGGCGTCCCGTCCTCCGGGTGGCGCCCGACAGGGTGAGGGCGGCCGCCTCCCCCGGTCCGGCGAAACCCAGGTCCTCGAGCGCGAGGAGCTCTGCGATCGTGAAACAGTCGTGCACTTCCAGGAAGGAGACTTCGGACCGATCCCACCCGGCCCCCCGGAACGCCTCGTCCGCGGCTCGCCGGGTCGCCTCGAAGCGGGTCAGTTCAGGCCGCTCCTGGACCGCGAGGTGGTCCGACGCGGCGCCGAGCCCATCGACGTACACGGGAGTGTCCGTGTACCTCCGGGCCGAGTCCGCCGGGGCGAGGAGGAGCGCGGCGGCCCCGTCGCTGACGGGGCAGCAGTCGAAGAGGCCGAGCGGGTCGGCCACGCGGGCCGAGCGGAGCACTTCCTCCCGCGAGACCCGCTTCTGGAAGTGGGCGTTGGGATTCAGGGTCCCGTTCTCATGGTTCTTCACGGCGACCTCGGCGAGCGCCTCCGGCCCGAGGCGGTGCTCGAAGAGGTAGTGCGAGGCGATGAGACCGTAGACCCCCGCGAAGGTGAGACCGGCGAGCCGCTCCCACTCCGTGTCGCCCGAGACTCCGAGCCAATAGCGGCGTCGAGCGCTCGCCACGTCGGTCATCTTCTCGACGCCGGCGACGAGCACGAGTTCGCGCGCTCCGGCCTCGATCGCGCGGACGGCCGCGCGGAGGGCGAACCCGCCCGACGCGCACGCGTTCTCGACCCGCGTCGTGGGCACGCCCACCGCGCCGGCCTCCTCCCCCAGGACCGCCGAGGCGTTCCCGATCTGCCATCCTCCGAAGCCGAGCGACGCCAGGAACGCCTCGCCCACGTCGCGGGGTGCCGCGCCGTGGTCCACGCTCGCGAACGCCGCCGAAACCGCCGAGCGCAGCAGGGCCCGGGGACCAGGCTCGAGAACGCCGAAGCGGGTATGGCCCGCGCCGACGATCGCCGCCCGATGCCCCAACGTTCCCGCCTCGCGAACCGTCTTATCGCCCGAGTCGTTCGAGCCTCATAAGGCCGGGGAGGCCCGTGGAGGAAGAGCCGCCGATCGTAGTCGGGATCTCGGGCGCGAGCGGCGCTCCGATCGCCGTCCGGGTCCTCGAGGCCCTGCGCGACGCGAAGGCGCCGGTTGCGCTCGTCGTGTCGGATGGGGCGCGCGCGGTCCTGAAGGAGGAGTGCGGCGTCGAGCCGGCCGCGCTCGAGCGGTTCGCGGGCGCCGTCTACTCCGACCACGATCTCGGGGCCCCGATCGCGAGCGGCTCCCGGCGGACCCGGGGCATGGTCATCGTGCCGTGTTCCGCGAACACGGCCGCGAAGCTCGCCCTCGGCCTCGCGGACACGCTGTTGACCCGGGCGGCCCACGTGCACCTGAAGGAACACCGTCCGCTCGTGGTCGTGCCCCGGGAGTCCCCCCTCCCCACCGTACTGCTCCGTCACCTCACGACCCTGAGCGAGCTCGGGGTCGTTGTCCTCGACGCCGCGCCGCCGTACTACCTGCATCCGAAGACCGTCGACGACCAGACCGCCTACCTCGCCGGGAAGGTCCTCGACCACTTCGGCGTCGCCCACCGTCTCTACCGAGGGTGGAAGGCCGATCCGTCGTGACGACCCGGATGCAGCTCGGGGACTACATCCCCTGGCCCTTCGTCGGAGTGACGGTCCTTCTCGTCGTCTTCATCCTCGTCACCCCGGTCCTGCTCTCGATCGGCTCGGCGCCCGGCATCACGAGCGAGGCGGAGCTGATCGTCGATCGGGTCGTCGGGCAGTCGACCCTGAGCTTCTACGTCCGCGCGCTCGGGGCGACCGACCGGTATGCCGAGATCCGGCTCGGCCTCGCGGACGACTTCGGCTGGGACGGCTCGGGCGGGGTCCCCTGGTCGAACCTCGTCTGGGGGTCGTGGACGAACGAGTCGAACGTGCTCGAGCTCTCGCTCACGTCGGCCGCGAACCCGGTGGCGGTCAACGTCTCGGCGTTCTTCGTCAGCGCCGGCGGCAACGCTCTCTACGTGGGCATCCTCGCCTTCTTCGTGGGGGGCTCCTCGGCTTCGGGCGAGACGCTGTACGCCGCGTCGTCGACCTCGGGGGTCGCGGTCCCCAGCTCGACCGCCGTGTCGAACTCCTCCCTCCCGCTCACGATCCTGCTCGTCACGAACTCGATGGGAGGCATCTGATGCGCCCGTCGCGCGCGGTCATCGTCTTCTGGAGCGCGCTGATCACGATCCTCCTGCTCATCGAGCTCGCCGAGATCACCCGGTCGTACACGCTCCCGATCCAGACCGCCCTCGGCGACCCCCTCGCGGTCGTCATCGCCCTGTTGTTCACGTCGCTGCTCGCGCTCGTCGGCGCCATCTTCATCGGGATCTGGGTGTCCCACCGCCTCTGGAGCCCGTCGACGTTCACCCCGTTCGAGGAGGAGATGCTCCGGATGCGCGCGGAGGTGCGCGACCTCAAGAAGGCGTTCGAGGCGCGCGAGGCGGCGGACCGACGGGGGTCGACCGGCCCGACCCGACCTCCGGGAGGGCCCCGGTGAGGATCCCCGTGCTGGACAACGGCGGGCAGTGGACCCACCGGGAGTGGCGCGTCTTGCGGGACCTCGGCGCGGAGAGCGCCATCGTGCCGAACTCCACGGCGTTCGAGGCCCTCGACGCGGACGGGGTCGTGCTGTCGGGCGGGGCGCTCAGCCTCGAGGGGTCGGACGCGCCGCTCGGGCGGGTCGGCGAGTGGATCGACCGGGTCCCGGTCCCGGTCCTCGCGATCTGCGTCGGCCACCAGTTCCTCGGCCGGCACTTCGGCGGACGGATCGCCCACGGCGCCCCCGAGTTCGGCGCGGTCGAGCTCACCGTCGACGACACGGCCCATCCGCTCTTCGGGGGCCTGCCGAACCGGCTCCGGGTCTGGGCGAGCCACAACGACCAGGTCGCCGACCCTCCACCGTCCTGGCGGGTCCTCGCCCACTCCCCGACCTGCCGCGTCGAGGCGATGGCGCACCCGGACAAGCCGATCTGGGGGGTCCAGTTCCACCCCGAGGTCGAGCACACGGAGGGGGGACGGGAGATCTTCCGCCACTTCCTCGACGCCTGCCGTCGCTAGTCCGCGGGGTCCCACCCTCCGGAATATGTACGACCCGACGCTCGGCGACGAGTACCCATGCCGAGGGCCCATCGGGCGTCGGGCATCCGCGAACAGGACCTGCAGTCGCGGGCGAAGGCCCTCCGGGGCTCGGTCGAGCCGCTCCTCCCCCGACGTACCCGCGACTGTCCCCCCGAGCGGTTCGAGCGCCTCAAGTCGGAGCTCGAGGAGGTCCGGGAGGCGCGGGACGATGCGAAGCGGCTCGAGCGGCTCTCGCGCTGGGGCGAGCCGCTGCCGCGCGCCTACGCCGGGCTGCTCAAGTTCCACCTCGATCCGGGGAACCCGACGATCCTCTCATTCCCCCTCCCCGTCGGCGACGCCTCGTACGCGGCGCTCTCGCGAGCCCCCCGGGAGGCCGAGGTCGCGGTGCAACAGTCCGACGACCCCTCCCGTCTCCTGCTTGGGTACATGGACTGGGCGAAGCGCGGCTACCACTTCTTCGCGACCCGGCGGACGCTCTGGTGCACGGGGCAGTCGAACGCCCCGCCCGAGGAGTTCCGCAGCGAACGGGTCCAGGACCTCCCGTACCGCCTGATCGAGGTCGCGAGCGCGCACCGATTCGACTGCCCGCACCTGAAGGACGGGGAGCCCCGACCGTTCCTCGCGGTCGCCTGGCAGGGGGCCGGGACGACGTTCCGCGTCTGCCGCCGGTGCGTGAAGGACGAACGCCACCTGCTCTCGAGCGTCTCCGACGGCGCGCTCGTGCCGGAGCCGACCGACGAGTTCCCGGTCTCCGCGGAGCTGAACGTGCGCTGCCGCGGGGGACCGGATTGCGTCCACGCGGACCTCCCGCCCGTACCCAAGGCGGCGCGGCGGGGCTACGAGCTCGGGCGACTGTCGGACCTCAAATTCCTCGACGCGTACATCGCCGAGGCCCGCGCCCGCATCGATCGGACCGGCCGTCCGACGTACGTCGCCGGAGGGACCTGCTACGGGAGCGAGCTCGGCGCCTTCCTCGACGCCCTGAACCCGACTGCGGTGGAGCGCCGGGCGCTCGAGTCGGCGCTGAACGGCTCGGACGGGTACTTCGAGGTCGACGAGCCGTCGGCGAGCCGGGCGCTCGAGCGCCTGTGGCCCCACCACGCCGAGGAGATCGTGCGCACGATCGTCCCGGACCCGGACGAGGCCCGCCGACTGGTCGACGACGCCCGGGGAGCGCCCGGCCGCGTGGCGGAGATTCTGCGACGCGCCCAGCAGCGGTCGGAGGAACGCGAGCTCCTGGGACAGCTGCCCCGCTATCGCCGGCTCTCGCGCGAGGCCGAGTGGGTCGACCGCATCGCCCGGGAATATCGGACCCACCGCGAGGCCGGGGCGGAGCGGGCGATCGCCCAGACGCTCCCGCGCGAAGGGAAGGAGCGGGGGCTCGCCTACGGCTTCCTCCTGGCCCTCGGACGCGGGGCCGCCCATGCCTGGCAGTTCTCGCCCACGGAACAGGAGTTCGGCACGGCGCTCAGCGAGCGGGCGCGCGAGCTCCTCCACGCCCCGGCCGAGGGCTACCACGCCGCGCTCGACCGGCTCCTGCAGACCGCGGGCGTCGCGGACTGGGGGGTCCGGGAGGACGCCACCCCCTAGGCGGAAGCAGCCGGAAGGACGGGGGACCCCATTCCGGAGCCGAACGCGCTCGGACGGTATGTCAAAATAGACGGCCCTCCCTCACGCTATATGCTCGGCAGAGTGCGTATGCGCGCGCCGCCCACTAGGAGCCGGGGACCTCGTGAGCGCTGAGAACGGCAGCAGCCTGACCGCCATTGTCGTGGCCGGGGACGAGGAGACTCGCGTCCTCCTTCGCGGTCTATTGCGGCTCCACCACTTCCGGGTGGACGGCGAGGCGCAGGGCTCGACCGAGGCGCTCCAGCTCCTGAAGGACCACAAGCCCGCGCTCCTCGTCGCCGACGTCAACCTCGCCGAAGGGAGCTCGGCGGCCCTCGTCTCGGGGGCGCGGTCGCTCCTGCCGAACGTTCGGATCATCCTCGTCGCCCCCGCGTCCCGGCCGCCCGTATCCGCGGGAGACACGACCCGGGAGCCCGATGTCGTGCTCCTGCGGCCGTTCCGCATCCGCCAGTTCGCCGAGGCCCTGCTGCCGTCGGACGGGTCGAGACCGACCTAGGGCGGACGGCGGCCCCTCCCGATCCGGAACCGGTCCAGCGCCGCCTCCTCCTCAAAGTGGAGGCGGGCCGCGGCGACCACGATCGCGTGCATCGGGGGTCCGAAGTCGGCCTTCCGCATCTCGGCGAAAGGGCCGGAAAAGCCCGCTTCCGCCTCGCGTCCGAGCCGGGCGGCCACGGCGACCGTGGCGTCCTCGGGGAGCCGCGAGCCGTCCGGGTCGCGGTCCCGGAGGATCTCGAGGCCGTCGTGCGCGCCGAGGTAGCGGCCCCGGGCCGGGTCGAGATCGAGGAGCACGAGGGTGTGCAGGTCCCGGGTCCGGTTCGCGGCAATCTGCTCGAGGGGGGACTGCGGCTCGAACCCCGGCGCCGGGAACGGCAGGGAGACCGTCCGGCCGAACCGGTACTGCATGAGGCCGAGGAACCCGGCCGCGGCCGTGAGGATGCTCGCGTTCGGGAGATACCGCCACCGGTGGCCCGCGTCCTCGGCGGCGAGCCGGAGGGCCACGTGGGTCGTCGCGGCGAACGGGTCGCCGACCACGAGGAGGGCGACCCGCCGGTCCCCCTGAAGCGCGTCGAGGATCGGTCGCTCCGACTCGAGGAGCGGCCGGTCGAGGCGCTCGATGGGCCGGCCGATCTCGCGCGCGAGGCGATCGAGGGTCCCCTCGGGCGCGGCGGCCGTGTACTCCTCCGCGAGCACCCGGTCGGAGGCCCTCAGGACCTCGATCGCGCGGCGCGAGAGGCCGCGCTCGTCCCCGAGGCCGAGCCCGACGAACCAGAGCTCTCCCATCGACCCTCGGGGCGCTAGACCCGAAGGGCCATCACGGGGCAGGGGGCCGCGCGGAACAGCTCCTCGAGGAAGCGCCGGGTCAATAGGCGCGCCCCCTCCTGGTCCTGCTCCTCTCCGACGAGGAGCAGCCCGTAGCGCTCGTGGGACGCGGCCTGGAGGATCAGCTCGGGCAGGCGACGGCGACGGCCGAGGATCGCCTCGGAGAAGAACGAGCGCTTGTGGGTGATCGGCACGCCCCGGCTGGTCCGCTCCTCCCACCCGGCGACCGACTCCGGGGCGCCGCGGGGTCCGAGGGCGAGGGTGATGACCGGCGCCCCCTGGTTGCGGACCGCGATCTCCTCGGCGAGCTGCATCGCCTTCGGGCTCGGGGCGGGGCGGAGGGTCGGCAGGAGGATGCGCGGGAACCGGTCGGCGGCGAGCGTGAGCCGGTTCACGACGACCACGTCGCGCCGGTAGTGCTGGAGGATCCCGGTGGCGGTGTGGCCGACGAACGGGTTGCGGTTGCGGCGGTCCCCGCGGAGCGTGAGCAGGATCGCGTCGACGTCGTGCGACTCGGCGCTCTCGAGGATCTCGCCCGGGACGTCCGTCGCCGCGCGCACCTCGGGCTCGATGCGGACGTCGAGCGCGGCGGCCGCCTCGTGCGCTGGGATCACGAGGTCGACCGACGCCCGCCACTCGCGCGTGACCTGCGGGAGGGTCGTCGTCGGGATGACGTGAAGGACCCGGATCTCCCCCTCGGCGTCGAGCAGCATCGCGCCGAAGCGAATCAGCGGCTCGACCTCGCTCGGCTCCTGGACGGGGATGAGGATCTCCTTGTACACGGGGTCACCTCCCGATCAACGGAAGGAGGGCGAGGTCAAGCTGGAGGACGTCCACGTACGGGACCCCGAGGTCCGGGACGGGCGGCTGCGTGATGTGCTGGTTGACCAGATTCTGCAGGAACGGGATCGACAGGCTGGTGTTGCCCGAGACGCGCGGGATCTGGACGAGGACCGCCTCGGGGGTGAGGTCGGGGTCGATCGACGACGCCGACTGTGAGACGAGCCAGAACGGGAGCGTCGCATTGACCGTGTAGTCCCCGTACGCCTTCATGTACGCTATGGTCTCGTTGAGGAGCGCGGCGAGGGCGGGATCGGTGGGCCCGTACGGCGTCACGGCGCCGAGCGTCGTGTTGTAGTCGGTCGGCGACGGCCGCTCCCAGAACAGGTACGGCGCGCTTGTGTTCTGCGCGACGAGCGCCGAGCCCGCGATCGTCCCGTTGTTCCCGTAGTGGAGGATCGATCCGTTCGCGGCGTACGGATCGATCACCTGGGCGATCCCGACCACAAGGAACGGGTAGGCGAACCCGGACACGAGGACCATCAGGACGAGGAAGACGACCGTCGCGCGCACGTGCCCCGCCCGGGAGTGGGCGGGGGGAGGGACCGGGGCGCTCGAGGTCGGCGGCGGGGAGCTCATACCCCTCCGAGCGGCAGGAAGTGGCCGACCGCGGCGCCCATCGCGACGAAGAACGAGAGCCTCACCATCCAGGCGAGGAACAGGTAGACGAGCTCGATCCCGATGAACGCGCTCACGAGCCCCCCGAAGCCGTACCAGACGAGATTGCGGCGGAGCAGGTCGATCGCGCTCCGCGGGCGGAACGGCACCCCCGCGAGGGCGAGGGGGACGAGCAGGGGGATCACGAGCGCGTTGAACAGGAGCGTCGCGAGCACCGCGAGGCTCGCGTTCGTCAGATCGAGGACGTTCAGGATCGCGACGCCCGGCAGCGTCGCCGCCCCCGCCGCCACGAAGATGGCGGGGATGATCGCGAAGTACTTCGCGACGTCGTTCGTGATCGAGAAGGTCGTGAGCGCCCCCCGGGTGATGAGGAGCTGCTTACCGATCGAGACGATCTCGATCAGCTTCGTCGGATCGTTGTCGAGGTCGACCATGTTCCCGGCCTCCTTGGCGGCGCTCGTCCCCGAGTTCATGGCGAGGCCGACGTCGGCGCGCGCCAGGGCCGGCGCGTCGTTCGTTCCGTCCCCGCTCATCGCGACGAGCCGGCCCCGGGCCTTCTCCCGCTCGATGACGGTGAGCTTCGTCTCGGGCTTCGCCTCGGCGATGAACTCGTCGACGCCGCACTCGCGGGCGATCGCCGCCGCGGTGATGCGGTTGTCGCCGGTGCACATGATCGTGTGAATGCCCATCGTCCGGAGCTCGCGGATCCGGTCCTTGATCCCGGGCTTCACGACGTCCTTGAGGAAGACGAGGCCCATCGCGCGGTGGTTCTCGGAGAAGACGAGGGGCGTCATCCCCTCCTTCGCCGCGTTCGTCGCGGCCGTGCGGAGCTCCGGCGCCATCGCGACGCCGTACGCCTCCATCGCTTCGAGCGACCCCTTGTAGATCTCGGTGCCGTCCTGCAACGAGACGCCGCTCATCCGGCGCTCCTGGGTGAAGGGGAGCACCTTGAACGTTCCCGTCTCGAGCTTGCGCGTCGGGGTGGTCCGGCGGGCGGCGAGGCGGACGATCGACTTGCCTTCGGGGGTCTCGTCGAGGCTCGAGGAGAGGAGCGCCACCTCGACCAGCTGCTCCATCGACACGTCCGGCGCCCGGACGAGCTGGACCGCGAGCCGGTTGCCAACCGTGATCGTGCCGGTCTTGTCGAGGATGAGGGTGTCGAGGTCGCCGGCGGCCTCAATCGCCTTACCGGATTTGGCGATCACGTTGGTCTTGGCCACCCGGTTGATCCCCGAGATCCCGATCGCGGGCAACAGCGCGCCAATCGTCGTCGGCATAAGGCAGACGAACAGCGCGACAATCGTCGCGAGATCGATCGCGACGATGTTCGTGAAGTTCGCGAGGTACAGGAAGGTGATGACGACGATGAACAGCGAGACCGTGAGCGCGGCCAGGAACACTCCGAGCGCGATCTCGTTGGGCGTCGGCTCCCGGCCGAGCCCCTCGACGAGCCGAATGAGCCGGTCGAGGAACGACTCGCCACGGACCGCGCTCACGCGGACCCGGATCGTGCCCTGGACGACCCGCGTGCCCCCGAGGACGCTCGTCTTGTCGCCGCCGCTCTCCCGGGTCACCGCAGCGCTCTCGCCCGTCATCATCGATTCGTCGATCTGCGCGGCCCCCTGGATCACGTCCCCGTCCATCGGGACCGGCTCGCCCGCGTGGATCTCGACGGTGTCCCCGATGTGGAGGACGTCCGCCGGGACCCACCGGACCGAGCCGTCGGGAAGGACCTGGCGGGCGCGGATGCCGCTGCGGATCTCGCGTAGGCTCTCCGCCTGGGCCCGTCCCTGCGCCTCGGCGATCGCGTCGGAGATGTTGGCGAACCAGATCGTGAGGAACAGGATGAGGGTGACGCCGAGGTAGTAGCCCGCGTTGTAGAAGCGGGCGATGTCGGGGAACGCCCGGGGATAGACGGTCAGCACCGCCAGGAACAGGAACAGCACGTAGACGGTGAACATCACCGGGTGGCGGACGAGCTGGCGGGGGTCGAACTTGCGGAACGAGTCGGCGAACACGCGGCGCCAGGAGGTGTGGGCGACCCGGCGGACCGAGACCTTCGCCCCGGGGGGCACCGGGGACGGCGCGCTCACGCTAGATCCCTCCCGTGATCTGGGCGAGGGGTCCGAGCGCTAAGACCGGCAGGAAGAACAGCGCGGAGATGATGATCAGGATCAGCGTGAGGTAGATCGTGAACGTCACGCTCGCGGTCTGTAAGGTCCCGGGCCCGGGCGGCATCTCGCTCTGCTTGGAGAACAGACCGCCGATCTGGAGCATCGCCCAGATCGGCACGAACCGGCCGACGAGCATCACGATCGCCCCGGCGACGTTGAAGAACACGGTCGTGTCGTTGAAGGCGGCCGTCGAGAGGGCGCTGCCGTTGTTCGCCGACTCGCTCGTGAACTCGTAGAGGACGCTCGTGAAGTTGTGGGCGTTCGCCGGGATCCCGGCATTCGGAAGGTTGGCGAAGCCTCCGACGATCGCCACCCCGAACGGGATCAGGATCGCCGCCGGATGGACGAGCAGGGCGAGCGCCGCGTACTTCACCTCGGCCGTTCCGATCTTCTTGCCCAGGTACTCGGGGGTGCGGCCGACCATGAGCCCCGCGATGAAGATCGCGAGGATCGCGAAGAGGAGCAGGGTGCCGAAGCCGGTGCCTTCTCCGCCCGGGGTGCTTTGGGTGAACATCCCGAAGAGCAGCACGATCTGGGCGACCGGCGAGAGGGCGCCGATGTCCATGTTGTTCGCCCCCACGTTCCCGTAGACGCTCACCACCTGGAACATGGAGCCCTCGGGCAGGCTGAAGCGGACCTCCTGGCCGACGGGATATCCGTTGGTCTGGACGCCGAGACCCGGCACGGTGGCGAGCGCCGGATTGCTCGCTGCCTGGAAGGCAATGAAGAGGGTGAGGGCGACGACCACGACGATCAGGATCGTGCCGAAGTACGGCCAGGCCTCCCCGCGCTTGCGGATCATCTGGCCGAAGGCGAACGGCGTGGAGAAGGGGATCAGCATCATCAGGAAGATCGACCACAGGTTCGAGAGGGCGGTCGGGTTCGCGAGCGGCGAGGCCGCGTTCGCGGAGTACCACCCTCCCCCGTTGGTCCCCAGGAGCGAGAGCGACTGGAAGCTCGCCACGGGACCGAGGTAGAGAATCTGGGTCCCGCCCGTGATCGGATGCGCCGTCACGAAGTTCGTGAGCGTCTCGGGGACGCCCATGAGCACGTACAGGAGGGCCCCTACGATGGCGAGGGGCAGGAGGATCCGCGTGATCGAGCGGGTCAGGTCCACGTAGAAGTTCCCGAGGGTACCGTCCTTGCGGATCCATCCCCGGATCATCGCGGCCGCGACCGCGAGTCCCGTCGCGGGGGAGACGAAGAGCGCGAGCTGCCAGGCGATCATCTCCGAGCCCATGCTCATCTGGGCCTCGTTCGTGAAGTGCGTGAAGTCGGTGTTCGTCGTGAAGCTCGCCGCGGAGTGAAAGCCGAGGCTCCAGCTCATCGGCGGCGCCCCGGTCGCGTCGTACGGCAAGCTCGACTGGAAGGTGAACCAGAAGTACAGGAAGCCCAGCAGGACCCCGTTGACCAGGAGGACCGCCCACATGTACTCCCGCGCCCGCATCGAGCGGCGCGGGGAGGTCCCGAGCAGCCGGTAGACGGCGTTCTCGATCGGGGTCAGGAGGGTGTCGCCGAACGCCGGGCGGTTCGAGTAGACCTTCCCGAGGTAGCTGCCGAAGAACGGCGCGATGGCGATGACGATCGCAAAGAGAACGATGACGTCCCAGAGCGAGGAGAGATCGAACGTGGTCCCCCAGGGTCTATCCAAACCTCTCGGGCCGGATCATCACGTAGACGAGGTAGATCGAGAGGCCCAGCGCCAGCACCGTGAGGACGATGAGGCCGAGGTGGTCCGCGACCCAGGTGAGGGGCCCCATCGAGTGCTTCGGGGGCTCGGACCCGGGGCTTATTTAGCCTCAACGACCGACCGGTAACGCCGTCGGGCGTTGGTGAAGGCTTATACGGGTCCCGCCCGCGTTTCGTGGCTTCCACCGGTGGGTGGGGGACGCTCCGGGGCCGCGCGGCGCCGCCGGGCCTCGTCGGAAAGGCGCCGGACGATCCGGCGCATCGCCTTCTCCCGACGGACCTCCGCGACCTGATAACCGACGTCGCGGGTCTCGCGCGTCAGAAGGACCGCGACGCGGCCGAGGGAGGTCCGACCGGTCCGGCCCCGGCGCTGGATCGCGCGGATCTCGCTCGGGACCGATTCGAAGAAGACGACGAGGTCGACGTCGGGAACATCGAGCCCCTCCTCGGCGACGCTGCTCGCGACGAGGATCGGGAAGCGGCCGTCCCGGAAGCCGCCGAGGACGCGCGCCTGCTCCTTCTGGCTCATCCCCGGGTCGTCCGCGTCCCGCGTCGCCTGGCCCACGAACCGGCCGACCGTCCAGCCCTCTAGTTCGAGCACCGACTGGATCGACTGGATCGTGTCCCGGTACTGCGCGAAGACGAGGATCCGCGGCGGATGCTCCGACGGCCGCGCGATCGTCGTTCGGACGAGCTCGACGAGGGCGTCGATCTTCGGATGGGACGGCGCCTTGGAGGTGCGGAGGAACTCTTCCGCCTCCCGGCGGCCCTGGACGACCTCGGGGAGCTTCAAGAACGCGAGGTCCCCCCGGCTCGGCTTCGGCTTCGCGGCGACCCGTTCCACGTACTGGAGGAACGGGGCGATCCCCTGGGTCTCGAGCCGCTCCTGGGCGTGGTGGAGATGGAGGAGGATGAGCTGGTGGAACAGCGGTCCGAACCGCCGGACCATCGGCCCCGGCCGGGCGAAGATCTCCGTCCGGAGGGCGATCAGGTCCTTGACCGAGAGCGAGCGGATCGGCTTCTTCCGCAGGAAGCCCATCTTCTGGAGCTTCCGCGCGGTGGCGTGCGCCGCCTCCGCGAGGAGACCGCGGATCCGCTCGGCCTCGGGCGAGAGGTCGACCCAGATGTCCTCGATCTCCACGGGCTGGACGTACTCCTTCACCCCCTCGTCGTCCCGGGTCCGCGCCTCGATCCGGCCGACCCCGAGGGCCCCCACCACCTCTTCGATCCGCTCGTCCTTGCCGCCCGGGGAGGCGGTCAGGGCGAGGACTCGGGCGTCCGCGGTCCGGTCGGCGCGGTACCGTTCGGCGATCGGAACGTAGACGTACTTGCCCACCGCGTGGTGCGCCTCGTCGAAGACGAGGAGCTTCACTCCCGAGAGATCGTAGCGGCCGGCCGCGAGGTCGTTCTGCACGATCTCGGGGGTCGCGAACACGAGGTCCGCCGTCTCCCACGCGCCCTCCCGGACCGGCCGGCGGACCGTCCCGGTGAACCGAGCCGCCCGCATCGGGACCAGCCAGCGACCGAACGAGTCCGAATGCTGCTGGACGAGCGGCCGCGTCGGAGCGAGGAAGACGACCTTGCCGTCGGAGCGGCGAAGCACCTCGGCGGCCACGAGCGCCGCGATGACCGTCTTGCCGAGGCCCGTGGGCAGCACCACGAGGAGGTCTTCGGAAAGACCGATCCGAGCGAGGTCGATCTGGAACGGGAGGGCCCGCAGGAGCCCGGGACGGAGGAACGGGTGCTCCACGCACCCGTCCGCGACCTTCCATACCCCGGGCAGCGCGTCGGGGTGGTCCCGGCGAAGCCTTACCGGTGGGGCCGCCGCGACTCCCTCCTCCCCGACGAAGTCGTCGAGTCGTCGCTGACCGTTCACGGACCCCTCGTCCGACCGCACCTAGCGCGACCTAGTTCGGACCGGACGGAGCCGAGATCGTGGTCCGGCCGCCCAGGTACGGCCGCAGCACCTTCGGCACGGTCAGGGAACCGTCCGGCTGCTGGTACTGCTCGAGGATCGCCGCGAGCGCGCGCGAGGTGGCCACGGCGGTCGAGTTCAGCGTGTGGGGGACCACCTTGCCGGGCTTACCGGCCTTCCCCATGCGGATGCGGAGCCGGCGGGCCTGGTAGTCCGTGCAGTTGGAGCAGCTCACCACTTCGCGGTACGCCTGCTGGCGCGGGAACCATGCCTCGACGTCGTACTTCTTGGCGGCGACCGTCCCGACGTCGCCGGTGCAGACGTTGACCACGCGGTACGGGATCTCGAGGCGCCGGAAGACCTCCTCCGCGTTCGCCCGCAGCTCCTCGTGGAGCCGGGGGGACTCCTCGGGCCGGCTGAAGATGAACTGCTCGACCTTCGAGAACTGGTGGACCCGGAAGATCCCCTTCTGGTCGACCCCGTGCCCGCCGATCTCCCGGCGGAAGTTCATGCTCACCCCGGCGAGCCGGATCGGCAGTCGGTCCTCGTCGAGGATCTCACCGCGGTAGAGCGCCGCGAGGGGATGCTCGCTGGTCGCGATCAGGTAGAGGTCCTCCTGATCGATCTTGTACATCACGTTCTCGAAGTCCGCGAGGTCGGTGACGTCCTCGTACGGGCCGCGGCGGAGCATGAACGGGGGTTCGACCGGGGTGAACCCCCGCTCGACGAGTAGGTCGAGCGCGAAGCGCTGCAGGGCGAGGTCGAGGAGAACGACCGGCCCCTTCAGGTAGTAAAAGCCGGCCCCGCTCACGCGGTGCGCCCGATCGAACTCGGCGAGGCCGAGGGCCTCGAGGAGCTCGGAGTGGGACTTGAGCTGGGGCGCTCCCTTCTCGGGTTCCCCCCAGGTCGCGACCACGACGTTCTCGGTGTCGTCCTTCCCGTACGGGACCGTCACGTCGAGCAGGTTCGGGAGCCGGCGGAGGAGGAGATCGGCCTCCTGCTTCAGGCTCGCCTCGCGCGCCGCCACCTCGTGGAGGGAGTCCGGGATCCGCTTCGCCTCGGCCTCGATCTCCGCGACCGACCTTCCCTGGGAGCGGGCGTCGGCGATCTGCCGGCTCAGCTCGTTCCGCCGCTTGCGGAGCGCATCGGCCTCGCCGAGGCAGGCCCGCCACTCGGCGTCCCGCGCCCGCGCCTTCTCGAAGAGCTCGAGATAGGCGGGGTTCCGCCGTCGCTCGAGGTTCTCCTTGACCTTCGCCGGCTCCTTGCGAAGGAGGTCGACATCGATCACGGCCCTCCCGAGGGCCGACCCCGCGAATATCTTTGCCCCCGCCGGTCCGCGGCCCCTCCCGGGGAGCGATCGGACACGGCTCGGACGGGGCCCGCAAACTCCTATGTAGCTTCGAAGGAGATTCCGGACTCCGAGGGGGTCAGGGTATGTCGTTCAAGTTCGAAGAATACGGGTTGTTCATCGGCGGCCGGTGGACCAGCCCGGCCAAGGCGAAGCGGTTCGAGACGGTGAATCCCGCGACGAAGCAAGCCGTCGGCTCCTTCGTCCTCGGAACTCCCGACGACGTCGCCCGGGCGGTCGCGGCCGCGCAGAAGGCGTTCCCCGCCTGGAAGGAGACGCCCGCCCCGAAGCGGGGCGAGGTCCTCCTCGAGGCGTCCCGGGTCCTGAAGTCCCGAAAGGCGCTCATGGGGGAGACCGTGACCCGCGAGATGGGCAAGGTGATCTCGGAGGGCCTCGGCGACGTGCAGGAGTCGATCGACTTCATCGAGTACATGGCGGGGGAGGGCCGGCGGCTCTTCGGCGAGACGGTCCCCTCCGAGCTGCGGAGCAAGTTCTGCCTCACCGTCCGCCAGCCGAAGGGGGTCGTGGCCTGCATCACGCCGTGGAACTTTCCCACGGCGATCCCGAACTGGAAGATCGCCGCGGCGCTCGTGTGCGGGAACACGGTCGTCTTCAAGCCGGCGACGGCGACCGCCCGGTGTGCGGCGGAAGTGGTGAAGGTCTACGAGGACGCGGGACTCCCCCCCGGCGTCCTCAACTTCGTCACCGGGTCCGGTGGGGTGGTCGGCAATGCGCTCATCGACGATCCTCGCGTGCGGACCGTATCGTTCACGGGGGGTGTCGACACCGGTCGTGAGGTGTACGCGCGCGGGGCGAAGGGCCTGAAGATGGTCCACCTCGAGCTCGGCGGCAAGAATCCCGTGATCCTGATGGAGGACGCCGACCTCCGTCTCGCGCTCGACGGGGTCCTCTTCGGAGCGTTCGGGACGGCGGGCCAGCGTTGCACGGCCACGAGCCGACTGATCGTCCACGAGAAGGTGTACGACGTCTTTCTCGAGATGCTCACCGAGCGGCTCGAGCAGTTCTCGGTCGGGGACCCCCTCGACCCGAGCACCGGTATGGGACCGGTGGCCTCCGCCGACCAGGAGAAGAAGATCCTGGCCTACATCGAGATCGGAAGGAAGGAGGCGAAGCTGCGGTACGGCGGACGCAAGCTCACGGGGGGAGCGTACGATCGCGGCTACTTCATCGAGCCGACGATCTTCGAGACCAAGCACGGCACCCGGATCTCGAAGGAGGAGATCTTCGGACCGGTCCTGTCCGTCGTCAAGGTCGGGGGGTACGAAGAGGCGGTCCGGGTGGCGAACGACGTCGAGTACGGCCTCTCTTCCGCGATCTACACCCAGGACGTCAACCGCGCGTTCCGCGCCATCCAGGATCTCGAGGCCGGGATCACGTACGTGAACGCCCCGACGATCGGGGCGGAGGTGCAGCTCCCGTTCGGCGGGATCAAGAACACGGGGAACGGGGGGCGCGAGGCCGGCAGCGTCGCGGTCGAGGAGTTCACCGAGCTCAAGTCGGTGTTCGTCGACTTCTCCTCCAAGTTGCAGAAAGCGCAGATCGATTCCGAGACCGCGGCATGACGGGCTTCCGCGGATCTGATGAGGCGCTCGAGCGGGAGATCGAGACCGTCGAGCGCATCGCGCGCCTCCGGGTCCGCCGCGCCGCGGCGGAACTTTCGGAGCTCGACCGGGAGCTGCGCCTCTTGAATCGGGAGAGGGCCCGGCGACGCGCGGAGACCCGGGTGGAGGTCCCCCTACCGGAAGAATCCGCCGAGGCCGCCTCCCTCTAGCGCCGGTCGCTCATCGGGGTCCTGTTTCAGAGGGTTCAAGTATCCCGACCCCGTTCCGGCGATCCGGCTTTTCTATGTCGACCCCTCCTGCCGCCGGGCCCGATTCGACGACGCCGATCGCGACCGCTCCCGGAGCCGCTCCACCGCCCGGGACCGCCCCTCCCGGGGCTCCCCCCCCGAAGACCGGGATGTCGAAGGGGGCGCTCGTGGGGATCGTGGTCGTGGTGGTCGTGGTCATCGTCGTGCTGGCCCTCCTGTTCTCGGGGGCCATCCCCGGTTTCAAGCTGGGAAGCTCGTCGAGCAGCACGCCCTCGGTGACCTCGTTCAAGACCGCTCTGAGCACGGCGAACAGTACCGCGTCGAGCCGGGGGGGCTCCTGGGTGGCCATCGCCGCCGTTGGAGTGGACTCGGTCAAACCGCTCGCTCCCCCTTCGAACATCGCCGGCCTGCTCGGCCTGTCCTGTCCGGTGACGAATCAGTCGAGCTCCGTACCTTCCCTGCCGGCCTATTCAGGCTCGTACTCTTCGGGAGACCAGACCGGGTGGATCTTCTTCCTCTTCCAGAGCTCGTCGAGCACGCTGCTCCTCCTGCTCGTCATCGGGTCGTCCACCACGACGCTCGGGACGATCGTCGGGGCTTCCTGCTTCAGCAGCGCGTTCGACTACTTCACCGGGGCCTCGGGCGTGATCGACAGCCCCGCCGCGACGAGTGCGGTGGCCTCGGACGCGAGCTCGTTCCTCTCGACCTATTCGACCGCTTCCTCGGTCCTTTTCTTCATTTCGGGATATTCGATCACGGAAGGCACACAAACGTTCACCAGCGCCGCCACCTGGACCGTGGACTACACGAACTGCTCGATCAACGCGACCAGCGGCACCGGGTCCGAATTCTCCGCCACGGTCAACGGAACGGCCGGCACGGTCACTACGAACGGCGGGGTCCGCGCGATCGCCTGCAACGAGTTCTCCATCTCTCCCACGCAACAGCCGAAGAGCACTCCGCTCGGCTCGGCGCTATCGATGGGCAGTCCGACGCTCACGACCGGCACTTCCTCCACGAACAGCATCGGCTGCCGCACCGGCGACTACTGCTATGACGTGCTGGTCGAGCAGGCTTCCGCGGGCCTCACGTTTTCCGCCGTGGGGCTCGAGGTGAAGACCACGACCGGAGTCCCGTACACCGGAACCGTCAGCCTGGCCTTCGACTCGATCGACACCGACAGTGCCGCCACCGTCCCCGCGATCTGCGCGGCGGACGTATGCAACGATGGCGGATCGACGACCGGTTGGACCTTCGGCACCGGTTACTCCGGGTCGACCCCGATCACCACGGTGATGTACGTCGTCGTGGACATGGGCACGTCCAACCCGGTCGGCCAAGGGTTCGAGCTCGTGGCGATCGGCCAAGCCGCGTTCTCCGGAACGGTGGCCGTCAATCTCCCGTAGCGTCCCCCCGGCGGGGAAATCCTCTAGTACGGACCGGTCCGCCCGGGATTGTCGAAGTTCGTGAGGAGCATCTGGCCCCGCGGCTTCGGCCGACCGACCGGGGCGATGAGCGGATCCTCCTCCAGGGCGGGCATCGTCTCGGAGAGCGGGACGTCCACGATGATCTCGCGCGTGCGGCCCCCGCGGCCGCGGGAGACGATCGTCGCGCGGATGAGGCCGAGCGACTCGAGCTCGGAGACGTAGTTCGAGATGCTGCGGGCGTGCAGCGGCTGGAGGCCGAGGCGCTCGGCGAGCCGTTTGTAGCTGTCGTAGACCTCGCCGGTGAGCACGCCGTTGCGGCGGCGCTCGTACGACTGGAGGATCGCGTAGAGCAGGACCTTGCAGTGGGGCGGCAGCGTCCGGCAGCACTCGACGATCACGTCCTGCTCGAGGCGGTTCTTCGCCTTCACGACGTGGTCGGGGGTGATCCGCTTCGCCTTGTCCCGCTCCGCCATCTCCGCGGCGAGGCGCAGGAGGGCGAGCGCCCGGCGCGCGTCGCCGTTCTCGAGCGCGGCGTACGCCGCGCACCGCTCGACGACCCCGGGGTCGACGACGCCGTCCTTAAACGCCTCCCGCGCCCGGTCGCGCAGGATGTCCTGCAGCTGGATCGCGTCGTAGGGGGGAAACAGGATCTTCTCCTCGTTGAGGCGACTCCGGACCCTCGCGTCGAGGTGGTTCGTGAACTTGAGGTCGTTCGAGATGCCGACGAGGACCATCCGCGCGATCTCGAGCTCGGTGTTGATCTGGCTCAGGGTGTAGAGCACGTTATCCCCGCTCCGCGCGACCAGCCGATCGATCTCGTCGAGGACGAGCAGGATCGTCCCTCCGCGCGCGTCCATGAGCCGACGCATGGCGGCCTGCACCCGATCGAGCGACCAGCCGGTCGGGATGCGGTCGGGCTCGCTCTTCGCGAACGTGTTCCCCACCGTCTGGAGGAGGCTGTACGCGGTGTCGATCGTCCCGCAGTTCACGGTGACGAACGTGAGGCGGTCGGCGGTGTCCGCGCGCCGTTGGATGTCCTGACGCACCTGGGCGACGACCGCGGTCTTGCCCGTGCCGATCTTCCCGTAGATGAGGAGGTTCGAGGGCAGGTCCCCGTGCAGGGCCGGGGCGAGCACCTCGGCGACGGCGCGGATCTGGTTCTCGCGGTGCGGGAGACGGCTCGGGACGTACGAGTCCCGGAGCACCTCGCGGCTCCCTCGGAACAGCTCGCTCTTCGTCTGGAGGATCGAGTCGAGGAACTCGCCTGCCGAGCTCGGGGGGCCGGGCGGGGCGGCGGCCGATCCCGCGGAGGAAGCGGCCGCCGGGACCCCGCCCGGCTTGCGATCGCTGACGGGGGCGACCGCAGGGTTCGTCGCGGCTACATTGGCGGGCCGTTCCGGCGCTTCCGCCGGACGGTCCTCGGGAGCAGGTGACACCGTCTAAGCCTGCCCGGGCCTCGGGCGGAGGGCGCGAGGGTCGCGAGCCATATCTACCTTGCGCCGGATTTTTGCCGTCGCGACGCGACGGACGCGTCGGACCGACCCGACGACCGTCCGACGCACGCCGGAACACGACCGAAGCCATTTGAAGGGGGGCCGACTGCTCCCGGACCGATGTCGGAGTTCGCGGGAGGCGAGGGGACGGAGCCCAAGGTCGAACGCGTCCCGATCTCCGTGCCGTGGGTCATCCTGGCCGCGGTGCTCTGCGGCCTTGGAATCCTCTCGCTGTCGTACTGGTTGATCACCTTCACGTGGATCCTCTTCGGCGGAGTGGTCCCGCTCGCGCTCGGCGCCTACATGCTCTTCAGCCCGCGGGCCGGCTGGGACCACGCCTGAGGGCGGCGCCGGAAGCGATGGCGGCCCCGCCCGAGAGCGCTCGGCGTCCCGTCGTCATCAAGCTCGGGGGCAGCGTCATCACCCGGAAGAAGGAGGTGGAACGCCTCCGGCCGAAGCTGCTCGCCCGACTCGCGCACGAGGTGGCGAGCTGCCCCGAAGTCCCTCGCATCCTCCTCCACGGCGCGGGATCGTTCGGCCACCCTGGAGCCCGGCGCTTCGGCCTCGCCCGGGCGCCCGCGGCCGGAGCATCCGCCGGGGAGCGCGCCCGAGGGGCCGCCATCGTCGCCACCGAGGTGCGCCGGCTCCACCTCTCCGTCCTGAAGGAGCTCCTGCGGGCCGGCGCCGCCCCGGCCTCGATCCCCATGGCCACTCACGCGAGGAACCGGGAGGGCCGGCTTGCGGCGCTCGATCCCCGACCGATCTCCGAAGCGCTCGAGCGCGGCCTCCTGCCGGTCTCCTTCGGGGACGTCGTCCCGGACGAGGCGTGGGGGGCGTCGATTCTGAGCGCCGATACGATCGCGGTCGAACTCGCCCGGCACCTCGCGCCCCGCCGGGTCCTATTCGTGAGCGACGTCCCGGGGATCCTCGAGGGACCGCCGACGGGCCGCCGCCGGGTCGCCGCGGAGGTGACGGAATCGCTGGTCGCCGCGCTGCGTCCCCCGCCGGGGGCGGCCGACGTCACGGGCGGCATCCGGGGCAAGGCGGAGGCGATGCTCGCCATCGCGCGTCTGGGGGTGGACGCAGGTATTATTAGCGGACTCAAGGATGGCGAGCTTCCTCGCGCCATCCGCGGAGAGCTGGTCTATGGGAGCTGGGCGCGCGCGGGAACCGACGAGCGCGGCTGACGAGGGAGGGATCGACCTCTCCCACCGCAAGGCCGAGCACGTCAAGGTCGTCCTCGGACGCAACGTCGAGGGGCGGTACCGGTACTGGGACGACATCCAGCTCGTCCACCGGGCCCTGCCCGAGCTCGACTTCGAGGAGATCGACACCTCCGTGACCCTGCTCGGGCACGCGCTGCGAGCTCCGATCGTGATCACCGGGATGACCGGGGGCTTCCCGGACGCCGCGAAGATCAATCAGAACCTCGCCCAGGCGGCGGCGGAGGTGGGCGTCGCGATGGGCGTCGGCAGCGAACGGGCCGCGATCCTGAAGGGCCAGTACCCCGAGAGCTACTCCTGCGTCGCGCGGTTCCCGGTCCCGCTCAAGTTCGCGAACCTCGGGGCCCCGCAGATCATCCCGCAGCGACCCGGCGACCGCGTGGTCGGACCGGACGAGGTGCGATCGGCGATGCAGCTGATCGGGGCCGACGTCCTCGCCGTGCACCTCAACTTCCTTCAGGAGATGGCCCAGCCCGAAGGGGATCGCCGCGCGAAGGGGTGCCTCGCCCGGATCGGCGAGCTGGCCGCGACGTTTCCGGTCCTCGTGAAGGAGACCGGGGCGGGGATCTCGCGCTCGGTCGCCGAGGAGCTGCGGGACCGTCACGTGCGCGCGTTCGACGTGAGCGGCACGGGCGGGACGTCGTTCGCGGCCGTGGAGCACTACCGGGCAGTCGACCAGGGCGCGGTGCGCGAGGCCCGGATCGGCAAGACGTTCTGGGACTGGGGGATCCCGTCCCCGATCTCGGTCCTCGAGCTCGTCCCGCTCGGGCTCCCCGTGATCGCGAGCGGCGGGGTACGTTCCGGCCTCGATGTGGCGCGGGCGATCGCCCTGGGGGCGAGCGCCGCGGGGACCGCGGGCGGCGTGCTGCGCGCCGCCGCTACCGGATACGAAGAGACCCGGCACGAGCTCGAACTGTTCGTCCACGAGCTCAAGGTCGCCATGTTCCTCACCGGGTCGCGGACGGTCGCCGACCTCCAGCGGGCCCCGTACGTGGTCACCGGCGAGTCCCGCGCGTGGCTCCACCGATGAGCGGGAGCCCGCCGTCGCCCGAGGAGATCCACCGGGCGAAGCTCGCGTGGATGCGGGACGGCCGCTCCGGCGCGCTGCCGACCAACGCCGAGTGGCTGGAGGGGCTGGCCCCGGCGGAGCGGGCCCGGTACGAGGGGGGCGTGCTCCGCAAGCCCTCCCGCACCCTCTCGGGCGTGGCCGTCGTCGCCGTGATGACCGCTCCCGCCCGCTGCCCGCACGGGAGGTGCACCTACTGCCCCGGTGGGGTCGAGAACGGGAGCCCCCAGAGCTACACCGGGGAGGAGCCGTCCGCCCTGCGAGGGGCGCAGTTCCACTGGGACTCCCGGGCGATCACGCGGAACCGGCTCGAGACCCTCGGGGCGATCGGCCACCCGACCTCGAAGGTCGAGGTGATCGTGATGGGGGGGACGTTCCCCTCGCGCCCTCCCGGGTACCAGGCCGAGGTGCTGCGAGGGATCTACGACGGGCTCAACGGCACGGTCTCCGCGAGCCTCGAGGAGGCCGAGCGCACGAACGAGACCGCGGAGCACCGCATGGTCGGCCTCACGGTCGAGACCCGGCCGGACTGGTGCGACGGGCGGGTGCTGCCGTTCCTCTTGGACGCGGGAGTGACCCGGGTCGAGATCGGGGTCGAGTGCCTGCACGACGACGTCCTCGCCGCGGTGGGTCGGGCCCACTCGAGCGGCGACGTCGAGCGGGCCACCCGCGAGGCGAGGGACCGGGGCCTCAAGGTCTGCTACCACGTCATGCTCGGCCTGCCGGGCATGGACCCCGAGCAGGACCTCGCGGACTTCCGGCGCCTGTTCGCGCGGGACGGTTTTCGGCCCGACCTGCTCAAGATCTACCCGACCCTCGTGGTTCAGGGCGCCCCGCTCTATGACGAATGGAAGGCGGGCCGCTACACCCCGTACGACACCCGGACCGCCGTCGAGCTCCTCGCGAGGATCAAGGCCGAGCTGCCCCCCTGGGTCCGCGTCCAGCGCATCCAGCGGGACATCCCCGCCCGACTGATCGCGGCGGGCGTCCGCACCTCCAACGTCCGCGAGGCGGCGCTCTCGCGTCTGGCCGAGGACGGCCGACGCTGCCGCTGCCTGCGCTGTCGGGAGGTCGGACGGCACGAGGCCCCGCCCGCCGAGGTGTTCCGGCTCACGGAGACCGAGTACGGGGCCTCGCTCGGGCGGGAGGTCTTCTTTGCGTTCGAGGACGAGGCGACCGATACCGTCGCCGGATTCCTCCGCCTCCGCTTCCCGTCGGACCGGACGGAGGGGGGCCTCACGGCCCCGGTCATCCGAGAGCTCAAGGTGCTCGGCCGCGAGGTCCCCGTGGGGACCCCGGGGACCGGACCGACCGACTACCAGCACCGGGGATTCGGGCGGGCCCTGCTCGACTCGGCCGAAGCCCAGGTCCGCGCGGAGGGGTTCTCCGAGATCTACGTTCGGAGCGCGGTCGGGACCCGCGAGTACTACCGGGCGCGCGGCTACGAGCGCCGGGGCCCGCACATGGCGAAGGCGATTTTCGCCGGACACAACCTCTGACGAGTCGCAGGGGCCGTCGTCCCCCCGTCGTTCGCGCAACCGTTAAACCCACCCCCGGCTCGGACGCCCGAGGAACCCCCTCCATGGCCCCCCGGAACATCGAGGTCGAACCGCTCAGGACCGTCCACATCGAGGACCAGGAAGTCGAGCTCGTCGAGCGGAAGGGCCTCGGGCACCCCGATTCGATCGCCGACGGCGTTTCCGAGTCGGTGAGCCGGGCGCTCTCGCGCCTGTACCTCGACGAGTTCGGGCGGATCCTCCACCACAACACGGACGAGACCCAGGTCGTGGGCGGGGCCTCCGAACCGAAGTTCGGCGGGGGAAAGGTCACCCAGCCGATCTACATCCTGCTGGTCGGACGGGCGACGACCGAGGTCAACGGGGAGCGCCTCGCCTACCGCGAGACGGCGATCGAGGCCGCGAAGAAGTACGTCCAGTCGATCTGCGCCCACATCGACGTCGAGCACCAGATCGACTTCGACTGCCGGATCGGGCAGGGGTCGGTCGATCTGCGCGGCGTCTTCGAGCAGAAGAGCGTCCTCTCGAACGACACGTCGTTCGGGGTCGGGTTCGCCCCCCTCTCCGACACCGAGCGGCTCGTGCTCGAGAGCGAGCACTTCCTCACGCTCAAGCTCAAGAAGAAGCTCCACGCGCTCGGCGAGGATGTGAAGGTGATGGGGTACCGCGACCACGACAAGATCCGCCTCACGGTCGCGGCCGCCCTCGTCGACCGCGAGGTGAAGGACCCGACCGAGTACCGGTCCGTTTGTGACGAGATCCAGTCGGCGCTCGCGGACCATGCGGCGAAGCTGACCCGCCGCGAGGTCTCCATCGAGGTGAATACCGCGGACGACCCCGAGCTCGGGCGGTACTACCTGACCGTCACGGGCTGTTCCATGGAGGCCGGGGACGACGGCTCCGTCGGCCGCGGGAATCGCGCGAACGGCCTCATCACCCCGTGCCGGCCGATGAGCCTCGAGGCGTCGGCCGGGAAGAACCCGGTCAACCACGTCGGGAAGATCTACAACCTGCTCGGGAACCTGATCGCGAACGACATCGTGAAGGAGACGGGCGGGAACGTCCGGGAGGTCCACGTCCGCATCCTTTCCCAGATCGGCAAGCCCGTCGACCAGCCCCAGGTGGCGAGCCTCCAGGTGCTCCCCGCCGCGGGCGTGAAGCTCGCGCAGGTCAAGGCGAAGGCCGAGGCGGTCGCCCAGGGCTGGTTCGACCAGATCGACACGATCCCGCGGCTCCTCCTCACGAACAAGCTGACCGTCTTCTAGGTCCCGGGCCTACGGGGCCCCGAGGAGGCCGGACGTGCGCGTCTACCTCGAGTCGTACGGGTGCGCCCAGAACCAGGGAGAGGGAGCCGCCCTCGCGCGCGCGCTCGGGGCCCAGGGCCACGAGCTCCTTCGCTCCCCCGAGGGGGCGGAGGTCGGGATCCTCGTCACCTGCGGGGTCATCGGCGCGACCGAGGCGCGGATGGTCCGTCGCTGGCAGGACCTGGCCCACCGCGTGCCCCGGATGGTCGTGACCGGCTGCCTCGTCCCGTTGCGCACGGGGCTCCTCACCGGACCGGGGGCCGAGCGGACGACGTTCGTCCCGATCCGTCAGCAGGGCCGCGTCCCCGAGCTCCTGGAGGCGTGGGGTCCAGGAGAGGCTCGGATCCCCTCGGCGCCTTCCCCGCGCCCGGCCGAGCCCACCCTCCGACCGGTGACGGAGGAGGTCGTGATCGCCCAGGGATGCACGAGCGGCTGCACCTACTGCTACAGCCGGCTCGCCCGCGGGCCGCTCGAGAGCGTTCCGAGCCTCGAGGTGCTCCGGCGCGTCCGCGCTGCGGTCGACCGCGGGGCGGTCGAGGTCCGGCTCACCTCCCTCGACACGTCCGCCTGGGGGCTCGACCTGCCGACCGGCGAGCGGCTGCCGGACCTCCTCGATCAGGTCGCCGGCCTTCCCGGCGAGTTCCGGGTCCGGGTCGGAATGATGAGCCCCCAGAGCCTCATCCCGATCGTCACGCCGTATCTCCGGGCGATCTCGGACCCGCGGTTCTACCAGTTCCTCCACCTCCCCGTGCAGAGCGGGTCGGATTCCGTCCTCGAGGCGATGCGGCGCGGCTACTCAGCCGCGGAGTTCCGCCGGACGGTCGATCTCGCCCGGGCCTCGTTCCCGGAACTCCATCTCGCGACCGACGTGATCGTGGGCTTTCCCGAGGAGACCGAGCGCGACTTCGAGGCGACCCGGTCCCTCCTCGAGGAGGTCGGCCCCGAGACCGTGAACGTCACCCGGTATTCACCGAGGCCCGGCACCCCGGCGGCCCGTCGCCGACCGGTCCCGAGCGGGGTCGCGAAGCGACGTTCCCGTTCGCTCGCGGAGCTGCGTCGCGCCATCGCCCGGCGCCGTCTCGAGCGCTGGATCGGGACGCGGGCGCCGGGGCGCGTGGTCGAGTACGGGGCGGGGGGCTCGGCGATGGCCCGCCTCCCGAACTACCTGCCGGTCGTCCTCGACCACCGGCCGCGGCTCGGGGCCGAGATCGAGCTCGAGATCGAGGGTGCTCGCTCGACCTACCTGCTCGGCCGGCCCGTAGGCACCGGCAAGGACCGCTGCACGGCCTCACCTTCGGGCGGGGAGGACTCGGCCGCCGAGCACCGGCTGTACGGGTAGATCCTGACTTCCACCCTGGTTCTTCAACCGGCGCGCCGCGCAACAGGGTCCAGTTCCCCATCGCCCGGCGGATCGCTCGAGGGGACGCTGACGATCCCCGTCACTCAACTTCCTCCCGGGTCCGCTTGACGGCGTATGAAAGAGGCTTGACGGAGCTCTCTTCTCGAAGCCTGGGTCTTCCCTTCGAGAGGGGGTTCGCATGATCGCCCGGATGTGGCGGGGGTGGACCAAGGCCAAGGACGCGGAGGCCTACATGAACGGCCTGCGGAAGAGGATCCAGGAGCAGGTCGGGATGCCCGGGAAAGTAGGATCCCTCCTCCTCTGTCGGCGGACCGGGGATCGAGCGGAGGTGGTCACGATCTCCTTCTGGGAGTCCCTCGAGTCGGTCCACGCGCTCGCGGGGGACCGGATCGACCAGGCAGTCTTCTATCCCTTGGATGACGAGTTCTTGGTCGACCGGGAAACCACGGTCTCTCACTTCGAAGTGGGCGGGTCAGAGGGCGTCGCGATCCCCCTAAGCTCAGCCTAGTTCTCCGGTCGGTCCAGGGTTCTCCTACAGAGCCGCCGAGCGTCCCGCGTTCTAAATACTCGGTCGGCGCACTAGTTCGCGGGGCGGGCCCTCTCCTCCAGGCCCCCCGCGGTCGTCGGCATGGCCGGCTCTCTCACGGGCGTCGAACTCGGCATCATCCTCGTCATCGTTCTCCTTGCCTGCGTGCTCGCCGGTGTCGGGCTCTACATCCTGCGCCGACTGCACCGCCGACGGGACAAGCTCCTCGGCGAACTGAAGTCCTCTCCCGGGCTCGTCCAGGACCGGGCGTTCAATCGGATTGCCATGGCCCGGCGCGAAGTGGAGATCCTGGCGCGTTCGGGCGGCGACGTGTCGCGCGCGCGGGAGCAGATCGCGGAGGCCCAGGGCGCATTCGACACCCAGAACTACGACCGGGCGTACCAGACCGCCCAGTCCGTGCACGAGTCGCTCGTGCACGCCCGCACGTCGACCACCCCGCTGCCGTCCTCCACCGAGCGGCCCGCGACGATCGTCCACGACCCCGGGGCGGCCCCGAACGGAGGGGCGGGCGCGGCCTCGAGCCCCCCGCCCGCGGCCTCGGTCCCTTCCCTCCCGAAGAACCAGGTAGAGTCCCAGTTCCAGCTCCACCTGCTCGCGACCGAGCTCGACCAGGCGAGGACCCAGCACGCGCCGACGAGCCGGGTGGTCGCGGCGGACGGGATTCGCCAGCAGGCCGCTGCCGCGTACGCGCGAGGGGACTACACCGAGGCCTTCCGCCTCGCCCTCCGGGCCCGCCGAGAGCTCGGGGCGAGCGTCGAGACGCTCCCACCCCCGGCGAGGTCCGCCGGGCCGGCCGCCGGGGAAGGCGGCCTCGCCGACGGGCCGATCGACCCGGGGGCGGCGGCCGATCGGGTCGCCAGCGCGAACCGGTGCCCCGACTGCGGTTACCCGATGCTCGCGGAGGACGTCTTCTGCCGGGGCTGCGGGCGCCCGAAGCCCGGGTTGAGCTGCCCCCACTGTGGCGCGAGCCGGGGGCCCAAGGACACTTTCTGTGGCCGGTGTGGCGAGCGGTACGCGTAGATCGGCCGCTCAGGCGCCCGCCGGGAGCCAGTCGTCGAGCCGGCGCTGAGTGCGCGCGTCGTGCAGGACCGCGCTCGCGCGCATCCATCGAGGCACCGGGATCACGAAGGTCGAGCCGATCCGGGTCAGGAGCTCCTCGAGGGAACCGATCCGTTCCGGTCGCTGCCGAAGCGCCGCGCGGACGTGCTCCCGCACGTTCCACACCCCGAGCGGGAGGATCTCGCCCGGGTGGACCTCTCTCAGGACGATGACCCCCGCCTGGCGCTGGAGCGCCAGGAGCGCCTCGCTGGTCGCGAGCCGGGCCGCGTAGTAGCACCCGCCGATCGACGCGTAGGTCGTCCTCCCCTCGTGGCCCTCGTGGTCTCCCATGATCACGATCTGGTTCGGGTCGGGGTTCCACAGCGTGTTCGGATACCACGCTTCGATGGACTCATAGCGGTAGGCGCCCGGGAGGAAGACGAGGAGCCAACGGTTGTCGAGGGCGGTGAGCTGGTAGACGAGGATTTCGCCGAGCTCGGGGAGCAGGCGGATCCGCTCGAGGTTCATCTTGGACAAGAGGTCGTCCACCGCGGTGATGCTCCAGCGGGTCGGGACGAGCCTCCGTCGGCCGTGTCGCCCGAGGGTCCCTACGCTGAACGCCCGTTGGATCCGGCTCACCCGGACCCCCCGCTGGTAGAGCTCGCCCACCGCCACCCGGGCGTTCGCGTCGGTGTCCGAGGTCAGCCGGTCGAGGTGGGGATCGACCCGCCGGACGTTGAGCTCGAACCGTTCGATCGGCGCGGTCGGCCCGAACGGCGGGGCGGTGTCGGAGAGGGCGAGGTGTCCCCGGGGGGGCCGGCGGAAGGTCGCCTCGCTCTCGGCGGACTCGGCCGCGATCCCGAGCAGCTGGTACTCCTCGAGGAGCGGGATCGGGCGCTCCGCGTCCGTCACCCGCATGCGCGTCGTCCCCCGGACGAGCCCGGTGCGGAACGACACGACCTCCGCGACCGAACGCCCCACCCAGTCCTCCGGAGTGTCGTAGAGCTCCGTCGAGCCGTGCTCCGGGCTGAGCAGCGGGCCCAAGGCGACGCTCGGATAGCCGAATCGTCCCACGAAGACGCCCGGCGGAGAGGATCCCTCGAAGTTGGTCCCGCCGACCATCGGCAGCGTCCGTTGGAAGGCGTTGTACTTGAGCAGGATCGGACAGATCGGCTTGCCGCAGAGCATCTGGGCCGAGCGGCAGCGAAGGCACATCGTGGGATCCTCGCGGAGGCCGGGGATGCTCCAGGAGAGCGACTCCACCGGGGCAAAACCCGGGATCGGAGGTGTCGAGCCCGCGCTTCCCATCACCCGCTCGAGGGTCGTGAGGCCTCTATACGCCTAGGGAGGGGTGCTGAAACGCCTCGCCCGAGCGATCGCGTGGGCCCACGCGCCCGCACGCTCAAATAGCGGGGGCTGGTGCGTCGCCGCCGCTTGGGACTGTGGGGTAGCTTGGTCCATCCTTCGGGGTTCGGGACTCCGAGACGCCAGTTCAAATCTGGCCAGTCCCACTCACGCCGCTCGGGTCGGTGACGCGGGTGGACCGCGGGTCCTCCGGACTACAGCTTCTCGACCAATTTGCGGACGGCCGCTCCACCCGAGGAGAGGATCGGACCCCCGTGGTACGTCATCAGCGCATCGACGGAGAGCTGGCTCATCCGGCGGGCGGAGATCTGAGCGGTGGGCGTGTGGAAGGTGTACTCCGGTGGGGTGAGGACAACGCCCGACCCATGGCCGAAGAAGAGGTCCCCCGAGAAGAGGATCTTCCGTTCGGCCTGGTAGAAGGCGGTGTGCCCCGGAGTGTGCCCGGGGGTGTGGTAGGCGATCAAGCCTCCCGCCGCGTCCACCGAGTCCCCGTCCTTTAGGACCTCATCGACCCGGAACGGCTCCGCGGGCGGGGTCCCCGGGCCTTCGTACTTCGGCTGCTCGGCGAGGTACGCCGCCTCGATCCAGTGGGCGAAGGTGCGAGCGCCGGTCTTCTGGGCGAGGTGCTTCAGCGAACCCACATGGTCCCGGTGGAGGTGGGTGATGAGGATCTTCTTCACCGAACGCGGCTCGACGCGGACCTTGGTGAGGTACGCCTCGACCTTCTCATAGGCGCCGGGAAGGCCGGTGTCGATCAGCGTCCACGAAGCCCCCGGGTCCTTGAGCAGGTAGACGTGCGTCGAGAAGTCGGGGGACGGGTCGATCCCATCGATCAGGTGCACACCAGGGAGAATCTCGGTCATGGTCAATCCGCGGAGTCAGCGGACCGTTCCATAAAGGCCAATCGGACCGACCCCGCCCGGGGCCGTTCTACCGCCGACAGAACGGCATGACTTGGGCACGAGCGTTTTTATACCAGGAGGTCGAGCCAATGGCGATGGCGAATCGTCCGTGGCTATTGGCGGTAGTCGTATTGCTGGTCGTCTCGTCCCTGGCCGTGCTTGCGGCCCCCGCGGCGCGCGCGACCCCTCTGACCCCGACCGTTCGGGGGAGCGCGCCCCACCCCGCGTTTTCGACCCTCCAGATGTACACCTCGTCGGGCGAATGCCCCTACTGTAACATCACCAGCTACACGACGGGGACCGCGGACGGATCCCTCGGAGCCAACATCCTCTACTTCGCCATCTACGACCCGACCGCTGACAAGTCGATCAACTTCACGATCACCGACCCGAACGCGGCGCGAGACGGCGTTCCCCAACCGGCGTACCACGTCGAGGTCCCGAACAACGCCACGACGTTCAGCTATTATTCGGCGGAGACCGGGCTCTCCTACACGTTCCCGGCGAGCGTCAAGATCGGGGGCAACTGGGTCGTGAACGCCACGGCTCCCCTCGGTGGGAGCGTATCGTACAATATCACCGTCCGCACCTACCTCTTCGAGGCCGGAGGGACCCCCTACCCGTACACGATCGTCCTCCCCGAAGAGCGGATCAACACCGTCTGGGACGCGCTCTCGCTGGTGAACCTCAGTCCGGCCACCCAGATCACGAACGTCGGGATGGACGGGTATTATTTCGGCGCGAACGGCACCGAGGTCGCGCTGTTCGCGAAACCCCTCAATCTCGGGTCCTCCCCGCTCGGCAACACGACGTGGAAGGTCCCCGCGAACGCGACCTGGAACTCGGACATCGTGATCACCCTCTGGGCGGACATCAACGTGAGCGGTCACATCGCCGAGAACGAGTCGGAGACGGTCTACTACATCGTCGGTGAGGTGGTCATCGAGTCATTCTTCATGTACGCCGACTCGCCGAACTTCTGCGGCATCTACAGCGGGTATCAACAGTACTTCTACTCCGGTTCGTATGTCCAGGTCTGCGCCCTCGTCGGGGCCTTCGGCGGCTACGACCAGTTCACCCCGGTCGCGGGCCTTCCGGTCGCGATTCACTTCTGGAACGGCACGAAGATCGTGACCCCGCCGGGGAATCCGCCCACGTCCCTCGTCAGCAACGCGACCGGCATCGTCGCGTTCTCGTTCTACGCGGACTCGCCCCAGTTCAGCACGTACTACCAGTATCCCTTCTACAACTCCGTCAACCTCACCGTCACTGACCCCGGGGCCGCCCCCGTCCCCGCGAACCGGGACTTCGTCGCGTGGGGCAACTATTCGTTCTACATGGAGCCCAGCGAGAACGCCGTCGGGGTCACGGTGACCCTGAACCAGCTCGCGTACTTCCCCGGCCAAGCGATCACCGCGACCTGGACGCTCAACAGTAACTCCACCAGGACCGGTCCCCTCACCGCGACCGAATGGTACGACTACGCCGATGCGACCGGCTACTTCCTCGGCCAAGGAACCATCTCGAGCACGGCGAGCACCGGCACGATCGCGCTCTCCCTCCCCTCCGGGTTCATCGGGGGATTCACGATCGAAGTGCTGGCGGCGAACGCCACCTCCGCGTTCGCGGGCGAGGCCTCCGCCGTGGTCGAGACCCCCACCCTCGCCCTCAACCCGAGCTCGACCGCCTTCTCGCCCGGACAATCGATCTCGATCACCGCGATCGACTGGGGGGCGAGCGCGCTCGGTAGCGGGGCCGCGATCACCTACCAGGTCTACGCGGAGTACGGCTATCCGAACTACGGAGGACACGGGCTCGTCGCGTCGGGCACCGTGGCCAACGACAGCTCCTTCACGATCAGCGTCCCGTCCTCGGGGGCACCGAGCTCGTACGAGATCTATGCCTACCTCGGCTCTCCCGCCGCGGGCACGGTCGCCTCGGCGGTGCTGACCCTCAACCAGTCCTTCGGCTACAACGTCATCGTCGGCGTCAGCACCCTCTCGAAGTACTCGGACGGGAGCTTCCAGCCGGGAGAGACGATCTCGGTCACCTACCAGATCAGCCCCTACGGCAACGCTCCGCTGCCGGTCGTCTACACCTTCCACGTGGCGCTCGCAGGTACGCAGCTGGGCGGCCTTGTCTCGACGACCAGCACGTCCGGCTCGTTCCCGCTCACCATCCCGTCGAGCTGGCCGAGCGGCATCGTGTTCATCGAGATCGTCCTCAACGGCACGTACCTCACCGGCAACTCCTGCTTCGAGGGCACCTGCTCGGGGATGACCGCGATCACCGTGAACGCCAACCCGTCGGTGCTTTCGCTCGACCTGAGTCCCGGGACGGGTCTCACGCTCGGGTGGCTGATCCTCTTCCTGATCATCCTCCTCGTGGTGATCGTGGGACTCGTCCTGTGGGTGCGGCACCGCCGCTCCCACTCGCCCGCCCCGCCCCCCTCCGGAGGGACCCCGCCAGCAAACGTCACGGAGCCGATGAGCCCGCCCGCGCCGGCCCCCTCGACCCCCGCGGCCGCCGAGTGGAAAGAGCCTCCCGCGCCGGAGGAGGGACAGCCTCCCCTGCCCACCCCGCCCCCGGGCGCCACCTAGACGCAGCTTGGGTCCTGGAACCAACCCCTTCTCCGCCCTCTTCCCTTCGAGCTGGTCCGGGTGGAACCCGCGCGGCCGGCGCTCCGACCACGGCCCTCAGCGGGAATACTCCGCCCCGAGCGAGCGGACGGAGGCGATGACCTCCTCGCGCGGCAACCCGCCAAAGTCGAAGATGCCCGCGACCTCGTCGACCCCGATTCCGCGGAACCGCTCGAGTCGCTGCACGACGTCCCGGGGCGACCCGATGAGGGCGAGGTCGCTCTCCTCGAGACCGTTGCGGCTCGCCTCGGCCGGATGGTTCGCCGACTTCGCCTGGTAGAAGGTGCTCTGGGTCTTGAGCCGGCTCTCGAGGAAGCGGTCGAGGGCGGCCCGGGCCCGCTCCGGGTGCTCCCCCGCGTAGAGGTGGAGGCCGACCGTCACCCCCGCCGGAGACCCGGGCGGAAGGGCGGAGCGGAACTCCCGGATCTCCTCCGCGAGCTCCGGGAGCCCGGAGACGGTGGCGTACGGGATGAGGGCGACCGACACTCCGCGGCGCGCGACGAACGGGATCGCCTCCCGCCGCTGGACCGCGATCGAGATCGGAGGATGGGGGCGCTGCAGCGGAAGCACGTTCAGCCGGACGGAGGTTCGCGCCCCCGCGACGCGGACATCGCGGCCCTCCCAGGCCGCGAGGAGCGTCTGGAGCGCGTCGTCGAACCGCTCGCGCTTCGTCGCCGGATCGACGCCGAAGCCCTCGAACTCGCTCGGGATGTATCCACTGCCCACTCCCACGTTCAGCCGGCCCCCGACAATCTGGTCGAGGAGGGCGTACTGCTCGGCGACCTCCACCGGCCGGTGGAACGGCAGGACGGAGACGAGCACTCCGAGCCGGAGGGCCCGGGTGCGGGCGCCGCAGGCCGCCAGCAGCACCGCGGGCGCCGGGCAGATCCCGCTCGGCTGGAAGTGGTGCTCCGCGATCCACAGGGTCGAGAGACGGCTCGACTCGGCCGCCTCGGCGAGCGCCACGACGTCCGCGAGCCGCGCGGTGGGCCCGCCGGGGCGGTCGGCGTAGTCGTCGACGATCGTGAAGGCGCTCAGCTTCACGTCGGCGCGAGCCGGCCCGGCTAATTGGCTTTTCCTCGGAAACGACCGGGCGCAAGGTCGAATAGCCGGGCCCCTTCCTCCGGCCGTGACGCTGCCGGGTCTTGCCGTCGCCCCCGGGGTCGCGATCGGGCGCGTGCGGTTCTGCGACGATCCCCTCGTCTGGGGATCCGGTCGCGGAGCGTCCGAGGAGGTCCTCGCGCTCCCCGCCCTCTGGTGGCCGCCGACGGAGGCGCTCCCGGCGGGCGCTCGAGCGGTCGTCCTGCACGGGACGCCGGGTGGCCCGGGCGGACCCCCCGGGATCCCGGCGGTCGGAGAGATCGACCGGGACGTCCTGCGGGAGGGGGAGGCGATCGAGGTCGACGGATCTCGCGGGACGATCTCGATCCCCGGGGTCGAGGAGGTCCCCGTCGTCACGGCGTTCCTCGAGCGGGACGACGGAGCGGTCCTCCTGCTCGAGCGGAGCCATCAAGTGGGGAGCTTTCCGGGGCAGTGGGCCGGGGTCTCCGGGTTCCTCGAGGACCCCAACCCGCTCGACCAGATCTATCGCGAGATCCGGGAGGAGACCGGCCTCGAGCCCACGGACCTTCGGCTCGCCTCCGTCGGTACTCCCGCGCTCGCCCGCGACGGGAGGAGGATCTTCGTGGTCTACCCGTTCCGGTTCCGGGCCGAACGGACGGACGTGCGCCTCGACTGGGAACATACGCGGGCGGAATGGGTGGCGCCGTCGGAGATCCGTCGGCGGACGACCGTGCCGAAGCTCGACCGGGTCTGGGAGTCGGTGGCCCCGCCGCTCCGGCCGAAAGGATAAGGCGGCGAGCGGCCCCTCTCGAACGACCGCGCGGGCTGGTAGATCAGTTCGGAAGATCGCCGGTTTTGCAAACCGGAGGCCTCGGGTTCAAATCCCGACCAGTCCATTTCGGCTTCCGCCAAGTCGGGTTCCGCGTTTCCGGTGACGGGACCGCGAATCGCGCGCGGGACCCAGGAGGACGGCGGCGCACGGCTCCCGGCGATCGTGGGGGTGGCGTTCCCGGGACTCCTGCCCGGCGGCGGCCAGGTACCCTCGGGCCCGTCGAGCGCGCCGCGGTTCAGCCTCTCCGGGCCCAGAGGAAGCCCCCGTACTCGGGGCCGAAGAGGAACCGAGAGGGCTCGGGGACCCCGACGGCCCTGGCGATGGGCCGAAGGTCGGGGTGGTCGACCCGCACGTCCGAGAACCCGGCCCTTCGGGCGAATCGGACCACTACGCGGTCCTCGTACAGTCGCACGCCTCCCCTTCGCTTGGGGCCGACCGCGGGCGTCCCGTACATCTTCGGGGAGCCGGTCCACACCACGAATCGGCCGCCTGGCCGTAAGGTTCGAAACACCTCCCGGAACGCGCTCAC